>NZ_AZEY01000090.1:157791-381180 GCF_001434255.1 Lentilactobacillus diolivorans DSM 14421
GAAGATTTTTAAGTCTTATCAAATTTTAAAAATCTTTTTTTATACATTTTTTACTTGTCACATCCTTAGTATTATGGTATAAATAATACATGGCAATTTTGCCAAAACAATATTTTTGCTCCGTAGTTCAGTGGTAGAATAATTGACTGTTAATCAAGAGGTCGCTGGTTCGAACCCAGCCGGAGCAGTAATAGAATTTCTGATTGAGGTTAAAGTAATTTTGCTTTAATCTCTTTTTGTTTATGATGACCGTTTAAATGATAAAGTGGTCGGACTAGTGTTTTAAGCGACTGACAATAAAAACCGTTAATTAACCGAGCTACTGTAAATTTAGGTAGCAAGATCAATTAACGGTTTTTGACTGTTTCTTGGTATTTTTCATTAATTCAATGATCCTTATTTAAAGAAGTGGTCGGGTTCAGATGTTAATTTCTGACGGTGTTGCGATAATTTGTCGATTACCACTGTCATAGACCACCAGTGATTTAGGAAAACTGTTATCATATGGGAACGGTGAATCAAATGTTGCCACCAACTCATTTCCCTGAATAAAATCATAGGAGAGTTTACCATCATTATTAATGAGGTTAAAAGTCACTAAATTAGATAGTGGAAAAACTCCCTGAAGATCATTGTCAATAATAAACCAAACATTATCTATTGCCCGATCTGGTAAAGAAGACACAATACTAAAACTCGCAAATCGTGAACTGTTTGGATCAAACATATTAAACACCTTCAATCTTAAATGTTTTTATTGTCAATAAACTAACAAATATTATCACCCGTTGCAAGCAAATGGCTAGCCTTCAAACTCTTGGTTATCCATGATTAGTCTGGCAATGTGCTTATCGTTTCGTTGATTAACTGGTGGTAATTGTAGGTAATTGCCATAAATGTTGGTAAGAATCGTATCAAAGTCCTTTGGAACGGTTATTTGCGTATTCTCAAAGGGTAGTGCCATCGTATTCTCCAATTGGTCTTGAGAGATTATCTCTTTATCGTAGGCGTATTGTGAGGCCAAATTCTTGAAATCTGTGAGAGCTAACTTACTATTGAATTGAGTCATCACTTGTTGGCGCTGGTTTTTGAATTGTGAGGCAGCTAATATTTGTTCTGGAGATAAGGAACTTTGAAGTCTTCTAATCGGATTATCAATTACATTATAACGCAGCTTAAGATAAATCCGACTATCCAGCCTGCGCATCTGGATAATTTGATGACGTTGGCGGGAAGGTGAAGCAGGAATCTTATCTAGGGGGAAAATATCCAAGAATACGCCTTTACGTGCGTTATTAACGTTGTTCTTCTCTTCGATGTATGTATTCCTGTCCAAAATTTTGGCATAGCTTAGGGCGTAATTTTCGTCTGTCCATGGTGTTTGTAAAAAATATGAATCATTTTGGAATTCAGCTGAACAGATCTGTAAGAATTTTTCATAATCATCTCGCAGCATTCCAACATCCATATCATCATCCCATGGAATAAAGCCATGATGACGAACTGCACCCAATAACGTGCCGCCCATTGCGATGTATGGGATTTCGTACTGCTGGACAATTTGTTTGAATCGTTTAAAAATTTTTAGCTCGACTTGGTGGATTAACGAAATTGTTGTCTCTGACATAATGATCTCCTAAATGATCTTATTAGTTTAAATTATAAGCTATTATTGGAAAAAAAGGCCCAAAAGGATGTGCATACAGTTGCTACTAAGGTACAGACAATATATAATTAGTGCAGTATCGATATTAATAATTAATGGGGAATGGTGAGGGAAATGAGTAAGACAAACGAGGAATTATTGAAAGAAGCAATTGATGTTTATCTATCTTCTTTAAAGTATTTAGATAATTTTGTTTCTGAACCGGCAACTAAGTACGGATTATCATTTGAGCAATATTTGATTTTGCATACGATTGCCGAACGTGACCATGTTTCTTTGATGGATATTGCAAGTGAACGTAAAGTAACGCGAAGTGCAATTTCACGTCAAATTAAGGTACTACTTCAGCATGACTATATTTTTCAGAAGCCGGCTGAAAGTGACCGCCGTCGATTATACTTACATCTAACACCAAGTGGTGAAGATGTTGAAAAGAATGTCAATGATCTGATAACGGCAAGATTCGATAATTGGATTCACCGTTATGGGGAAGATAAGGTCAAAGAGATTCTTAATTTTATAAAGGATTTTTCATCTCATGAAATGAATAAGCGCAATCCTGAAACTCAAGGGCAGTCATAGTCACGTTTTATTCACCACGTCTGCAAGAGGCTGAGACAAACTGAGGATTTGTTTCAGTCTTTTTTTAACGGTTAAGATTAAAATGGAACGGCGTTATTTTGACGTTACAAATTAATTTAGCACTGTTTAAAAGTGTAAAACCATGATTTTTTATATCAAGTGATTGATGTATTGAAACGAGAAACAATGGTTGATGAAGGCGACTTCCTGCATTGTTGGGTAATCGTTATTTTCAATCTCAATCCAAGGATAATTAATAATTAAATAAAAGGAGATGTTTACTAATGAACTGGGTTCCTTATTTTCTTGCGTTGATTCAAGTTGTATTATTAGTGACGCTTGGGGCATATTTAATTCGGAAACGTAATTCTTCATTTATCGGGTGGTTAGTAAATCTAAATTTATTATTTTTTCTGGCACTACTGTTAGAAACTATTGTTCTAACAAATAGTGTGCTTATTGGTACGATTGTTGGCGTTTTAATTGTTATTCTTGCCATTATTATTTTCGTTGGTTTGTCACTAAGCTTTATTTTTCTATTTGCTAACGCAATTGTTGTTTGGCGGCGAGAGGGACACAGTTTGGCAAGTTCGTTAACATTAATTACTGGTGTTGGGGTTATTTTAGTTGATGTGTTATTCTTTTTTGATCCAATTAAGGCGCCTGAACCAATTAAAGTATTTATTAACGTGTTGCTTTCGACGATTATTTTTTACATATTGCTTACCGTTTGGAATACATTAACATCGATGTTTATTTATCGATGGTATTTTCCAAAGAAAAATAAAGATTACATTATCGTGCTGGGGGCCGGTTTGGTTGATGGTTATAAAGTAGGTCGGTTGCTTGGAAATCGAATTAATACGGCAATCAGTTTTTATAGTCAGCAAATTTTCGAAACACAAAAACATCCCAAGCTTATTTTTTCCGGCGGCCAGGGTGGTGACGAAAAGCTACCAGAAGCTGAAGCAATGCAAAAATATGCGATTCAACATGGTGCCTCGGCCCAGGACACGTTAATTGAGAATAAGTCAGTCAACACGTTTCAAAATATGAAATTTTCAAAACAACTGATTAAAAGCGATGGTGGTAATGATCAAAGTAAAGTTGTTTTTGTAACCAATAACTTCCATACGATGAGAGCAGGAATTTTAGCAGACCGAGTTGGCTTAAAAGCTTATGGTATTGGGGCACCAACGCCTTTTTATTATTTGCCCAACGCTGTTATTCGGGAATATTTGGCTTTATTTGTGATGCACAAACGGTTTCATATTATCATGTTTATTCTGATCTTTTTAATTGCCGTTTTAAATGGTGTGATTACGTGGATAAATTGATAGTCTAATTAAATTGCCTGGAGAAGAAGGCTCGCAAAAAAATAATTAAAGTTTAAGCGAAGAACCAGGGTAAACCCAGCCAGTGGTTAGACCCCAGAATATAAGCCCCCTAACTTGATATTCCCGATTTTGGGATGTTAAGTTAGGGGGCTTATATTCTGGGGTCTGTTTGTTGGTTCACATTTTTACTAAGTAAAAGTTCAACGAGATATCCCGGGTTGAGTATTGGGACAATTTGGTGACACGGTCGGAAGGTTGTCTTTTGTCCCGCATTTTTCTCGTTAACAGTTGAGTTTACACTAACAGCGACTGGCAAAACGATTATTATCCCAACCTCATTTTTTGTGCAATTGCAGTTATGATCTACTCAAACCGACCTGTTCTTCATTTGTAAGTCTTCTAAAGCTTGTATCCTACTGTTTAAAGTAATGTCCAAAATCACGTGGTAAGCATGACACGAAAAGTGCAAGCTTTCTTCATAACTTATTCACACAATAAGATGTAACTTATTGTAGAATGTAGATATAGCCAAAGAGCTATTAATGATTTGAATTCTATAACAGAAAGGATGATTACTATGTTCAGCTTAATTTGGACATTGATTATTGGTGGTGTGATTGGAGCACTTGCCGGAGCAATTACAAGTCGGGACATGCCAATGGGCTGGATCGGCAACATTGTTGGTGGTTTGATTGGCGCATGGCTTGGACAGGCGTTATTAGGAACTTGGGGACCTCAACTGGCCGAAATTGCAATCTTTCCTGCTATTGTTGGCGCAGTTATTCTGGTACTGGTTGTCTCACTCATTACTCGTGGTCTGGCAAGCTAGTCTTTAGAATGATCGAGAGGAGGTTTAGTTGTGAGCAGAATTACTAAACTGTTAATCATGATTGTGAGTATTCTTGGGATGGTCCAGACAATCTGGTTGTTAGGAGCTGTGATGCCAATTGATTATTTATCAAAGGCAGTACTTGTGACAATTCAGACGTCGGAATCTTGGATCTTGATTAGTGTGATCACGATCAGTACCATTTTGGGAATTGGCTGGATTATGGCAATGCTATTAATTGTGCTGGCACCCAAAAAAGCTGATCAATTAGATTTTTATTCGTCGCATGGAAAATTAACCCTTTCTAAACGGGCAGTTGAAAAGTCCTTGCAGGAAGCGGTTATGGCTGGTGGTTTAGTCACGGATGTTGACGCCCACGTTCACCTACAACGTAAGAACCGGGTATCAAAGGTCAAATTATCAGTTGTTGAAAAGAATAATCAAGATCTGGTTGAATTAGGAGAGCGACTTCAAGCAATTGTGGTCAATGAAATGAAAAACTTAATGGATGTCCCTGTAAAAAAAGTAAAGGTAAAAATGAAGCCCTATTCGGAGATTGCGAACAAGCAACGCGGAAAGCCACGGGTGGTTTAAGGAGGAAAGCAATGAAATCAATGACGTACGGCGGTGCAATTGGCATGATCTGCGGGATTGTTTGGGTATTTGGTAATTTCAGTGGTGTATTGCTGGTCCTTGCACTAACGGTTCTGGGATTAATGGTTGGTGCAGTTGTTGGTAAATTTGGTGGCCTTCGGAATCTCATTAGTCAATTGGTAAGTGATAATTAACATGAATTAATCTCGAATAATGCAACACCAAATGACGCAACTGTGAATCGGAGATTAGAAACGAATCCAACAAAACTTAATTATTTGAAAGAAGGTCATTAAAAATGGATGCAACGATTACGAAAACGGACTTAACAAGAAAATTAACATTCGAAAATGGCGTTATTGAAAAAATTGCCGGCCTGGTATGCCGAAATGTTGATGGCATTTTATCATTGGATGGCGGAATGATCAGCGAGTTGACTGATCGTTTTTCAAAAACGACTGATCCGACAAAGGGGATTGATGCTGAAGTTGGCGAAAAGCAGGTTGCCCTTGATATGGAAGCAACAATTGAATACGGTGCGGATGCGCGTCAAATATTTGATGAAATTTGCACAAAAACGCAGCGGGCAATCAAAAACTACACGGGCTTGGACGTTGTCGAAATTAATCTGAATATTAATGATGTTCTAACTAAAAAAGAATGGGAACAACAAAGCACTCGAAAAAAAGATGATATTGCCAACGAAGTAACGGATGACCGGGTAAAATAAAAATCCAATATATTTTAGGAGGATGATCGTAATGACTGAAGAAAATAGAAATTCTGGTTTAACGACTGTTTTAACATATGAAGATGATGTATTGGGAAAAATTGCTGGTAATACTGTGAGAGATGTTGATGGGGTACTGTCATTAGAAGGAAACATTCTTGATTCGGTAACCGATCGTTTTAGCGATGAAACCGACCCCACCAAGGGCGTTAAAGTTGATCTGGATAACGATGAAAAAGAAGTTAAACTAGCGATGGAAGCAGTGTTGGAGTACGGTAAATCAATTCCTAATGTCTTCAATAAGATCACGTCGAAATTGAATCAAGCCGTTACTGAAATGACAGATTTGAAGCCAACAGAAATTAAAATTAATATTAAGGATTTACAAACTCGTGATGAATTCCTGAAAAAGAATCGCAAGACGGATAAGAAGAAAGATAAATAAAGTGGGCGATAAACAATCTAAGGCAAAAAACGCTTAGCTTGGTAATAGTCGTGACTACAAAAACAATGGAGGCTGGGACAATAGTCATTTATCCCAGCCTCTGTTCGTGTAAACACGATTGTTACCGAGCGAAAACGCGGGACAAAAGGCAACTTCCGGCCGTGTAACCGAATTATCCAACTATTCCGTTCAGAGCATATTCGGATAATTCAATTACATTCTGGAAGTTAAACGCCTTTTGTCCCGCTCTGCGTTTTGTGTAATCACGATTGTTACCGAGTGAAAACGTGCGCCAGCAAGCAGACCCCGGCCATATAAGCCCCTAACTTAACATTCCAAAATCAGGAATATCAAGTTAGGGGCTTATATTCTGGGATCTAATCGTTTGTTGGCCCACTCTGGTTTAATAATTGCCAAACATTAAGCCATCGCTTCGTCTTCCTCTAATTCCAACCATAATGCTAATGCAGTTGGGTTGAAATCAGGCCAATTGGAAATATGTGTGTAACCACGTGCAAGCAATGAGCTCGGCTTGCGTTTTTTAAGATCATCAAAAATTGTTAGTGCAAATACATTATCCTCAAGATCCGAAATTACGGTGCCAAGCTTATGTTGCCACTCAGCAACAAGGTCTTGGTATATCAGCAATTTACGCGCATTTTTAATCGTATAATCAACCCCTTGCTGACGCAGAGTTTGTTTATAGTCCTCATATTCTTGTAGAACGGCATCTTTAGCGTGTTCCCATTGCTCATTATTGTACCTAGGCAATTTATTAGTCATAATGATCCTCCTTAGTACAAAAATTACAGCCCAACACATTGCTATGTCTGACCAGTCGAGCTAGTATTTTGTCTTCTGAAGACCATTAAACACTAAATGTTCACAATTTGCAAAGGTCAAAAATTAATCAATTACTTTAGCACCAAGGACATGTTCAAAATGGTTGAGTGCCCATTTTTTGCCTGCTGGTGTTAGGCCGGCCACACCATTTTTGTGAATCACTAATTGGTAATTAAGGTTGTAAGCATCGACCGCAGTATGCAGCACACAGATGTCAGTGCAGACGCCAACTAAATGGAGAGTGTCAATATGACGTTCCCGTAAGCGTAGATCAAGGTCTGTGCCAGCGAAAGCACTGTAACGAGTTTTATCATACATGTAGACTTTATCTTGATCTTGGTTGACTTTGAACCAATCTGCCAGATCGTCATAGAATTCCCGTCCCCATGTATCACGTACATTATGTGGCGGAAATAATTTAGTTTCCGGGTGATAAGGATCGTTTGGTGTATGAACGTCAGTTGGTAGAATAACCCAGTCATCGTCTTTAACAAATTTGTCGGCTAACTGAATGATTCGAGGCTCAATGTCTTGTCCGGCTTTTCCGCAAGTTAATGCACCTTTATCGGCAACAAAATCGTTTGTATAATCAATAATTAACAGTGCAGTATGTGATGTCATAAAAAATCCTCCTAACAGTTAAAAGTAAAAACAACTTTTATTGTCTATAACCTACACGTATTTAATCAAAATATCAACTTATTTATCCAATCATTTCGAATAAAAGCCGGACAATTTTCTGCCAAACTAAAAGATAGTTCAGAAAGTGGGTTGACATTTTAAGTTTGTTACGTATACTTTATAGTTATTAAACAGAGAGCTGATGTTGCTGAAAGTCAGCATTCGAAATGGCAATTAATTAATTGGCTGCATCCGTTATCTGCATGAGAGGCAATTCATATTCGAATTGTGGAATTGGGTGGAACCGCGTTTAATACATAACGCCCCTAGTACTGTAGTTGGTACTGGGGGCGTTTTTTTGACGAATTTTTAGGAGGAAATTGGAAATGGAAAAAAGTAAAGCACCAAATCGTTTGTCACGTTCATTAAAAAGTCGACATATTCAAATGATTGCTATCGGCGGCGCAATTGGAACCGGCTTGTTTCTTGGTTCTGGATCGGCGATTCATACATCGGGACCATCGATTATTTTGTCGTATCTCATTGTAGGCTGTTTTTGCTTTCTGCTGATGCGGGGCATTGGTGAATTACTCCTTTCCGATACAAGTAAGCACTCGTTTCTGGACTTTGTAAAAATTTATTTAGGAGACCGTTGGGAATTTGTGACTGGATGGACGTATTGGTTCTGCTGGATTAGTCTGGCAATGGCTGATTTAACTGCAACCGGAATCTATATTAAATATTGGTTCCCGGCTGTCCCACAATGGATTCCGCCACTGATTATTTTGCTTTGCTTATTTGCTGCAAATCTCGTAAATGTTGGTTTGTTCGGGGAATTAGAATCCTGGTTTTCTATGATCAAAGTTGTTGCGATTATCTTATTGGTGGTGGTTGGATTTGGCTTAGCGATTTTTCAAGTAAAAACAGCAACCTCAACAGCTTCATTTTCGCTTTTGGTTTCTCACGGCGGCTTTTTCCCAACTGGTTTTCACGGTTTCCTGATGTCATTTCAAATGGTCGTGTTTGCTTTTGTGGGGATTGAAATGGTTGGGCTAACCGCTGGTGAAACAGATAACCCAGAGGAAAATTTGCCCAAAGCGATTAACAGTCTACCAATTCGGATTGGCCTTTTCTACATTGGATCAATGATTGCCGTTATGAGTGTGTTTCCATGGAATAAAATTACGACCACTGCCAGTCCGTTTGTTCAAGTTTTTTCAGGTGTAGGAATCGTTGGTGCCGCCGGTATTTTGAATTTCGTTGTTTTAACAGCGGCCGTTTCGGCTACTAATAGTTGCTTATTTAGCACCAGCCGGACGATGTACGCCTTGAGCATGGGGGGAAATGCGTCGTCATTTTTAACGAAGCTCGGTCGAAATGGGGTTCCGAATATTGCGCTCAATTTTTCAACGGCCTTTTTGCTCATTATCGTTATTTTGAATTATTTTATTCCAGCAGGTGTTTTTAATCTAGTCTCCAGTGTTTCAACGATTAATTTTGTAGTCGTCTGGGTAGTTTTAATTATTGTTCACATTAAATATCGCCGTAAGCATCCTAAGGGGACCAAGACATTTTCGATGCCCGGATATCCGGTTACTGATTATTTAAGCTTAGCATTCTTCATTTTTATTCTTGGCTTTTTATTAATCAGCTCAGCCACGCGGATTGCAATGATTATTTCATTAATTTCGATTGGAATAATGTTAATTATTTATCAAATTATTTCAAGAAAATCGTCTTTCTCAAAATGACCGGGTTAAGTTGAAATCACTTGTCATTGACCTTACACTAATGAGTAACGAGTGTAGAAAAATGTGAGGAAAGACAATGATAAAAATTCATAAATTGCCGCAATATACTTGGATTGAGGTTGTTGAGCCGAAAGAATCAGAGTTAAGTGATGTGATTGATAACTATCAGTTGCCAAGAAAATTTAAAAACTACATGCTGGACAAACATGAACAGCCGCGAGCCAACTACGATGATTTAACCGATTTTGGTGTGTTGGTAATTCGAGCATTGACCAACCATTCCGGAAACAACACAACCACCGTTCCCATCTTCATTGGTTTTGATAACCGGGTGCTCATCACAGTATGTCATGGCCTGGAACAATCGCAATTAATTAAAATTGCAGACGACTCAGGGGTTTCTGAGATAAGTGAACATATTTTTTCAGCTTTACTTGCTATCCTGTCACCTTATTTTGACAATCTTGATGAGATTAGTCAGAAAGCTGAGAAGTTGGAAGGAATTCGCGGTCGGGGGATTAGCAATCGCAACTTGGATGCCTTATCGATATTGAAAACGAACTTAGTCTACCTACGATCGGCTACGGCAGGAAATCTCATTGCGCTTCAAGACTTACAGGGAATCTTGAAGGGCCGAAGTAATTTAATGGCCACAGGCGGAATTAAAGTTAATCAGCAGATTGCCGACCTGATTGTTGAATATAAGCAGTGCCAAACAATGTTCGATGTCGAAGGTGATGTCGTGAGCGAAACCGAATCGGCATTTGGTAATATTTTGAATAATAAATTGAATCAAACAATGCAATTTTTAACTGTCTGGTCGTTGATTCTGGCAATCCCGCCAATTATTTCGGGATTTTATGGGATGAATGTTAAATTACCATTTGCAGGTCGAACAGAAGCGTGGTTTGATACGTTAATATTAACGTTACTATTTGTCTTGGGAATGGTTCTCTATTTGAAGATTAAAAAGCGGTTTTAAATGTTGTCTTAGATTAACGCCAACTTGGCTAAATCGTTGGCTGTCTGTTGATTTTGTTTGTATATATATATAAATAGGACTGGGACAAAAGTAATTTTGTCCCAGTCCCGTTTTGTGTAATTACGATTATTACCGAATGGAAACGTGCGCCAAAAGGCAACTTCCTGCCGCGTAACCGCCTTTCGTCCCACTCTCATTTTTGGACTTGAATGATAATAGCTGGATTATTTTCCCTGACTTTTTACTGGTTCACCATTATCGTATCGTCGTAGAGCGTTCAGCGCATTGGTGACGTTTCCCCGGACAATATCGGTATGACTAACATCAATAATTTTTAAATCGGCGATTAGTTCGTCTGGTAAGCTGTTAAGAATGCGATCATCCATCAGAATAATGTCATTTGTCGGAACACTTGGATCGAAGAAATGTTCGGCGACTACGTTAATTGATCTTCTAATTGAGTGAATACCATTTTTTAATTGATCACAAAAATTTTGAATGAGTGCATCATCCACGATTGCATTTCCCGTCAATGAAGGTTGAATTTTACCAACCCGAATGTCGCCAACGACTCTTATGTTCAATGAATCTCACCGCCCCGTTTTTATTGCTCCAAGTCATGGTATCACGTTAATAGAAGGTGATACGGAAAAATGAAATCATCTTTTATCAAAATTAACTTTATTAACCAAAATATAAGATTTAGTGAGGATGAGTTTTCAAGCAAAAGTAATCAACGCAAATAATAATTGACAAAATAGGGAAATATTTTGATGCTTATCTTCATTTTGTGCATGAGCCCGCAACTCAAAAAATAAATAGAATGCTAAAATAATGGATATCCCTAAAATTCGGGTAAAGGAGATGCTTAAGGAGAAGCAAATGATCAAAATGACTACCAGAATTGCCCACAATGAAGATTGGTTGTTTTTTTTCATAAATGCAGGAAATGAGAAAAAAATATTGGCAAAAATTAAGAGCGTAATATACATTAACGATACTAATGAAAAATAATGGTGGTAGGAAATGTTGAACAAAAAAACGATACCACTGCCATTAATAACGCCGTAAATAATCCACTGGCAGTGGGGCTCGTCCACCAGGTGGGTTAACGCAAGTAAGTTAGCTGCTCCAAAATCAATTAGGAGAAGCAGCCCATCAGCCAAGTGATTGTTGACATAAAAGAAAAGTCCCAAAATGCAAATAAAGGTATCACACAAAAACAGTGACAAGCGACTAAACTTTGAGGTAACGATTAAGCAGAATAAAGCAGCAAGTGGTAACCCCAATAATCCTAATTTTAGTAATTCATGATTGAGAAAGAATTGTGAGAATGCAATATTTGAAAATAACATCCAGATAGCTAATAACATCAACGTTCGAATGCCAAATTGAATTTGACTGGCATACCTTGCGATCACAATGAAGCCCCCCTTAAACAGTTCTGAATAACAGTTTACTATAACTTGGAGGGGATTAAGTCAAGCTGTGTCAAAAGTAACTGATGTTTAATATTTTAAATCAAATGTTGAAATTATCAATTCGGGTTGAATCTGATTGAAATCTGATGGCAGACACGGTTTTAACTCAAATTTTAGGTTCCAAAACAAAAAGATCTGTGATAATATGGAAAAGTTATGAGTTCCCGATAGGATTCGCGCTGGACGTGAAGAAGCCTTGTAACCTAAAAAATAAGTAGGGGGAAAATAAAATGCGTGAAAGACATTTATTTACTTCGGAATCAGTTTCAGAAGGACATCCGG
Organism: Lentilactobacillus diolivorans DSM 14421; assembly: GCF_001434255.1. GTDB lineage: Bacteria > Bacillota > Bacilli > Lactobacillales > Lactobacillaceae > Lentilactobacillus > Lentilactobacillus diolivorans. The sequence goes on from NZ_AZEY01000090.1 coordinate 169,935, forward strand.
ATAAGATTGCCGATCAGATCAGTGATGCAATTTTAGACGCGTTGTTAGCAAAAGATCCAGATGCACGAGTTGCATGTGAGACATCCGTTACGACCGGATTGGTTCTCGTATTTGGTGAAATTTCCACAAGTGCCTATGTCGATATTCAAAAAGTCGTTCGTGATACGATCAAACGAATTGGTTACGTTGATGGTCGTTATGGGTTTGATGGCGATTCATGTGCCGTCATTGTTGCACTTGATGAACAATCACCTGATATTGCCCAAGGAGTTGACGATGCCTTAGAAGAACGTCATGGACAAACCGATCCATTAGATAAGATTGGTGCCGGTGATCAGGGGTTGATGTTTGGTTATGCCATTAATGAAACACCAGAATTAATGCCACTACCAATTTCATTGGCTCATCACTTAATGCAAAAACAGGCTGAGTTACGTAAGAACGGCACCATCCCTTATCTTGGTCCTGATGCCAAGGCTGAAGTGACCGTTGAATATGATGACGATGATAAGCCATTTCGTGTCGATACTGTTGTTCTAAGTACGCAACATGATGAAGGTGTTACGCTGGAACAAGTTCGTTCAGATGTGATTGAGCAAATTATTAAAAAGGTCATTCCTAGTCGTTATTTGGATGACAAAACGCGTTATTTAGTTAATCCAACTGGTCGTTTTGTCATTGGCGGCCCTCAGGGTGATGCTGGTTTAACCGGCCGAAAGATTATTGTTGATACTTACGGTGGTTATGCACATCATGGTGGTGGTGCCTTTTCCGGAAAAGACGCAACTAAGGTTGATCGCTCAGCTAGTTATGCCGCTCGTTATATTGCTAAAAACATTGTCGCAGCCGGTTTAGCTGATCAAGTTGAGATTCAATTAGCTTATGCAATTGGAGTTGCCAAACCAGTTTCCATTGATATTAATACCTTTGGGACGGGGAAGGTTTCTTCAGAACAATTGATTGAAGCAACTCGAAAGACTTTTGATCTTCGACCCGCTGGAATTATTAAAATGCTTGACCTGAAACGACCGATTTATGAACAAACGGCTGCTTATGGTCATTTTGGCAGAACTGATATTGATTTACCTTGGGAACATACTGATAAAGTAGATGCGTTAAAAGACTATTTCAAGTTAAAAACGGCTAAAAACTAGTTAGCGAAACGCCCTTGAAAAAATTCAAGGGTGTTTTTTTGACCAAAATTTTAAATGAAGGAGATATTTCATGACAAAGACAGCTTCTAAAAGTAACGTTGCATTAGTCACCATTGCATTATTTGTTGCAACGTTTATGAGCGCCATCGAGGGGACAATTGTCTCGACTGCTATGCCAACAATTGTCGGTGACTTGCGCGGGGTTGCCCTAATGAATTGGGTATTTTCGATCTTTTTACTAACAAATGCGATCGCGACACCGATATACGGAAAATTGGCTGATAGTGTTGGACGTAAACCAATGTTTATTTTGGGAATTTTAATTTTTATCATTGGATCAGTCATGTCTGGCTTATCCCACTCAATGCTGGTTCTGATTATTTGGCGAGCTATCCAAGGCATTGGAGCTGGTTCGATTATGCCAATTTCAAATACAATTATTGCCGATATTTATCCCTTGGAAAAGCGCGCTCAGATCCTAGGCCTGAATAGCTCTGCCTGGGGAATTGCATCTGTAGTTGCGCCGTTATTAGGTGGTTTTATTGTTGATCACTTAAGTTGGCACTGGATTTTCTTTATTAATTTGCCGATTGGTTTGATTGTTTTGATCATGGTTCAATGGTTTTTTCATGAAGAAAAACGGCACGTTAAAAGTAAGATGGACATAGCTGGGACCTCTTGGCTAACTTTAACTTTATTGGCCGTGATGTACGCTTTTCAACTCATTGGCCAGAATCCTGTTAATTGGAAAGTTGTTGCGGTGTGTTTCTTGGTCACAATCATTTCAGCCATCATGTTTATTCGAGTTGAGCGAGTCGCTAAAGATCCATTAATTCCGATGGCCCTTTTTGACAATCGGACCTTCGTTGTTCAAAACATTGTCGTATTTTTAGTAAGCGGCTTTTTGATTGGATACGAAGTCTATTTGCCGGATTGGACACAGGGAATTTTGGGGTTACGAGCTTCAATGGCCGGATTTGCCGTTACTCCAAGTTCATTGATGTGGATATTTGGATCGTTCTTTGCTGGAAAATTATTAGCAAGAATTTCTCCATATCGGATTATCAATTTGAGTCTTTTTTTCATTTTAGTTGGGGCAATTGTTATGGTCTTGCTACCGGCATATACCCCGTTTGCCGGTTTTCTGCTGATTTCCGTTATTTGTGGAATTGGCTTTGGATTGACAATTACCACATCGATTATTAGTGTTCAAAATACTGTTAAACCGACTGAAATCGGGGTCGCTACTTCATTTAATACGTTGTGTCGGACATTAGGCCAAACATTGATGATTTCAGTGTTTGGAATCGTCATGAATATGACGATGTTGCGTGGGGTGCGTCAGACTGAGGGAACGTCGTTGAAAATGATGGACAAATTAATTAACCCGCAAACAGCTAATGAATTATCAACCAACGTCTTGCCAAAACTAAGAAATATTCTGTACCAATCGCTTCATAATGTTTTTGTTGTGGCCTTGATTTTGATTTTAATCGCCTATGCGGCTAATTTTATCGATCGAAAAAATCGGAATGGGCACTTATAAAAAGAGTGGTCTAAAGAGCGGTTAGATCCCAGAGTATAAGACCCCCAACCCTAATATTCCGTTTCTGAATATTAGGGTTGGGGGTCTTATATGGCTGGGATCTTGCTCTTTAGACCACGTTTCGGCTTGGAAGTCGAAAAAAGATTTGATTTCAAAAATTAGGTTAAAGTGTCTTATATGGCCGGGATCTGCTCTTTAACGGTTTGGGATAGGTGAGGTAAAGATTTAAGTGACCTGGTCTTTGACGTTAATCATCTAAAATCGGCTTTCAACTATACTGACTTGCGGATGAGTTTGGAAATCTAATCAAACAAACGCCATACTTTAATTAACTGTTTTTAACTGTTGGAGCAATGTTTTGAATTACCAGAACGAACGGTGGCTCGTGTTTTTGATTAATGAATTGATAAGTAAGGGCAGCAAACTTTTTTTGGTCCAATGATTTGCCAAAATCGAGAATGGCATTCTTTTCCGTCTGTCCGCCAGGATGACCATAGTAGATGACGATTACCACTAGCCCATTTTGTTTTAAATGGTTTAAGCAGCCCTTAATTGCTTCGATAGTTGATTCTGGATGGGTGATAATCGATTTGTCTCCTCCGGGGAGATAACCAAGATTGAAGATTGCCGCTGAAATTAAGCTCTTTTTAGGTAAAAAATGATCGAGTTGAGAATGACTGGCTGTAAACAAGTGAATATTTTCTTCGTTCAAGCCATTTGCTTTCAGTCGATCATGTGTGTGATTAATCGCCGTTTGTTGAATATCGAAACCGTAGACACTTCCGGTTTTACCGACTAAATTTGCAAGTAGCAACGTATCATTACCGTTGCCAACGGTGCAATCAACGACAGTGTTCCCTCTGCTAATAATGTGTTTTAAAAGTTGATGACTATACGCCAATGCATTTGGCAATTTTTCTGACATTACAGAACTCCTATCTTTTCAAAAATAATTTGGCTGATCCGCAGTAGGAAAAATCCTAGTGTCCAGCCACCTAAAACATCACTTGCAAAATGGACGCCAACGTAAATTCTGCTCAATCCAATTAAAATGATAAACAATCCAATCAGGCAGTTAATAATAAGTCGTTGGGATTTCTTGGCCATTATATGGTTGATAATAATGATTAAGCTGCCGCCAACCATCATAGCACTCATTGAATGGCCACTTGGAAAGCTGCTTGAATGAACTTGAACCAGATGGGCCAATGTTGGTCGTTGACGATCAATGAGCAACTTGATGAGTGAGTTAACCGGTCCCGCTAAGACAATGCCATTAACGAACAAGAAAAAGGCACTGCGGCCATTATCAATTAATAAAAGAATCAGACACGCACCGACAATAAATCCAATTGCGGGGCCAACATTCGCCATTTGAGTAAACTGAATTGTCAAACGGGTTAACGTCGGATTGGCAAATTCTCGGACAAATTGACTAGCAGTACTGTCAAAAGACGATATCCAGGATTGTTTAAAAATAACGCCGTAAGTGATGATAAGAAAAACGGCTAACGATAAAATGGTAATCAGATAGTGGTTGTGACGAAATGATAATTTCAATATTTTCAACTCCAGTGTTAATATCATAATTATAGCACGGTGATCTATTGTTTTTTATTGGTGGTTTTGTTATGATAATAAGCAATAATTTCAATCTAGTGAAAAATGAAGAGACGAATTAGTAACTAATCATTTGTTGTCCAGAAACTGAGTGGGGGCTGTGAACTCAGAGCAAGTGGTGGTGAACTCATCGTCGAATGCCTGGTCGAATTTGAGTAAGCCAGGTCGGTTTTATCGCCGTTATCGGTTTTGAGTGCTCATTTTATTGTAAATGAGAATATAGGTGGTACCGCGATAAATCGTCCTATAAGAAACCCAGTGTGGTTTCTTATAGGGCTTTTTTCATTATTTTGAAAAAATTTGAAAGGTGGCAGTTGCATAATGGCATACAATCATGAGGTAATTGAACGAAAATGGCAACATTATTGGAAAGAACATAAAACATTTAAAACATCAGATGACACCAGTAAAGATAAATACTACGTGTTGGATATGTTCCCGTATCCATCTGGTCAAGGACTGCATGTTGGTCATCCAGAGGGATATACGGCAACTGATATCATGGCGCGAGTGGCACGAATGCAAGGAAAAAATGTTCTTCACCCAATGGGATGGGATGCCTTTGGATTACCTGCCGAACAGTATGCTTTAAAAACAGGACATAACCCACGTGACTTTACAGCTCAAAACATTAAAACATTTAAGCGTCAAATCCGCTCATTAGGTTTTTCGTACGACTGGGACCGCGAAATTAATACGACTGACCCTAAGTACTATAAGTGGACGCAGTGGATTTTTGAACAGTTATATAAAAAGGGCCTCGCTTACGAAGACAATATTGAAGTTAACTGGGCGCCTGATTTCATGGGTGGGACCGTTGTTGCGAATGAAGAGGTTGTTGACGGCAAGACCGAACGTGGCGGCTACCCGGTTTACCGGGTTCCAATGCGTCAATGGGTTCTCAGAATTACGGCTTATGCTGACCGGTTAATTGATGACCTGGACACGGTTGATTGGCCTGAAAGTATTAAAGAACAACAACGAAATTGGATTGGCCGCTCTCGTGGTGCAAGTGTTTATTTTGAAGTTAAAGGGCACCCGGATGCTAAAGTTGAAGTCTTTACAACTCGGCCAGACACGTTGTTTGGTGCAACATACATGGTGTTGGCACCAGAGCACGAGCTGGTTGACCAGATTACGACACCTGAACAAAAAGCTGAAGTTGATGCTTATAAAGAAAAGGTTTCCCGTAAGTCCGATCTTGAGCGAACGGACTTAAATAAAGATAAGAGTGGTGTCTTTACAGGTGCATATGGCATTAACCCAATTAATGGCAAAGAAGTGCCAATCTGGATTGGTGATTATGTTCTGGAATCTTATGGAACGGGTGCCATCATGGCTGTTCCAGCGCATGATGATCGAGATTATGAATTTGCCAAAAAATTTGATTTACCAATTGTTCCGGTAATCGAAGGAGGCGACATTGATGATGCTGCGTTCACTGGTGATGGTCCTCATTTCAATTCTGGATTCATGGATGGGATGAATAAAGACGATGCCATTAAGGCGGCTATGGACTGGTTGAAGGACCATAAAGCCGGTAAAGAAAAGGTCAATTATAAGCTTCGCGATTGGATTTTCAGTCGTCAACGGTATTGGGGCGAGCCAATTCCGGTTATTCACTGGGAAGATGGTGAAACAACCTTGGTTCCTGAGGATGAATTACCACTTCGACTGCCTAAAGCTAAAGATATTCAAACTTCCGGTGGCAAGGAAAGTCCATTGGCCAACTTAACCGACTGGGTTAATGTGGTTGATAAAAATGGTCGTAAAGGGAAACGTGAGACTAACACAATGCCACAATGGGCAGGAAGTTCATGGTACTGGCTTCGTTATATTGATCCCCATAATGACAAGATGATTGCCAGTCCTGAAAAATTAAAGTATTGGTCACCAGTTGACTTATACGTTGGTGGTGCTGAACATGCTGTCCTACATTTACTTTACGCAAGATTCTGGCATAAATTCTTGTATGATCTTGGGGTTGTTCCAACACCAGAACCATTCCAGAAATTAGTTAACCAAGGAATGATCCTGGGAACCAATCATGAAAAAATGTCTAAATCCAAAGGAAATGTGATTAATCCAGACGATATTGTCCGTGACTATGGTGCTGATACCTTGCGGGTTTATGAAATGTTCATGGGACCAATTGATGCCGCCAAACCATGGAGCACTGAAGGAATCAGTGGTGCTCATCATTGGTTGGATCGGGTATGGCGGATGATCATTGATGACAATAATCATCTGCGTGATCGGGTAACAACCATTGATAATGGGGAACTTGACAAAGTTTACAATCAAACAGTTAAGATTGTCACGGATGATTTTAAACACATGCGTTTTAATGTTGGCATTTCCCAAATGATGGTTTTTGTTAACGATGCTTATAAAGCTGAAGCGTTGCCGATTAAATACATGGAAGGCTTTGTTAAATTACTTTCACCAGTTGCCCCACACATTGCTGAAGAACTCTGGAGTTTGTTAGGTCATGATGGGACGATCACTTACGAGCCATGGCCAACCTATGATCCAAAGCAATTAGTTGAAAACACAGTTCAAATGGTGGTTCAAGTCAATGGCAAGGTTCGCTCACATCTTAAAATTGCTCGTGATGAAGCAAAGGATAAGGTTGAAGCAGCTGCTAAAAATGATGAGAATGTTCAACGATATACTAAAGGAAAGACGATTCGCAAAGTAATTGTCGTTCCTAACAAGATTGTAAATATCGTTGTTTCAAATGGTTAAATTTGTTTGAATTAAAGGAAACTGGGTCAAAAATTATTTTGTCCAACGGCTTCCCCAAAATTGTTACCTGGTAGAACTTCAGTTGGTACCTTTTGGCTGAAAAAACAGATATCAGATAAGCATTCTGACGGTATTTTAGTTCAATTCTGATTACAAAAATAAAGGGATCTTTAAAATCAAAATTTGATTTTAAAGATCCCTTTATTTTGCAGCAAAAGCGTTATGACCTATTTTGTTGCCGGCCATCTTTTTGAACTCTTAATTTTACTTTTAATGTAAGCATAACCAATTGATAAGATGAATGAAATTAGAACAGCAAAAATTGTTTCAACGATCGCACCATCGTAACCGGCCTCATCAAGGATATCAATGATTGCTTTGTGCAGAAACATGATCCCAAGTGTCTGCTGGCCGACCAACTGGATTGGTTTAATAACAAATTGTGGCATTAGTTTGCAGAAATAATAACTAAAACTAAAGACAACTAAACAGATGATAATAGGAATAAACATAATGTAAGAAACTCTGGAAATCGGGATATGGTGATAGGATGCATGAATGATCTTGGATTTTAAGAAGAAACCAAAATTAAACCGATCCATGTGTTGTTCCCAGAAAATCCAGAGGGTAATAAGTGCACAAGGAACGATAATCCACAAATCACTGACAATTTGCTGAATTTTGTGAAAATATAAATAGCCAAACAGCATGAAAAACAATGCAATGAATGCCACGTCAACATCCCAAGGGACATATTTCCACTGGAAAAAGTAAATGTGTTTATAGCTGGTTGAAACAATCAGCGAAATAAACGCGACGATAATCTGAGCTTCCCGGTTTTTAACGTATGTAATAATGATAGATGTGAACAGCAATGCTAATAGATAAACGTTAATGTACCAAAAGACACTCAAATAGTTATTTAATGTTCGGCCACCATAAGCCAATCGGACAAAGTAAAAGAGTGTGTATGACCAACTTTCACCACGAATAAAATGTGAAAGCAGGATTAGAAAGCTACCACAGATAAAGTATGAAACCAATAACGGAATAATTCGTTTCTTTAAAAACCCCCACCAATTATTATTAATAATTGGTTTTAAGAAAAATCCGCCCATAATGAAGAAGATCGGCATGTGCCACCAATAAAGGAAGTGAAACATGGTGCCGTGCCGAGTCATGGCATGACCAAAGACAACGGCAACGATCCCAATTGCTTTGGCAACGTCAATCCATTCAATTCTTTTCTTACTCACAAGTTTTTCACCTCTAAAATTATTAAGAACACTAATAAAAGTATTTTAGTGCATATTGCATGGGATTGACAATACATTTTGGTCACTTGTTATCAAAATGACTTATGCTTAAGACATTTTTAATATGTCAGGGATTAATTGTTATTGATAGCTTCTTTGATTACAATGAGTCAAGAATCATCGAAAGCAAACGAAAGTAGGAAACATCATGGTTAGAAAACAAAGCGATTCTGATGAATCCAGGGATCAAATGTTGTCTGGATCCGCTTGGATGACAGCTGGCAGCATTCTCAGTCGATTTTTAGGAGCCATTTATATTATTCCGTGGGGAATTTGGTTTGGCAATTACTTTTTTCGAGCAAACGCGTTATATGGACTCGGATACAATATCTACAGCTTTTTCTTGATTGCAGCCATTGCAGGGATTCCTTCAGCAATTGCCAAACAGGTGGCTCATTATAATGCACTCAATGAGTATGGTGTCGGTGTTCGGTTATATAAGCGCGGCCTCGTCTTGGCAGCTATCATGGGAATTATTTGTGCAGCCATTCTGTACTTTGGCGCTCCGTTAATTGATGATGGCAATCCGAATGTGATTCCAATTCTTCGCTCCTTGGCGTGGGCGGTCTTAATTATCCCCACAATGAGTTTGACCAGGGGTTATTTTCAAGGGTATCAACAAATGGCACCTTCTGCAATTTCACAATTTGTTGAACAGTTGGCCCGGGTACTGTATATGCTGCTGACCGCGTTTGTTATGATGCAAATCCTACATGTTGATTGGGTTAAAGCGGTATCGCAATCAACGTTTGCCGCATTTGTTGGTGCCGCGGCCGGAATGATTTCTTTGATGGTTTACTACTTAAAGCACCGTGATGTTTTCAGATCATTAGTTCGAAATAGTAATAATCAACTGCGGGTATCCCCCAAAGAACTTTACCGGGAAATCGTCGCTCAAGCTGTACCATTTATTATATTAGGTGCGGGAATTACAATTTTTATGTTGATTGATCAGTTTACATTTTTTAAAATTATGCGAGTCGCGACGACTTATTCGGAAGCGACGTTGGCTGACTTATATGCCATGTTTGCTGTGAATGCCAATAAATTAATTATGATTACGGTTTCGTTGGCATCAGCTTTAGCCATTACAGCCGTTCCGCTGCTGTCCATTGCACTGACTAATAGCGAGAAAAAAGAAATTTCTCGCCAAATTTCCAACGTGATTGTCCTTTTCCTGTTCGTAATGATTCCGGCGTCGTTGGGAATGGCAGCCATTGCAGGGCCGTTAAACCGGGTATTCTATGGCACCACTCAGCAAGCATTAGGCGCCAATATTTTAACATTTTCATCAATTGTTTCAATTCCGATGGGGTTATTTGTCGTGATTTCGGCGGTCATGCAGGGATTGTCCGAAAACAAACGGGCCGTTAGGTTTTTCTTGGTCGGGACTCTTGTTAAATTATTGATTCAGTGGCCCTGTATATATTTTTTAGGTGCGTTTGGACCATTGCTGTCAACTGGAATTGGCCTGTCGGTGGCAAATTGGTTAATCTTACGGTCATTAGATCGGCAATTTGGGTTTGAAAAACGGATGCTGTCAATTGCCATGGAAAAGATTTCAAAATATTCATTATTTATGTATCTCATTACAATTTTGGTGGTTCATGGTGCCAATATTGTTCTAGGGTATGTGTATCACCCATTTGGTAGGAGTGGCAGTTTGCTGGTGTCATTAGTGGGTGTGGGAATTGGTGGCTTGATTTACATTTATTTAACATTAAAAAGCCGAATTGCAGATATGGTGTTGGGCCCGAGAAGTAATCGGTTGAGGAGAATGTTGAGGATAAGGTAAAAGAGTGGTCTAAAGAGCGGTTAGATCCCAGAATATAAGCCCCCTAACCCTAATATTCCGGTTTTGAATATTAGGGTTAGGGGGCTTATATGGCGGGGATCTGCTCTTTAGACCACGTTTCGGTTAGGAAGCCTAAAACAGGAGGCTTTTAAATATTAGGGTTAGGGGGCTTATATGGCGGTGAGCTCTTCTTTTCACTATCTTCTGCGAAAAAACGATTAAGTTTAACCCGGGTTCTGATTGACTTATATCATGTGAATTGATTCAGCAAATCATCTTTGAGTTAATTCAGACTCAAAGCAATTTGAAATTTATCTAAAAAAAGAAAAACAGATTTCGAAAGATTAATCGATAAGCAATCGTTGCAGATAGAGGAGGATTGAGTTTCCAATTAATCATTTCGAATCCGTTTTTGTTTAGGGGACTATTTTTAGACACTCTGATTTTTCTTCATAAATTTTGGTAATGCTTCACTGATTTGATGAGGTAAGACCACGTATTGTTTGTGGGCCAATTTATCGGCAATTGCACTATGGGCAAAGACAGCTGCTAACACAGCTTTGGGCTGATCAGCAAATTGGGCGGTAAAGCCACCAACCATTCCTGCCAAGGTGTCACCCATGCCACCGGTTGCCTGAGCTGGCGTTCCACCTGTGTTTTCATAGACACTGTCTTGATAGTAAACTTGGGTTCGATGTGACTTCACCACAACCAATGCGTTCAGTTTATTGGCAGCGGCTTGATTGGCTTCAGGTGTTTGATCAGCGATTTTAATACCGGAAACGCGTTGCCATTCCATCTGATGGGGTGTCAAGACATTCAGCGAATCTTGAGGTAGCGTTAAGTGGTTTTGTGCAACCAACGTTAGCGCAGAACCATCAATAACCAATGTTTGATTTTTATGCGCAAGTTCGAACGTCTTTGTCAAAATTGTTAATGCCTGATTATCTGTTCCCAAACCAGGACCGATGACGACAACGTCAGCAGCTGAAATAATTGGTGAAGCTGCCTGTGAATCATGATAATCAACAAACATCGCTTCTGGTAACCAATCGTGTAGGCTAGTTTGATTAGTCGGGTCAGTCATGGTAGTGACCAAGCCGGCTCCGGAATAAACGGCAGCAAGCGATGCCATAATGATGGCCCCACCAAAGTTTTGACTGCCACCAATTAAGGCAATTTTACCATAAGTTCCCTTGTAACTATTTGCAGGTCGTTTACGGATAACTTTTTCGAGAATTGACTGCGTGATTTTTTTCAAATTAAAAACCTCCCAACAACATTCACTTTCTTTTAGTATAACATTATGAGTCCGACGGCAAGTCCAACAATCGTTACTGATTGTGATAAAATTGAATCATAAGATGACAGGAGTGAGAAAATAATGACAATTAATTGGCAAGAAGAAGCAAAAAAATATCGGGATGACTATTTGAAAGACTTAAAAGAATTGATTAGCATCCCCAGTGTTCGCGATGATGAACATGCAACTGATGAATATCCACTTGGTGAGGGGCCAACCAAAGCGTTATTAAAATTTCTTTCATTTGGTAAACGTGATGGGTTTGTTACTAAAAACTTGGATAACATTGTTGGTTATATCGAATATGGTAGTGGTGACCAAACAATGGCCATGCAGTCTCACGCTGACGTGATGCCTGCCGGTGACGGCTGGCAAACCGATCCGTTCACCATGACTGAAAAGGATGGCAATGTTTATGGTCGGGGAACTTCTGATGATAAGGGGCCGGGATTAGCAGCATACTATGGTCTAAGAATCTTAAAGGACCATGGTGTAACACCTAAAATGAAGATTCGTTTGATTATTGGAACTGATGAGGAAAGTCAATGGACGGGCATGAAACATTACTTTGATGTTGAGCCGGAACCCACTTTTGGTTTCTCACCAGATGCAGAATTTCCACTGATTAATGGCGAAAAGGGGAATTCAACCTATGAAACAACTTTTGGCCATACCAACGGTGATGCGTATACGTTAAAGAATTTTAATTCAGGCCTACGTTTGAACATGGTGCCGGGTAACGCCACAGCAATGGTTGAGACAGATGATAATGAAGGATTTGTGGATGCCTTTACCGATTTTTTGGATAAGAATGCGGTATCCGGAGATATTAAAGCAACACCTAATGGAATTGCTGTTCATGTGATTGGAAAACAGGCCCATGCGATGGAGCCTAAAAATGGTGTCAATGCTGGAACCTATATGGCTAAATTCCTGAGTCAGTTTAATTTTGAAGGGGCAGCCAAGAACTTTATTCGATTTATTGCCGACAAGCTGCACGATGATTCCCGGGCAACCAAGATCGGTGCCGCTCATGTTGATGACGTGATGGGTGACTTGACAATGAACGTTGGTATTATGACGTTTAATGAAAAAGACGGTGGTCTGGTTAATACCAACTTCCGTTATCCCAAGGGAACCAGTGATCAAGAAATCTTAGATCGACTACAAACCGTTGCTGAGAAGTTTGGTGGAACCGTTAAGGAAACTGAAAACATGGGACCACATTATGTGGATCCTGATGACCCAATCGTTAAGACATTGCTGCATGTTTATGAAGCGCAGACAGGCACCAAAGATGTTCAACCGGAAGTTGTCGGTGGCGGTACCTATGCTCGGCTAATGAAGCGCGGAGTTGCATTTGGGGCATTATTCCCAGGAACTGAGGATACGATGCATCAAGCCAATGAATTTCAACCGATTAACGATTTGATCAAAGCAATGGCAATTTATGGTCGGTCCATTTATGAATTGACAACTAAGTAAACACATTTGAGGTGTTAGAATGCTTGAGTTTAATTATACAAACATTTTGGTGGGGGTTGACGGTTCTAAGACGTCTATTAAGGCGGTTACTAAAGCAATTGCCGTTGCCAAACGAAATCAGGCAAAATTGATCATTGCGGCGGTCATCAACGATCGTGAGTTCATGGGGGTTTCAAAGGCTGCTTCGATTGGTTTTGGTAATATTGATCCATCGACAATTGACGCTTTAAAATTGCGTTATGAAAAAATGGTCGCAAGGTATGCTGATCAAGCGCGGGCTGTTCATGTTAACGTGAAAACGATTGTGACGTTTGGTGATCCGAAAACAGTTTTGTCAAAACGGCTTGTTGATGAAGAAGACGTTGATGCAATTGTAATTGGAGCAACTGGGGTTAATTTTGTCTCACGCTTAATGCTGGGATCGACGGCTTCCTTTGTAATTGCTCACGCACCGTGTGATGTCTTTGTCGTTCATCGAGATTAGTGAGGCCATTTTTTCTTAGTGATCGTCGTGATGGCAAATAAAAGGAGGCTGAGGCAAAATTTGATTTTGTCCAGTCTCTTTAGTGTTATTCCAATTATTGCAGAGTAAAAAGGGTGGCAGAAAGTTAGTTCCATTCTCCGGTCTTCTTTCAGCATTAAGAAATAAAATCATTTATTTTTGGCTTCCTTTTGCCGATTATTATTGATAATCAACGCCCAAATGCCAGGAATGATATATAGCAGACTGCCAAGTATGCCAATGATCATCATCACAATTGGCCAAACATAACCGTTGTTTTGGTGTAGGCGTTTAAGTCCAAAAAATACGATGATCTGTTGTGCCAGGTACAGTCCGCCAAGGATTACCAACACAATGTTGACAATCCATGATGTGGGCTTAAAAATCATGCCGGCAATTAATGTCAAAACTAAAATAACAGTGACAAACCACCAGATAATCCAGCCAACGATCTGGGCACCAGTGAGATTTTCTTTATTTTTCAAGTAGCATCACCTTCTTTACGACTAACGTTTGGTTCAACTTTACGGTAATCAAAAGATTTTGTAAACTGACTGACGGGAGATGGTTAAATGATTGTTGATATTACTTTCGGGACAACTTTTGGGCATACATTAGCGCATTATTATCGGCTTAAACATCAACAAAGTGAAGTCATTGCGTTACCATTGGCACTTGACTTTGGGGAAATTAATCAGGATGATATTTTGGCATCACGACAGAAAACGTTTGAGATGATGGCATCTGGGTTTCATGAACAGCAGCTCAAAGACGCGTTGGTAACCCTTAGACAAGCATTACAACAGTTAAAAACGGTGATTAAACGGGGAGATACGTTACGAATCTGGTGGGATGAGTCGTCCGCTAATTACTGTGGCTTTCTTTGGTTGTGTCAGCAACTATCAACTATTGATAATCCGGTTTATCAGATCAAATTGCCGCTTGTATTTCCAACCCCGGAAGTTCTTATTGCCATTTCCAGTATCGATGAATTAGCGGATCAGGATATTGATAAATTTAATTTATTCTCTTATCAGCAATCGCTCCCCAAACTGATTCGTCGGAGTTGGAGTTACGCGTGGAGATCTTTAAGAGATGACAATCGAGTGGTTCGGATTGTTTTAAATGGCCATGTATTAAGTCAGCCGATCACATTTTATGATCAATTTATTTTGTCAACAATGGATACTGTTCATTTTATTAAGGTTGAGCAATTACTGGCAAAGATTCTTGGAACCTATGGCAGCGGGTTTGGCAGCCAATTTTCAGAGGTCTGGTATCGTTATCGGCTTCACACTTTGGCCAGCCAAGGGATGTTTGAAATTAAAACAGATAAAAAGTCTTCCAAAACAACGATTCGCTTAAAGTTGCCCAAATGATCATTTGATTAGAAAAAATCACACAGGAGTTGCATGTGACCCATAAAAACGTTTATACTTTTCCAAGCGCACAAATTCGAAATTATTAAGTGAGGGAATCGTTATGATTGATGTTTTATTTAATGAAAGCTTTTCATCGACGTTAAAATACTACTATCAGCAGCATCATATCGATCAAGAAGTATTATCAATGCCGATGTATTTGGGGTTAGGTGACATCAATCAATGGAGCTTTACTGAGGCCCGTAAGACCTTATATAAAATCATGAGTACTCATTCTAAGACAATTGATCCCCACGAGTATGGTGAGCATTTGAATGCAATGACGAGTCGATTAAAGCAAGCAATTAGTAATCGTGAGACAATTCGGGTTTGGTGGAGCGACTTGGCCGACGATTACTGTGGTTTCCTGTGGTTATGCGATTATTTATCGGAGCATCAGTTGCAAATGTTTAGCATTCACGTGCCTCTAAGCTATGCAATTAAAGGAAACCGATTGATAACATTGGATAGTATTGGTGAAATTACGGAGGATCAGTTGGCGACCCTAAATTTATTTAAGACGGAAAAAGTAATTTCTGCAGAAAAGCAACTGGCCTATAGCTATGAATGGCGGGAACTTAGAAGTGACAACACACCGGTTCGGGCAATGATAAATGGCCACATGCTTAGTCAGGAAATTGATTTTTATGATCAATTCTTGTTGGGAAACGTTAAAAAACATCGATTCCGGAATATTATCAGAGTAATCGGTGATACAATCGGGTCTTCACCAATTGGGGTTGCTGATTGGTGGTATTGGCATCGGATTGATTATTTAATATCCAAAGGTGTCTTGGATTACAAAATGCCAACTAATATGGCGGTTGGTAGTATCAAGCTAAATAAAGTCAATCAAACCACGTTTTGATCGTTGAAGATAAAACAGAGCGGGACAAAGGGCGTTTAACTTCCAGAGTGTAATTGAATTATCCGAATATTCTGAACTTGAATATTTGGGTAATTCGATTACACGGCCGGAAGTTGCCTTTTGTCCCGCGTTTTCGCTCGGTAACAATCGTGTTTACACGAACAGAGGCTGGGATAAATGACTATTGTCCCAGCCTCTTGTCTGTTAAAACTTAAATGGTCTAATTGTCCATGCCTTGTGATCTCAATTTGAGGAGCTCTAAATGACATTTTCTTTCGGTTGCCTAATTTTCGCCAAAGCCTGATCGATTTGGCCCAGCACAATTTCAATATTTTTCGGATTGGATAGATCATATTTTTGTAAATCAATCCGAATTTTAGGACTAACATCATATTCTTGATACCATTTTTTATAAGCGGTCCACATTTTAAAATAGTATTCTTGGAGGCCTGGATTGTCATCAAACTGCTCGTAATCGCGGCCTCGTTTTTTGATTCGGTACTTGATTGTATCAAAGTCACTGTCTGCATAAACCAATAGATCAGGGGCTTTTTTGGGCAACTGGTTTAACTCAGTCATCATGTTATCAAGTAGCTTGAGATAGACAGATAACTCAGTATCAGTAATGTTACCCTCGGCGTTGTTTTCTTTAGTAAATAAGGCATCTTCATAGATTGAGCGATCCAACACGTTATTGTCATTATTAAGCGCCTGTTTGATCATTGCAAATCGTTTATTCAAAAAGTAAATTTGAAGTAGAAATCCATATTGTTTTGGATTTGAGTAATACAGTGGCAGAACCGGATTTTCGCCGACTGGTTCAAAAAAGGCCTTTGTGCCTAAATGCTCTGCAATTTTTCCTGTAAGTGTTGTTTTGCCAACACCGATCATTCCTGCTGTGATTATCACCATGGTAGCCCCTCTTTTAATAAAATTAACAATATATAGTGTACCATAGAATATGGTCACACAATATCTATAAATCTTGAAAAATCCAATCACTATCTAAAGGCTTATTCTCATTAAGTAGTACAATGAAAGTATTGAATAACTGATGGAGGGAATTATTTATGTATAAAGCGGTTGTTTTTTTCGATTTGGATGGAACGTTATTTGATAATGAAAAGAATGTCTCCAAAGAAAATATTGCAGCAATCAACGAACTACGTGCCAATCACATTTTGCCAATCATTTCGACTGGCCGAAATATTTTTGAGATTCAGTATGTCATTGATGCAACTGGTATTGACTCATTAGTAAGTGCTAATGGCAGTTATGTACAATATCAGGGTAAAAAGTTAAAAGCAGAAGCCATTCCTGATGATGTTATTGAAAACTTACTGACATTCGCTCAGAAGCAGGGGGATGTGATTTCATTTTATAATAACCGAGAATTTGCTTTAACAGCTGAAAATGAGTTAACGAAGGTCAACTATCGGCTTTTGCGGTTGACCCCACATGTTGATCCCGACTTTTATAAAAATAATGAAGTTAATTTCTTGAATGTCTTTAATTATGATAAGGATCAATTATATCAAGATGAGTTTAAAGGAAAATTGTCATTGGTTCGGAACAATCCGCGGTGTTTGGATACGATGAACTGGGGTGTCTCCAAACAAACCGGCATTCAGGCCATGCTTAAACAAGCTAAGTTAGGTGATATTCCGTCTTATGCATTTGGCGATCAGTTAAATGATTTACAAATGTTTGAAGAAGTGAAGTATCCAATTGCGATGGGAAATGGTCGGCCTGACGTCAAAGCCAAAGCTGCTTATGTCACGAAATCAAACATTAACGGCGGGATTGTTAATGGATTACGTCATTATGGATTGATTAAATAGTGTCAATTGAAATAATAAAGTGAATTGCGCCCGTTTTACACGTGCAAAACCGGTAAAAATAATGTCGTTTAATTATAAATAGTAAAAGCGCGTTAGCCAATAAATCCCAATGATTTACTGGCTAACGCGCTTTTACTATTAGTAAGGTAACAATTACTTGGTCATTTGTTTCTCAATATTAGCTAATGTCATTTCAGCAGTTGACTCAAAATTAACATCAGCGGCTTTGAGAATTGTTTTATCGCCAATTCCAATTGAAGTTTCACCAGCAGCATTGATTGATTCAACGCCGGCAGCAGCATCTTCAACCCCAATGCATTGGGCAGGTGCGAGGTTAATTAATTCAGCACCCTTAACATAAATTTCCGGATCAGGTTTTCCTTTGCTTAAAGTCTTGGGGTCAACAATCTTAGGGAAATAATCTGTTAGTTGTAATTTTTTCAAAACAGTTGGGGCGTTCTTGGAGGCAGATGCCAATGAAAGCAGATACCCACCATTTTTGATTTCATCAAGAAATGCTTTGATACCTGGCAAAATATTTGCCGGCGTCATTTTATCAACTAATTTAAGATAATTGGTATTTTTTTCGGTAGCTAAAGCAACTTTTCGATCCTCAGTATATTTATTTTGAAGATTTCCTGCTTTTAAAATCATTTCCAAAGAGTCCATTCGGCTGATTCCTTTCAAGCCATCTTCAAGTTCTTTGGACCAAGGGGCGCCTACCTTATCAGCCACTTGGTGCCATGCTTGACTGTGAAAAACCGAAGTATCTGTAATAACACCATCTAAATCGAATACGAAGCCCTTAATATCAGAAAAATGTGCCATTCTTCATCACTCCTTAATTATTTATATGAGATTTCTGTTGGTTTATTTTTGGAAATTGAATATGCCTTATCAGCCACTTTAACGTGAGTATCTTTATCGGCCGTAATGATTAACCGGTGATGTGCAATTTCAAATTTATAGTTAATTCCTTGGTATGTTTGCTTGAATGAAAGTTTTTGCCACAAGCTTGGAAGATGCGGATTAATACTGAGTTCGTCAGTATCAAATCGGACACCACCATAACATTTGGTTTCAATTTCCAAGGTAGCTCCCATGACACCTAAGTGAATTCCCTCAGCGGTTGTGCCACCTTGAATATCATAGTAATCGGAAAATAGAGCGGTAGAAAACAGCTGCCATGATTGATCCATATTGCCATCCATTTCGTCAAGAACTGAATAGACAATCCGTGATAATGTTGAACCGTGGGTTGTTCGATCAAGATAGAATCTTAAGTTGGTTGTAAAGAAATTGGCAGGTAACTCATAGCCAAGTCGGGTGATGACGTTTTGCACTTCATTAAATGGTAAAACGTAGTATGCCATCAGCGTATCTGCTTGCTTGGCAACTTGATATGAGTCTGGCGATTTTCCTTCACCTTTTAATAGTCGGTCAATTCTAGATATATCGCCGTATTTCTTTCGGTAGGAATCAAAATTAAGTTTGGAAAGATTAAAGTATCCGGAGAATTGACCAATGATACCCTCTTCGTTGATATCCAAGCGAAGCTTATGGGCAATGTCACTCATTTTATCAAGCAGTTCGTTATCAGTTCCGGCCTTTTTATTTGCACTATCCACAACAGCTGCTTTTTGATTAGCGACTAATCCGGCAACTTTGTCAAATAGCCAGGAAACCATAATGTTTGTATAAGCGTTATTAGTCAGACCATGATCATCGGCGTTTGGATACTCTTCGTGGAATTCATCAGGACCCATGACGTGCCGAATATCGTAGCGATCCGCCGATTTGTCGTAATCAGCCATGCTGACCCAGAATTTGCAAATCGAAAGAAGCATTTCCAATCCGTATTTTTGCATAAAGTCATGATCACCAGTGATATGAACGTAATTAATGACATCATAAGCAACGGAAAGCGAGACGTGTCGTTGTAGTCGGCTATTATCAGGGTCCCACTCACCGCTAACTGGATTCAGATGAACAAATTGTGATTGCTCGTCACCATACATTCCAGATTGCCAAGGATACATAGCGCCTTGCTTATCCTCTGAGGTCGCGTATTTTCGAGCTTCGCCAATCCTGTTATAGCGGTAAAGTAAGCATTGTTTTGCAATTGCAGGGTAGTGGATGGCATAAAACGGCAGATCAAAAGTAACGTCCCAGAAAATATGGCCACGATAAGCTTCACCATGAAGGCCACGAGCGCCAACCGATGAATCGAGTTTACCAGATGCCAGTGCGGCACTTGTGACCAACATATGATAAATATTGACCCGAGTGAGTTTTTGGCTGGTAATGTCGTTTTGAATTTGAATATCTGACTTATTCCAGACGTTACCCCAGAATTTCTTGCTATCTGCTAAAGTATCTTCAAGCGAAGAATCGTTAAGCTCATTTTGGGCAGCCGTTTCCAAATTGTCATCCGAGTTTTGACTAGTAAAGATCGTGACGCATTTTTCGAATTCGTAGCTTTGACCTGGTTCAACATTAATGCTAAGTGATTGACGGATCATCTGATTTTCAGTTGTTGTATCAATTAGTTTTTGAACATCAACAGTTTGACTCGTTAACTTGGAATTAATGACAAAATCGACTTTAGATGTTTTGGTTTGGCCGCTTAAAGAAATCTGATTATCGTGAGCAGACATGCCAACAATGTCAATATGCTTTTGATTAAAGTCTTTATATCGATCAACATTTCCGTTAATGACGCTGCCGTCAATTTCGGAATAAAGTTGCAAACTACCGGAAAAGTTAATGGGCTTTAGCTCATACTTAATTGAATAGCGGTGCCAATTAGTCATATTAGCGACCTTTGTGGCCCGGACCTCCAAGATATGACCAGTTGACAACTGAATATGCAGGGTCGTCGTTAGAACACCGGTTTTTAGATTTAGACTACGATAAATGTCTTGAATATCTTCTTTTTTAATGGTGAATGGTTGTTGATGATCCACACCAAAGCTGATGTATTGTGCGTTTGGCAAGTTGACCAAGTCTTCATTAACCACATCACGGCCGTTAATATTGGTTGTAAGTTGGTTGTAGACACCGGCAACATACATGCCAGGGTAGTTATCCTTGTTGGCGGTTGATTCGACGTAGGCCCCACGTAACCCGAAATAGCCGTTACCGATTGTCAGCATGGCTTCTTGACCATAGTTACGCTTGCCACTATATTCACCATAATAGTCTAAGTGCCATTTAAGATACTCGGCCTTTTGCTCAACGGCTTTTTCTAAACCGATTTCTTTAACAGTTTGTAAGTTAACAACCGGGACGTTCATCATATTGGCAATAGCCAATCCGATATCAATCTTTTGATGGTTGATTCCGATAATCGTATCGGAAAATTCATAATTAAGTGAATTTTCAATGATGGCTGCATCGATAGGTAATCCTGTCAGGGCAGCCTTAATATTTTCCAGGTTATCGCCAATTGAAAATTTGGGGTTGTATGTAATCATGAACTTCCGAAAGGGTGGCCTGTTGGAATTTTCGGAATAATTTAATTCCATAACCCCATCGCGAGCCCTAATAGCAAACGTTCTCATAACAAAACCTCTTCTCAAAATTTAGGAATCATAAAATAATTCTTATAACTTAATTTTAGACCAGCCGGTAGTAAAGAGCAATTAATTGGGTGTGAAATCGGTTGTCCACCACCATTATTGAAAATGTTGGGTGATGGTCACAGAAATTCTTGGCTTGCCAAATAGTAAACGCGTGATACTTCTAAAACGTAATGAGCCAACTGTCGTCAGGCTAAACAGTAAATTACGCAAATGATCTTCTTTGATTAATCAACCAGTTTGATAATTACTTAAGCGGGTTATCATTTTGCTTTTCTGATTGTTGTAATAAGTCTCGAATCTCAGTCAAGAGAACCTCTTTATTATCAGGAGCTGGTTCAGATTTAGCGGGTTCTTTGGTTACAAACTTGTTGATCATTTTAATTAAAATGAAAACGACAAAGGCAATAATGAGGAAGTTGATGACTGAGTTTAAGAATGCACCGTATTTGAAAGTGGCATCGCCGACCTTAAGTGCGAGATTTGATAAGTCAATCTTTCCCAAAAAGATTCCGATAAACGGATTAATTAAGTTAGTCGTTAGTGACGTTACAATTGCTGTAAAGGCGCCACCAATAATGACACCGACGGCTAAATCGATGACGTTTCCTCTCGAAATAAATGCTTTAAATTCTTTTAACATAAGTTCGTTCTCCTCTCTGAGATTGTGTTATGGTATTAACATCAATTTATTATACAGATTAGATTTTTAAAACGCCAAAAATGGGTTTACCAATTCTCACGTTTCGTCTGATTTGTGAGTATGATAATATAGAACAAGAAATTCCAAAGGTGAATAGAAATTGAAAAAGAAAAATATTATTCTAATCGGCGCCATTATCATCCTTGTTTTATCAGCAACATTTTACATTACACAAACTTTTAGCTGGTCTTCCATTGCATTTATTGCAATCTGGATTGGTGCAATGATTTTGTTACGGTTGATGATTACACCCTTACTGGTATTCTTATTAAAATCGGATAATCCCAAGGGTGATTGGAAAGACTGGGATGAAGATGATAATTACGAGGTTACTCAACAAACGAGTCAATCTAAGGATCAGAAAAAATAGTTTGAACGAAGGAGAAGTTTATGAAAAAAGACATGCTTAGAAAAATATTGATTTCGGCTGCAGTCCTTTTGTCACTTGTTGTTGGTGGATCAAACCTATTAACTTCAAGTGTTGATGCTAAGGCTAGGGCAACGAAAGCAAAAACAACTCAGGTTGCAAATTCTAAGCAGCAGTTGGTCGATATTGTTATGAAACCCAAGAGTCAGCAAAACCTGGATGATTTTGTTTATGACAGTGTTGACCCTGGAAATATTAATTACCGGAAATTTGTAAGTGCCAAGCAGTTCGCCGCTCAATTTGGTCAAAATGCGACAAATATTAAAAAACTCCGGGTTTATTTAAACAAGAATCACTTAAAGACAACCGTCTATCGAGGAAACCTGATAATGTCGGTGACGGGAACAACTAAAAATATTGAAAAGGCTTTTAAAGTCAACTTGGTCAACGTGACTAAGGGAAGTCTCAAGTACCAAAAGGCGATAGGGACAGCTCGGGTTCCGAAAACACTGAATAGGGCAGTTTACGCAATTATGGGACTCTCAAATTATTCGCCCTTTTCAAATACCAAACGAACATTTTCACCAGCATTATTTCATAAGTTAGCAGAAACGTCGGGTAGTTCTGGCATCTCACCTCGTTACTCCCCACAAAAGTTTGTTAACCGCTATAGTTTGTCATCACTCTATGCCAATGGTTCAACAGGTCGAAACAAGACAATCGGTATTATCACGTTTGCTAACTATCATCCCAGTGATGCTTATAAATATTGGGCAGGTCAAGGAATTACTGTTAAGCAAAACCGGTTAAGTGTTTATCGGACAAATGAATATGCCGGGACATGGGATGGTTATGATGAAACAACAATGGATGTTGAACAAGCAGGTGCAATCGCGCCGGATGCGAATATTCGGACATACATCGGTAGGTCAAATATCACTGGTATGGTGAACTCGTTGGCTGCAGCAGTTGGTCAAAACATAGCTGATGCATTATCAATTTCTTGGGGGCAAAGTGAAGCTCAGGTTGCGTATGAAATCAAACAGGGCATTACGCCAGCTAAATATAATCAGATTCTAAATTTGCTGTTTGAGCAGGCGGCTGCGCAGGGAATGAGTGTCTTTACGGCAGCCGGTGATAACGGCGCCTACGATGGTATCTCAACGGGATTGACGAAGGGATTATCAGTTGATACCCCTTCTAATTCTCCGTATGTCACGTCTGTCGGTGGGACAACGTTGCCTAAAACTTACACAGTAAACGGAAACAAAGTGACAGTTTCAAAAGAGCGTGCCTGGGGATCAGAATTTCTTTACCCCAACTATGATCATCAAAAGTTTTTTAACACAATGGACATGATTGACAGTTACTTCACTGGTGGCGGTGGTGGATTTAGTAAGTATAATGACACGCCAAAGTACCAGAAGGGCTTCAGCGGAGTTGGAACCTACGAAGCAACAAAACTCTGGTCATTTAATAAAAATGGTCAGCCTAAGCAGCTAAGCACACCGGTTGAAATTAGTGGTAAACAGCAAGGACGTAATGTCCCTGATATTTCTGCCAATGCTGATCCCGCAACTGGTTATACGATGTTTGTCACCCCGAAACATAATGCTGCAGACAAGGGTGAATGGGAAATTTCGGGTGGAACTAGTATTGTTGCTCCCCAAATTGCGGCAACCAGTGTCTTAATGTCGGATAATTCGGCTGGTCGACTTGGCTTTTGGAATCCACAAATTTACCGATTTGCTGCCAGCCATGATACGCCCTTTACAGTGTTGGATAGCCGAACCAACAATACGAATTTGTATTATACGGGTCAACCCGGCAAACTATATAATCAGGCAACTGGTTTAGGAACGGTAGACTTTACGAAATTGAATAATGCTTTTAATGGATAACTGATACGTTGTTCTTAAGATAATCGCATATTTAGTTGCGTTCGTTTTGAGGTATTTTTTCAATTATCAATTTAACAACTTGGAAAATTCAGATTGAGGAGAATAAAATCATGAATAATAATTCCCAAAAACTGACAGCGGGTGACTATTTTGAAAGAATTTTAATTTTTGTTGGATTAGTTGTCATGGTGTCAATTGTCCAATTACCCCTTTTGTTCATTGCAAAAGGTGGTTTTTCGACAAAGGCAAATTATATATTTGGGGCGCTTTACTTAATCATTTTTGCAATATTTATTTGGATTGCATTAATAATTTATAATAAATACGTTCATCCTGCGAAAAGGGCATTGACTTGGCAAAATGTTAAATGGATCGTTTTGTCATGGATCTCATTTTTAGTGATTGAAGTTATTTTAGGCCTTCTTAATCAAGTGATCTATCATGTTTCATCGACTTCGAACAATGAAATTATCAGTCAACTTATGACAACTAATCACCTTACAATGATCTTAATGGGGATTACAGCTGTATTCTTCTCTCCAATTTTGGAGGAACTGGTTTTTCGTGGATTTCTGATTGGTGCATTTTTCAACAAGTCAAGTCGAATACTGCCTGTTATTGTAAGTGGCGTATTATTTTCAACTATGCATATGGAAGATTTAAACGTCATTAGTTTTGTAACATACGCGTTACTGGGAATGATTTTGGCATATTTATATGTTCGAACTGATAATATAAAAGTCTCAATTGGGCTTCATTTCCTAAATAATTTGTTTGCGATGGGGATGATGGCGATCTCTATTTTTACAATTGGCCAGTAATCAAAGATTAAATTCACTTAATTTTGAAAAAAATAATTGTTAAACAATTCAAATAATTTTTTGAGGTGAACAACTATGGGACTATCAGTAAAGCTAATCAATGATCTTTCAGACGGTACAAAAGGACCTAATAACCTAATTACAGATGTTGCTGGCGTTAAGGTAGGTCAAATCACAATTGATGAGGGTGATGTACACACTGGTGTGACAGCAATCTTGCCACACCAAGGTAATATTTTTCGAGAAAAGGTTCCAGCTGCATCCTATGTGATTAATGGTTTCGGCAAAAGTGTTGGCTTAGTGCAGATTGATGAGTTGGGGACGATTGAAACCCCAATTATTTTAACTAATACTTTTGGTGTGGGCACAGCTATTAATGCGCTGACCAAACATATGTTGGATCAAAATCCGGAAATTGGGGACACAACCAGCACAGTTAATCCAATTGTGGCTGAGTGTAATGATGGCGATGTTTCAAATATTCGGGCGATGAGAATTACCGAAGCAGATGTTATGGCAGCCTTAAAAACCACGGAAACCACTTTTGAAGAGGGTGCCGTGGGCAGTGGTCGAGGTATGATGTGCTATGACTTGAAGGGTGGAATTGGTTCTTCATCCCGGCTTGTTAAAGTTGACGATACCCACACCTACACTGTTGGCTCATTAGTGATGACAAACTATGGTTTTCTTGACGATTTTATTGTAAATGGTATCCCAATTGGTAAACCGTTGGCTAAAATGCTGGCTGCTGATAAGAAAAAAGAAGAAAAAGGATCCATTATTACAGTTTTGGCAACCGACGCGCCGCTTAATTCCCGTCAGCTCAAACGATTGGCTAAACGGGCAACTGTCGGTATTAATCGAAGTGGCGGATATATCGGCAATGGAAGCGGTGAAATTGTTTACGCGTTTTCAACAGCTAATTTAGTTAATCATTTTGCTGATGATGATTTTGACACAATTGATCGATTCAATGATAATCATATTGATTTATTTTTTAGAGCCGTTGCCGCCAGTGTTGACGAAGCAATCTTAAGCTCGATGGTTCATGCCAAATCGGTTGTTGATCGTAAGGGACGGTTGCGATTGGGATTAGTTGATGCGGCAAATAAATTAGTTCAAGAACAACCTGATTATACTGAAATGGTTGAGCGGGTTTTGACACAACTTGGGGTGGTGCAATGAAGGGCTTGATTTTACTTGGTGCTGAGAATATTAATCAAAATGCTTGGGGTGCAATCAATGGCTGCGAGGCTGCCAGTTTATTAGAGGGCCTTCATTTCCAAAAACGGGCAGAAATGATTAATTATGGTCAATTTCTACTTGATATGCCAATTAGCGCGGATGGTAATCCTTATCGTGGATTCGGTGGGTCACCGTTTAAAAATCAGATCGGAAAATTTGAAGCAATTTTTGTGACGCCATTAATGCAATGGGGATCTCGATATGGTTCATTAATAAATTTAAGTGGCGCGGCTCCTTGGTGGTTATACCAGTCTCTCAAAGAGGGCAGTCCGGTACTAGTTTATGTCACGGTTCATTTTGAGGACCCTAAATGGGAACAATATCCGTTTGGGAAAGTACCAACGAATAATCACGCTGTTTTATTAGATGGCATTGATTCTGACCGCGTTCATGTTAGTGACCCAATTGATGGAAAATATTGGTTGGATAGGAATAAATTCGAAACGATCTATAATTCCCGACGGATGGCGGTTACAATCCAAAAATAATCACTTTTTCTTACCAGGTCTGCTAAAAATTATTAGTAAAGGCCTGTTTTTTTTATAATTTTATGCTAAATTAGAAACTAAGTTTGGTTTGTTAAAAATCTTACATACAAATTGAGGAGTGATTTATGATGCATTTATCACGTAGATTTACGGTATTGGCGGGGGTTGCAAGCATTTCATTGATTCTTGTTGGCTGTGGACAGAAGTCCAGTCAGCAAAAGAAAACGATTACGACATCAACTGATACTGAATTGACGACGGTTGATCCTTCTAAAACCACAGCTGTTGGGACATTTAATGTTTTGAACAATGTTGATGAAGGTCTTTTCCGATTGGGCAAGGATAGTAAGGTTGAGCCTGGGATTGCCACTTCATCTCAAGTTTCAAAGGATGGGAAAACTTACACCTTTAATTTGAGGAAAAATGCAAAATGGAGCAATGGTGATCCGGTAACAGCTCAAGATTTTGTTTATTCTTGGCGACGGACTTTGAATCCTAAGACAGCTTCTCAGTATGGTTACTTATTCTCTGGAATTAAGAATGCCGATAAAATTCAAAACAAAAAAGCTGCAGTTTCATCGCTGGGAATTAAGGCTGATGGCAAGTATAAATTGACAGTGACTTTGGAACAGCGAATTCCTTACTTTAAACTTTTGATGGGATTCCCAGTATTCTTCCCACAAGACTCTAAGACAGTTAAAAAGTACGGTAGTGACTACGGAACTTCCTCAAAGACTCAAGTTTACAATGGTCCGTTTGTTCTTAAGAAGTGGACGGGGACAAATTTGACCTGGACACTTGCCAAAAATTCTTCATATTGGGATAAAAAGAACGTTAAGCTTGATGATATTAAATTTCAAGTTGTGAAAGATCCTGCAACTGGGTTGAACCTATATAATCAAAAGAAACTTGATATGGCACAACTCTCAGCAACACAAGCCAAACAAATGGGCAAGAAAAAAGATTTAGTTTCAAGACGACAATCTTCAAATTATTACATCGCGTTTAATTTAAAGAACAAAGCTTTCCAAAATTTGAAAATTCGCCAAGCAATGTCAATGATCATCAATCGAAAGATGATGGCTAGCAAGGTTGTTGGCGGTGGCGCTATTGATAACGATAGTTTTGTTTCGAAAGGATTAGCTGTTTCACCAAAGGACGGGACTGACTTTACCAAAGATGTTACTGCACCGGCCTCAATGAGCTATAACCCAACGAAAGCCAAGCAGTTATTCCGTCAAGGATTACAAGAAATTGGTCGATCATCCTTACATTTTACTTTGCTGAATTCTGATACTTATGACCAGAAGCAATTGAGTGAATATTTGCAAAGTGCATTACAAAAATTACCTGGGTTGACGGTTTCGTTGAATAACATTCCTGGAAGAGTTATCCTTTCACGACAGGCTGATCATCAGTTCCAAGCAACCGTGGCCAACTGGTTTGCCGACTTCTCTGATCCAATTACGTTCCTTAACATTTTAACGTCGACCAACCCAAGTAATATTTCTCGTTGGAAGAATGCGACTTACGATAAATTAATCAAGGCTAGCAACGATGATGATGGTAGCAACGCAGACGCCCGATGGGACGACATGGTGAAGGCACAAAATGTCGCCTTGAATAATCAGGCAATTATTCCATTGTATCAATCAGGTGAACAATGGTTGATTAGTTCCAAAGTTAAGGGTGTCGTTTATAATACTGCAGGCGCTAACTATAACTTTAAGAACGCCTACGTTAAATAGGAGGCTGTGTTTTGGAAGAACCAACAATTACTCGAATTGAAGTTCAAACGGCCTCAGCTCCGCTTAAACGACCGTTCAAGACTGCGTTAAGAACTGTGACAACAGCTCAAACCCTGATTGTTCAAATTAGTGACAGCATGGGCTACGTTGGTTTTGGTGAAGCGGCGCCGACCCCTGTAATTACCGGTGACACTTTAGCTAGTATTTCTGAAGCAATTAATCATGTGATTGGTCCCAAACTGATTGGTAAAGCGTTAAGTCGTTCAGAAGACATCAAAGCAATCATTGATCAATCAATGGTGCATAATTCAAGTCCTAAAGCTGCTTTAAATATTGCAGTTAATGATTTAATCTCCCAACACTACGGCATTCCACTCTATCAACTGTTGGGCGGGAATGCTGATCAGATCTTGACTGATTATACGGTTAGCGTGGGCTCAATTGATGATATGATTGGCCAAGCCAATGATTTAGTGGCTCAAGGGTTTACCACGTTGAAATTAAAAGTTGGTGATGATTCTGAAGCCAACGATGTTGCTAAGGTTTCTGCAATCAGAAAGGCTGTTGGACCTCAAATTAAGCTTCGTTTAGATGCAAATCAAGGATGGCATCCTAAACAAGCTGTTGCAGCTATTAATCGAATGAAAACCCTTGGATTAGATATCCAGTTTGTGGAACAACCAGTTAGGGCAGCAGATTTTGATGGTCTGGCATTTGTGACTGCTAATACGACAACAATGATTATGGCTGACGAGAGTATTTTTTCAGTTACGGATGCGCAACGGTTAATCAATATGCGTGGATGTGATTTAATTAATCTTAAGTTAATGAAAGCCGGCGGAATTGATAACGTGTTGAAGATCAATACCTTAGCTGAAGCGGCTGGAATCCCGTGTATGGTTGGTAGTATGATTGAATCTTCGGTTTCAGTCACTGCAGCTGCTAATCTTGCAGCTGCAAAACAAAATGTCCGATACGTGGATTTGGATGCCTCAATGATGTTTTCGAGCAATCCAATTAGCGGTGGGTTGGTTAATAAACGAAATCAAATTAGTCTACCTCATCGTGCAGGTTTAGGTTTTCAATCTTAAAGTAATGTTATTCTAATGAGTGATTCGTTGTGACTTGTCACAGTGAACCACTTTTTATTATTTTGTCACTTACTAAAAAGTAGTAATCGTTTATGAAATGTTGGAATCGTGGTATTATAATAAAAAACGAATGGAGGTGCCCAGATGGAAACAAGACGTGTAAAGGTACCTGTAGCAACTATCTGGAAATCAAAAAATTCACCAAGATCTGTTGATCAATCGGCAGTTGATGGTGATGTAAAAAAATGGGTTGCCCAAATGACGGATCAGCAATCGGTGGATTTAAGCGAAAATGATTTACTTGAAACTCAAGCACTTTTCAATGACGAATTAATTATCGATCACTTTGATGGTGACTGGGCAAAGGTGTATGTTGCAAGTCAGAAAGATGATTCTGACTCTAGGGGGTATCCAGGATGGGTACCAATCAAATTATTGAGCGATCAGCAAGTGGCCTATCCGCCAATTACGGCAACGGTGAGGATTGCTGTTAAAAACGCCATACTGTATGATACAACCAAAAATCCGATTCTTGAATTGAGCTTAGGAACAGTGTTACCTCAGATCGGCAGTGATGATAAATTCATCGAAGTGGTGACACCGTTGGGAAAGGGATACATTGATGAAGCTGCCGCTGTTTTGCCGTTTGCCGGTGCGAATGCAGGTGAAACAATGGTTGAGATGGGGCGCCAATTTCTAGGGATGCGCTATCTCTGGGCTGGGATTAGTTCATATGGGTTCGATTGTTCAGGATTTGCTTATACGTTGCATCGCGTTTTAGGGTTTGATATTCCGCGTGATGCTGATGACCAGCGTGATGGTGGATTGCCTCTCTCGCCAGAAGAAATTCTGCCAGGAGACTTAGTATTCTTCGCATATGATCACGGAACCGGGTATGTGCATCATGTGGGAATGTACATTGGTGATGGTAAAATGATCGAATCGCGGACTCCTGGTGCAAAAATTGATATTGCAAGTTTGACGGAACCTAAGTTTGCTTCAGAATTTGCAGGATTTAGGAGATATTGGCGTTGATGCAGAACCTTGATCATAAAATGACTGAATTATTGAGTCAAACGACGACACACACTGGTATCTTGATTCAGTTAAATGGTGAAACTATTTTTGAAAAGAATGCGAATCAAATATTTCCGTCTGCATCGTTAATTAAATTGGCTATTTTGAATGCAGTCATAGAACTGCGTCCCGATTTAAAACAGAATATTCGGATTGATCCGAACCGTCTCGCTGGCGGCGCCGGTATTCTCCAGTTAATGACAAGATCAACTTGGACGTTGCAAGATTTATTAGCATTAATGATTAGTGTGTCTGATAATGCGGCAAGTAATGTGATCATTGATCATTTTGGAATGGATACAATCAACGAATATCTAGTTAATCATCAGTTTGAGGGAACCCGACTTAATCGATATTTGATGGATACAAATGCTTTACAAACTGGCCGTGATAATCTGACATCTGCTGTTGAAGCTGTTCGATTACTTCAGACTGCATTAAAACATTCCACATTGGTTTCCAGTTGGTTTGCGAACCAACAGTCTCGGTACAAGTTACCCGGAAACTTTGACGAACTTACTGACCAAGTGACAGTCTTCAACAAAACCGGTGAAGGGGTTCAAATCGATCATGATGTTGCAAGATTTGTATATAACAATAACGTGGTAGATGTCGCTTTGCTAACTTCAAAATTCAAGAGGCGAATGGATGCACTGAGGTTGTTTAACCAAATTGGACAATTAATTTTTGACTTTATCATTTCGAAACCATAAAAAAATAACAGAGTGGACCAGCAAGCGGCTAGGCTCCAAAATATCGGCTCCCTAACTTGATATTCCTGATTTTGGAATGTTTAAGTTAGGGGCCTATATTTTGGGGTCTGCTTGCTGGCCCACGTTTTTCTTCCAAGTAAAAAGCTTAACGAGATATTCTGAACTTGAATATTTGGATAATTCAGTGACATGGTAGGAAGTTGCCTCTTGTCCCGCGTTTTTTTGCTCGGTAATAATCGTGACTACACAAAACGAGGCGGGACAAAATTACTTTTGTCTCCGCCGCGTTGTTGTTAATATATTGATAATATAATGGATAAGGAAAACTATTTAAATTAGAATTAAATAGATCAAAGTTGGTTAATTTGCATTGTGTTGTTCATTATAGTGATCAAGGTGGGCTTCAATTGTTGCAATTGTTTCCGAACAAGCAGCTTTCTCTTGCGGAGTTAAATTTAAAACTTTGAAGCAATTGCTAACTCGTTTAAATACACTGTCACGATTCGTAACAGCCATGTGGGTTAGCTGAATAATGACCGTTCTTTCATCTTTGTGACTTCGCTCTCGCTTGATCCAATTGTGACTTTCTAATCGTTTTAACAGTGGGGTTAATGTACCGCTATCAAGGTGAAGATGGTTTCCAAGTTCTTTGACTGATAATGGTGCATATTGCCACAATGTCAACATCGCAATATACTGTGGATATGTCAAACTGAAAGGACTTAGGGCATCTTGATAAAATTTATTAAATTTTTTATTGGCTGTGTAAAGTTGAAAACACAGTTGAGAATTTAATTGGATTGGTGGTTGTGTATTGGGCATAATTTCAACTCCTGCAAGTAGTGTATAATGTTATTGTAAAGTATTTGGAAACAAAATCAAGAAAAATAATATGGAGCAATTTAATTGCGAACAATACGTTATTTTGTTCCAGTAAAAGGGGATTTAAATTGATTAAACTTAGTAAATTAAGAATTAGTACATGGTTATTTATTGTTACCTTAATTTCGATGCTTGGCTACCTTGGCTATTTTGGTTATTGGTATTTGCAAGGATCTCCCAAATTCCATGGTCAGTTGATGCTATTAATTGAGGTTGCAGTAGGAATTGGTATTGCAGTGTTACCGTTTCTAATTGAAAAACTTGGTCGTTTTTATTTTCCACAAGTTGAACTGATTTTTTTCTATATTTTTCTTTATATGTCGATTTTCCTTGGTTCCGGTCTTCAATTCTATAGCATTCTTTTTTGGGACAAGTATGAACATGTTCTTTCAGCAATGATGTTGGCTGGATTGGGCTTTTCAATTTTTCAGGGATTATTAGATTCTCGTCAAAACTCTAGAACCCAGCCATTTTTGGTGAGTCTGTTTGCATTTACTTTTGGCGCAACCTGTGGCGTCTTCTGGGAAATGTATGAATTCACGGCGGATGGTTTGGGCGGTCTTAATTTGCAACGATACGAGCAAGCTGGCCGGATGTTAGTTGGTCGTGCCGCCCTGATGGATACGATGACTGACTTAATTGCCGATTTGATTGGTGCTTTCTTAATGGCATTGATTGGCTATTTGATGATGAAAAATAATCCTAATAGTGGTCGTTATCTGGTATTTAAGTCAAAACGTCAAAATATCTTTTCAAGTCTCTACTTTTAGTGTAAAATATAATATGTTGTTGCCCCAATGGCGGAACTGGCAGACGCGCAGCGTTCAGGTCGCTGTTTGAGAGATCAAGTACAGGTTCGAATCCTGCTTGGGGCATAAAAAAGAACATATTAAAAGAAAGGGCCCCGTAATTACTGCGATTACAGGAGCCTTTTTTGATAGCTACTAAGAATTATCAAGTTAATGGACAATGTTAATTAACTTGTGATTTATTATGCTAGTTTTTAATCGATAAGAATGTGGTTGGGATCAAGGTGATTTATTCCGGCCTAACTTTATAACAGCATAATTGAATCCAGAGCTGGATAGAAAATGTTCCTCATTCAGTGATCATAAGGATTATGCTAAAAAATGGGGTGAGTCAATAATTACTTTGCCTGGCCCCTATTAGTGTGAACACAATTATTATCGAGAAAACTGCGGGACAAAAGGCAATTTCCGGTTGTGTCACCGAATTATCCAAATCTTCAAGCCCAGAATATATCACCGAACTTTTTTAATTAGTAGAAAAACGTGGGTCAGCAGGCAGCCCCCTCAAAAAATATAAGCCCCCCTAACTTAACATTCCAAAATCGGGAATATCAGGTTAAAAGGGCTTATATTTTTTGAGTGAGCTAACCGCTTCTTAGCTCACTTTGGTTAATTAATAATTAGTTGTTAATTGATTGTTGCAGTTGTTTTTGCATTTAATTTATTCTGGTTAAATGAAAATGTCACAGCATTACCATTTTTATCAGTGGCATATGTTAATTGTTGTAGGGAGTTTTTCCCCGCCCCCATAATTGATTCGCCGTTTGGTGTTCCAAGCGTCTTTAGCGTGGCATTATAGGAGTCACCTTTTTTGATCCCGGCAAGTCTGCTTTTGGAAGTGATCTTCATGCCGCTAGTTTTTTTAGCATCATACGCTTTTCCAACAACTTTGCCATCAATGGCATGGATAGTGACATCAGCAACTTTAAATGAAGGGTCAACCTTTGACCATGAGTATTGGACAATCTCTGTTTTTGACGCTTTAGACTTGCTACTAGGAGTACCAAATTTTGCTTTGACCGAGCTTTCTGTTGCGCCACCTTGGCCAGTCATAATGCCAACCTTAATTTTTTTATAATTGGCTAATGTAATGTTCTTGCTAAGATCTTGTGTTTGACTACTTGAAGTTTTGTTACTGCCGCTCTTCGATTTACTCGAATTCCCACAAGCAGCAAGTGACAAACTTGCTAAGACTGTTACCGCTAATACAACTGACTTTTTCATAAACATGTTATATCTCTCCCAATAAAATATTAATCACACAAAATACATTATAAGTTAAATGCCCCGTAATTACTACCGGAAGTCCAACAGCCCTTGATGATTAATTACGCTTGTGATTTAAAATATATCCTTGGGCATATTTTTTGCATTTTAATCATAAACGTTGCATTATGATATTAGTAGTAACAATGTTGGCGCTTTCAAGAAAGGATGATCACAATGTATAAAAACATTCTTGTTCCACTCGATGGTAGTAATAATTCACGACAGGCGTTACAGGAAGCTGTCACTCTGGCTAAGCAATTTGACTCGACATTAAGTTTAGTGACGGTTATCAATAATACGAATTTTTATTATGGGACTGGTGCTGCCGGAATGCCACCACGGATGTATGATGATCAAAAGGCAATGGCCAATAAGATTATTGATGAAGCTAAGAAATATGTTGAGGCTCAAGGTGTCAAATACGAAACGTCAGTAGATATTGGGAACCCCAAAAATATTATTGCCCATATTTATCCAGGCCAACACGACATTGATCTGATCGTCATTGGTAAATCCGGTGTTGATGCACTGAACCGATTACTCATTGGTTCGACAACGGCTTATGTTGTTCGTAATGCAACTCGTAAGGTATTAGTTGTTAACGCAAAAGATTCAGATTAGGAAAGATTAAAATTTGAAGCTGAATTAAAAACTTGAGAGTGGATCAGGACATAAAACTTGCCCTGGTCCTTTTTATCGTTTTAGCTCAGGGATTGGAACCGGATTATAAGCGTAAAATGATTTTTGGATTAAGTGCTATGTTAAAAAATGATAAAAAAATAATTGACAAGCCTCATAAATCGGGTTATTATCATTTCTAATCAATATATCATTTGTTTTTAATATTATTTGTGTTGATGGGAAGAGTAACCGGATTAGTAACATTACAGAAAGTCTTGGATGATGAGATCAAGATGTTTGAAAGTCCGATGAAGATGAGCCCAGAGCATATTCAAGGTACGTTGCTATTGAATCGCAAGGATGCGTTATCATCCCAAGCTTGAACACGAGCTGTTGAGGTTTAGTAAGTGTGTGGATTAATAAATTACTAGACGAACAAAGGTGGTAACACGATAATAATCGTCCCTTTACCTGCATTTTAATGTGGGTAAAGGGACTTTTTTTATTCTTAAAAATTGGTTTAGATGACAATTTTTTGAAAAAATCGTGATTACTTTACATAACAAAAAAGGAGGTTACAAAATGATCGAAATTACAAATGTCCATAAACAATTCAATAATCGGACAGTTTTGAATGGTATTAATTTACACGCAGAGACTGGAAATGTTGTCACATTAATCGGTCCCAGTGGTACGGGAAAGACCACGTTACTCAGGTGCATTAATCTACTTGAGGAACCTGATCAGGGCACGATTGAAATTGATGGTGTCCGGGTTCAAATTCCAATCAAGAATAAAAATGATATATTGACACTTCGACGTAAAACCGCGATGGTTTTTCAGCAATACAATCTTTTTCGAAATCAAACTGTCCTTCAAAATGTGGTTCAACCACAGGTACTTGTTAAACGGACTAATAAGCAAGTGGCTAAGCAACGTGCTGAAACATTTTTACAAGAGGTTGGTATGCAGGATTATCAAAAGTATTATCCATCACAGTTATCTGGTGGTCAGCAGCAACGGGTCAGTATTGCAAGAGCACTGGCACTTGATCCCAAGGTAATTTTATTCGATGAACCAACCAGTGCCCTGGATCCGGAGCTTTCGCGTGAAGTGTTGAATGCTATTCACAAGGTAGCAGATCTGGGGATTACGATTGTACTGGCAACTCATGAAATGCAGTTTGCAGAAGAAATTTCAAATCAGGTTGTTTTTATGGAAAACGGCAATGTTGTTGAAGACGGTACACCGGCTGAAATCTTTCATCATCCGGCGAATGAGCGGACCGCAAGATTCCTTGAAAACTATCGCGTTCGTCAAGCACCAATTTATTCTGCACAAATAAAAAAGTTTAAGGTGGTTTAACAATTATGAAGAAGACACATCGAATTTTAGCAATTCTCCCAATCTTATTAATCGCACTCTTTTTGACAGCTTGTGGTAAATCATCAGGTCAAAGTAAGAAAACATATGATGTTGCCGTTTCAACAGCCAGTAAACCGTTAAGCTATCAAGAAAATGGCAAGTTAAAAGGTTATGAAGTTGATGTTTTAAAGGCAGTGGAAAAGAAACTTGGTAATGTTAAATTCAATTACAGTGCAGTTTCCCAGACGGCTGAACTAATCGGCCTTGATTCCAAGAAATATGATTTTGCCGCCAATGGTTTTTATAGCAACCCTGAGCGTCAGAAAAAATATTTGGTACCTAAGCAAAATGACGGACTTAGTTTAGTGAAGGTCTACTACAACAAGAATAAGGTCAAAAAATCAATCAAAAACTTGGATGACTTATCCGGTCTCCGCGTTGCTCCAGTCAATCCCAATGGTGGTATGTATAACTTGTTAACCACATGGAACAAAACCAACTCTAAGAAAGTAAAAGTTTTGACCAGCGATCAATTCCCATTACAACAACTTCTAAAAGATGTTAATAGTGGTAAGTATGATGCGTTAATTGATCCTTCTAATTTAGGCGAAAACGAAATCATTTCTGGTTTGAAACTTAATAATATTAGGAGTTCAGAACCTGTTCGTGCATTTCCAACTTATTTCTTATTCACCAAGGACAATACAGCAATCTCTAAGCGGGTTGATAAAGCATTAAAGGAATTAAAAAAGGATGGCACGTTGAGCAAACTTTCAAAGAAGTATTTCGGCGAGGATGTCTTTCAGTACAAAGTTAAGGAAAATTAAGCTTCAAAATTAAATTTATTAAGTCGTCAATAAAAAAGCAATGAATTAAAAGTCAGGTGAGCATATGCATAATTTTAGTGACGTAATTGGCCTTTTTAAACAGTTGTTAACAGGGTTGCCAATTACCCTCGGCTTCATTATTTCTTCGTGGATTATTGGATTTAGTTTATCGGTATTGGTGACTGCCGGTCGATTAAGTCCGCGGAGATGGTTGAGATATCCTCTAGACGTTTTGGTTTCCTTCACTAGAAGCATTCCAATTGTTTTGCAGCTGTTTTTGGTCTATTACGGATTGCCAGCGCTTGTTCAAACGCTGATCGGCGTTGACCTAAATGATGTCAATAAAATGATCTTCTGTATTATCACGTTTTCAATTTACTATGGTTCCTATTTGTCTGAGATCCTCAGGCCAGCATATTTATCTGTTCGAAAAGAGCAGCATGATGCGGCCTATGGGTTGGGATATACCAAATTTCAGACGAATTTTCATGTTATTGTGCCGCAGATGTTCTCAATTGCGCTACCATCACTGGGAAATGAAGTCATTAATTTAGTTCATCAGTCATCCATTCTGTTTGTTTTAGGAACTGTCGATTTAATGGGGCAGGCGGATATGATTATCACAACGGATTACACCTCATCACCGCTGCTGACTTATTTCTGTGCTGGGATGATTTATTGGGGATTAACGATTGTTATCACGGCCGTTGTTCATAGCATTGAAAGGTATGTTGATCGATACAAGCAAAGTGATTTAGAGGGAGGGACAATATGAGCTCACATATTTTTGTTGGCGATTTCTGGACGATTTGGAAAGTGGTCCCTCAGACACTTGGATTGTCATTTTTGATTTTAATTTTAGCAACGCTGCTTGGAAGTCTCTTTTGGCAGATTCAAGAGTCTAGGCACACAGCGATTAAGTTTCTATATCATGCCTTTTCTTCTTATTTCAGAGGTGTTCCGTTGCTAATTCATTTATTGATTTTTTATTACGGTCTACCGATAGTGATTAAGGCTCTTAGTGATCAATTTAATTGGGGGGTTAGCACCAATCAATTGAATCCCATTTATGCGGTCATTGTTAGTTACACGTTATATTCGGCAAGTTTCTTAGCTGAAATTATTCGTGGATCCTTTAAGTCAGTTGGTACGGATCAACTGGAAGCGGCATCTGCATTGGGGTATACGGGGACTCAGCGCTTTTTCGCAGTTTGGCTGCCACAAGCGTTAAGTGAAGCTCTTCCCAAAATCTTGAATTATTATACGCTTCTGATTCGTCAGTTATCATTAGCTTTTCTGGTGTCCGTAGTTGATATTTTTGCAAAAGCCAAGTTGGAGACGGCAGCTAATGACCGTTATATTGAAGCGTTTTGTGCGGCCGCCATTGTTTATTGGATCTTATGTGTTGTTTTAACGTTAATCTTTTCAAAAGTTGAACACTATTTACGTCGATATGATAGGAGTGTGTTGGCATGAATCATTATGAACGAATTAAAGCAGCTTTAAATTTTCAACCAGTTGACCGGGTCCCAGTTAATTTATGGGCTCATTTACCGGAATATGATCAAAATCCAAAATCCTTAGCCAGAAAGCAAGTCGAATTTGCGCAACAGTATGACTTTGATTTTATCAAATTAATGCCATTTGGCCTCTATGCGGTCGAAGATTATGGTGCCGAGATTAAATATTATGCGCAACGAGATCATCCGGCTGTTTTGAGTAAACCTGGGATTAATCATTATAGTGATTGGCAGAAGGTTGAACCTTTACCTGGCAATTATGGGACCTATGGGAAACAGGTCGAACTGGCAAAGTATGTTCGTGAATTCTCACAAGGGCAATTACCATTTATTCAGACAATTTTCAATCCACTTACGAATGCTTTAAAATTAGCTGGTAATCGGTTAGTGTTGGATATTAAAGAACATCCAGATGAAGTTAAACAGGCCTTGGAAGCCTTAACTGAAACAACAATTAATTTTATTAATGAAAATATTAATGCGGGTGTTGATGGTTTCTTTTATGCAACTCAAACAGCAACTGCCAATTTATTTACCAGAGAGGAATATTTGGAATTTGGTCGGCCTTATGATTTAAAAGTCCTTAATGCATTTAAGGATAAGACATGGTTTAATGTTGCTCATATTCATGGTGATCATACTTATTTTGACTTGATTGCTGATTATCCGGTTCAAGCATTGAATTGGCATGATCGTTCAGTAGCTCCTTCATTAAAGGAGGCACGGCAACAGACAAATAAAGCACTGATTGGTGGCCTTCATGAATTACCTTACGAGGATGTTGAAACCGGCAGCCGACCAAGTATTCTAGTGACTGGATCCGTTAATGAAGTTGAAAAACACGTTCAAGAAGCGATTGATGAAGTGAATGGGAAAGGGCTGATCATTGGTCCGGGATGCGTTGCCAGTCAAGAAGTACCCGATGCAAATATTTATGCATTACGATCTGCAGTGGGATTCTCAACGGCCAGAGAGAGTGTTTGATTAATTTAAAGTATTTTAGATAGCTGAATGATACGATTTTGATGCAATTGAAAATATTCGAGTGGGTCATTTGACCAAAAGAAGTCCTGTAAGATCAGCCTTGAGACTGGTTTTACAGGACTTCTTTAGCAATGTGATTCCCCACACGCGTTAAATGATGATGTGTAAGTTGTTCGTCAAAGTTTCCGGGACAACTTACACGATACTAAATTCGATCCGAAATGCGATATGGTTTTTCGTTCTTTTGTTGAGCAGCCTGTTGTTCGTTTGTATGACTAATGACATCGTCTGCGAAGAAAATATCAAAATTCTTGTTATCAACGCCGTGAACAACTAGCACCCGTTTGTTTTCGTCTTGCTTTTCCTTATAAATCTGAGCAGTTTTTACTGCTTCGTTATGATCGTGAAAATTACCAATTGAATCCCCCGGGTTAAAAAATACGACTTCATCCATAAATCTCGCTCCCTTCAATTCTATTTCATGCTCTTATTTTAATTATAACTTAAAAGGGTGGTAAAATGAAATTCGATAACATTTAGTTTTCCGGTGGCTGCTGTTTTTTAAGAAAGCTTTATAGTACTGGTAGGTCTAGTCGTTATCTGATAAAATAAAAGCCGTTATGTTCGATGTTAAAGGCTAACAAAGATAGATTTAATAAAAGGGGAATAAATTATGTGCGGATTTGTTGGTTATGTTAACCAAAAAGATGTTCCTGAAAATACAATTAGTGACATGGCAGATAGAATTAAGCATCGTGGCCCCGATGACGAAGCTTACTTTTCTGATGACAATGTTAAAATGGGATTTCGACGACTTTCTATCATTGATTTAGCCCATGGTGGTCAGCCAATGTATAATGCTGACCAGACAAAAGTCCTAACATTTAATGGTGAAATTTACAATTATAAAGAAATTCGTGAGGAGCTTCGTGATCTTGGCTATAAATTCAAGACTGATGTTGATTCTGAAGTTTTGATCTATGGTTATGAAGAATGGGGTCCCGATCTTCTTCAAAAATTACGAGGGATGTTTGCCTTCGTAATTTACGATAAAAAGAACAATGAGGTTTTTGGTGCCCGTGATCACTTTGGAATCAAGCCACTCTACTATTATGATGATGGTGATACATTCCTTTGGGGATCTGAAATTAAAGCTTTCTTGGAGCATCCAAATTTCAAAAAGCAATTAAACCTGAAGCTGTTGCCGATTCATCTGAGTTTCGAATTTATTCCTTCACGGGAAACGATGTTCAAGAATGTTTATAAGCTGTTACCGGGCCAGTATTTCCTTCATAAGAATGGTCAGACTGAAACCCATCGTTACTTTAAGTTTAACTACGACCATATTGACAATAGCCAAACGGTTCAGGGTGATGCTGAGAAGATTCGGAAAATTGTTGATGATTCAGTTAAAGCCCATATGATTGCCGATGTTGAAGTTGGTAGCTTTCTATCAAGCGGGATTGATTCCAGCTACGTTCTAAACGAAGCCGCAAAATTAAAACCAATTCAGTCGTTTTCAATTGGTTTTCATCATTCCAAGTATAGTGAGTTGGCTTGGTCAACTCAATTCGCCAAAGAAATCAAGCAAAAGAATACCCCAATTTATATGGATGGGGATGATTACTTTAATTTCTTGCCAACTATGATGTATTACATGGATGAACCGCTTTCAAATCCAGCAGCAATTCAACTTTATTTCCTATCTAAAGAGACTTCGAAACATGTGAAGGTTGCTTTGTCGGGTGAGGGGGCTGATGAATTCTTTGGCGGTTATAATACTTACTTGGAATCCATTCCGTTTGATCGGTACCAAAAGTATGTGCCAAAGCCAGTTCGTAAGGGACTAGCAGGAATTGCCCGTCATCTACCACGATTCCATGGTAAGCGTTTCTTGGTCAGGGGTGCTGAGCCGTTGAGTGAACGCTATTATCGGGTCAATTACGTCTTTAATTATGATGACCGAAATAAAGTATTGAAAGATCCTTCACTCAACGTTGATTCCGGTACTTACACAAAGCACATTTTTGATGATGTTGCTGATAAAGATGAAATGACCCAAATGCAATATTTCGATATTAACACTTGGCTGCCATATGATATTTTGCATAAGGCTGATCGAATGAGCATGTGTAATTCTCTTGAAGTGCGAACACCACTAGTTGACAAGGATGTGGCTGCCTTTGCGGCGACAATGCCTGTTAAGACCCGAATTACTAAAGATGAGACTAAAATTTCGTTACGAACCGCTGCTGAAAGTGAATTACCAAAGAAAACGGCTTTGAAAGAAAAGCTGGGCTTCCCATCACCAATTGCTAGTTGGATTAATGACCCCAAGTATCACGAACGAATCGTAAAAGCCTTTCATTCAGATACTGGTAAGAAATTCTTTAATACCAGCGAATTGGACTATTTATTAAAGCAACATGCTGAAGGCAAGTCTAATATGCAAAAAATCTTTACGATTTATACATTTATTCTTTGGTATCAAGTTTACTTCCCAGAGGACACGACTGAGGATACGGTTAGTTTGGTACATCGGACTCAAATTTAGAATTTTCGAGGAAATGGAAGGTGCTTAGATTGGCAGAAATTACAGTTGATGAAGTCCTATTACTTCTCAATGAACATCATTTATTGATTGAAAGTCAATTTAACGACCCTCGTTTAAGTTTTGAACAAATTGCTTATAATTCCCAAGTTGTTTCTGATCGGTGCTTATTCTTTTGCAAGGGAAATTTTCGACCAGAATATTTAATGGATGCTCAAAAACACGGCGCGACGGGATACATGTCAGAAACCCGTTACGACAATGTTCAGATTCCAGGCATCATTGTTAAGAATATCCAAAAATCAATGTCGCTCATTAGTGCGGCATTTTTTGGGTTTCCACAAAATAATTTGCCAACCATTGCATACACTGGAACTAAGGGAAAGACGACATCAGCATACTTCACTAAGGCAATTTTAGACAGAACTTATAATAAACGGGTCGGGTTGTTTTCGACGATTAATACGGTTGTGGGACCGGCGAAGTCTGACGTGGTTAAATCAAGTTTAACAACACCAGAGTCACTGGACCTATTTACCAACATGGCTGCCGTTGTTAAAAACGGCATGTCACATTTAGTCATGGAAGTTTCGTCTCAGGCGTATAAGAAAAACCGAGTTTATAATCTCCATTATGATGTTGGAGTCTTTTTGAATATCTCACCGGATCATATTGGTCGCAATGAACATCCAACGTTTGCTGACTATTTACACTGCAAGGAACAGCTACTGGTAAACTCCGATCGTTGCATTCTGAATGCTGATGGGACTCATTTGAAAGATATTTACTATGCAGCTAAGGCAACGACACAACCGGAAAATATTTATATTTATGGTCGTCAAAAAGCACAAACTGCTACTGAATTTCCGCTTGATTTTCAGTATCGCTCACTTGCTGATTCTTTAACCAATAATAAAATTGAGTTAAAGGCGGTCAGTGAGAAGGCAAAGCAGTTGGATATTGACGGAGTTTACGAAATTGGAATTCCTGGGGATTATAATGAAGGTAATGGTGTTGCGGCAGCAATTACCAGTGGGCTCATGCACGCCGGTAAAGATGATATAAAATATGGCCTTGCCCATACAACTGTTCCTGGCCGAATGGAGATTTATCGAACTAGAACGCATGGCACCATTTATGTTGACTATGCTCATAATTATGGCAGTCTGCATGCTGTGCTCGACTTCTTGAAGAAGCAATCACCAAGCGGTAAGGTAGTTGTTTTAACTGGTAGTACGGGTGACAAGGGAATTGATCGGCGCTCCGGTTTAGGTAAAGCAATCAATGAGTCAGCCAATGTCGCTTATTTAACTACTGATGATCCGGCCACTGAGGATCCTAAAGTCATTGCTCAGGAAATTGCGACTCACATTGACCGGGACAA
Source organism: Lentilactobacillus diolivorans DSM 14421 (assembly GCF_001434255.1). GTDB lineage: Bacteria > Bacillota > Bacilli > Lactobacillales > Lactobacillaceae > Lentilactobacillus > Lentilactobacillus diolivorans. The sequence goes on from NZ_AZEY01000090.1 coordinate 213,481, forward strand.
AGTTTCTGTAAGTTATATTGCTGATCGGAAAACGGCGATTACTAAAGCCGTGAATGAAAGCCAAAAGGGCGATGTCATTGTGATCGCCGGTAAAGGCCATGATGCTTTTCAAAAGATTAATGGCAAGAATATTCCTTTTGAAGGGGATGCGTCAATTGTGGCAAATCTAGTGAAGGGACTTTGAATCTATGAAAAATGAACAAGCTAATTTCACTCCTGTTTTATTAGGTAGTGATTTTAACGTATACGGAATGGCACGCTCTTTGTACGATGTTTATGGGAAACCGGTTAAAGCATTTGCTCAAGTTAGTTTGGCACCAACCCGATATACAAAAATTGTTGATCTTGAATTAATTCCGGGATTTAGTGAGGATCCGACTTGGATTAACGAAATGATGAAGATCAAACAACGGTATGCAGGCCATAAAGAACCGGTGATTTTGATTGGTTGTGGGGATGGTTATGCGGAATTGATTTCAAAACACAAGGCGGAACTATCCGACGTCTTTGTTTGTCCATATGTTGATTACGACTTAATCAAACGTTTGAATGATAAAGAGAATTTTTACAAGATGTGTGATCAGTATGATTTGCCTTACCCCAAAACGAAAATTATCAGCAAGGCAATGTATGAATCTGGTGATCCAATTGAGCAGCCATTTGGTTACCCAGTTGCTTTGAAGCCGGCTAATAGTGTCGAATGGCTGGATATTCATTTCGATGGTCGGAAAAAGGCGTTCATCATTAAAAGTGAAGCCGAATTCAAGGACATTGTTGCTAAAAGTTATGGCAATGGCTATACGTCCGACTTTATTCTTCAAGACTTTATTCCTGGTGACGACAGCAATATGCGAACCCTCAATGTTTACGTTGATCGATCCCATAAGGTAAAGTTAATGTGTCTTGGTCATCCGTTACTTGAGGACCCGGCACCTTCAGCGATCGGAAATTATGTTGCAATTATTCCTGAGTTCAACCAGGATATTTATAATCGAGTTCAAAAATTCCTAGAAGAAATCAACTTTACCGGGTATGCTAATTTTGATATTAAATTTGATACTCGTGATGATTCCTATAAACTCTTTGAAATCAATTTGCGGACTGGACGGAGCAGTTTCTTTGTAACTTTAAATGGATATAAACTAGCTGACTGGGTTGTCCAAGATTATGTCTTCGATTCTCTGAAAGATCAACCGACGCTTTATGCGAATAAAGATCAAAGCAACTATTTCTTATGGCTTGGTGTCACACCCCGAATTTTTGAAAAATATGCCAAGACGAATGATGTTAAACAACATGCCATGCAACTCATTAAAGAGGGGCGGTTTGGCGATACTTTTTGGTATGGTAAAGATAAAAATCTGAAGCGGTTTGCCTTATATAAATGGATGATGCATAATTATGCCAAGAACTTTAAACGCTATTTTGTCACAAAATAAGGACTGATTTAGAATGAAAGACTTTTTCACTATCATTGGTGGCATGGGTACCGAAGCAACTGAAACGTTTATTCATATCCTGAATGAACGGACACATGCCAATAAGGATCAAGATTACTTGAATTATATATTGGTTAATCATGCAACGGTTCCAGACCGAACCGATTATATTTTGGATCATACCAAGCCTAATCCATTCGAACCACTGGCTGAAGACATTAAGCAGCAAAGCAAACTGGCACCCGACTTCTTTGCGATTCCTTGTAATACAGCTCATTATTTTTTAGCTCAGTTGCAGGCGTTAACCACAATTCCCATTTTGAATATGCCCCAGGAAACGATTAAAGCTATCAAGGGCTACGCACCAAATGCACGCAAGGTTGGTTTAATTGCGACTAAGGGAACACTTGAAGATGGTATTTATGATCAAGAGATTATTGATGCTGGTTATGAATTGTTTAAGCCGACCCGTGAAGTTGCTGATGAGACAATGTCATTAATTTATGATGATATTAAAGAAAAGAACGTTGTTGATGGTGAGCTCTATCATCACATCTTATCTGAAATGGTTGATGGGTTTCACTGCGATATTGTTGTTCTGGGATGCACTGAATTGTCGGTTGCCCAACAACGAGCTGGTGATCATTCTTATCCAGTCATTGATGCCCAAACAGTTTTGGCTGATCGATCAATCGAGTTGGCGATGAAGAATCGTCAGAAAAGTAAACATGTCTAAGCAGGTCTGATTTTGAATAGCCAGAATTGTTTGCTGAGACAGAAAAAAGCTGAGATCAAATATCTCAGCTTTTTTCGTGTAGCTATTTAGTTAAGCAAGGAAAATCCAGATAACCAGTCTTCTTAATTAGTTTATTTGGCACTTTGTCATGTACGCTTTAAAAATTAACTAATGTTTGAACCATTGCAGCTATTGGCACGCCTACTATAAGGAACCATAACAACTTTGGTGTGTAGTTGGTATCTTGCTTCCGGCCATAAGCGGTCTCTGCTAAAGCAATAATGCTTAGAGTGATTAAGCCGCCAATGATAACCAATAGTGGATGACGTTGAAATGAACGAAGGTCGATGACGACTTGGCTGATGACAATTACCCAATAAAATAATCGTGAAATCATCATTGAATCAATAACATGCTTTTTGATGGATCGGGTTAACCCCCAAATGAAATTAATAAATAAAATGCCCCAACAAGCGTAATTTAATGCGACCCACATTCAGATCACCCCTTTACCTTTAGTATTATGAATTTAGGCAAAAAAAGCAATTGTTTGGCGAATTCTTTAGATATTTCAAAACATTATGACAAGAACAGATTCTCGTGATATAATTATTTCTGTTGTGCGGGTATAGTTTAGTGGTAAAATTCAAGCTTCCCAAGCTTGCGTCGCGGGTCCGATTCCCGTTACCCGCTTAAATACTTGGTCATCCAATTAGTAAATATTGGTGGATCATCCGCGTTTGTTATAAGATCTAAGACAGATAATAAAATTTGTTTTAGATCTTTTTATATATTTAACAAAATGAGGTGAATTTGATTGCCGGAAAAACAATCTGTTTTGACACTAATTACTGGTGCCGATAAGGGAATTGGTTTTGAAACTGCAATGGAATTAGGGCGGCTGGGTCAGCATATTTTAGTGGGCTCACGAGATAAGTCGCGCGGGTTTCGGGCCGTGAAGCGACTTCATCAGCAAAGAATTAAGTCTGACTTGATGATTCTTGATGTGACATCAGCAGCCTCAATAAGAGCTGTTGCCGACCGCATCCGCAACCAGTTTGGTTATCTTAATATTTTAATTAACAATGCCGGAGTGGCGTTTGACCACCATGAGTCGGCGCTGACAATGAGTATTGAAACGATTAGAAGGGACTTCGATGTCAATTTCTTTGGCCTGATCCAAGTCACCCAAGCAATGGTGCCACTATTGCTGAAAGCTGATCACGCAAAGATTATTAATGTTTCAAGCAACATGGGTTCCCTAGACCTTGCCAGTGATCCGACATCTCAATTTTATAATGTTAGTTCACTAGGTTATCAAGCTTCAAAAGCGGCTGTTAACTCAGCAACGATTACGTTTAGTAAAACATTAGCACATGTAGGAATTACGGTTAATGCGGTTAATCCTGGATATACGGCCACTGATTTTGGCGGTCGTTTTGGCGGAACTCAAACGGTTCAGCAAGGTGCTGCTAGAATTGTTTCACTAGCGCGTGATCTGGATAGTGAAGTAACAGGGACTTTTTCTGAAAATGCGGGTAAGTTGCCTTGGTAATTGATAAGATTTAGACGATAAGTGTTGACATATCGCAGGCTAGCAAGGTATCATACATTTGTTACGTTATGATTATTCAATAATAAAAGAGAAGTAGTTGGTCACTAATTATTCAGCGAGTTCGGAGGGGTGGAAGCCGGACTAATTAGTCAACGAAGCGTGCTTTTTAGAATGCTAATTTAATAGTTGAGCGGATATTTATATCAAATAGAGTGGTACCGCGGGGGTTACTCGTCTCTTACAATTTTTTTGTAAGAGTTTTTTTGTGCATTTTTATAGATGGAGGAAATAATAATGGATTATAAGGCGCAGGTAACAAATTCAATTTTAACTGTTTTAAACGATGAATTATCTTCGGCAGAGGTATATCAAAAATTAGAAAAACCAAAGACACTTGCAATGGGTGACTTGGCATTTCCAGTATTTTCATTAGCAAAGGTATTTCATAAAGCTCCAAATATGATTGCTGAAGATTTGGTTTCGAAGATTGATCAGAGTTCCTATGACAAGGTTGAAGCAAAGGGTGCTTATATTAACTTCTTTCTTGACAAGGGTCAGTTTAGCCGCCAAATCTTAACTGATGTTCTTGAAGAGGGATCGGCATATGGTCAAAACGATCGCGGAAAGGGTGGCAATGTACCAATTGATATGTCATCACCTAACATTGCCAAACCCATTTCAATGGGACATTTGCGTTCAACCGTGATTGGAAATTCAATCGCTAATATTTTAACGAAAAATGGCTATCATCCAATTAAGGATAACCATTTAGGTGATTGGGGAACTCAATTTGGTAAGCTGATTGTTGCTTATAAAAAGTGGGGTAACGAGGAAGACGTTAAAAAAGATCCCATTAATAATTTAGTTAAATATTACGTGAAATTCCATGTGGAAGATAAAGAACATCCGGAATTAGATGATGAAGCTCGAGAGACTTTCAAGAAACTTGAGGATGGTAACGAAGAAGAAATTCATCTTTGGAAATGGTTCCGTAAAGTTTCGTTGGAAGCCTTTAACAAAATTTATCAAAAATTAGGTATCGATTTTGACACGTATAATGGTGAAGCCTTTTATAACGATAAGATGGATGAAGGCATTCAAATTCTGAAAGACAAGGGTCTTCTCGTAGAGTCCCAAGGTGCTCAGGTCGTTAAGCTGGATAAGTATAATTTAAATCCTGCCTTGATTTTGAAGAGTGACGGGGCAACTCTTTACATCACCCGGGATATTGCAACCGCGATTTACCGTGATCGAACGTACAAACCAGCCATGAATCTTTACGTTGTTGGCTCGGAACAGACTTATTACTTCAAGCAACTAAAAGCGGTTTTATTGGAAATGGGGCTAAAGTCTGCTGAAGACCTGCATCACATTCCATTTGGCCTCATTACTGTTAATGGTAAAAAATTATCGACGCGTTCCGGTCGGATTATTTTGTTGGACAAAGTGCTGGATGATGCGATTAACCTTGCGCAGAAGCAAATTGAAGAAAAGAATCCTGATTTGCCTCACAAAGATGAAGTTGCTAAAGAAGTTGGTGTTGGTGCTATTATTTTTGGCGATTTAAAGAATGAACGAATGAATAATATTGACTTTGTTTTAGAGGACCAACTTCGATTTGAAGGCGAGACGGGTCCATATGTTCAATATTCACATGCCCGTGCTGAAAGTATCTTACGTAAAGCTGGCGACATTGATTTACACGCGGCTAATAAATCATTAGCTGATCCTGAAGCTTGGGAGACAATCACTGCTTTAAAAGACTTTCCGAATGTTGTCATAAATGCTTGCCGAGACTTCGAACCATCAGAAATTGCCAAGTATTCACTAAGATTGGCAAAGTCGTTTAATAAATACTATGCTCATTCAAAGGTTTTAGTGGAAGACGATCAGCTGGGAGCACGTTTATCACTTGTTAAAGCCGTTTCAATTGTGTTAAAAGAATCATTAAGTTTATTAGGTGTTAAGGCACCTGATGAAATGTAATCCGGATTTGGATTAATCTGAATAAATTTTTAAACAGGGTGGGCCGGCAAGCGGTTAGACCCCAGAATATAAGCCCCTAACTTGATATTCCCGATTTTGGAATGTCAGGTTAGGGGCTTATATGGCCGGGGTCTGCTTGCTGGTCCACGTTTTGGCTAAGTAACAAGTTTAGTGAGATATTCTGAACTTGAATAGTTGGATAATTCAGTTACACAGCCGGAAGTTGCCTTTTGTCGGCTATTTCCATACTTTAGTGAAATTTTGATGATGATTTTTAAACTTCAAACTAAAAACGGAATAACTTGGCGAGTTCAAACAATTTTCATCTGATTTAATTTTAAATTATCACTTCAACATGAAAAGAGCCATTTTGTCCTATATTTTCGCTTGGTAACAATCGTGTTGGCACTAACTGGGACTGGGCAAAACGACTATTGTCTCAGCCTTTTTCTTTTTGATGACATTCGAACTGATCTATATCCAAACAGGTATTAGTTGTTTTTCCAACTATCAGATTTGAAAATTTTTTCCTATCTGACTGGTAATGTCCAAGCAAGAATTTTAATTTGTGGTGGCATTTGCGATGACTTGCAATTGTCAGATCATTAAATTGCAGCATATCGTAAGGAGCTATTTTTAATCAAGTGGCCTACATTTTGAGTGTTAAGTATTTCTTTAGCAATTCTAGTTAAAATATAAATCCTTTTTAAGTTTCCGCACCGCTCCTTAATGGATATATCAGTTGTGATACAATGTTTGAGTATCCATAAAAGGAGTATTTTTTATGAACAACAAATCGAAGAGATCATCCAAGAAATGGGTTGGGCCGATGTTCAGGCGGCTCAATCGTTTTTGTCGAAAGTTTCATTTAGTAAAATGGTTAGCAGTTCTTTTTCTAACAGTCATGTTGGCGATGAGTACTTATCTCGTTTTCCTGGCTAAGACTGCTCATGTGCAGAATCTGGAATCTTCACTTGCCAAAACAACCGAAATATTTGATGCTAGTAATCATAAGGCTGGCGAATTGTATGCCCAAAAGGGGACTTATGTTCATCTTAATCGGGTCTCAAAAAATATTCCTAAAGCGGTTTTATCAACCGAGGATCGTGATTTCTATCATGAACACGGATTTTCGATCAAAGGAATTGGTCGGGCGGTGTTCTTATTAGTTAAGAATAAGTTACTTCATCGAGATTATATTAGCGGTGGGGGTAGTACTTTAACGCAGCAACTCGTTAAAAATGCGTATCTTTCTCAAGAACAGACAATGACCCGTAAACTAAAAGAATTATTTTTAGCGATTCAAGTTGAAAATGTTTATTCGAAGAAAGAGATTTTGACAATGTATCTAAACAATGCCTATTTTGGAAACGGCGTTTGGGGGGTTCAAGATGCTTCTCAAAAGTATTTTGGTCAAAACGCAGTTGACCTATCAGTTCCTGATGCGGCTGTATTGGCGGGGATGTTGACGTCACCTAGTGCCTATAATCCAATTGATCATCCCAAGGCGGCGAAATGGCGGCGAAATGTTGTTTTGCAGCTCATGGTGGAAAACAATCAGTTAACGCAAGCTCAGGCCAATTACTATAAGAAAACACCGATTGTTGTCAGAGATACTTATGTCCGCAAAGATGGCTATAAGTACCCTTACTATTTTGATGCTGTTATTGATGAGGCAATTAGTAAATACGGTTTAACTGAATCTGAGATTATGAATCGTGGTTATCGGATTTACACCAACTTGAATCAATCGCAACAACAAGCAATGCAGACCACTTATAATAATGATGCTCTATTTCCATCTAATGCGGCTGATGGAACAGAAGTTCAATCTGCTTCAATTGGCGTTTCACCGACAACAGGTGGTGTGACAGCGGTTGTTGGTGGTCGTGGTAAACATGTTTTCCGTGGCTTTGATCGTGCTTCACAAATCAAACGTCAGCCCGGATCGACAATGAAGCCATTGGCGGTTTATACGCCCGCACTAGAGGCAGGGTATAAATTTGATTCCGAACTGGTTGACAAGAAAAAATCATATGGGTCTAATCATTACACACCTAAGAATTACAATAATGTCTATCAAGGTAAGGTGCCAATGTATCAGGCGGTTGCTCAGAGTATGAATGCACCGGCGGTTTGGCTGCTTAATCAAATCGGCGTTAATCGTGGTTATCAATCGGTAAAGGACTTTAATTTACCAGTAACCAAGAAAGATAAAAATTTGGCTTTGGCACTGGGCGGTTTGTCTGGTGGCGTTTCACCGCAGCAGATGGCAGGCGCCTACACAGCTTTTGCAAATGGTGGTAAGATCGTTAAACCGTTTTATATTAGAAAAATCGTGGATTCAACCGGGAAAGTGATTGTTGACAATACAGCAAAGCAACAGGGACGACAGATCATGTCCGCATCAGTTGCCAAGCAAATGACCAGTATGATGCTGGGCGTCTTCAATAATGGGACCGGTGTTGATGCCAAGCCATATGGCTATTCGGTTGCCGGTAAGACTGGAAGTACCGAGGCTGATAATACCGGTTCCTCCGATGCAACAAAAGATAAATGGATTATTGGGTATACTCCTGATTTGGTCGTTGCAACCTGGGAAGGCTTTGACAGCACCAGTCAAGCGCATCATTTGGAAAATTTGAGTGGTACCGGGGTCGGTCCATTATTCCGAAATGAAATGCAGACAATGTTGCCTTACACTAAAAATTCAAGCTTTAACACAAAGGATGCTCAAACAATTGTTCAAGATGAGAATAAGGACAATGGTAATTTGTGGGACACGATTCAAAAGAAAACGGATGAATACTCTAATAAGTTTGAACAAAAGGCAAAAGATTTTATTAATGATGCCAAGAGCTGGTTCAAACACTAGATTCACTTGGAAGTCCCAGTTGATTTTATGTTAGAATGAATCGAATACAATAAAAAGGTGGATATACAATGGCTGACAAAATTATGGATACTGCAAATCAACTACAGGCGGAGTTAAAGGCTTCTAGCGAATTTGCAGATCTAAAAGCATCATACGAAAATCTGAAGAGTGATCCTGAAACGTTTAAGCTGTTTAAGGATTTTCAAGAACTTCAGTTAAAGTTACAACAAATGCAGATGCAGGGACAACAACCATCGGAAGATGAAATTAAAAACGCCCAGGCAATGGCTGGCAAAATGGGTAAGAATGACATTATCGCTGACTTGATGAAGAAGGAAAAGGGCGTTAATAATTTGTTGAATGATGTTAACAAAGTTGTTACTCAGCCGTTAATGGAATTGTATCGAAACTAGGATTAACGTCCGAGTTATTCGATGTCAGTTAAGCAACAGCTAATTTTTGAGTTTGTTCAATCAAGAGTATCTGATTCAATAATTCAATAGAAATTCTTAAATTGGGGCGGCAACGAACTTTCTAGTTTTGTTCCGGCCTTTTTTACGTACATAGTTAGTAGGAGGTTCTAATGAAATTTATTCATACAGCAGATTTGCATTTAGATAGTCCGTTCCAAGGGCTACAAAATGACTCACTTCCGGAGCAACTTTGGCAGCAAATTCGGCAATCAACTTTCCAATCGTTTGAAAGAATAGTTGACGAGGCAATTAACCAGCAAGTAGATTTTGTTCTGTTGGTCGGGGATCTATTTGATCGTAACGAACAAAGTGTCGCTGCTACGGCATTTCTTACTGAGCAGTTAAACCGATTAAGGGATCATCAAATTGACGCGTTTATTAGTTTTGGCAATCATGATTACGCAACAATTGATTCTCCTCATTTAGGTTATCCTGACAATACTCATATTTTTTCCAATCAAGTCGAAACAAAAAGAATTACTTTGACCGATGGAACGGTTGTGGCAATTAGTGGCTTTAGTTTCCCAAACCAATGGGTAAAGCAACCGATGATCCAGGATTATCCAGAAGCGGTTGCTAATGCTGATTGGCATATTGGAATGTTGCATGGTAGTTTAGATTCACTGAAATCTTCGGAGGCCAATTACGCACCATTCACGCTTCAAGCCTTAAAATCTAAGCGTTATGACTATTGGGCTTTGGGTCATATCCATAAACGTCAATCATTAGATGATCAGGGGGTTATTAATTATTCAGGGAACATACAGGGCCGCCAGATTAATGAATCTGGTGAGAAAGGGTATTTGCTGATCCAAAGTAATGGTCATCAATTGAGAACAACATTTGAACCAACAGCGCCTATCATATGGCAACGTTTGAAAATGTCTACAAATCAGGTTCTGCTTAATGATTTGACAGGAAAAATTCTAGAATATTTATCAAAGCAGCATTTTTCTCAATTGCATTTTGTCAGAGTTCAGATTGATGCGAAGCAATCACTTAATCGAGAGGTGATTGCTGCAATTTCTAATGGTGACTTATTGGAATTGGTCCAGCAGCAAAATGCAATGAGTTGGCAGCAACTTAATTGTTGGGTAACGTCGATTCAACTATTACCGTCAAAACACATTGTGGCTCACCAATTTGATCAAGAACTGTTTGATCAAGCCAAGGGTCAAACTTTGACGATTCCTCAACTAAGTAATTTAGCTAAAGTATTTAACCAATATCCATTTATTAAAGAAGATCTGGCAAGTAAGGCAAGTCAGAAGGATATTTTTGACCAAACGACTTTAATCATGGCAGAAAATATTCAAAACGTGAATGAGGATGGTGTTGATCAGTGATTATTGAAAGATTAGTCATTTATGGATATGGCAAGTGGGTTGATCAATCCATTCAAGTTAAGCAGCCTCTACAGATTGTTTATGGCCCAAATGAGGCTGGGAAAAGCACACTGGTTGACTTTATTAAATCAATCTTGTTTGGGTTTCAAACAAAGCGCCAAGCGGTTCATGGTCAATATATTCCCAAAAATCACTCAACTTATGGGGGTGAAATATGGTTTTCTGAATCAGGGCGTCATTATAAAATTGTTCGAACTCAGGGAACCCATGGCGGTGACATTAAATTTTATGATTTGGAACATGGTCGCGAATTAACAGCAGCTGACTTTCAACAATTAATATCTCCAATTGATCGACAGACGTATAATCAACTGTTTTATTTTGGGGATGTTAGCCAAAGCGAGGTTTATAAACTTGGTGAAATGGATCTACGCCGTCGAATTCAACAGATTGGCGTAGCTGGGGCGAATCAGTGGATAGATCTTCAAAATGAGCTGGAAAAACAAAGTCAGGAGTTATATGCACCGCGTGGCAGAAAAAAGGCTTTAAATGCGCAATTAAGAGACTACGATAAATTAGTCGGTCAAGTTGAAGATGCTAAACATGCATTTCCGAAATATGAACGGATCCAAGCTGAGATTGATCAACTTTCCAAAAAGTTACAGGAACTTCAAGCTAAGCTATTAGCCGGCCAGAAAAAGGCTCAACAACAACGAGAGTTATTAGCAAGCCTGCCGTTGGCAACTGAATTACAAAAATTATCAAGAGTTTCTCAAAGTGATATTAAAGATGGGTTTCAGGATCATGACCGGATCGTCCTTAGTCGATTGACAATTGCTTTGGATAATCATCAAAAAGAGTTAAAGCAAGCGCAAGCCAAGTTAAAACAGTTATCCGATAACCAGTTTGAAACGCCGGTTCAGAAATTTTATCAAGCAAATAAACGTCAAATTGATGAATTGATTAATCAACTGGCCACACAAAGGGATCTTGCGACTCGGATTGAGTTTTTGACTAATCAGCAACACGAAAACGATACAACGCTGACACGGTTGGTTCATTCTATTTCTTCCAATCCTTTGATACGGGTGCCACGTTTATTTGACGATCAAACGTATCATCGGGTAAGCGATTTACTGAGGCAGAGGCAAGGTGCTTCAGGTCAAACAACTCGCCAATCCACACGCCAGCGTGTGCAACGTTCTGTTAATCGGCCAAACATGCCATTTTTCGTCATTGGTGCGCTTATTTTCGTGGGGTCGCTTGCTATCCACCAAACAATGGCCAGCTGGTTGGGTTACTTCATTGGGATTATGGTCCTGGGGTGGGGGTGGCTTCATCCTAAGCGTGAGGTATCAACCATTCAGCAATCATCTCAGTCACCAAAGCATGATTGGACGTTCGATGAAATTGATCAACAGCTTAACCAAATTCGTTCTAAATTTGACTTATCGGATATTAATGAGGATCGTTGGCTTTCTATTCAACCAACGATTCGCCAAATTAAAGGAATCCAAGCTGATCAGGCCAAAGTTATGACACAGTTAAATAATGATCAGGGTAAGCTGCAGATGTATTTGGATTCTTGGCAATTTACACAAGATTGGCTAACGATTTCTGCCGATCAGCCGACCGAACAGCTCAATCAGATTGAACAAGCGGTGTTTCACTGGCGACGGTTGCTTGATGATTATCAGAATGAAAAGAAAAAAGTAGAAATATATCAAGAAATGATTACTAATTTAACTGATAAAATCAAACAGGTGACACTGAGTAAACAGACGTTTTTCCAACAGCGGGGTGTCACTAATGATGCCGAATTCAACCAACTTATGGCAGACCAGCAAAAAATTAAGCGGAATCTTACCCGTAAAACCGAAGTTGAGCAGCAGCTTCGTGTCAGTAAGGTGATGGTACCGGCTGGCATGACCGAGATTGACGTTCATCATCAAATTGACAATTTGAATAACCAAAATAATCGTTACCAACAATTGATTAATGAAAAAAGTCAGCGTCGAAGTGAATTAAACATTCAATTGAACGACTTAGTTCAGAACGGGCGATATTATGATCTTCGACAAACACTTGCAAATCAACAGACCGAGATTATTAACAGCGTTCATCGATATTTAGCTTTGAAGCTAAGTTCGGATTGGATTCAAACGGTTTTAAATATTGCTACCAAGGGTCGATTACCCAAAATGCTGGGGTTGGCAAAAAAATATTTTCAGATTCTGACTAATCAACATTATCGGGATATTATCTTTGAGGACAGGATTAGTGTTGTTAGATCTGATGATGTTCATTTTGTCATTGAAGAGTTATCAAAGGGTACTTTGGAACAACTATATTTATCATTGATTTTTTCAATGGCAGTTGGTTTTAGCAGTCAGTATCCAATGCCAATTATCATTGATGATGGATTCGCCAATTTTGATCAGCAGCGGCGGCAGGCTGCTTACGAAATGTTGAAGCAGGTAAGCCAGCAGACACAGGTAATTTATTTCTCTGCTAATTTGAATTTAGAAGTTGACAAATCACTTGTTTTAAATTTGAATAAATTGTAAGGAAGTGTTCTCATGGCAAAACGATTAATGGATTTGAAACTTGATGAAGATTTTGAATCCTATGTTTTAATTAAAGAAGCAACAAAGCGCGTGGCTAAGAATGGCAAGAAGTTCATCTCACTTGTTTTTCAAGATCAATCCGGTCAGATTTCCGGAAAATATTGGGATGCTTCTGATCAAGACATCCAACAGTTTGTAAACGGCCGGGTTGTTTTACTAACCGGTAAACGGGAAAGTTATATGAACATGCCACAGATGAAAATTGTTTCAATGCGATTAGCCAAAGAAAATGAGCCTCACAATCCGTTACTGTTTGTCAAACGGGCACCACTGACTCGACCACAAATGGAGGATTTTATTAACCAGACGATTTTTGAAATTACCAACGCAACGTACAATCGAGTGGTGCGATACTTAATTCAAAAGCATGCTGATGCATTCTTTAGTTTCCCAGCCGCGAAAACAAACCATCATGACTTTGCAGGTGGATTAGCCTTTCACACAATTTCGATTCTTCGGTTGGCTCACAGTGTAGTTGGTCAGTATGAGGGGATTGATGCGCCGCTATTATACTCAGGAGTCATTCTTCATGATCTTGGAAAGACGACTGAATTATCAGGGCCAATTTCAACAGAATATACACTTGCGGGGAATCTGCTGGGTCATTTAAGTATTATGGATGCAGAAATTGCGGAAGCAGCTGATCACCTTGGGATTGATCAACAAAATCAAGATATCATTTTGTTACGGCATATGGTTTTGGCTCATCATGGTTTGTTGGAGTATGGCTCACCCGAACGGCCGAAAATTTTAGAAGCTGAAATTTTGCATCATCTGGACGAGCTGGATGCGACAATCATGATGATTCAGGGCGCGTTAAAAAACATCCAACCGGGGGACTTTACCGATCGGATTTTTGGATTAGATAATCGACGTTTTTATAAGCCTACTGATTAGTTATTTACAATAACTCAAGTTAAACAAAAAGCGTTCAGATTGCTAACAAATGTCGGCAACCTGAACGCTTTTTACAAGTTGTAAATTAACTACTTTATAAACTTAATTAATTACTTTTTTGATGAACTTGATGATGATAAGTAATCGGATAGTACATTCTGAAGATCCTTATCTTGAATGGTAACTTTACCCTTCTTAAGAACCTTTGAAACAACGGAATGCAATGTATTACTATCGGACATCTTCTTGGAAACAATCTGATCCTTTAAAGTGGATTCATGGTCTTTGTAAGTTCCCTTGGCAGGATGGTTAACCATTTGGATAACTTGGTAACCATATTGCGTCTTAACAGGGGTCTTAGTGTACTCACCATTCTTAAGCTTGAAAGCAGCTGTCTTGAAGTTTGTATCAAGTGATGTGTTGGTGTTGTCAAAAGGTGAAATTCGACCACCTTTGTTCTTAGTAGCAGAATCAGTTGAGTACTTCTTAGCTAAACTTGAGAAGCTCTTACCAGCTTTAAGGTCTTTAATCACTGTTTCAGCTGTTGACTTCTTTGAAACTAAGATTTGGTTAACAGTAACTTTTGGTTGGTAAGACTTAAATTGATCCTTAAGTTGAGCATCAGTAATCTTGATGTTATCTTTAACAGCTTCTTGAAGTAAAAGATTTGAACGAATTGAATCTTTTAATTGAGAAGCGGTCATACCATTTTGCTGAAGAACAGCGTTAAATGATGAACCATATTGTTTCTTATACTTATTGAAATCGCTGTTAACCTTTGAGTCTTTAACTTTGCTACCGTATTGCTTTTGAAGGACCTTGTTTAAGATCATTGTTTGCAATACTTGTTTACCACTTGAGGTACTCTTCAAGCTGCTATAATAAGCACTTTCAGTAATTTTTCCGCCATTAGTTGTGGCAACTGATTTACTACCACAAGCTGCAAGCGTGAAACTCATGAGTACACCGGCTAAAACGATTAGCCATTTTTTCATACAAAAACACATCCATTTCTACAGTATTATTCGTTTGTCAAGCAAACGTTCCAGACAATAATAACATATTATCTGAATGATATATAACCTCTCAGGGAATTTAAACAAATATTCATATTTCCATTAGTGGTTTTGGTTCATTTTGTTGGTCGCTTTATTAATCTCATCGACCCGTGGTTCAATTTGAAACATTGCCTCATCAACGTCACGTTGAATTGCGTTGATTGCTTGAGTCATTTCCGGTAATTGTTGTTTAAATTTTTCTAAAGCAGCTTTAAAATCTCGATATGATTGTCGCCAATCTGAATATGCTTGTCTTTTTTTCAAAAATTCGATTTTAACGCGATTGATGAATTCGGTCGGGGTTTCCTTACGTGCATATAGGTGCGCGCCAAATAAAACGGCAGAAGCACCGATTACTTTAATAATTGTTTTCATTGGTTAATCACCCATGTGGTCGACGATTGATTGTTGCACTTTCTTCAGATCATCAGCAGTGTACTTGTTTGAATTATCTTTGAAGATCATTGCAAAATCATCATGAGTTGTGTAACGTGGCACTAGGTGAAAATGAGAATGAAAAACTGATTGATAAGCAATTTGACCGTTGTTGTTGACAATATTCATTCCTTTAATGTCAGGGTTAGACGCTTTGATTGCCCGAGCAACTTTAGGAATTCGAGCAAATACTTCACTTGCCAGTTCTTCGTCATATTCAAAAATATTGGCGATGTGCTTTTTGGGAATTAGCAGCGTATGACCAGGCGTTCCTTGAGAAATATCAAGAAATGCCTTAACAACATCATCTTCGTAGACGGTGTAACTCGGAATCTCACCGCGAACAATTTTACAAAAAATACAATCTTTCAAAATAACGACCTTCTTTCTGTTAATACTATGTAACATTATAACATGACTTACGTAGCGCAATCACAAACACTAATTTTCTATGTTATAATTTGTTCTGTGTATTTTTAAAGAACAATATGGAGGAAAAAGATGACTTTAGAAGTTTCCAACCTAGTTGGTGGCTATTCGCAAGTTCCTGTTCTTAATGATGTTAGTTTTGATGTTAAAAATGGCGAGCTTGTTGGCTTAATTGGCCTGAATGGTGCTGGTAAGTCAACCACAATCAATCATATTATCGGTTTGTTAACCCCGTTTAAGGGGACCATTAAGATTAATGGGACAACACTGAATGAAGATGTTAAAGCATATAAACAACAGATTGCTTATATCCCAGAAGCACCAATTGTTTATAAAGAATTGACGTTAAAAGAACATTTGGAAATGACGATGCTGGCTTACAACTTGAATCAAGAAGATGCGTGGGCTCGAGCTCATCGGTTGCTCAAGAAATTTCGTTTAGACAATAAGCTTGATTGGTTTCCAGATAATTTTTCAAAAGGGATGCGGCAAAAAGTGATGATTGTCTGCGCTTTTTTGACTAATGCAAAATTATTCATTATTGATGAACCCTTTCTAGGGCTAGATCCCTTGGCAGTTAATGATTTATTGAACTTAATTTCAGATCGAAAAAAGCAAGGGGCCAGTATTTTAATGTCGACACATGTTTTGGATACTGCACAACGTTATTGTGACCGGTTTGTTCTGCTACATAATGGTAAAGTTCGAACCGAGGGAACGCTTGAACAATTAAGAACCCTTTTCCCCAATGCCGGCGATTCCTTAAATGATATTTATCTTTCACTAGCAAGGGAAGGCGAATCTGAATGAAACAACTTTTCAAAAAGCGGCTGGCCAATCATTTGACTGAGATGATGAAATATCTTCGATTAGTCTTCAATGATTATTTCGTCCTTGCACTGGTCTTTTTGATTGGTGGTCTCGGATACTATTATTCAAATGCGTTGAAGCAATTGCATTCCGGAATTTGGTGGGCGCCACTGCTCACCATTGGTGTTTTACTAATTGGGATCCAACTTGGCCGGTTTGCAACGTTAGTGCAGGATCCGGATTACGTCTTTTTGCTCCCGCAGGAATCAGAGATGGTTTATTACTTGCGTTCCGCTTATCGGTATAGCCTTGTTCTAGCCTGCGTCACTCAGGTGATTATTTGGATTGTTTTGATGCCGTTCGTTCAGGTGACACTTTTGGCGACAACTTCAGATTTGTTTTATCTTCTAGCAAGTATCTTGTTGCTGAAGGCCATTTGGCTTAACGCCGATTTTGCTAGAAAGTATCGTGTAAAAAGCAGATGGGTTGCCAATAGATTCCTGTTCAGATTTTTATTACCACTAGCAATATTCACAATTTCATTTTACTTCGAATATTGGGTGGGTTCATTGCTAACATTTCTGATTATTCTTTTTAGCACTGTGAATAGTTGGCGTTGGGGAATTCGGCCATTGGATTGGCGAACAATGATTGATGACGAGAACAACCGAATGCATACTGTTTATCAATTCTTTAATTTATTTACCGATGTGCCATCGTTGAATGGTTCTGTTAGGCGGCGCCGTTATTTGGATTGGCTGTTACGGCGGATTAGGCTAATCCCTGAAAATACGTATCTGTATTTATACGCTCATGGCATTTTACGGGATCACGAAATGGGTGGACTATATTTCCGACTAACCGTTATTGGCACGCTTTTTTTGGTGTTTATTAAAGGCGAAATGTTGCCAATTGCTTTGTGCTTAATCTTCCTGTATCTGATTGGGTTTCAAATGATTCCATTTTATTTTCATTTTGACGACAACGCATTTGTTCATATTTATCCAGTGACGAATGATCATCAAATGAAAAATTTTCAGCGGGTGCTACTAATCATGTTATGTGCTGTGGCAACTATTTTTGCCATTGCCGTTATTGCGATTAACTATACAAATGTGGTGACGATTATTGGTGTTATCGTTGGTGAACTGCTTGAGGTTTTGGCGTTTATTTATTTGTATGTCCCACGACGAATTCAACGTGGGCAGCGAAGTCGAAATATATAGTACTCGGAATCATGCACGCTGGTAAATTTAAGGATGGCCAATAATTAAAGATGTTTTTATTCTAACGATGAAGGCGGCAGATCGGCTGGTTTGATTAGCCTGAATGACTAGCATTTATCTTTGTTTTTGAGTCAGATTCGAGAATTCGTGTAATTAAAAAGAGAGTGGACGAAAGGCGGTTAACTTCCCGAGTGTAATCGAATTATCCAACTATTCCGGGTGGAATAGCTGGATAGTTCGGTTATGCGGCAGGAAGTTGCCTTTTGGCGCACGTTTCCACTCAGTAACAATCGTGATTACAAAAAATGGGACTGGACAAAATTACTTTTGCCTCAGTCTCCACTTTTTCCAAGTTGTGTTATTTACTTAAAAGATTAAGGTAGGAGATTATTAATGCGCATAAGAAAAAAGCCTTGGGCGGCTAAATATATTCAAGATCATGCTGATTATATTGTGACTAATCCTCAAAATTGGACTGGCAGGTGGCAGGAACGATTTACCAAAACACAATCATTGGATGTTGAGATTGGTGCCGGAAAGGGCCAATTTATTATTCAAATGGCTAAGCAGCATCCTGAAATAAATTACATTGGGGTTGAACTTCAAGAGTCAGTGATTGCCACGGCACTTAGGCGGTTTATGACTGATCCACTGCCAAACTTACAATTCGTTCTGACAGATGGTGCCGATTTGGACGAGTTTTTTCATCCAAATGAAATCGAAAAAATATTTCTTAATTTTTCCGATCCCTGGCCCAAAAAACGGCATGCCAAACGTCGTCTAACATCGCCGAGATTTTTGAAGACTTATCAGACAGTTTTGGCTCATGACGGTCAGATTGAATTTAAAACAGATAACCGTGGTTTATTTGAATATTCTTTAGTGACAATGAATAATTTTCCCATGCATTTTGATGAGGTATCATTAGATTTACATGAATCTCCAGAAAATGAAACCAATATTGAAACTGAATATGAGGAAAAGTTTAGTCCAAATGGCCCAATTTACAAACTTGTTGTTCACTTTAATTCATAAATGCGGGTTTTTAATACTTTTCCCGTGGTAGGGTTTGCCCAAAATTCGTGAACTTCAACTTGACCGCTTTTCTTTTGATAGTTGAAGCCAAAATGAAATTCTGTTGACGTTGATTGTGTTGGGGATAAGGACCAATTTCCTAAATAAGTTGTCCCTGGTGTTGACACCAAATTCTGATTACCATGCATGATTTGTTGTAAAAGCCTTTTATTAGCTCGACTTTTTTGGTAATCTTTATTCAGACTGAACGCGGCACAGGCACCAATGGTTGCGCCAGCCAATGATAAACTATAAAGAATTGTTTGTTTTTTCAAAATTTACCCCTTTTTCGAATCAAATTAACTATACTTTAATATAGAAAGGGATATTGAGCAAATCATGCTGATAATTACCCAAAATGCGATATAATTTACTTACTAAATAAAAGTAAAAGCCATTGAAAGGATGATTCATTAATGAAAGATTTACAAAAAACCGACTTGAAAACAATGACCAATGATATTTCTGATGGTAAGTATATGCTGTTCTTTACCGCAGACTGGTGCCCAGATTGCCGATTTATCAAGCCAGCGATGCCACAGATTGAAAATGAATATTCAGATTATACATTTTTAAAAGTGGATCGGGATGAAAATATTGACCTGGCTGGCGAGATGAATATCATGGGGATTCCCAGTTTTGTTGCCTATGATCATGGTAAAGAAATTGGTCGATTTTCTAACCCTGACCGAAAAACAAAACAAGAAGTTGAAAAGTTCATTGACTCTTTGAAAAAATAATAAATGAGACGGAAGGATAGCGTAATGTTAATAGCAAGTTATAACCCTCGAAGCACTGGCGATACAATGGTGGTCATTTTAAATCAAGATATTGGTGACCAACAAGTTGAAATTCATGATGAGGTTGCTCGAATTTATGATGAGGACAGCCAGACCACTTTGGGGTACAACTTTTTAAAAGCGAGTGAAATTCTTCCTGAAATTGTTAATGTGAATGGTCGGGTTTCATTAACACCTGATCAAATCAAAAAAATAAATCAATATCTTAAAGATCACCGATTCCCTGGGGATATTCAGTTTGATGACGATCCTAAGTTTGTAGTCGGCTATGTTCAAAGCGTTGTTGATCATCCACATTCAAATCATTTGCAAATTACCAAAACTGACGTTGGCAATGGACAGATTCTCCAAATCGTCAGTGGGTCTCCGAACATGAAAGCTGACATTAAAGTTGTTGTTGCAAAGGTTGGTGCTATGATGCCTGACGGTCAAATTATTTGGCGAGGCGAATTGCGTGGGGTACAAAGTGACGGAATGATTTGCTCAGGTCGGGAACTTGAATTACCAAATGCACCGCAAGTTCCGGGTGCGCTAATTTTGCCTGATAGTTATCAAATTGGTGAATCATTTGAATTTGATAAGGCAAAACATTTATTTGATTAATAATATTGGGTGGCAGGTAGAACATGAAAAATTATGATGGACCAGCTTTTTTTCGACGGCGCAAATTTATTGAATCGCGGTCGGAAAAGCACAAAAAAACTGAACAAAATAATCAACGTGTTCAATCCATAAATGTCCCGGAAAAACACGTTAAGCCGGTTTTGAGACGATCACGTTCCGTTGGTGATCGTCAAACACCGGCTTTTCTTGAGGAAATCAAAAACTTTGTTCCCAAAAAACGACCTCAAGTTGATAAACGAAAAAAACAAATTATGACAAATTATTTGACGAGTCAGCAGCATCGGCGTGATCATTTATACGATCGACTGACGAACAAGTTACGAATTAAAACTGCTGATCTTATTGTTTTAGCTGATAGATCGGGGGATGACAGGGACTTTCATCCTCAAACAGCTCAAAATCTTCCCACTCAGTCAAAGAGCCAAACGTCAACGACTGACTCTGACGTTTCAAAAGAGATGGTAATGACTGAGCAAATAGCTAAACCAGTTGATAATGAATCAGTTGCTCAGCCAGTGAAGACTCAATCTTTTGAAAATCATTCTGGGGAGTCAGACCGTAAACAGCCGTTTACTTCTCGTTTGAATCACCATGGGCTTGGACAATCCTTTAAAACGATTGTGAACGAGGAGAGCGCTGGCCGAAAAGATCTGAGCTTATTTAGTGATTCGAAGCTAAACCCAAATCAGTCTACTGTGACTCGCAAATTAGATCCTAATAACAATCGAGTAAACAACAAACCCACTTCAAAGCAAAAGCCGTCTTCGGGTGAGCTGCTGAAGTCACAGGATAATCATTCTCAAAGTAATAAGACCAATGCTGTTGGTAGTTCTGATAATAGTCAAGCTGATGATCGTAGTTATCAGTTTCCACCGCTATCATTACTTAAAAAACCTGATTTCCATGACGATACTTCGTTGGATGACTGGATTGAACATCAAATCGATGTTTTAGATCGAACGTTTTCTGCGTTTAAAGTTAATGCCCAGGTCGTCGATTGGACAAATGGGCCAACGGTGACACAATTTCAAGTAAAACTTGCACTTGGCGTTAAGGTTAGTCGGATCACTAATTTAAATGATGATCTCAAATTGGCTTTGGCTGCTAAAGATATTCGGATTGAAGCCCCAATTCCAGGAAAAACCACCGTTGGTATTGAGATTCCAAATCCACATCCGCGACCGGTGGTTCTTTCGGAAATTATTTCAACTGACAAATTCAAAGAGAATCATTCACCGTTAACGACAGCTGTTGGCGTTGATCTTTCAGGGACACCACAAGCGACAGATATTCGAAAAATGCCTCATGGATTAATTGCGGGTGCTACCGGGTCTGGTAAGAGTGTGTTTATTAATAGTTTATTAGTATCGCTACTTTACAAAGCAACGCCTGCCGACTTAAAATTATTATTAATCGATCCTAAGGCAGTCGAACTGGCACCTTATGATGGCATTCCACATTTACTTTCACCAGTTATTTCTGATCCTAAAGGTGCCGCAGCGGCATTGCATTGGTTAACAGAGGAAATGGATCAGCGTTATGAGAAGCTATCAGCCGCCCGTGTTAAAAACATCGAACAATTCAATCAGGAAGCAATTAAGACTAAACAATACGGTTTAAAGATGCCATATATTCTCGTTATTATTGATGAGTTGGCGGATTTGATGATGGCTGCTTCTAGTGAAGTGGAGGATTATATTGTTCGAATCACCCAAAAAGCTCGGGCGGCGGGAATTCATTTGATTGTCGCAACACAACGGCCAAGTGTTGACATTGTAACCGGGACAATCAAAAACAATATTCCAAGTCGGATTGCCTTTATGGTCTCCAGTCAAGTCGATTCGAGAACTATTTTGGATTCCGCTGGTGCCGAGCGTCTGCTCGGCAGAGGGGATATGCTGTATCTAGGCAATGGTGCTAATCAACCTAAACGATTGCAGGGGGCTTTTGTCACCAATAATGAGCTTGAAGGCGTGATCGATTTTGTTCGTCAGCAAGGCACACCGCATTACTTGTTTACTCCTGAGTCATTGAAAAAGGCCGAGGTAAACAATCAGTCCCAGGATCGATTGATGCCCCAGATATTAAAATATATTGCAAATGAAGATACAATTTCAACATCTAAGCTTCAACGTGTATTTTCAATCGGGTATAATAGAGCTGCAAACATAATTGACAGCTTGCAAAAGCGGCAGCTGGTTTCGGAACAAAACGGATCAAAACCAAGGCAAGTTTATTACAACCCTGATAAGGAGCAAGATTCGGAAGAATAATTAGCTGACAGCAATTAACAAAATTAATAAGACGGGACAGGTAGGATGAATATGAATTCAGACACGATATATCACTTTGTAGGAATAAAAGGAACTGGCATGAGTGCAATGGCATTGATCTTGCACGATCGTGGCGAAAAGGTTCAAGGTTCAGACATCGAGCAGTATACATTTACGCAGCGCGGCCTGGAACAAGCCGGAATCAAGATCTTGCCATTTGATGCTGATAATATCCATGAAGGTTTAACAGTTATTGCAGGAAATTCGTTTACGGATGATCATCCAGAAATAAAAAAAGCCAGAGAAATGGGCTTAACGGTTTATCGTTATCATGAATTTCTTGGCAAAATGATTAAGGGAAAGACAAGCATTGGTGTTTCTGGCGCCCATGGTAAAACAAGCACAACGGGGTTACTTTCACATGTCCTTTCGGGAATTGCACCAACTGATTATCTAATTGGAGATGGCTCAGGTAAAGGGGTTCCCAACGCTCGGTTCTTCGTGTATGAAGCTGACGAGTATCGCCGTCATTTCTTGGCAACGAGACCTGACTATGCCATTATGACGAATATTGATTTTGATCATCCTGATTATTATAAGAGTATTGATGATGTTCAAACAGCTTTTCAGACATTTGCCGATCAAACCCAAAAAGGGATTTTCGCTTGGGGGGATGACAAGCGCCTGCGTCAATTAAAAGCCAAAGTGCCAATCTATTATTATGGACTTAATGATACCGATGATTTTCAAGCGGTTGATGTTAAACGGACAACCAGTGGCTCGAGTTTTCATGTCGTGTATCAAGGCAAAGACCTTGGTGAATTCTCAGTACCATTATTTGGTGAACACAATATCTTTAATTCATTGGCAGTTGTTGCGGTTTCGTATTTTGAAGACGTTAATTTGGATGAAATCCGAAAAGAGTTAAAAACATTCCAAGGCGTTAAGCGTCGTTTTTCAGAACGTAAAATTGATAACATGACAATCATTGATGATTACGCGCATCATCCAACTGAAATTAAGGCAACAATTGATGCCGCCCGGCAAGAATATCCCAATAAAAAGATTGCCGTGGTTTTCCAACCACATACATTTAGCCGGACAATTGCGTTAATGGACGATTTTGCTAAGAGCTTAAACTTGGCTGATGAAGTCTTTTTGACTCAGATTTATAGTTCTCCTAGAGAAAGTTCAGGAAATGTTTCTAGCGCTGATCTCGCAAAGAAAATTACCAAGGGCGGCCGAATTCTGTCAGCTGATAATATGTCACCATTGTTGGATTACGACAATGACGTGATTATTTTTATGGGCGCTGGCGACATTCAAAAGTATGAAAAGACCTATGAGGATTTATTGAGTCATTTAAGTCGAAAAGTTAATTAAGATATCTTAGGAAAGCCATTAGTTAAGTGAATTTGCTTGATTAATGACTTTTATTTAGTTAAAATTGTTTAACAAGAAATAAAAAGGGAGCGGATTCAATGGATAATTATCCTAATGAAGAACGACGAGTTGCTAATAACGCTGCTGGTCTGAATGCTTTTCTTACTAGAATGTATAGTTGGATGAGCTTGGCTGTTTTAATATCCGCAGCAACTGCATTTTTAATTAGTGGTTCTGGAATTGCGATCACAAGAGGAATGATGTGGGGATCAATGATTCTCTGGTTTGTCATTCCGTTTGTCGTATCGTTTCAAGCACTGAAAAGACCAACTCTGGCTTTTGGGGCGTTAATGCTATATGCAATTTTGAGTGGCTTTGTCTTCTCAATTATTGCTAAGGCGTACACGGGAGCCTCGATTGCCTCAGCCTTTGTTTCAGCGTCAGCGATCTTTATTACGATGACCGTTTTTGGATTAGTCACTCGAAAGAATCTGGATAAGGTTGGTCGTCAAGCAGTTGCCGCATTAATTGCGTTAATCGTTGCGATGATCATCAATTGGTTCTTACGAAGCCCATTAATTTCCTTCGTCTTTTCAATCATTGCCGTTCTTATCTTTACGGTGTTGACTGCTTATGATACCCAAAAGATGAAGCAAATGTATAATCAATATGCGGGAAGTAATCAAATTTCGATGACCGGTTTGGCTGTGTTTGGTGCATTGCAGTTATACCTTGATTTTGTTAACTTGTTCTTACAGTTATTACAAATCTTTGGTAGTGGTGACAACCGTTAAAATTCAATCGTTAATTTATGAAGAGACTCAGACAAAAGTAATTTTGTTTTAGTCTCTTTTTTGAGGATTAAGTGATATTTATTAGAATGAATGAATTTATCAAGGCTACAAAAAGTGAACCGATATCATTAAGATGACGAATTTGAGCTGCTTATTCACTCTCTTTCCAATTTACGGGTTGCTCGTGGTAAAATTAAATTCAGAGAATTATTTTAAAGGAGAATTTAATGACAAAAAAATTATTATTAATTGATGGCAATAGTGTTGCCTTCAAAGCATTTTACGCGTTATATAATTCCTTGGATCGATTTACTAATTCATCCGGATTACACACCAGTGCAATCTATGGGTTTAATCGGATGTTGGAAAAAGTATTAGAAGCTGAGCAGCCAACTGATGTTTTGGTTGCCTTCGATGCTGGCAAAACAACCTTTCGAACAAAAATGTATTCTGATTATAAGGGCGGTCGGGCAAAAACACCAAGCGAGCTTTCTGAACAATTTCCGTTTATTCGAGAATTGGTAAAAGCAAGGGGCATCACCAGTTATGAGTTACCTGACTATGAAGCCGACGATATTATTGGGACATTGGCTAAACAGGCTGAGGATGCAGGTGATTATCAGGTGGTGATTGTGACCGGTGATCGTGATCTAACTCAATTAACCTCTGATAAAACAACTGTTCAAGTTTCCAAAAAAGGCGTTACCGAACTGGAGTCTTATACGCCAACACACATTAAAGAAAAGCTTGGGATTACACCTGCTCAAATTATTGACATGAAGGGACTTCAAGGAGACAATTCCGACAATTATCCCGGTGTTGAAAAAGTTGGTGAAAAAACTGCCCTCAAATTAGTTCAAAAGTACGGGTCAATTGATCAATTATATAAAAATATTGATGATGTATCCGGTAAGAAACTAAAAGAGCATTTAATTAACGATCAGGATAAAGCGGAACGTGCACGAACACTTGCAACAATTAAGCGTGATGCACCGGTGACTGTTTCACTTAAGGATTTGAATTATAATGGCGACGATCTTGAAAAATTGACAGACTTTTATGAGCGAATGGGATTTAAGTCGTTTTTAGCCAAATTAGCCGTAGATGATGATTCGCCTCATGAAGATGACTATACGGCGATTAAATATCAGATTCTCACGAAGAAAAATATGCCATCTTTACATCAATTTTCTGATGAAGTTTCTTTTTATTTAGAAATGTCTGAAGAAAATTACCACACGTCACCAATTATCGGTTTTGCGATTGGTCAGGGTGATCATTGGTTTGCAACTAATGATGTTGCATTATTGAAATCAACCGTCATTAATCAAATTCTAGGTGGTTCGGCGGTTAAGAAAAATGTTTTTGATGCTAAACGTACTTACGTTGGCCTTTATCGTGAAGGGATTCAGTTAGTAAATGTTGATTTTGATATGTTGTTAGTTTCCTATTTGCTAAATACAACTAATAATAGCAATGATGTTGGGACAGTTGCCAGGCTTCACGGCTTTCAGAATATCAAGACTGACGAGGAAGTCTTTGGTAAGGGTGCCAAACGGAAAATTGATGTCAATACGCCAGAATTTATGAGTCACATGGTTCATAAAGCTAAAGCGATCGATCAATTGCATGATACAATGTTTGATCAACTGGAAAAGCATAACCAGTCAAAATTGTATTGGGATATTGAAATTAAAATTGCAATTGTTTTAGCTAAAATGGAAATTGCGGGAATCAAGGTTAACCCGACCCGATTGGAAGAAATGGGCAGCAAGATGACCGAACGACTTAGTGAAATTGAACAAACCATTTTTCAAGAAGCTGGTGAAGAGTTTAATATCGGTTCACCCAAACAATTAGGGCAGATTCTATTTGAAAAAATGCGGCTGCCAGTCATCAAAAAGACTAAGACGGGTTATTCAACGGCTGTTGGGGTGCTTGAAAAATTAGCACCTGAAGCGCCGATTGTTCAACATGTTTTGGACTATCGTCAAATTTCAAAATTGCTATCAACCTATATTGATGGGTTACTTAAAGTGATTCATAAAGATGATTCCAAAGTCCACACACGATATTTACAAACGTTAACACAGACTGGGCGTTTATCATCTGTTGACCCTAATTTACAGAACATACCAATCCGAACTGAGGAAGGCCGGATGATTAGGCAGGCATTTGTGCCATCACATCCCGGCTGGCAAATTTTTTCATCTGATTATTCACAAATTGAATTGCGGGTATTGGCCTCGATTACCGGTGACAAAAATATGCAGGAAGCCTTTAAAGAAGGCGAAGATATTCATGCAACGACGGCAAGAAGAATTTTTGGGCTCTCTTCCAACGAAGAAGTAACCCCTAACTTGAGGCGTCAGGCCAAAGCGGTAAACTTTGGAATTGTTTATGGAATTAGTGATTTTGGGCTGGCTCAAAATACTGGAATTACCCGGAAGCAGGCTCATCAGTTTATTCAACGATATTTTGAGGAATATCCGGGAGTTAAAAAATATACTGAAGATATTGTTGAGTTTGCAAAGAACCACGGCTTTGTTGAAACAATTGCTCATAGACGTCGTTATTTACCGGACATTAATTCAAAGAACTTTAATTTACGTTCGTTTGCACAGCGAACAGCGATGAATACGCCAATTCAGGGAAGTGCCGCCGACATTATTAAGATTGCAATGATCAACATGGACAAAGCTTTAAAAGATATGAAGACGACCATGTTGCTTCAAGTTCACGATGAATTAATTTTTGAAGTACCGGATGATGAATTAGAAACTGTGAAAGAGTTAATCCCCAAAGTCATGGATGACGCAATTACTTTAAATGTCCCGTTAAAAGTTGATCGCCACTGGGGAAAGACATGGTATGATGCCAAATAATTGATTAAAAAGGTGACAGACAAAAGATAGTTGATTCTGGGAATCTGATTATAATATCATAACCGGTTTGAGACTAGCTGATCAGTTTAATCAATTGTTTGCCGCCTATTTCAATTTATTGTTAATTAGATGTTAAAGAATTGAAGCTGAGACAATATTTAAATTTGTTTTAACTTTAATTAATCGCATGATCTACTTTTCCTGAATCATAAAATAAACCAGGCGCGGTTATCTAACCGCACCAATGTTACATGGAGAGATAAAAATGCCAGAATTACCAGAAGTAGAGACAGTTCGGCGTGGGTTAACGGATTTAGTAGCCGGATGTCGGATAAAATCAGTTGAAGTTCGCTATCAAAAAATGATTAATTTGTCAGCCGATGATTTTAATAAAGCCTTGGTAGGCCGAACAATTGACAAAATTGACCGCCGTGGAAAATATTTGCTGATTAGAATCAGTGGTGGTTTGACAATTGTTTCTCATTTGAGAATGGAAGGAAAATATGATGTTGAACCTGAGGGGACACCCGTTGGAAAACACACTCATGTGATATTTCATTTAATGGATGGTCGTCAGCTGCGTTACAATGATACGCGTAAGTTTGGTCGAATGAATTTAGTGGATACTGGTAACGAAATGACTGTCGCCGGCTTAAAAACCATTGGGCCAGAGCCGACTGAGAGTGACTTGAAGTTGGACTACATGGTCAAAATTTTTGGAAAAAGTCGAAAAGTGATTAAACCTTTTTTATTGGATCAAAGTAACATTGCAGGGCTGGGGAATATCTATGCTGATGAAGTTTTGTGGATGAGCAAAATTCATCCGGAGCAACCCGCTAATACGTTATCATTAGATGAAATTAAGATACTCAGAAAAAATATTATTAACGAAATTCAGAAGGCAATTGCCGGTCATGGCACGACTGTTCATTCATACTCTAATGCATATGGTGAAGCTGGAAGCTTTCAGAATCAGTTAAGTGTATACGGTCGAGAAGGCCAGCCCTGCTTACGGTGTGGAACACCAATCGTTAAAATTAAGTTAGCTCAGCGTGGCACTCATTTTTGCCCAGCTTGTCAAATTGTTCATGGTGATAAAGATGACTAAAATTATTGGCTTGACCGGGGGGATTGCCACCGGAAAATCAGTTATCAGCAACTATTTAAAGCAAAAGAACATTCCTATTATTGACGCAGACCAAATCACTCATCAGGTTGAGAAGCGTGGGCAAAGCGGTTTTGATGCAATTGTGAGTCATTTTGGGGGTCAAATTCTTGATGAAACCGGTGAAATTGATCGTCAGCGTCTTGCCCGGATTGTATTTTCGGATTCAAAATCATTAAAACAATTAGTTAGAATCATTGATCCGCACATTCGCAGTGCTATATTTCAACAAGTTTCAATGCATTTACAAGCGCAGTTGGTGGTCATTGATGCACCAACATTATTCGAAAATGGTTATATCCATCTTGTTGATGAAGTGGTTGTTGTATACTGTGATTCAGTAACGCAATTGCATCGTTTAATGAAACGCAATAGACTAAGTATTAGTGAGGCAAATGCTCGGATTAAAAACCAGTGGCCACTTCAAATTAAATGTAACTTAGCAAATACGATTATGTATAATTCTGGAACAATTAAAGAAACTCTGATTCAAGTTGATCAGTGGTTAGCAAACGAAATAGATTAGGTGAGGTGAAAGCCATGCAATGCCCTCATTGTGGATACAATGGCTCAAAAGTTGTGGATAGTCGGCCAACGGATGACGGTCGAGTTATTCGACGCCGTAGGGAATGTGAACGCTGCGGGTTTCGATTTACGACTTTTGAAAGAGTGGAGGTAACACCTTTACTTGTAATTAAGAAGAATGGTAATCGGGAAGAATTTAACCGCGAGAAGCTTCTCAGGGGAATTGTTCGTTCTGCAGAGAAGCGACCAGTTTCCATGAATGCAATTACGGATTTGGTCGATCATGTTGAGAATCGGTTAAGATCTTTGGGTGAAAATGAAGTGACTAGTCAACAAATTGGCGAATATGTCATGGAAGATTTAGCTAATCTCGATGAAATTGCGTATATCCGATTTGCAAGTGTGTATCGGCAATTTAAGGATATGTCAGTCTTTTACAAAGAATTAAAAGAAATTATGGAAAAGGATAGGAAGAAGAATTCTGAACACGGTCAGGGGGAAAAATAATGGCTCAACCTATGCAAAAATTAACTCCTGATACTAAGTTTTTGATGATAAATACGAGTATAAATACGGAATTGGACCATAATATCCTCACCAACTTGTACTTACCAATTATCGGTGAACAAGCACTTGTTCTTTATGAGTTATTATGGTCGTTAAGTTTGGATGATAATAACCGACTCAAGCTGCATAAGCATTACGAGCTACAGAGTATGTTAAATATGGGAACAAGTGAAATAAGTGACAGTCGTAAAAGGCTTGAAGCTGTTAATCTGCTAGCTAGTCTAGTTTCAAAAAAGGCGCCTGAATCGTTAGTATATGCGTTACAGAAACCATTATCTGCTACAGAATTTTTAAAAACTGATATTTTGTCAATTTTGTTACTTGGCAAAGTTGGTGATGACACCTACCAACAGATCGTCTCAAGGCTTGTGATTCCACACCCTGATCTAGGTGAGGTTACAAATGTGTCGGCTAGTTTATTAGATGTTTTTCAGATTCCAAAAAATTTAATTAAAAATATTCCTGGTACAGTTAATGATGCCAAAAGAGCCGTTAATCAAAATAGTCAGTCAGTTAAAATGAGTCAACTTGAGCCGAATCGGTCAAGTTTTGATTTTGAACTGTTGTTGGAAATGCTTGACAATTCGTATGTTGACTTAATTAGTGTCAAAGCTGCCAGAAATTTAATTTTATCAGAACATCTATTATATGGTATTGATGAGATTGAAATGTCAAAACTCATTCAGCGGGCGACTAACTTGAGTACGGATCAGCTAAATGAAAAACAGCTGAAGTTTCTGATTGCTAATGATTTTAAGCAAGCGTCAATTAAACCACAACCAGTAAACAAACCAGTTGCTTCTGAGTCAGCTTTGTCGGCAGACAACCAACGCGTCAATCAAAAAACGCAACAGTTGATCAAAATTTGTCAAACGACTGCCCCAATGGTTTTTTTAGAGCAAATTAAAAAGCAGAAAGACGGTATTGTTACCGAGGGCGAACAACGGGTTCTTCGTGATCTTATTAATTATCGAAAGTTTTCAAACGAGGTCATCAACATGATGGTTTATACAATTTTGGTGACTGAGAAACAATCAACTTTAATTAAAGCTCTTACTGTTACAATTGCCGATAATTGGGCTCAACATCACGTCGTAGATGCTGCGAGTGCAATTGCTTATCTTCAAAAGCGCGGCGATGATAAGAAAAAGATGGCTGGCAAACGTTATAATAATTCTCGACGTATTAATGTTAAGGAAACCTTACCGGATTGGGCAAAAGAACAACCACAAAAAAAATCAAGCCAGCCGGCTCAAACCAAGATATCTCAAGCTGAAAAGAAGGCAATCCAAGAGAAATTGGCGAAATTCAGAAAGCAAAAGTAGGTGATAAGTTGTGGAAAGCGTTAGTGATTATATTAAGCAGTTAATGAAAGGGCAAAACTTCAAAGGAAACAACTTTAATGAAGGATTCAAAATGATTATTGGCGAGATAAAAAAAGATCCAGAAATTAAGCGTTTTCTTAAAGAACACCAAAGTGATTTGGCGGACAATGCCGTTGAACGTTCAGCTGCAAAGCTTTATGAATATGTTAACGTTAAGCATCAGGTTGCCGAAAACAAGCGGTCATTCGCCCCTGGCTACTTACCTCAATTGGTTGTAAACGATCACTTGATCGATGTTTCTTATGCAGCTTCGCCAAGGGTGATTGCAAAGCAAAAAGCTGAAGCGCTATCAAGACGGGTGACCACGATTTCAATGCCCAAAGATATTAGGGATGCAACGATTGATCAAGTTGATACACCTGATGACAATCCGTCTAGATTAAATATCGTGAACTTGGCACTTGATTTTATGAATAACCTCGCAGCACATAAACAGGAATTCTTTCCAGGACTATACATTTATGGTCCATTTGGAGTAGGAAAAACATTTTTGATTGGTGCAATTGCTAATGAATTAGCCAAGCGTGATATTCAAACGACACTGGTTCATTTCCCAAGTTTAGCGGTTGAAATGAAATCAGCAATTAATACCAATTCAGTGAATGATAAAATTGATGTCATCAAAAAGTCACCAGTATTAATGATCGATGATATCGGTGCTGATGCCATGTCTTCATGGATCAGAGATGAAGTCTTGGGGGTTATCCTTGAGTATCGGATGCAGCAACAATTACCAACGTTTTTTACGTCTAATTTTTCAATGGCACAGCTTGAGCAGGAACATTTACGGATCAATAATCGTGGTGATGATGAGCCTCTAAAAGCCAAGCGAATCATGGAAAGGGTTCGATTCCTTTCACGCGAAGTTGAAATGACTGGCGAAAACCGTCGCCCCAAATGAATCCTTTTTGTAATTTTAATTGACATTATAAAAAAGGCATTCTATACTTATAGCCAATGAAACAAAGAGACATGATAATTATTTCTCATCACAGGGAGAATGGCTCTAGCCTGGAAGGCCGTTTGTTTAGAAAGTAATTATTACCACTCTTTGAAGATGGATTGCGGAAATGCTATCCCGGTCGGGTACCGTTAATAACCACTTGAGAGCTTTTTGCGAACCATTGTGTTCACAGAAATCCAAATTGGGTGGAACCGCGCTAATTGCGTCCCTGGTGTACTTTGTACATCAGGGACTTTTTTGTGGTTCTAAAAATAAAAAAGGAGCTAATAGCTATGTCACAACTTTCATTTGAATTTCCAGATAACAGTGTTAAACAATTTGATGATGGGATCACTGCTGAAGATATTGCCAAATCAATTTCAATTAGTTTAGGTAAAAAGGCCGTTGCTGGTAAGGTAGATGGCAAACTTGTCAACAATCAGGAGCCATTACATAAGGGTGGTAAGATTGAAATTATCACTGGTGACAGTCAAGATGGATTGAGTGTTTTACGGGAAACAGCTGCTCAAATATTAAAAATGGCCATCGCTAACGATTTTAAAAATATTCAATTTGGCGAGAGTGAAGCTGATGAGGATGGTTTCTTCGTTGATACTGATAAACCCGAGACTCAAATTAGTGTTGATCAATTGTCAGATCTAAGCAAATCTATGGAAAAAATCATTAAACAGGATTTGCCAATTAAAGTGGTTGAGCTCAGCCAAGCCGACGCACTAAAATTAGTCGATGGTGATGCTTATCAGGCTGAATTAATTAAAGAAAACACCATTGACGGAAAAGTTAAATTTTATGAAATTGGCGATTTCAAGTCAATTGCTGAAGGTGCTGTCCTGGCTTCAACTGGTAAAGTAAAAATCTTTAAATTGCTTTCTGTCGCCGGTGCCTATTGGCAGGGAAAATCGTCTAATCCAATGCTTCAGCGGATTTATGCGACTGCTTTTAATAAACAAAAAGAACTTGATGCCGACTTAGCAAAACGTAAAGAAGCTCACGAACGTGACCATCGAGTTATTGGTAATGAACTTGATCTATTCTTCGTTGATCCCAAAGTTGGTGCCGGTCTTCCATACTGGATGCCAAATGGTGCCACGATTAGAAGAACAATCGAACGTTACATCGTTGATAAGGAAGTTGCCCATGGTTACCAACACGTTTACACACCAGTCTTAGCTAACCTCGATTTATATAAGCAATCAGGCCACTGGGCTCATTATCGCGAAGATATGTTCCCACCAATGGACATGGGTGATGGTGAAATGCTTGAATTACGTCCAATGAATTGCCCGAGCCATATTCAAATTTACAATCATCATATTCGTTCATATCGTGAGTTGCCTTTAAGAATTGCTGAACTTGGTATGATGCACCGTTACGAAAAATCAGGTGCATTGAGTGGTCTTCAACGAGTTCGTGAAATGACTTTGAATGATGGTCATACATTTGTTGCTCTTGATCAGATTCAAGAAGAGTTCCAACGCATTTTGAAGTTGATGGTTGAAGTTTATAATGACTTCGATATTAAAGATTATAAATTCCGACTTAGTTATCGTGATCCGGAGAATACTGAGAAATACTTTGATGACGATGAAATGTGGAACAAGGCACAAAAAATGTTGAAAGGTGCAATGGATGAACTTGGTTTGGACTACGTTGAAGCTGAAGGTGAAGCTGCTTTCTACGGTCCAAAGCTTGATGTTCAAACTAAAACGGCACTTGGAAATGAAGAAACGTTATCAACAATTCAATTAGACTTTATGCTGCCAGAACGATTTGACCTTCACTATGTTGGTGAAGATGGGAAGCAACATCGTCCAGTGATGATTCACAGAGGACTTGTTTCGACAATGGAACGATTTGTTGCTTACTTAACTGAGATTTATAAGGGTGCTTTCCCAACATGGTTGGCACCACATCAAGTTAAAATTATCCCAGTTAGCCAAGACAAGCATGGTGATTACGCTAACAAAATTAACGATCAACTTCGTCAATTGAAGATTCGTTCATCTGTCGATACCCGTGCAGAAAAGATGGGATATCTCATTAGAGATGCACAAACCCATAAGATTCCGTACACATTAGTCGTTGGTGATGAAGAAGTTAATGGTAATAGTGTTTCTGTTCGTCGATATGGTGAAAAGAATACTGAATCCGAATCACTTGACGGTTTCGTTAATGAGATTCAAAAGGATATTGCTTCATATTCAAGAAACGAATAATAAATTGACTAACTTATCACTTATCGCAAATGATTTGATTATGAATTTGGGGGCACCTTATTAGTTTTGATGGCTTAATATTGACACCCTATCTAATTCATGCTAAGATATAAAAGTTGTTAAATGAAAGCAGAAGCAACCCGCTTCTCGCCTTAGTGAACTGATTCGCTGGGCACGATATCGAGTAAGAGCTTAATTGTTTAAGTTCTTTAATTGAGGCGGGCACAATTCTGTGCCTGTCTTTTTTCTGCTTTTTTAAAATATTTGGAGGTGGAGTACCATAGCAAAAGATATGATGGTTAATAGTGGAATCCGCGCACGTGAAGTCCGTTTGATTGGTGCTAATGGTGATCAGCTTGGTGTTAAATCTAAAAGTGAAGCACTTCGTTTAGCTGAAGATGCTGACTTGGATCTTGTCCTTGTTGCTCCTAAAGCTAAACCACCAGTTGCAAAGATTCTTGATTATGGGAAGTATCGTTTCGAACTACAAAAGAAGGAACGTGAATCTCGTAAGAAACAAAAAGTCATCAGTGTCAAAGAAGTTCGATTAAGCCCAACAATTGATGTTAATGATTTTAACACTAAATTGAAAAATGCTAAGAAATTCTTGGCTAAGGGTGAAAAGGTTCGAGTTTCAATTCGATTTAAGGGTCGGGCCATTACTCATAAAGAGATTGGTCGTAAAGTTCTTGAACGAATGGCCGACGAAACAGCTGACGTTGCAACCGTAACGCAACGTCCAAAGATGGACGGAAGAAGTATGTTCTTAATGCTTTCGCCTAATGAATCAGATAAAAAATAATTAGTCGTTAAAATACTTGAGGAGGATCATTACTAATGCCTAAACAAAAAACAAACCGTGCAGCAGCCAAGCGTTTCCGTAAAACTGCTAATGGTGGAATCAAGAGCGCTCATGCATATACTAGTCACCGTTTTCACGGTAAGACAAAGAAGCAACGCCGTCAACTTCGTGGTACACATATGATGGATCACACTAACCTTAAAACTTACAAGAAGTTATTATCTAAGTAATCTAGTTCTAGGTAATGACATTTCGAATCGTCATTAATCATGTTTTTATATATAGGAGGAATTTAAAATGCCACGAGTAAAAGGTGGAACAGTTACACATGCACGTCGTAAGCGTGTCTTAAAATTAGCTAAGGGTTATCGCGGTGGTAAATCACGTTTATTTAAGACTGCCAAAGACCAAGTAATGAAGTCACAGGTTTATGCTTTCCGTGACCGTCGTGCCAACAAAGGCAATTTCCGTAAGCTATGGATTGCCCGAATTAATGCTGCTGCGCGTTTGAACGACCTTAGTTACAGCCAATTCATGCATGGGTTGAAACTTGCTAATATCGACATGAACCGTAAAATGTTAGCTGATTTAGCTGTTAGTGATGCAGATGCTTTTAAGTCGCTCACCGATGAAGCAAAAAAGGCTCTTAAGTAATTTTGATGTGCTAAAATGACTTTCACCGATCCTTTTGGTGGAAGTTTTTTTAAATAAAATAACTATTTGTTAAGGAGCGACATATGTTGTCACGATTTAAACCAACGTGGATGATTGAGAATATTTTCAGTATTTCTCCGCAATTCTTGTTGGATAATAATATCAACTGTGTTCTAACCGATTTAGACAATACTTTGGTTCCGTGGAATTCCAAACAAGGCTCAGCTGAGTTGCGTGATTGGTTACTGGATATCAAAAAATACGGTATCAAAGTGATTGTTGTTTCAAATAATAGTCATCGAAGAATTAAAGAGGCGGTTAAAGACTATGAACTGCCATTTGTTCCCCGGGCAATGAAACCTTTGACCATTGGGATCCGTCATGCAATCAAAGAATTTCATTTAACTAAAAAAAATACGGTGATGGTGGGCGACCAACTATTAACCGATGTTGTTTCGGCCAATAGTTGTCGTGTTAGAAGTATTTTGGTGAAACCACTTGTTAGAAATGATGCTTGGAACACAACCATCAACCGTTATTTTGAAAGAATTATTTGGAACAAATTAATTAAAAAATATCCCAATTTACACTGGAAATAGGAGGCCTTTATGGCAAGTAATGAAGTGGTTGTTGATGGTGAAGTTGTTCATTGTATTGGCTGCGGCGCAGCGGTTCAGACAATTGATAAGAATATGATTGGATACACCCCAGAATCGGCTTTGAAAAAAGGTCTTGAAAATGGGGAAGTTTATTGTCAACGTTGTTTCAGATTGCGTCATTATAATGAAATTGCCCCGGTTAGTTTATCTGATGATGATTTTCTAAAGTTACTAACAAAAATTGCAAGCACTGATTCATTGATTGTTTATGTGGTTGATAT
This sequence comes from Lentilactobacillus diolivorans DSM 14421, assembly GCF_001434255.1. Taxonomy (GTDB): domain Bacteria; phylum Bacillota; class Bacilli; order Lactobacillales; family Lactobacillaceae; genus Lentilactobacillus; species Lentilactobacillus diolivorans. The sequence continues at coordinate 250,364 of NZ_AZEY01000090.1, forward strand.
TTTTGATGTGAATGGGAGTATGATCCCAGGACTGCATCGGTTTGTTGGTGATAATCCCGTATTGCTAGTGGGAAATAAATTAGATGTTTTGCCAGCGTCTTTAAAGAAGAACAAAGTAAAGGATTGGTTACGGCAACGAGCTAATGCGGCTGGAATTAGACCAATTGATGTTGAACTCATTTCCGCTAAAACAAATTTTGATATTGATCGATTGCTTGACCAGATTGAAAAATATCGAAAGGGCAAAGATGTCTATGTTGTTGGTGTCACAAACGTTGGTAAGTCAACTTTGATTAACTCAATTGTTCGCCAATCGACAGGAATCAAGGAATTGATTACAACGTCTCGTTTCCCTGGGACAACGCTTGATCGAATCGATATCCCACTTGATGATGGTAAGCTATTGGTCGATACACCGGGAATCATTCAACCTGAGCAAATGGCACATCACTTGGTTGGTAAGGAATTAAAATTGGTGACACCTCAGAAGACAATTAAGCCTAAAGTTTATCAATTAAATCCAGAACAAACTTTATTCTTTGGCGGCGTTGCGCGATTTGATTACAATTCTGGTGATAAAAAGCATGGGTTTACGGTCTATGCTGAAAATAATCTCTACATTCATCGAACTAAATTAGTAAACGCCGATGCATTTTATGCCAGTCACGTGGGGAATTTATTAACGCCACCGAGTGAAGAGAATAAAACTAATTTTCCACCACTTGAGATGCATGAATTTAAAACGACTCGTAAAAGCGATGTCGTTATCGAGGGCCTTGGCTGGGTAACTGTTCCGGCAGATGTAGTTGTCTCTGGATGGGCGCCAAAGGGTGTTTCGGTATTGATTCGGCCAGCAATGATATAAAATCAGAAGAGGAATTTATGAAATTAACTGGAAAACAAAAACGTTTTTTACGTGCGCAAGCAAACCAAATGCGACCAATTTTTGAAGTTGGCAAAAATGGTCTGTCACCGATTTGGCTAGAGGAAATTGATAGAGCTCTGGAACGACGTGAACTCATTAAAATCAATGTATTACAGAATGCGTCAGTTACAACTAGTGAAATTCAGGACTATATTGAAGCTAAAAATGATATTAACGTTGTTCAGACAATTGGTAAGACGTTAGTCTTGTTTAAACCTTCCAGCCAAGCTGATCATCGGGATTTATCTAAAAAGGTACTATCAATTTAGGAGTATGAAAAATGTCGAACGTTATTGGTAATGTCCAAACATTATCTCAAACCAAAAGGATTATCCAAAATCCTAAGAAACGGATTGGAATTCTAGGAGGCACGTTCAATCCCGTTCATAGCGGTCATTTAATTGTTGCCGAACAGGTTCGCGACCAATTAGGACTGGATCAGGTGTGTTTCATGCCAGATGCAAATCCACCACACGTTGATCGCAAATTTGCGATTGATGGCAAAGATCGTGTGGCAATGATTAATGGTGCGATATGTGATAACCCTAAATTTGCGATTGAGATGGCAGAAATTATTCGCGGTGGTATTAGCTACTCTTACGAAACGATGAAAGAACTTACACAACAGCATCCCGAGAATAAATATTACTTTATTATTGGTGGTGACATGGTAAGCTACCTGCCAAAATGGCACCGAATTGATGATCTGGTCAATTTAGTTTCTTTCGTTGGGGTCAAACGGGATGGGTATACGCCTGCATCTAAGTATCCAATTCTTTGGGTAGATGTTCCTTATATTGATATTTCATCTTCATTAATTCGATCAAAAATTCGTCAGCATCAATCAATAAAATATCTTGTGCCGGCGTCAGTTGAGAAATATATAAAGGAGAAGCAATTGTATGAAGAATAGTCAGTTAACGTATCAAAATACACCATTTACTCGTGATCAGCTCGTTGCCAAATTAAAGAAATCTTTAACTGATAGCCGTTTTCAGCATTGTTTACGAGTTGAGCAAACTGCAATTGATTTAGCTGAAAAAAATCACGTTGACATTCAACGTGCTGCAATCGGTGGACTTGTTCATGATTACGCAAAGCAGCGTTCGGATAGTGACTTTATTGAAGCGATAAAAGCCTATCATTTGGATCGAGAATTGTTAAATTATGGTAACGCAATTTGGCATGGTGTTGTTGGCTGGCTATTTGTAAAAAATGAACTGCATATTAATGACATTGAGATTTTAAATGCAGTTCGTTACCATACGGTTGGGCATGAATTTATGACGCCCATTGAACAGATTGTTTACATGGCAGATTATATTGAACCGGCTAGAGATTTTCCCGGTGTTGATGAGGCCCGTAAAGTGACGTTTGATAGTTTGCAGGATGGGGTCGCTTATCAAACCCAACAAACGTTAAGCTACTTAGTTGCTCATAATAAACCTGTCTTCCCACAAACAATTGTCACATATAATAGTTGGGTACCAAATTCAGGATTGAAATAAGGAGAGACTTAAATAAATGGATAGTAAAGAAATTTCAGAAATTGTTGTTCGGGCCGCTGATGGCAAAAGAGCAGAGGATATTGTTGTTTTAGATATGCAAAAGGTAAGCTTAATGGCAGATTACTTCGTGATTGCAGATGCAAATTCAAACCGACAAGTAAAGGCCATTGCTGATGAAGTTATTGATCAAGTTCAAGCGAGCGATATCCACGTTTATAGTGTTTCTGGTAAAGATAGTGCCAAATGGATTTTAATTGATTTGGGGGATGTGATTGTTCATATCTTTCAAAAGGACGTTCGTGCATTCTATAATCTTGAAAAACTATGGTCAGATGCACCAATGGTCAATATTGAATCATGGGTTGAGGCATGATTTATCAAGAGTTTGCTCACTTTTATGATGAACTTTTTGATGAAAAATTATATGATCGTTGGCTCAATTATACTGTCAAACGAATTCGTTCAAATTGGCACGTGCTTGATTTAGCATGTGGAACTGGTAGATTGGCAATCAGGCTTGCTCACCGAGGGTATGATATTGATGGGGCTGATCTCTCTGAAGATATGCTGACGATGGCTGAACAGCGAGCACGTACAGAACATGTCAATGTTCCATTTATTCAAGCTGATATGCGGAATCTAGAGGGGTTGCCACGTTATGATGCAATTAGTTGTTATGATGACTCGTTGTGCTATTTAATTGAACAATCAGACCTTGGACGTGCTTTTCAATCGATTAATGATCATTTGATTCCAACGGGAGTATTTTTATTTGATGTTATTACGCCATATCAAACTGACACGGTATATCCTGGTTTTATGTACAATTATCAGGACGAAGGATCGGCATTTATGTGGACCAGCTATGAAGGGGAGTTTGCTGCTCATTCTGTAGAACATGAACTAGCTTTCTTTCTTTATAATGCTGATAAAGATGCTTATGATGCGTATAGCGAACTTCATCAGGAACGAACATACGATGTTGAAACGTATAAACAAATGCTTGCCAATGCGGGCTTTTCAAGAATTTTGGTTACGACGGATTTTGGTGACCGCCCTTTCAGTAATCATGTAAAGCGGTGGATGTTTGAATGTCATAAGGAGATCGGTTAAATTAATGCTTTCAGCTGTTGGAATTGTTTCTGAATATAATCCATTTCATAATGGACATCTTTATCAATTGCAACGGGCAAAGCAGATAACCGGCGCTGATATTGTCGTTGCTGTGATGAGTGGTAATTGGCTACAACGTGGTGAACCAGCTATTTATGACAAGTGGGAGCGAACAAGAGCGGCAATTAATAATGGTGTTGATATTGTTATTGAATTACCGTTTTTTTCAGCTGTTCAGCCGTCTCATATTTTTTCGACTGGTGCGGTACGTTTAATTACAGCCATGAATTGCCGCTGGTTAGCGTTTGGGGCAGAAAATCCCAATATAGATTATCTTAAATTAATTAAAAATCAGCCGGAACGCGATGCCAGTTTCAGACAATTTGATCGACCGTATGCTTCAATTTTCCAGGACTATTTAAAGAAGAAAACGGGTATTCAATTAAACCAACCCAATGATATTCTGGCATTTGGGTATTCAAACGCCAATTTTAATCTTGGTTCACCATTAAACTTGGTTCCAATTCAGCGGATCGGTAGTGATCATAATCAGGACAAATTATCGCCATCGGGGTTAATTGCCAGTGCCTCTGCAATTCGCAACGCAATTCACAGCGATCTCGTTTCTGAAGTCAATAAGTTTGTGCCACGTTCAACTTTTTCCATGATTCAAGGGCAACGTCCCATTACTTGGAATGACTTTTGGCCATTGCTTCGATTTGAATTAGTGGAAGCACCCATTTCTCAATTGCATCAGATTTACCAAATGACAGAAGGAATTGAATATCGGTTAAAACGTTGTGCGATTAAAGCTGATACCTTCAAAACATTTTTACACCTTGTCAAAACTAAACGATACACTTATACTCGAATCCAACGGCTATGTACGTATGTGCTGTTACATGCAACTGAAGCGCAGATGTTAAATCAGCCCAATTATTTACGACTGTTGGGTTTTAGTAAGAACGGGCAGGTATATTTAAATCAGATTAAAAACAAACTTAAGTTGCCATTGATTACAAAGGTAAATGAAGAGGTTGTCAAAAATTGGTTGCAGATGGACTTTGGAGCAGGAATGCTCTTTCAAATGATTAATAATAAGTCCCAAGATTATTATCGGCATCCGCTAATCATTGGAAATTGAACAAGTTCCTATCAAGGAAAACACCTTGACAAGCCTTTTTGTTGCCGGTATAATAAGTTTTGTTGCATTGGAGGAATTACATTGAAATGGTACTTTAAAGATTTACAGAAGTACTCTGGTACTGATCCATTTACGTTCAATGAAACTCTCAATATTAAAGAAGAATTGTTAGATCGATATGCTGATGAAGTTATCGATGCTTCGAGCTTTAGTATCGATGGTACTGCTTTTGCCGATCGTGGTGATGTCGTAATTGATACTCACATTGTTGGTGAACTAGTGGTACCATCTTCAAGATCATTAAAGCCGGTTCATTTACCACTTGATTTTACCGTTGAGGAATTTTATGTTCCTTCAAAGATTGCTGAATCAAGGTATAGTAAAGACGACGTTGTTTTTGTTCTCGATGAGGAAGATGAGGTTGATATTCAATCAGCTGTCATTGATAACGTAATTTTGCATATTCCTATGCACATTTTAACGCCTGAAGAGGCCACTGGCGATCACATGCCAAGTGGTGATGATTGGAAGGTTCTTTCATTAGATGACTATCAAAATCAGAAGGCGGAACTTAAAACTGTTGATCCACGTCTGGAAAAATTGAAGAACTTCTTTAAAGATGATCATTCAAAATAACCGGACTTTAAAATTTCACTAGTGGATATTTTATTCAACGAGGAGGGAAAGAAAATGGCTACACCAGCACGTAGAACATCAAAGGCGCGTAAACGTATGCGCCGCGGTCACATTAAGTTAACGACTCCTAACTTGAGTCTTGACCCAAAGACCGGTGAATATACCATGCCACATCACGTTTCACCATCTGGCTTTTATAAAGGTCGTAAAGTTTTAAAGAATAAGTAAGACCTAATTTAAAACAACTTAGAACGCCATGGATTCTAGGTTGTTTTTTTGTTGTCTAAAGGTAGTTAATTTTTTTCTGAAACAATAGGTATTATAAAAGTTTGTCAGCAACAAAGCAAAATTGAATGAAATTAGTTAATGGATAATTATTACGTTTTTATATGTAAAACTTTTACAGTTTTAGTAAAATGTGTTTTGCTGCACAAAAAAACAGCTTGGCATGAAATGCCAAACTGTTTAATCATTAAGAAGGTTAAGCCAAATTACTTAGTAAAATCGACAACCATTCGACCAACAATCTTGTTGGCTTTCATTTCATCGATAATGTCGTTAACTTCATCTAAGCGACGAGTCTTAACGATTGGTGTGACCTTACCCTCAGAACCAAATTGGAAGGTTTCTGCCAAGTCTTGACGAGTACCAACCAATGAACCGGCAACTTGAATACCATCCAAAACAGTCTTATCAATGTTAAGTGCCATATCACCCTTAGGAAGAGCAACGGCTACCAAGCGACCATCCGGACGTAATGCATTAACGGAGGTTGTGAAAGCTTCAGTTGTAACGGCGGTAATTTGAGCGTTATGAACACCGCCGACTTTCTTTTGAATTTGTTCGGCAACATCAGGATCATGACGATTAATCGTAATATCGGCACCATTTTCTTTGGCAGCATTTAATTTATCCGGATTACCATCAACGGCAACGACATGTGCGCCAAAAACGTTGTGGGCGAATTGGACAGCAAGGTTACCAAGACCACCCGCACCAACAACTTCAACCCATTGACCTGGTCGAGTTTGGCCAACTTTGAGTGCTTTATACATGGTGACACCGGCACAAGTTAATGATGTTGCTTGAACCGGATCAAGGCCGTCAGGAACTTTAACAGCGTAGTCAGCTGGAACAATAACCTGTTCGGCCATTGCACCATCAACTGAGAATCCTGAGTTTTGGACATTCCGGCAAAGTGTTTCACGACCAGTGGTACAATACTCACAGTGGCCGCATCCTCTATAAAACCAAGCAATTGAAACCCGATCACCAATCTTCAAATTATCAACATCATCGGCAACTTGAATGACGCGACCGACACCTTCGTGACCAATGATTCTTCCTGGCACTTTTCCAAAGTCACCAGCGGCAACGTGTAAATCTGTGTGACATAAACCACAATATTCAACCTTAACCAATGCTTCACCTTCATGGATTGGGCGAAGTGTGACATCTTTAATGTCTACATATCCATCTACAGGATCTCGTACAACTGCTGCTTTCATTTAAAATCATCCTTTTTTGTAATATTTTTTCAACACAGGTTCATTATAAATGGAGGTTTCACTTTATTCAAGTGAAAAAATACACAATTAGCATAAAAATGAAAAATATTTCCAAACCTTAAGATTGCTTCGATTTATTAAAGTAAAACACTATAATTCTCATAATTATGGTAAAATGAGAGTTATGTTAAAATATTTCAATGCATATAATAAACAAATTAAGATACTTTAGGAGAGCTGATTATTTATGAGTCGAATTTTGATTATTGAAGACGAAAAGAATTTGGCGCGCTTCGTCGAACTTGAATTAAAACACGAAGGATACGAAACCCAAGTTGAATTAAATGGACGTACGGGTTTACAAGCAGCAATAGATGATAATTTTGATGTTATCCTGTTAGATTTAATGCTGCCGGAGTTGAACGGAATGGAAGTTGCTCGCAGATTGCGGGAAAAGAAGAACACACCAATTATTATGATGACCGCCAGAGATTCAGTGATTGATCGTGTTTCTGGCTTTGATCATGGTGCTGATGATTATATTGTTAAGCCATTTGCAATTGAGGAATTATTGGCTCGAATTCGGGCATTACTTCGCCGAATTCAAATTGAGAATGATCAACAAAAGAGCAATAAAAAATCGGTTACATTTAAAGATTTAACGATTGAAAAGGAAAGTCGCATCGTTCGCCGAGGCGATGAAGTGATTAATTTAACGAAACGCGAATATGAGCTTTTATTGACATTAATGGAAAATGTTGACGTTGTTCTTGCAAGAGATGTTCTACTTACTAAAGTTTGGGGATACGACTCAGAAGTTGAGACTAATGTAGTTGACGTCTATATTAGATATTTACGAAATAAAATTGACCGACCAGGTGAAAATAGTTATATCCAAACGGTTCGAGGCACCGGGTACGTGATGAGGTCATGACTGATTCCAATAGCAAAGGTAACAAACGAAAAATCTCGCTGAAGTGGAAGTGGGCTTTTTTTACATCCATTGGTGTTTTGGCGATCGTTGTTGTTTTTTCGGTTTTAATTTTTAACAGGTTTACAAATGTTTTACTTGAGCAAGAGCGTATGCATATCAGTAACACACTAACAACCGTTTCCTCAAGATTAACGAACTACGCTTCCCCTCTGGGACGTAAAGATGTTAATCGCTATCTGCGCCCGCGAATCTCCGGCGACGATGGTCAAGTTTTGGATAGTTCACAAGATAATGATGACAATATCTATTCGGATTCGCTCATTGTTAATTTTTCACGTGATAATATCTTAGTGAATGTATACGGGGTTAATGGAAAGCAACTTTTTGAGTCTCGAAAAGATGCAGTTGATTTTCATTCTTCTGATAAACGAAAGATTGCCATGACAAAATTAAACGGAAAAAAGGTCATGGTTGGTACTGAGCCGTTATTGTCGAAAAAGAATGGCTCACTTTTAGGGTATGCACAGGTAACAGACAAGCTTAGCAGTTATCATGCTACTGCGCGAAAGTTGTTAGCCATTTTGGCGATTCTGGTATTGATTTCCGTTTTAATTGCCATGATTTTTGCCTACATTTTAGTTGCCGAGTTGTTAAGGCCAATTAATGAGATTCAGAACACAATTAATAAAGTTAAAAGCGATCCAGATGCAGACGTTCGAGTACCAGAATTAAATACTCATGATGAATTATCAGATTTGGCTGATTTACTAAATAGCATGTTGGATCAAACACAGCGATATATTGATCAACAACAGCAGTTCGTCGAGGATGTTTCTCATGAATTACGAACGCCAGTGGCAGTTATTCAAGGCCATATCGAAATGCTTCTTCGTTGGGGAAAGGACGATCCTGAAGTCCTTAAGGAATCTCTGAATGCCTCTTTGCAGGAGACAAAGCGAATGAAGAGTTTAGTTTCGGAAATGCTTGATCTGTCAAGAGCTGAGCAGATCGAGTTGAATTACGGAGAAGAAATTACGAATGTTAATGAAGTTGTGGGTCAAGTGTACAATGATTTCAAAATGATTCATCCAGATTTTACGTTTACTTTGGATGATGATACTCATGACGGGGTTTATGTTAAAATTTATCGGAATCATTTGGAGCAAGTATTGGTTATTCTACTTGATAATGCCATTAAATATTCTGAAAAACGTAAAGAGGTCCACTTATCCTTGTCAACGGCAATGGCGACTGTTAATATTGCGGTTCAGGATTTTGGTGAAGGGATTTCTCAGGAAGACATTGATAAAGTTTTTAATCGGTTTTATCGAGTTGATAAAGCACGAAGTCGGGATAAGGGCGGTAATGGATTAGGATTGTCAATTGCCCACAGATTAATTGAAGCTTATCATGGTAACATCACAATTGAAAGTTCGCTGGGTTACGGATCAATTTTCCAAATTAATTTACCGATCATGCAGAATATGCCTGAGGAAGATGATAATGCTGAAAATCCAATTCCTGGAATAAAAACTGTTAAACACTCAAGTGATCGTGATTCAAAAAAAGATTTAAATCATGATAATGAGGATGATTAAGACTATTTTTAGCGAAAATTCGACGTTTTTGATTCGGTTAGATTATTACTAATGGGCTTGCAAAGAATAAATGAAATTAAGAAAAAATAACCTGAGCTTCCCATATTGGGAGGTTCAGGTTATTTTTGGTGCAGAATTTAAATTAACACTGGCTAATCTAGCTGCTATAACTAGTGATGCTTATTTTCGATGTTGTTTGCCGGCATTTCGATTGCGATTTGTCGGTTTGGGCTCAGGTGTTTCGCTACTTGTGGTTGTGGTATTTTCGGAATGAGATCGATTTTGTGGACCTGCATTTCGTTGCTTACCAGCATTTCGTTGGCGGTTTCGGTGATGAATTGTTGTCCCCGAAGTCTCATGGCTGCCCTGATTTTCAGCAACGGTTGATTTAGGTAACAAATCTTCGACTGAGACTGGCTTTTTGCCATCCATTTCCTTTGCAATGTTCTTTCGAATTCTTGGTCGGTACATGTTAATGATAACGGTTTGAACACAGGCAAACAGACCACCGATAAAGAAGTAAATTCCTAAACCGGCTGGAGCCGAAAGAGTGAACACCAGGATCATGACAGGACTCATTAACATCATCGCGCCCATTTGTTTCTTCTGAGCTTTAGGAGTTCCGAGTAACGTTAAGTAACCCTGAAGTAGATAAGATAGAAATGATAGCAAAGCTAAAATCCAACTTGACTGTCCCAAGCGAATGCCCATAAACACCGTATGGGATAATTCTGGAGAATAGCGAATGGCTGCGTAAAGAGCAGCAAATACCGGCATTTGGATTAACAACGGTAAACAGCCAATTCCGCCTGTCATTGAGATTCCGTTTTGCTGATAAAGTTTCATCATGGCTTGACTAACAGCTGCTTTTTCTTCTTGAGTTTGAGCTTCACGCTGTCGTTTTTGGATCTCACGCATTTGTGGTCGAACCATCTGCATTTTTTCTTGTTGAATTGTTGACGCCTTCATTTGGCGAACCATGATTGGCAACAACAAAATTCTGACAAGAACAGTTAGCACGATAATTGCCCATCCATAGCTCCCTACAAATTGTGCGATCATTTCCATAACTGATTGAGCGGGTCGAGCTAGATAATCATACACAAATCCGTATGGTTTGCCAGATTTGGTCGTCCGAACACAACCACTTAGGAATAATGCAATCGTTGATAATATTCCAAGGGTCGTAAAATGCTTAATTTTTTTCATTGATAAGACCTTTCTTAATTTAGATGTAAACAAGAGTAATATTACTCGATTATCCACTAGTTTTCAATTTAATATTTTACATTAAAGCCCTTTTGCTCATAATTGGATATATAATTAATTGTGACGTCATAAATCCGGGCGAACGGCGTTGGTGAACTTTTAATTTTGTTAATAAATGAATCTAGTTTATCTTCCTGACCACTGGCAACAATTTCGACTGTACCGTCTAAGTTGTTTTTTACCCAACCAGATATGTTATAGTGTTTTGCCACTTGAATCGTTGAGTAGCGAAACCCAACTCCCTGGACGTGTCCAGAAATGATTATTTTAACTGACTTAATTGTCTTGTTCATGATATTAACCACCTAAAATTAGTTTGATAAAGGAGAACGATATGCAAAAAATTACTTCAAATCAAAATTCACGTGTTAAAGAATGGACCAAAATGCAGTCAAAAAAGGGACGGGTCAAATCTGGCCAATATGTCATTGAAGGCTGGCACATTGTTGACGAAGCAATTAAACATCATAAACAGCTCCAAGCCCTGATGGTTACTGATGAGACGTACTTGGAAAACCTACCGGTCGACTCCGCTACAGAAGTCTATGTGATTACACCTGAAATTGCCAAACATATTGCCGCAACTGAAACACCACAGGGCGTTTTTGCCGTTCTCGCAACTGAAGATTATCATGAAACGATTCCCGACGATCTGGACGGTTCATGGTTGTTATTAGATAGTATTCAAGATCCAGGTAATATTGGCACGATGGTTCGAACAGCGGATGCAGCCGGAATGAATGGTGTCGTTTTTGGAAAAGGATCCGCTGATATCTATAATCCCAAAGTTGTTCGTTCAATGCAAGGTAGCCAATTTCACATGCGGCTTTTTGCCGGAGACTTGATTGATTGGATGACCGCATTTAAAAAGAACGGGGTGCCAACATACGGAACCGAACTCAATGATCAGGCAATTTCTTACTATGATGTCCAACCAACGAAGAAGTTTGGCCTGGTAATGGGGAATGAAGGAAATGGTGTCGATCCTGAAATCCTTAGTTGGACAAGTCAAAATTTGTATATTCCGATGAATGGTGAAGCCGAATCGTTAAATGTTGCGGTGGCCACTGGTATTTTAATTTTTCATTTTTGTAAATAATGTTCGTTTTCATTGCTATTTACAAGTATTCCTAGTATCATATCAGTTAATAAAGGGTAAAGGGGTATTACATGCAAAAGGATGAATGGAAAAATGATTCTGAATATTGTGATATAGTTGCCGATTTGTTAGCAAATAAGACTGTGAAAAAAATGGCCAATTATAAACAACACCATCACTCAACCAGGCTTGAGCATTCTCTAGCGGTTTCCTTTGATAGTTATAAAATTGCGAAGCGACGGAAATTGGACTACCGTGCGGTTGCCCGTGCCGGCTTACTTCATGATTTGTTTTTCTATGATTGGCGGACAACTAAGTTTGATTTGGGTTCTCATGCGTTTATTCATCCACGAGTTGCCCTTAGAAATGCTGAAAAGATAACTGAGCTTTCTCCAATTGAAAAAGACATTATCTTGAAGCATATGTGGGGATTAACTCTTGCCCGACCGAAGTACGAAGAAAGTGTTATCGTATCGTTGGTTGACGATTATGAAGCAGTTCATGAGTTTCTAAGCCCGTTACGAACTAAAATTAAGAGTCGTTTACAACGTATTGAAACCAGTAAATAAATATCGTTCAATTTAAGGAGGGGAAACTATGCGAGAAAGTATTGGTTTACGAAATCCAATCAACTATTTTCTTTGTCCAAGGTTTGAAAAGACGTTCTCATTTTTGGGAAAGAAATGGAATGGTTTAATTATTGATGTTTTATTGCAAGAAGGTGCCTTGCGTTTTCGTGAAGTTGCACGTCAGATTCCTAAGTGTAGTGATCGCGTTCTTGTAGAACGATTGCGGGAGCTTGAGGAGGACGGGGTTGTTGTCCGAAAGGAATTCCCTGAATCATCATTAATCGAGTATTCATTAACTGAACAAGGAAAAGAATTAGCACCAATTATGGATGCAATTCATTCATGGTCTGAAAAATGGTATCCAAGCGACGAAAGTTAGCTTGACCATTTTTTTGTTTTAGATTATCATTCATTAAGTAAATGCGTTTGAGAAAAAAGTAGTAGATAATTAACTTGGTCAGCGAATCTGTGGTTGGTGTGAACAGAGAAGGTCAATTATTCGAATTCATTTTTCGAGCTGAAATTGGGAGTTATTTATAACGAAAAATTTTCCGGTAATCACCGTTAACGATTCTAAGTGTGTCATTTCTTAAGATGGCAAATTAGGGTGGTACCGCGTTGCTTCGTCCCTTTGTGGGCGAGGCTTTTTTTGTGGCTAAAAATAAATTGGAGGGATACTATGTCATTACGTGATCAACTCACTGAAATTAAGGAAAAAGGATTAACTGATATTAAACAAGTCAGTGATTTAAAAAAGCTCAACGAAATTCGGGTTCATTTATTAGGGAAAAAAGGACCAATTACGGCCGCGCTTAGAGGGATTAAAGATTTGAAACCTGAAGAACGGCCTGAAGTTGGTAGTTATGCAAATAAGATTCGTGATGCAATTGCTCAGGCAGTTACACAACACCGAGATCAACTGGAACAGGCACAGTTAGATGCTCAGTTGGCAGAAGAAAAGATTGATGTTACATTACCTGGAAAACCGGTTTCACAAGGCCAACCACACGTGATTCAGCAAATCATTGATGAATTTGTCGATTTGTTTTTAGGGATGGGCTATGAAGTTTTACAAGGTCCAGAAGTTGAAGAGGATAAGTATAACTTTGAACGGATGAATTTGCCTAAAAACCACCCAGCGCGTGATATGCAAGATACCTTTTACATTAGCAAAGAAATTTTAATGAGATCGCAAACATCACCCATGCAAGCCCGAGCCTTAGAAAAGCATGATTTTTCAAAGGGGCCTTTAAAAATGATTTCACCAGGAATTGTTTATCGGCGTGATACTGATGATCCAACTCATTCACATCAATTTCATCAGGTTGAAGGGTTGGTCATTGATGAGCATATTACAATGGCCGATTTAAAGGGCACTCTGATCACAATGGCCCAAAAAATTTTTGGCAATAAATTCGATATTCGTCTCAGACCGAGTTATTTTCCATTTACTGAGCCTTCTGTTGAAGTCGATGTGACATGCTTTAACTGTATGGGAAAGGGTTGCGATGTTTGCAAACATACCGGTTGGATTGAAGTACTGGGCGCCGGAATGGTTCACCCAAATGTTTTGAATATGGCTGGAGTTGATTCAAAGGTATACGGCGGCTTTGCTTTTGGTGTCGGTCCTGATCGATTTGCAATGCTTAAATATGGGGTCGATGATATTCGTGATTTTTATCTCGATGATGTTCGTTTCCTAAATCAATTCAACAAGAGAGGTAATTAAAGTAATGAAAGTATCTTATAAATGGCTGAAACAATATTTAGATCTTAATATGCCAGCAAAAGATCTGGGTGAAAAGATTGAGCGGACAGCGGTTGAAGTTGACTCAGTTGACGTTGCTCAAACTGGGTTGAAGAAACTTGTCATTGGTCATATTTTGTCCATGAAAGATCATCCTGAATCAGATCACTTACACATTTGTGAAGTTGATGTTGGTGAAGATCAGCCATTACAAATTGTGTGTGGGGCACCCAATGTAGCAGCTGATCAAAAGGTTATTGTTGCCTTGCCCGGCTCTAGAATTGGTGGCAATGTTAAAATTAAGCGTTCTAAAATGCGTGGCGTTGAATCTGAGGGAATGATTTGTGCACTTGATGAAATTGGGTTTAGCAAAGATGTCGTTCCAAAGGAGTGGGCAGACGGCATTTATGTTTTTGACGACAGTGTTCCAGTTGGCGAACCTGTTTATCATTATTTAGGAATGGATGATCCGATTATTGATTTGGACGTCACTCCTAATCGTGGTGACATGTTAAGCATTTTAGGGACCGTTCATGAATTGGCTGCTATTTATGATCAACATGCCGATATCAAAACACCAGTTGCTAATGAGGACTCACAAATTGATGTGAATCAAGAAATTTCAGCAACCGCTGATTCGAGTTTGGCTAAAACATATAAATTGAGAGTTATCAAGGGTGTGAAGGTTGCACCAAGTCCATCGTGGTTGCAAATTACCTTATGGAATGCTGGTGTTCGGCCGATTAATAACGTTGTTGATGTGACAAATTATATTTTATTAAAATACGGTCAACCACTTCATTCATTTGACCAAGATAAAATTGATGGTAATATTCAGGTTCGTTTGGCTCAACAAGGTGAAAAAATTACGACGCTTGATGAGGAAGATCATGAACTATCAACCAATGATATTGTTATTGCGGATAATGATCATCCAATTGCAATTGCAGGTGTTATGGGTGGATTTAATACTCAAATTGATGACCAGACGACTAGTGTGGTCTTAGAATCAGCTATTTTTGACTCGATTAGAATTCGTAAGACTGCGCAGCGCCATGTTTTGCACTCTGAAGCCTCACAACGATTTGAACGTGGCATTAACCCGGACACAGTTGAGGCAGCTATTGACGAGGCTGCTAATATGATCCAAACCTTAGCTGGCGGTAAGATCGCAACCGGAATTGTCACGGCAGCTGACTATCATCCAGAGTTGCCCACAATTTTTATGACCGCTGAACGAACAAACCATGTTTTGGGGACTAAATTAACCCTGGCTGAAATTAAGAAAATTTTTGATCGGCTGGGATTTACGAGTGAGGATCATGAAGATGGCTTGAATGTTACAATTCCTGCTCGACGATGGGATATCCACATCGATGCTGATTTATTTGAAGAAGTGGCGCGAATTTATGGCTATGATAAGCTACCTGCAACCTTGCCAACTGGTCGACAAACGATTGGTGTTTTGACTCAGCCTCAGAAGGTTCAACGGGCATCTCGGCAAATACTCGAAGGTTTGGGGCTAACCCAGGCTATTTCATATTCATTAACAACAGAATCCAAAGCCAAAATGTTCTTGATGCGTCAAAGTGAGGTGACAAAACTACTTTCACCAATGACACAAGACCATGCCGTTTTGCGGATGAACTTATTAAGCGGCTTGCTTGACGATGTTGCTTATAATCATGCCCACAAGGTCAATGATGTGGCATTATACGAATCCGGACGTGTCTTTTATAAGGACAATATTGACCAAGTTCGCCCAGAAGAGGTTGAACATATCGCTGGAGTTATTACTGGTAATTTTGACAATCCAGCTTGGAATAATCATATTAACCCAGTTGATTTTTACCAGATGAAAGGCATTGTCAACCAATTTCTCATTAACCTTGGCATTAATGGTGATATTGAATATACAGCTACTGATCAATATTCTGATATGCATCCTGGAAGAACTGCGAATATTTCGATTCATGGTCATTACGTCGGTTTTGTTGGTCAAGTGCATCCGAAAGTAACCAAGCAATTTAAAATTAAAGAAACTTACGCGTTTGAATTAAATCTTCAGGAATTGATTGATTTGCCGAAAAATGATGACCAATATCAACCAATTTCAAAGTATCCATCAATTAAACGTGATATTTCGATTGTTGTTGATCGCCAAATTACCAATGATCAAATTCTGGCAGTTATGAAGAAACGTGGCGGAGCCTACCTTAGCGATATTCAACTTTTTGATGTTTATGATGGTAAAAATGTGCCGGATGGTAAAAAATCAATGGCTTATTCGCTGACATATGTAAATCCTCGAGACACCTTAAAGGATGAAGTTGTCACTACGGCATTTGAAAAGATTAAAAAACGGTTAACAGATGACTTAAAGGCGGAAATTAGGTAGTTTCAAACATATAATTGAGTGTAGCAGATAGGAGGAGCTATCGATGAGTAACAACTCAAATGAACGAACCCCCAAACCCAACCGAAGTCTAGGGCATCGGATCATTATTTCCGTCATAACCATTTTAGCAATTTTAATTGTGGCAACCGGACTACTTGGATACCGGTATTTTCAAGAGGCTTTAAAACCAATGAATCCACAAAATACGCAGGTTAGTCAGGTTCATATTCCGCTAGGAGCATCTAATAAACAGATTGGATCCATTCTTCAGAATAAAAAGATAGTGAAGAGTGGGATGGTTTTTGACTATTACGTTAAGTCAAATAATATGAGCAACTTCCGGGCTGGTTACTATCAGTTAAAACCATCAATGAGTTTGAAAAAGATCGCCCAACAATTACAAAAGGGTGGGACCGATCAGCCGATTCAAAGTACCAAGGGAAAGGTTTTAGTTCGTGAAGGCGCCAATGTTGATCAAATTGCTTCTCAAGTAGCCTTAACGACTGATTTTGATCAAAATGATTTTTTAACCTTAATGAAGGATCAAACTTTCATTAAGAGTTTGGCCAGTGATTATCCACAACTGCTTAATTCAGCAATGAAGGCAAAGCAGGTGCGTTATCGATTGGAAGGATATCTATATCCTGCTACTTATGAAGTCAAGAAAAACACATCATTAAAGGCATTAGTTATTCAAATGGTTGCCAAAACAAATCAGGTCTTGTCACCGTACTATCGACAAATTAAGAAAACCCATATGACGATGCAAGAGTTCATGACGTTGGCCTCCTTGATTGAAAGAGAGGGCGTTAACCAAACTGACCGTCGAAAAATGGCGGGCGTATTGATTAATCGAATTAATATTAATATGCCGCTTCAGTCGGACGTGGCCGTATTATATGCTATTCATCGAAATAACAAAACATTAACGACTAAAGATTTACAAAATGATTCACCATACAATCTGTATAAGTATGCTGGCTTTGGTCCGGGACCGTTTGATAGTCCAAGCGTTAGTTCAATTGAGGCTGTTTTGCATCCATTAGACCGCAAGAAAAATTATCTGTATTTTGTTGCAAATACAAAAACTAAAAAAGTGTATTACTCAAAAACGTACGAAGAGCATCAACAACAAATTGCTAAACATGCATCAAGTAATAATTAACTAGAGAGGTTTCAACCTTAATGACAACGCAAAAGAAACGACCAGTTGTGATTGGTGTCACTGGTGGCTCGGGTAGTGGCAAAACAACTGTTAGCCGCAAAATATTTGATCAACTTTCGAATTATTCGATTATGATTTTACAAATGGATTCTTATTATAACGATCAAGCAAATATGTCCATGGATGAACGAGCAAGGGTCAATTATGATCATCCAATGGCATTTGATTATGATTTGTTGATTACCCAATTAAAGCAGTTGCTTGATTATCAACCGATTGAAAAACCGGTTTATGATTATAATCTGTTGACACGAAGTCACAAAACGACTCGCCAGGATCCACGTGAGGTAATTATCCTTGAAGGGATATTACTTCTTGATGATAAACGTTTACGTGATTTGATGGATATTAAAGTATTCGTTGATACGGATGATGATATTCGGCTAATTAGACGAATTGAGCGTGATATGGGTGAACGAGGCAGATCATTGGATAGTATCATTAAACAGTATCTAACAACTGTTAAGCCAATGTATCATCAATTTGTTGAACCAACAAAACGTTACGCAGATATCATTGTTCCAGAGGGTGGCGAGAATCAAGTTGCAATTGACCTCTTGACAACGAAGGTCCGTTCGATTTTAATAAAACGTGGCAACAAACAAATTAAGAATAATTTTGATTCATCGATTTAAAATCATTCAGAATAAAGGGGAACGTATTAAATGGCTAAAGATGAAACATATCCAATGACTGCAGAGGGCCGCGATAAGCTTAAGAATGAACTTGAAGATCTTAAAGTTAATCAGCGTCCTAAAGTAGTTAAACGTATTAAGATTGCACGGAGTTATGGCGATTTATCGGAAAATTCAGAGTATGAATCTGCCAAGGATGAACAAAGTATGTTAGAAAGTCGTATTACAACGATTGAACACATGTTGCAATACGCTGAAATTATTGATTCTAACGCAAGTGATAAAGATGAAGTGACGGTCGGCAAACGGGTTACATTCCAAGAACTACCTGATGAAGAACCTGAAACGTATCAAATTGTTGGAGCTGCCGAAGCTGATCCAATGTCTGGTAAGATTTCAAATGATTCACCAATTGCTAAAGGACTATTGGGTCACCGTTTAAATGATCAGGTAACCATTCAAATTCCTGCTGGGGATATGAAGGTTAAGATTACCAAAGTTGAATAGTTTGAATGAACTGATGAATTTGCTTATAACAAAGTTCTAAACAGATTCATTTAAAGGGCTAAGGTAAACATGAAGTTTACTTTGGCCCTTTTTTGTTTTGACCGGATCATGATTTTTATACGTGGGGAGTGACAGATGCTTGAATAATTGATTCTATGGGCGGTTGATCTCGAGCGCGGTTACCGAATAAATACGCTTATTAGCTGAATAGCAGCCCTTTATCTGAAAGATTGGATTGTGATTGTTTGTGAAATATGAGAACGATGATATAATTGTTGTAAGCGAATTCAGAAGACGCAGAAAAACAATTTGGGAGAGTGCGGAAAATGAAAATTGAAGTAACTGATTCTGCAAGCAAATGGTTTCAAAATGAAATGGGACTGGCCGAAGGTAATGGTGTTCGTTTCTATGGAAAAGTTTATGGAAAAACACCGGTTCATGATGGCTTTTCGCTCGCATTAACCCGAGATGACCATCCAGAGGAAGTTTATACTGAAACTAAAAAGGATGGCATTACTTATTTTGTTGACGCCGGTGATGAGTGGTTCTTTAAGGGATACGATTTAACTGTTGATTTTGATTCCAAAAAGGATCCAGACAATGTTGTTTATACGTACACTGAAAATGGTGAACTGTAAAAACTATGTTTTGCGATGTATGGTTAAAACGTTAATATCAGTAAGCAAAAAGAGGATTCAGACCACTTTTAATTTTGGTCGAAGAATCCTCTTTTTATCTGCAAGTAGCATTTAAAAATTTAGTCGTACTTTTTGCGCTTTTTTAAGTAATAATCCGTCCCGATCCAGATGCAAGTCATTCCAGTAATTAAGATACCAGGAAATAACCCAACTGGCCAATAGGTGAATTTAACTTGATGGTGTCCCTTGCTGATTGGAATATATAGGAACATTTTGGCCCATTGTCTAGGTGTTACAGTATGATTATCAACTGTTACGTGCCACCCTTTTGAATATGGGATGGTCGTTGTAAGCGACTGATTATTTGCTTTGACATTAATCGTGCCATTTAATGTGTGGTTATTCCATTTTTTAATTGAAAAAGGTTGTTTCTTAAGTGAATGAGTCATTTTACTGAATTTTGCTTGGTTGAACTGATAAATGTTAACATCTTGCAACCAAACATTATCTGCAGTAGTCATAAATTCAACGTTGACGGTTCGATCATGATCTGTCGCGTTAGCAATATTTGCAACAACCATTTTCTTTGACGGCCGGAACTGAACCAGATTTTGACCATCAACCAAAATAGTAAGTTGTTTATCAGAAATATCAGGACCAAGTGTCATGTAGTATGATGTATGTTTTTTTATTGGAACTTTAATTGTGAAATATGATTGCGCCATCATTTTCTTTTTCCGAATGACAGAGTTATTTAGCTTCATGATGGGGTAAACGTTATGATATTTAATATCACTATAATTAGCAATTTGAAACAGATTGCCAATATTTGGAGATAATTGACGAGCCAACTTATTTTGGTAAGCAATAGGATTATTAGGAACGCGACTATTCTTTAGTCCTTTACTAGGCGTTACAAAGCCGATTGGCAATGCATAAGGATTTTTATATGTTGAAATCAATTTATTTTGTGAGGTTAACTGATAATTTCCTAAATCCGGTTTAGTTGTTAGAGCGTTCAAAAATTGTGTTAATTTTACTTTCCCAGGGTTGGTTGTTTGAATTGGTCGCTGATTAAGAAAATACTTCATCGACAATAGTGAGTCGGTAAACAGAGTGCCGTTAGAATAGAAAACGTAGGCATCGCCATTAGGTTGGCCAATATCACCCATAAAATTTGAGGTATCGGATTCAAGCGTTGAAGAAAAAATGGAACCGCCGTTAAAGTTACCGGTTAATGCATCATTTTTAGTTCGAGAAAAAGTCGTTCCCATTCGATAGAAACTTCTATCTGTTTCCTTGATATTGCCAACAGTTTTTCTAACGATACTGGCAAAGTTTGTGTAATCCGAATTATTGAGGTAGGAAATATTGTTAAACGAGTTGATAAAGTTAAGACTCATTTCGCCCGTCATTAGAAAGAAGATAGCGAGTGCCAGAATGAGGTTCTCGTGATACAATCCTAAGAATGTAATTATGCCGGCACTTAAAATTAAGTAAACCCATCCCCAAAGATAATTTGACTGATTCAAGTATTCAAATTGCTTCATAAATACGCCGAGGTATGTCATTGCCAACATAACTACAACCATACTGACAGCATAACCTTTCCAGTGGATGCCGTTTTTTATGATATCCATCAAAGCATTAAAAGCAGTGTAAATCATCCAAAACGAAAAGATAAACGAGAAGCGATATGGGTACCATACTGGTAGTTGCATGCCATGCCAAAACAAATCGAGAGGTTGAAAACACATCGAGAGGATAAAAAAGGTTGTTAGTGCAAGGTTTGCAATTTTAAAATTTCGCTTAGCTTGTGAGCCAAAGAAGTAATAACAAAACAGAATAACAACTAAGCTGGCAACGAATACATTGGCAGTTCCATTTGGCAGCTGTTTAAAATCAAATGCCCCGTTTACAAATTTTCCTAAAATTTGTAAAGGATTGTATTCAAACCTGATACGAAATTCATTTTTAGAATACTGTGTTTTACTGCTTAACAACGAAATGAATGTTGGAATTAATATCCAGGCTGATAACCCGCCACTAATGATCGAACCCTTCAGCCATTGAAGAATTCGGCGGCGAGAGGTTTGATTACTTTTTGGGAATGCTTTAGCGAACCCAAAGATTAACATGTATGCTGTTAGAAAAATAGCGATCATCCAGCCCATGTAGTAATTAATAATTAACATGGCTGTTAAGCTGATTATGTATAGCTTAATCGAACCACCCTTTAAGATGCGCAGGAGTCCTAAGAAAATAATTGGCAGCAGAATGGCTGCATCAATCCAAAGTGTATTGAGTTGATTGGCGACCATCCAGCCCATTAAAGCATATGTAGTGGCAAATCCAATAACCGGCCAGTTTGTCATTGCTTTTTCTTTAATGATAAAATAGCCGAAGCTCAATCCTGACAAGCCATATTTAAGAATTGTGATAATAGCAATGACACTGGGAAGTTTTTCGACAGGGAACAACAGTATGATTAGGTTTAGTGGACTCATAAGGTAATAGCTCCAGGTCCCAAACATATCACCACCCAGTCCCTTTGCAAACGAGTAAAGGATGCCACTTGGATCATGGAGCAGCGTATCGTGATAATGAGCGAAAAAGTCTACGTATTGTTGACCCATATCGACAGTTAAAACTGAAGAGGATCCAAAAGGAGCAAAGTGCCTAAAAATAAAATAACTGGCACTAATTATGATTGGGACTAAAAAGCACATGATTAATGTTGTTCGTCTTGATTTCATATTTTAATCGTCCTTTTCATCAAAAATAAATGTCAACATCTAGAATATCATAATAAGTTAAAGATTGACCAACGGTTCTAGTTTTTGCTCGAAAAATTTGATAGAATTAAATCCATGGCAAGGAGTAATTACTTTGAAAATTTTTAAGAAACGAAATCGAAATAAAAAGGTAAAGAAGAGCAAAGCAGCTTCATTACCTTTTAGAATCAACATTATTTTTATTGTGGTTGGTATTTTATTTATTGCATTACTGACACAATTGGCATATCTACAAGTTATGTATGGATCCAAATTTAAAGCCGAGGTTAATCGTTCAGATACGTCGGTCGTAAGCGGCAATGTTCAGCGTGGCATGATTTATGATTCTGAAGGAAAGGTATTGGTTGGTAATTCTGCACACCAAGCAATTGTGTATACAAAGGGTGTTAACGAGTTAACAACTGATATTTACAAGACAGCAACTAAACTTGCTCAGTATGTTAAAGTTCCAACCAGCAGTTTAACCAAACGCCAACTAGCGGATTATTACCTATCAGAGCCAGACCGACTAACAAATATTGAGGGCAAACTTTCTGGTTTGAGTGGCTATAGTGCTGATGCAAAGTACAACAAAGCATTGGCATACGTTGAAAAGATGCCATCAGTTACGTTTAGCAAATCAATGAAAAATGCCGCAACAATTTTTGCCAAGATGAGTGGTGCTTATCAATTATCAACGGTTAACATTAAAGATGATCACGTTTCTCAAAGAGAAGTTGCCGAGGTTGGTGAGCATCTTTCAGAAATGTCTGGCGTTAATGTTGGTACAAGTTGGAGCCGTAACTATCCTAGTGGAACAGCCATTCAGGGAATTACCGGTACCGTATCCAACGAAAAAACCGGATTACCAAGTGATCGGGTTAATGAGTTGCTGGCACAGGGTTATTCACGAAACGATAGTGTTGGTCAAAGTTATTTAGAGCGACAATACGAGCCGGTTTTACGTGGTACTAAATCACAAACTCAAGTCGTACTAAATAGTGATAATGAAATTAAGAAAGAAATTAAAAAATACGGTGGGCAAAAGGGAGATAACCTGCAGCTAACCATTAACGGTCGTTTTCAAAAGAAGCTTCAATCATTGGTTCATTCTGCGGAACAAGGTGCCGGCGGCAATTCGACGGGAACCTATGCGGTTGTGATGGACCCAGACAACGGTGCAATCATTGGAATGGCCGGAGTTAACCGAAACCCATCAACTTCCAAGATTACCGATAACATTTTAGGGACAATCAATAGTTCGATTGTTATGGGGTCTGTTGTTAAAGGAGCGATGGTATCCGGTGCTTTGATGGATGGTGTGATTACACCGACTAACAGCACATTGACTGATCAACCGATTACCACCGGTGGGGTTAAAAAGTCATCGTGGTTCAACCACGGTGGAAGTGCCAATATTGCTGTCGACGCAAGTACGGCTTTAGAGGTTTCATCCAACTCGTACATGATGCAATTAGCTATGAAGGAAGGACACTTTCACTACGTTGAGGGTGGTGCCTTGACCATGAAACCGACGGTCTTTAACACAATGCGGGGCTACTTTAACCAGTTTGGACTGGGTGTTGATACAGGAATTGATATTCCTGGTGAATCAACCGGGTTGAAGGGGGCTAGTGGATCCTCTCATATTGGAAGTGCTTTGGATTTAGCATTTGGTAACTATGATGCTTATACGACAATGCAGGTTGCTCAGTATATGTCAACCATTGCTAACGGCGGTTATCGAATTCAACCACACGTCGTTCAAGCAATCCGTGGTACAAGCAAAGATGGTGAACTCGGCAAAATTAAAGCAACGGTCATGCCACATGTTCTAAATCAAATTAATATGACTTCGTCTCAAAAAGCGGTGGTTAAACGTGGGCTGTATGATGTGGTTCACGGGACTAACACATATAAGACTGGTGGGATGTTGGACAGTATCAAACCAGAGATTTCCGCTAAAACCGGTACTGCCCAAACCTTTTATAAGGGAAATGAAACGGTTACGTTAAGTTTAGCCTCATACGCACCATCAACTCATCCACAAGTTGTCGTTGCTTTGGCAATGCCTAATTTGGGCGTTAATGCCGAGAGCAATAACATGGCGCTTGCAAAGCAAATTTATGCTGCTTATTGGAAATATGTTCAGTCAACGTCAACTGTTAAGTAAAAATACTTAACATTTATTGAATTACGCCTAGTAATTTTGCGTAATTGATGATAAAATACTTTAAGTTGAGGCTATTAAGATAGCTACATTTTTAATTAAAGAAAGTTTGGAGGTAGTATTCCATGCGAGTACACATTACAATGGAATGTACTGAATGCCACGAACGTACTTACTTATCTAGCAAAAACCGTCGTAACAATCCCGACCGTTTGGAGCTTAACAAGTATTGCCCACGTCAACGTAAAGTGACATTACATCGTGAAACCAAATAAGGCTTGGGGAATTTAACCCAAACCTTTTTTATTTATCATGAAGCCGTCTCTTTGACCATCATGGCGACAGTCTCTGAGTTTTTCTGTAACGTCATATGGCACAAATGGCCTTTTCACGGGCTTATAAGTTTCGTCATTTAAATTGAGGTAAACTGAATTATCCTTGGTTGGATAGATCGTTAGGACACGCTTTTCAACGGCGTTTAAAACGAATGGTCTGGCTTCCAGCCGATGGATAAATAACTAATTAGCTAGCTGGTGGTGATAGTGTTGGAAACAAAAAAACAACTTCGAACTGCACAACTGAAAAGAATTCATCATTTTTTACGGCGTGATGATGCCGATCAATTACTTGAAAGCCTTTACCAGCGGTTATTTGTCGATCCAGACTTTTTGAATAGTCAAATGATCGGGATTACGTTAAGCATGGCTGATGAGCTCGATACTCAACCGATTATTAACCGGGCACTTCAAAGTGAAAAACAAGTTGTTATCCCAAGAACGTTGCCAAAACGGCAAATGGAATTTGTTTTATACAATGGCCATTCAAAGCTTGAAACCACGAAATTTGGGACAACCGAACCAGTCGGTGGTCAAGTAGTTTCAAAAAATGAGATTGATGTTTTAATTGTTCCGGGATTGGCATTTTCAAAAAATCATTATCGTGTTGGTTATGGTGGTGGATTTTATGACCGGTTCTTGAAGGGATTTAATGGGACAAGTATCGCAGTTGCAATGCCGCCACAGCTTTTTGAAGCGCCATCTTGGACGCCTGAAGACTTCGACGTGTTAATTGATAAAATTATTTATTAGTAGATTTGTTTGGAGGAAACTATGAGCAGATTAAGAGGCAAACCATATATCACGTATGGCTTGTTGGCAATAATGGTGATCGTTTTCATCATAATGTCTTTGATGGGCGGTACTGAAAACGGCGTCACTTTGTTCAACTTTGGTGCAAAATATAATCCCGCAATTCGTGCTGGTGATTATTGGCGGCTGATTACACCGGTATTCATCCACATTGGGTTCACTCACATTTTGATGAATGGGATCACATTGTATTTTATTGGTCAGTACGTTGAGCAGATTTTTGGTCATGTTCGGTACCTCATTATTTTCCTGGTTTCCGGTGTTATGGGAAACCTCGCAAGTTTTGCGTTTAGTTCGAATTTATCAGCGGGCGCAAGTACGGCAATTTTTGGATTGTTTGGTGCTTTCATGATGCTGGGAGAGAGCTTTTCGAATAATCCAGCGATTGTCTCAATGGCCAAAACATTCTTACTATTCATTGTGTTAAATATTGGAACGGATATTTTCGTTCAAGGTATTGATATTGCCGGTCATATTGGTGGTCTAGTTGGTGGCTTTTTAATTGCCTATCTCGTTGGTGTTTCTTTTGCAAAGGTGAGTCCGGTTAAGCGAGTTATTGCTACAATTATGCTGGTGGTTATCGCCGTCGTTCTCTTTTCGTTGGGAATGCAAGGTAATTTTTAAATATTTTTCAAAGTCCTAAGAAATTTAACTGAGGATGTGAGATAATGAAAACGCTGTATGATGTGCAACAGTTATTAAAACAGTTCGATATTTATGTCTACGTTGGCAAGCGACTTTGGGACATTGAGGTCATGGCGTTAGAATTGGATCATCTGCATAAAGCTAAATTGATCACAAATGACCAGTTTATTCATGCAAAGCTAATTTTGACCCATGAACATCGAATTGAAGAAAAACATGAAAGCAGGGGGAATTATCGTGGTAAAGCAGAAACGACTAATCGGAATTGATCTTGGTGGCACAACAACTAAATTTGCCTTCATTGACAAAGATGGTAATATTTTAACCAAATGGCATATTAAAACTGATATTAGTGATCATGGTAGTCATATTGTGCCAAATATGATTAAGTCAATTTCAGATCAAATGCGAAAAGAGGACTACAATTCACAAGACTTCTATGGAATTGGCATGGGAACTCCTGGAGCTGTTGATCGTGACAAAGGAACGGTTATTGGCGCCTTCAATCTTGGCTGGGACACACTTCAACCAGTTGGCGCAACATTATCTGAAAACCTTAATTTGCCTACGATGATTGATAATGATGCGAACTGTGCAGCAATGGGTGAATATTGGAAGGGTGCTGGTGACAAAGCCGACGATGTTGTCTTCGTTACTTTAGGTACCGGCGTTGGTGGCGGTGTTGTGACAAACGGCCACCTAGTCCACGGAATTAATGGTGGTGCCGGTGAGATTGGCCATATTACTGTCCACCGCAACGGATTTTTATGTACCTGTGGTAAACGGGGATGCTTAGAGCAATACGCATCAGCAACCGGTGTTGTGAAAGTTGCCAAAGAAATTGCTAAGAAATTTACTGGTAAGTCACGAATCAAAGAATTAATTGCCGGGGATGAGGAGTTAACCTCAAAGATGGTGTTCTTCTTGGCAGATAACGGTGATATTCTAGCTAATCAAATTGTTGATCGGGTCTGCTCATATTTAGGTCTAGCGTTATCGCATGTTGGTAATACTTTAAATCCGGAAAACATTATTATTGGTGGCGGTGTTTCCAATGCCGGGAATACGTTGCTCCAACCAACTACTCGTTATTTCCAAGAGAATGCCTTTCCGTCAGTTCGAGATTCAACCAGATTGAAATTAGCACAGTTAGGAAATGATGCAGGTGTAATTGGTGCCGCTTCATTAGCCCTTCAGTTTCGAAATAATCAGCCATTGAATGTAAAATAAAAGAGGGATATTAATTAATGAATAATGCCAATACTTGGATGACAATTATTTTAATCATTATGATCCTTGCTTGGGTAGGTTACACGGTTGTCCAGAATATGCGCGTAAAAAAGGTCGCTACATATTTGACGAACGATAAATTTCAGAGTGGTATGAGAAAAGCCCAAGTAATTGATTTGCGAGAACAAAAGTCTTTTAAAGACGGCCATATTCTTGGTGCTCGCAATTTGCCATATTCAACAATTAGAAACTTTTATCATCAAATTCGTCCTGATTTGCCAGTGTATTTATATGACCAAGGCAAAACGATTAGTAAAAGAGCAGCCCTTTATCTAAGCAAAAAAGGTTATCATGAGCTGTATATCTTAAAAACTGGTTATCAAAATTGGAATGGTAAAGAAAAAAAGAGTCATAATTGATAAAATAGGGCTGACCGCAAAGGGATCTGATTTTGCGGCCGGTCCTATTTTTTAATAAAAATTGTCATTATTGATAAGTTGTCGCTTTTTTGACAATTAATTGAAGTTTGCTAATTATTAGAATAAAAACAGAATGAGACAAAAGTCGGTTAACTTTCAGAGTGCAATTAGATTATTCAAATATGCTCCGGGTAAAATAGTGGGATGATTCGGTTGCACGGCAGAAAGTTGCCTTTGGCGCACGTCTTCACTCGGTAATAATTGTGATGACACAAAACGAGGCTGAACAAAATTACTTTTGTCTCAGCCCCTACCGCTTAGTCAATTAGTCGACTCTTGTACTTAGTCCAATTGGATACCGGTCTAGGTTCGTTGACTAGTCCCAACTGTCCTTAGGTTACTTGTGTTAATTCATTAACCGTTGTGAGCGGCTCGGCTTTTTCGCAGTGCCCGTTTACGGTTATCTTCAAATTTCTGTTCTTGATCCTCAATTGGATCAACAACGGACTTCTTAAAAGTAAATAATGCGCCAAGCCCTGCGGCAACTGTTCCTAAAACGCCGACAACTAAACCACTGGTAAAATGTTTCATAATTAAATACCTCCAATGCAACTTTTATACTTTCATTATGCGTTATTTACGCGAAGATATCTAGTTTATTGATTAAAATTTCACAATTATGAGGAGAACAAAATGGAAATTGATACAAAAATTATTGCCCACCGGGGTAGTCGGGGGACACGCCCGGAAAATACACTTGTTTCATTTCAGGCAGCCATCGATGACGGTTGCGAAGGGATTGAAACAGATGTTCATTTTTCAAAAGATCAACAATTCATCATTATGCACGACGAGACTGTTGATCGGACGACCAATGGTACTGGCTTGGTAAAAGATAAAACGCTGGCTGAAATCAAACAACTAGATGCCGGCTATCGATTTAGTGAAGAATTCAAAGGAACAAGAGTCCCAACTTTGCAAGAAGTAGTTGCGCTATTGCTAAAAAATAATTTTACAGGAATTTTTAATCTTGAATTGAAAACAAATAAAATTCATTATCCAGGAATTGAAAGGGCGATTTATGAATATTTTTCATCAATTCATTATTCATTCCAACTCATTTATTCCAGTTTTAATGGTAAATCGCTGGAGATTTTAAATCATATTGATCCTAAAGCTGTTGAGGCCCGAATTTTTACAACAGCTGCAAAACAAGCCAAAACCCTCAAACGCAGCAAAGTGATTGAGGACTTTCATCCAGATATTAAGTGGCTAAAACGACATCCTTTTTTTGCCCCGGCTCGCCACTTGAGGCCATGGTTAGTTAATGCAACTGAGGATATGCAGTACTGTTTTGAAAAAAACATGGCCGGAATTATTACGGACTATCCCGGTAGAGCGGTTCAATTAAGAGCAGAGATGCGAGGTGAATAAATTTGAAGAAAGTATTAGCGATCGTTGGACCAACTGCGGTCGGCAAAACCGACATGTCAATTAAACTGGCAAAGCAATTTAACGGCGAAGTTATTTCTGGAGATTCAATGCAGGTGTATCGAAAACTTGATATTGGAACGGCCAAAATAACCGAATCAGAAAAGCAGGGAGTTGTGCACCATTTGATTGATATTCGCAATATTGATGAGCGTTATTCGGTAGCTGACTTTGTGTCCGATGCGACTGAGCTAATTAATCAAATTTCCAAAGCTGGTCGTTTACCGATTATTGTCGGTGGGACTGGGTTTTATCTTCAGGCACTTTTGGATGGTTTGGAACTTGGCGGGGATCATTACACTGATGATCACATCAGGAAGGAACTATTTAAGCGGGCGGCAGACCAAGGAAATAATGAATTGCATCGCCAACTTGCAGCCGTTGATCCGGTTTCTGCGGCCGCAATTCCCGCCAATAATGTTCGGCGAGTCATCCGGGCATTAGAAGTTTACATAAAGACCGGCCGTAAATTTTCCGACCAGACTAATCATTCCCAACCAGATTTTGATTCATTCATCGTAGGGTTAACAACTGATCGCCAAAAATTATATGATCGAATTAATCAACGAGTCGATCTGATGGTAAAGGCAGGTATCCTAGATGAAGCACGATATCTGTATGATCATGGTGCCACCGGGCTTCAAGCGGGAAAGGGCATTGGTTATCATGAATTCTATGATTATTTTAACGGATGGATTTCTTTAGACGAAGCGGTGGCATTAGTTAAACAGGATTCAAGGCATTACGCCAAACGGCAGTTGACTTGGTTCCGTAATAAAACGCATCCTAATTGGTATAACATTATTGAACACCATGCCGATGTTACCCGCTTAATAAGTGACGTCTCCAAATGGCTTTCTGAAGGTGTTTAGAAAATCAATGTCATAAAATATAACATTAGCTATTGACATTGCCCTTGGTAATGGTATTATAGTTACAAGATTTAGGAGGTGAACAATGCGAGAGAAGGAACTACGGCGTTCAATGTCAGTTCTGCCGATTGGAACCGTAATGAAGCTGACTGACTTAACTGCACGGCAAATCAGATATTATGAGCAGCAGGATTTAATCAAACCCGTTCGTAATGAAGGAAATCGAAGAATGTATTCATTAAATGATATCGATCGGCTTCTGGAAATTAAAGACTACTTGGATGACGGCCTCAATATTTCAGGGATCAAAGAGGTCTATAAAAAGCAATCTCAGTTGGAAGACGAGCGAAAGAAGAATCTTAAAAAGGGTCTGACTGATAGTGATGTCAGAAGAATTCTTCAGGATGAATTCCTTAATATCGGTGGGCTGAAGCCACCTTCTTCGACGTTTGATAATCCGAATAATTTCAATAAATTTAATCACTGATAGGAGCGTTATAAATGGCGACAAAGCATGATTATACAAAAGACGATATTCGCAGCATGGTAAAGGACGAGGACGTAAAATTTTTACGTCTGATGTTCACTGATTTATTTGGGACAATTAAGAACGTTGAAGTTCCAATTGGTCAATTAGACAAATTACTTGATAATAAATTGATGTTTGATGGTTCTTCAATTGAAGGATTTGTCCGAATTGAAGAAAGTGATATGTACTTACACCCAGATTTGTCAACTTGGATGATTTTCCCTTGGAGTACTGATCGTGGCAAGATTGCCCGGGTTATTTGTGAAGTTTACACCCCAAGTGGTGAGCCTTATGCTGCAGATCCTCGAAATAACCTTATCCGAGTACTTGGTGATATGCGTAAAGCTGGTTTTACTGCTTTTAATATCGGTCCTGAACCAGAATTTTTCTTGTTTAAGATGGGTGAAAACGGCGAACCAACTTTGCACTTAAATGATAAGGGGAGTTACTTCGACATGGCACCAATGGATCTTGGCGAAAATTGTCGTCGTGAAATCGTCCTAACACTTGAAGAAATGGGATTTGATGTCGAAGCAGCTCATCATGAGGTTGCCCCTGGTCAACACGAAATTGATTTCAAATATGCAGATGCACTAGCTGCTGCTGATAATATCCAGACTTTCAAGTTAGTTGTTAAAACTGTTGCTCGTAAATATGGTCTTTACGCTACCTTTATGCCAAAGCCATTGAGTGGTATTAACGGGTCAGGAATGCACATTAATATGTCACTATTTACTGATGCTGGTAATACATTTTATGATAAGAATGGTGAACTTGAAATTTCCCAAGAAGCTTATTACTTCTTAGGCGGATTATTGAAACATGCCCGTTCGTTCACAGCCGTATGTAATCCAATCGTTAACTCGTATAAACGCTTAGTACCTGGCTACGAAGCTCCTGTTTATGTTGCTTGGTCAGGGTCAAACCGGTCACCATTAATTCGAATTCCAAGTGCCCGTGGTAATTCAACTCGATTGGAACTTCGAAGTGTTGATCCCACTGCCAATCCATATTTGGCAATTGCTGCTGTTTTGGAGGCCGGCCTTGATGGTTTGAAGAATAAGATTCAACCTGAACACAGTGTTGACCGAAATATTTATCGAATGAACGAAGAGGAATTAGCAAAGAGTCATATTCAAAATCTCCCAGATACCCTTCATAATGCTTTGAAAGATTTGGAAGCAGATGATGTAATGAGAAATGCCCTCGGCGAGCATTTGTTTAACAGTTTCATTGAGGCTAAGAACCTTGAATATGATTCATATCGAACTCAAGTTTCTGGCTGGGAACGTGATCAATACCTCGAAAAATACTAATATTTAATTTGTTATTAGGTAATCAGGTACTGGCTTTGCTAAAGAATGGTTGATTTAGTAATGAGTGAGAAATCGCAAATATTAGAATTAATAAAAATCATTCTTTACAAATGATGTTTTGGCGGTTAACTACCGTTCATAACAGCAACTATATACGTTATAGCAATTTGTGTTACATGTTATAACTGTAATGAGCCCGCACAAGTACACTTACCAAATTGGTTAGTGTACTTGTGCGGGCTTTTTGTATCAAAAAAGTATCTAATTCAAATTTAATTAAATGATATTTTAACTTGAATTTGATTAGTTTTAAGTGAAAATCCGTATTAATCAAAGTTCAGAAACAGGCATCGGGTATAAATTTTGGTTGCTGGGTTAGGAATATTAGGAGTGAGTTAAAATATGGAAAAAAAGCATTTACGTAAGCTAATGTGGGTAGCTTCTCTCGGATTAATCTTGGCAGGCTGTTCGTCACAGCAAAGTGGGTCTGGAAAATTAGCAGATAAACAGGAATTTACCACAGCAACTGATTCTGAATTGTCAACTGTTGATCTTTCAAAAACAACATCTCTGCAAACCTTTGAAATTTTGACCAATGTTGACGAGGGACTTTATCGATTAGGAAAAAATAGTCACGCAGATAATGCATTAGCTACAAAAACGGTTGTTTCAAAACACGGATTACAATATACGTTCAATCTTCGTAAGGGAACCAAATGGAGTAATGGTGATTTAGTAACAGCTAAGGATTTTGTCTATTCGTGGCAACGAACGGTTAATCCTAAGACTGCCTCACAATATGGCTATTTATTTTCAGGGATTAAAAATGCCGACGCCATTCAGGATCATAAGAAATCGTATCGAAGCCTTGGAATCAGGGCAGTTGGTAAATATAAGTTAGTTGTAAATCTCGAAAAACCAATTCCGTACTTTAAAGTTTTGATGGGCTTTCCCGTGTTCTTCCCACAAAATCAGAAAGTGGTTGAAAAGTATGGAACTAATTATGGAACTAAGGGTAACCGGATGGTATATAACGGACCATATCGGTTAACAAATTGGAATGGAACTGGAATGACTTGGACTCTGGCCAAAAATAAAACATATTGGGATGAAAAACATGTCAAACTTGATAAGCTTAATTACCAAGTAACGAAGAATCCATCGACTGGTTACAACCAATTTAAGATGGGAAAGCTCCAGTATGTCGGCTTGACTGGAATTTTAGCGAAAAACTTGAAAAATAATAAAGATTTAGTTTCGCGAAAATCATCTGGTTCCTATTATTTAGCGTTAAATCAAAAGAAGCGGATATTTAAGAACTTGAAGATCAGAAAAGCAATTTCTATGGCAATTGATCGTGATCAATTGACGAATAAAATTCTTGGAGATGGTTCTTTTAATTCACAAAGTTTTGTTGCAAGTGGTTTATCGATTGATCCCAACACCGGAAAGGACTTTACCAAGTCGACAAATAAACCACAGTCAATGACATTTAATAAGGATCAAGCCGCAAAATTATTTAAGGAGGGACTCAAGGAACTTGGAATTAAAAAAATGAAATTTACAATCTTGAACTCTGATGAATACTCTTCAAAACAAGTTAGTGAATATTTACAGGCAGAACTTGAAAAGTATTTACCAGGCTTGACTGTTCAATTAAGAAATGTGCCATTTCAGACTTTGCTTTCCCGCCAAAAAACGCACAGCTTCCAAGTAACTGTTGGAGATTGGTATGCAGACTTTGCTGATCCAATTACCTATTTAAATATTTTAACTACTGGTAATCCTAGCAACGTTTCTCAATGGTCTAACAAGACATACGATCGCCTAATTAAGAAATCTGCTTCAACGGATGCTGGAAATGCTAAAAAGCGATTTAATGATTTAGTGAAGGCTCAGAATGTGTTACTTGAACAGCAAGGAATTACACCACTTTATCAACAGGGCAGCATGAGTTTGTTGAGTAGTAAGGTTAAAGGCTTAGTTTATAGCCCCGCTGGTTCGAATAATTATAAAGGTGTTTATATTAGTAAATAATCTCTTTGATTAATTTTCAAAGTCTAGTAGAGAAGCTGAGCAGATGCTATTTTGCTCAGCTCTTTTGTTGGTCATTGTGATGGAGGTAATTTAAAAAGGTTGGAAAGTTGATGACATTAATGTGAATTCATCATCTTCTTTTAATTGATGAATTTAATGTCTTTTTTCCTTGTTGAATGTTCAAATGGCCGTTATTGTTTTTAAAAGATAAAACATTATGAAATTATTAGATTAGGGCTTTATTTATCATGACTTTTCCGATACCATTAAATGTATAAATAACGGGGAATGAGGCAATACTATGGACAGACAAACTGAAACGGATCAGTTCAGTCAGAATGATGATCAATTATCTTCCGCGCTTAATCAGAAGATAACATATCTTAATGATCTGAATGATTCCGTTAAAAATGGTGACGATTTAAAGATCTACGAGTTAATGGATCCCAATCGTTTTGCGACTGAGTTAAAAGGCGAAGATTCTGATCAGCCAAAAGCTAGTTTTTTTGGATTAGCATCAGATTTGAACGCGCAGCTTAGTCATCATTTAAGTGATAAGTTAATTGATTATTTGGGGGCGACATATCCTTTCTTTTATTATCACGAATACGAACTGGGCAAATTCAATGTGTATTTTGGAAATTGGTGGGATCATCGGTTATTCGGTCAACTTGATCCGATTAATGTGCGGTTTGATTTTGCCGAAGACGAATACAATAAATTATCACAATCATTTAGTCTAGAGACTGACAATAAACGCGTTAATGATGATGAAATGCGTCAATTAGCAGAGAAAAACGAGTACCTTACCAAACTGATTCAAGACCAAGATAAACGCGATCAGCGTAAAGAAGCCATTCGTCAACAACTTAAGGAAAATGAGGAAAAGTCACCGATGCCCTGGGAGGCTGGCAAAGTAAAGGAAGAGCGTCAACGATTGAACGATGAGATGCTTGAGCTCACAAAAACTGATGAGCAGGCAACCAACGGTCGGTCAACCATTAAACAAAACGAGAATGAGATTCTTGTTTTATCTAAGGAAGAAACGATTTTGAGTCTTGAAAAACAGAATATTAGAGCAACTTTTGGGAGCTTTGAAGCCTTTATCGATAATAATAATCACCTCTACACAAAGTATCTGCAGAGTTTAGATAAAGAATCGCAGGTGAGTGATGGTGAGTAATGAAAATGAAGACCGGAAAATAACAACTAATGAACTTTTAGCTAATTATAGTCATGCCATTCAAAGCGGATTGGATAACGGGACAGCGTATATCAAGTCGTTTAATGTTTTAAATGAAACCCAAGATACTCAGGAATTATTATCTGCCGCTGTAAAACTCACAAGTTTTCAATTGGACACTGATTTTGTGACGTTCCCTCATAAATTCTCTGATGAAGATATTCAGCTTGTCTTTTTGGAACGTTTGTTAACGCTTTCTGGTATTGAAAATGAACTTGTCATTAGTAACCCGGAGCATGTTCAAAAATTGCTATGTAAATTTAGTGAGTTGGGTGATAAAACCTTTACTTTTTCACGATCAAGTAAAAATCCAGATGGCTTTTTCTTCGGACCAACAATGATGAATCGACCGCTTTTTTATGTTAACCTCAAGGCCAAAGAATTAATGTTTCATGGGTCGTCACTAATTGAATACTTTGTGGTTGACCTTGAAGGGATTAAAACTGACGAAATTAAGAGTGCTTTGCAAGTTATGGTAAAGGCGGCTCAAATTTTGAAAGAAAGTTTTGGTTTTAAAATTGACTTTAATGTCCTCGACAGTGTTAATGGTGAATTTTATGCGTTTGCCTCCGGTGACTTACCAGATTCAATTATGGATGAATTATTCGTAAAATCGGCTGAAAATCACTTTATCCTGATGTCTGCCCAAAATGGTGGTGCATCGTTAACATTGGACGATAAAACAGAAGTGACCGTTTATGATGCTGGGGATGCATCTCGACCAAAATGGGGTGCTACGATTCATGATCAGGATCAAAAAGAGAGCTGGCTGTGTCTTTTGTTGGATTATCCATTTATTAAAGAATGGTATTTAAGAAACCAAAAACAGCTGGAAATTCTCTCTAATCAATTTATTTTTGGATAGGAGATTTTCATGGATTTACAAAGCTTAATGACATCATCAGTTTTTTTAAACCGGCAAATTGAAGAGAAAAAACAATTACATTGGTCAAATGAAGCTCGAATTAAGAACGCATTTGTTTCGTTGGATGTTGAATTGTCAGAAATGGCGAATACGTCAGAATGGTTCAAAGTTTGGAAAATTCATCGCGGCAAGAGTGAACCAAATAAGACTCCAAAGGAAACACTGCTGTATGAATACGTTGATGCCCTTGATTTCTATTTGCTCATCTCAAATTTGAAGAATTGGAATCATTTTGTTTTGAATTCTCAAGATGATCTTTCAAAAATTAAGCAGTTAAAAAAGGAAGATAATTTGGATAAGCAATATTTAGCGATGAAGCGAATGCTATTTGATGCCTATTTTAACCACAGTGGTGATAGCTTTAATCATTCATGGCGGTTGTTTTTGAAATTTGGTTTAGTTGATTTCGGGTTTACCGAACAGGAAATCGAAACAGCGTTTAATGATAAGAATCAGATTAATCAGGAACGACAAAAAGACAATTATTAATTAGCATCGTGGGAGTCCAGGCAAAAAACAATTTTACCTGGACTCTTTTTTTATAGACCAATTTCAATCTAATTAAAATTGGTAAGTTCAAGCGAGTTAAACTGGATTTTTAAGTGACATGATAAAGGCTGATCAAACTTTACAGACGGCAATCATTTTTTGAAAATAAAAAATCAGCCGTTCTCACAGCTGAAACTTTGATGGATAATTGCACAGACACTTTTCCACGGTTGATTTTTTATTTTCGTTGAGCTAAATGCTTGCCGTTCTCTTTCATGGATGTTGGAGAACCGACAAAATACTGAATCAATCCACAAACTATAAATATGAAGACAATAAATAGAACGAATCCCACAACTTCCACCTCCTAAAATATAGCGGCAGAAAAACCGCCTACCTTGATTATC
This sequence comes from Lentilactobacillus diolivorans DSM 14421, assembly GCF_001434255.1. Lineage (GTDB taxonomy): Bacteria > Bacillota > Bacilli > Lactobacillales > Lactobacillaceae > Lentilactobacillus > Lentilactobacillus diolivorans. The sequence goes on from NZ_AZEY01000090.1 coordinate 287,512, forward strand.
TTTTCTTAATACTTGTGATTCAAATATTTCGCATGAGAGCGTCTCTAATTTAATAAAAAATAAATTTTCTTAAGGAAATCATAATAAAGCCATTCCGGGTTTTATCGAATTAACATTGACTAGCTTGTTAATATTTCATATAATTGTCCTTGTTGATTTGTCGCAATAGCTCAGCTGGATAGAGCAACGGTCTTCTAAACCGTAGGTCGAGAGTTCGAATCTCTCTTGCGACATAACACTAGTTTTGTTGATATAGAGTAAACGGCTAAGGCAATTATGCCTTAGCCGTTTTTTCATTCATAACTATAAAAAGTTGGTGCTGTCCTCACCTTAATGGATTTAAGAATTATGATTCTTGTGAATTTTGAAAAGGTGGTTTATCTACTAGAATTTTTAGACCCTTTTTTTAACTGGTTCTCCAAGTCCTTCATTTCCAACTTTAAAGTTATATTTTCACTTTCAATATGTTTCAGTGTTTTAAAGATTTTGTTTAATCGATCGTCACTATCCTTTTTAGTGAAGAATGTGGTCATTGTACTTGTTAAGGAACCAATGAAACCAATACCAATGAACATTAAAAGGATAGCGGCAATTTTACCAATAACCGTATGAGGTGAAATGTCACCATACCCAACAGTCGTTGCAGTTGTAATTGCCCACCAAAGCGATTCTCCCCAAGAGACATTTTCGGCTAAGGCATACAATGTAGTTGACAGAAGTAAAGTTGCCAAACTTGTCCAAACTAAATAGATAAATCCATTGGTTTTTAAAATATTATGAGAATATTTTTGAATTTTACCAATAAAACCAACGAATCTTATGAAGCGAAAGGCTCGGGCGACTCTTATCAATCTCAAAATGCGTGCGAAACGAAAAAAACTAAAAATCGAGTAAAAAGGTAAAATTGCTAGTAAGTCAAAAATATTATGTTTAAAGAAATCCCATTTGTCATTGCTTAAAAATAATCTGATGAAGTAATCAGCGGTGAAAATTAGCAATATGCCATTATCCATTTCGAACCATGGTGATTCGTCTAAATTGATTGTTTTTGAAAAGTCACTGATGGCTAAAACTATTGAGAATAGTGCTAGAATAACAATGATTACATTATACATTTTTATAGTGTGTTTATTCATTGAATCCGCCTCGATTTTTAAATGATTTTGTAATACGGTTCAGATGTTTTTCTGTCGCTTACATAACCCATCACATCTGAATTGTAAGATATAGTCCGTAAAAGTAAAGTGTCTCACTTTGAATTGGCGACGGTTGGATAGTCATCGTTACCTAATGATTGATACGGCTTAACAATTAACAAAATAAGGGGTAATAGATTATCTTCAAGCTTTCTATTGACGAAGGTCAGTCAATTATGTATACTTGTATCGTTGTAATTGTGGCTTCCACAGCTACAACCGCTCGATTCGAGCTATCAAGTTCCTTTTTAAAGGGCGCTTTGTTTCGGCGAGTCTAAGCAAAAATACAAGGAGGTGCACAACATGTACGCAGTTATTACTACAGGCGGTAAGCAATACAAGGTTTCAGAAGGTGACGCCATTTACGTTGAAAAATTAAACGCAAGTGAGGGCGACAAAGTTACTTTTGATCAAGTTGTTATGCTCGGCGGTGATTCAGCAAAATTTGGTACACCATTAGTTGATGGCGCATCAGTTACTGGAACTGTTGAAAAACAAGGACGTCAAAAGAAGATTACCATCTTCCGTTACAAACCCAAGAAGGGTTCACGTTCAAAGAAGGGCCATCGTCAACCATATACCAAGGTTGTCATTGATTCTATCAAGGCTTAATTTAAGTTTGAGGTGACTGATAAGATGATTCAAGCAACCATTCACCATTATCGTGATCACGTGAGCGGCTTTACGATCACCGGCCATGCTGATGCAGGGGAATACGGACAGGATATTGTTTGTTCAGCTGTTTCTGTTCTAAGTATCACAACTGTTAACGGCTTACAAGAGGTTGTTGGTTTAGACGTTAGCGTCGATAGCGATGATAAAAATGGCGGCTATTTATCAGTTGAAATCCCTGTTATTGCTAATTCAAAAAAGGGTCTCCAGGCAGATGCCATTTTGAAGACCTTTGAAAATGGCATGGCGGATATCGCTTCAAGTTATAGTGATTATATTAAGTTAAAAGTAGCTAATTAAACAAGTTAAATCTGGAGGTGTAAACCTATGCTAGCAATGAATTTACAATTCTTCTCTCACCATAAAGGTGGTGGATCAACTGCTAACGGCCGTAACTCAGCTGGTCGTCGTTTAGGCGCCAAAGCTGCTGATGGCTCATCAGTACACAGTGGTTCAATTATTTATCGTCAACGGGGCACTCATATCTATCCGGGAAACAATGTTAGTCGTGGAAACGATGATACGTTGTTTGCTTTGGTCGACGGTGTTGTTCGCTTCGAGCGTAAGGGCCGCGATAAGCGCCAAGTTTCAGTTTATCCAGTTGCTGAAACTGCTAAGTAATCTTTTAGTTTTTTCAAAAAGGGCCGGTTAGGGTCCTTTTTTTGTTCGAATGAATGATATCCGAATTAAAACATTTTTATAAGTTGATTGGATGTCAGGGTAAGATGTTAAGAATTTAAGGTTATTCACGAAAAAATGGATATTTGACATTAAAGTATTATATAATTATTGTATGTTACTTTATATTTAGGAGGAACAAAAATGGCAATTTCAACTGCTGATTTTAAAAATGGATTAACTATCGAAGTCGATGGTGCGATCTGGAGAATTTTGAGTTTTCAACACGTTAAACCTGGTAAAGGCGGCGCATTTGTTCGTTCAAAGTTAAAGAACTTAAGAACGGGTGCCGTTCAGGAAAAGACATTCCGAGCCGGCGCTAAAATGGAACAAGCTCAAATTGATTCTCGTAATATGCAGTATTTGTATGCTGACGGTGACCAACACGTTTTCATGGACACAGATACGTATGATCAAATTTCAATTCCAGCTGAAGAAATAAAATCTGAGCTCAAGTACCTTCAGGAAAATATGGATGTTAACGTCATTCAATATGGCAATGAGACACTGGGAATTGAGCTCCCTAACACAGTGACACTTGAAGTTGCTGAAACCGAGCCGGGTATCAAAGGTGATACAGCTTCTGGTGGTTCCAAACCTGCTACGATGACAACTGGTTTAACTTTACAAGTACCATTTTTTGTTAACCAGGGTGACAAGTTAGTGATTAACACAACTGATGGAACTTACATTTCACGAGCATAGTAATTTGATCTGATTTAAAACGGAGGCTTTTTATAATGGCTGAAGATACGAATATTATTCTCCACACAAATGATCCTGAATTGGGTAAGATTGAAATTGCCCCCAATGTTCTTGAAATTATCGCTGGCGTTGCTGCTGCTCAAGTGGATGGTGTTAATCGGATGAGAGGATCATTTTCATCGAGTGTTAACGAATTGCTTGGTCGACGTAAGGAACATGGCAAAGGCGTTAAACTCACTTATACCAACGAAGAATTAGATGTGGATATTTATGTTTACTTGAATTACGGTGTTTCTGTTCCAAAGGTTGCTTTAGAGATTCAGAGCCAAGTTGAACAGCAACTTTTGTTTATGACTGAAATTAAAGTTCATGAAGTGAATGTGCACGTTCAGGGCGTTATTCCGGAGAAAACAACCAGTACTGTTGACCCCAATAACCCGTTTGCAGATGATGAAGAGAATGGTGACGAATAGTGGAATTAAACCGACACCAAATTCGTGAACTCGCCTTTCAGACGCTGTTTGCGTTAAATACAAATGAACAGACTGATCGAGAAAGTTTTTTCCAGGTTTTGACGGACGGTAAGTATGGCGATAAGTATCCTGATTATTTAGAACAATTAATCACGGGTGTTCTTGACCATAAGGATAAAATTGACCAAACGATTGAAAAGTATTTAATCAGTGGTTGGTCACTAAACCGAATTGCGAAAACTGATTTAATTATTCTTGAAATTGCGCTTTACGAGATGATGTATGTTGATGATTTACCGGCAAAGGTTTCAATTAATGAAGCGATTGAACTTGCTAAAAAATTTAGCGATGATCGTTCCAGAAAATTTGTTAACGGGATTTTGTCACATGCTTTAGAAGAACTGGTAAAATAGATTTACATATTTGTAAGTCTATTTTTTTGTATCCTGAGTCAATCAGTGGCTTACAATTCAAAAGGAGAGGTTTCGAGATGGCGACAGTTATCGATGGTAAAGCACTTGCTAAAAAAATAAATGAACAGACCACCCAACGGGTTGAAAAATTACAAGCAGATTATGGCATTACGCCCGGGTTAGTTGTCCTCATTGTGGGAACTGATCAAGCCAGTGAACGTTACGTTCGCAATAAGCATCGAACAGCTCAGCGTTTAGGAATTAATTCGATCGTTCGACAATTGCCGGTCGATATTTCTGAAGCTGAGCTGCTTAAAATCATTCAGCAATATAATAATGATCCGACAATTGATGGCATCCTTGTTCAAGATCCGTTGCCTGATCAGATTAACGAAAAAGATGTTACTCGCACAATTTTGCCAGAAAAAGATGTGGACGGTTTTCACCCGGTTAATGTTGGTAAGCTCTTTATTGATGATTCAACAAAATATCCGGTTTCTTGTACCCCTAAGGGAATTATGACGATGTTTGATGAATATGGGATTTCCTTGAAAGGCAAAAAAGCGGTCATGATTGGTAGAAGTGCAATTGTTGGTAAACCGATGGCTGCTTTAATGATTAACGCTGGCGCAACAGTTTCAATTTTGAATCGTTACACACCAGATATTAAGGATTATACAAAGGATGCTGATATTATTGTCTCTGCAACTGGTCAATTACATTTGTTGGGTCCTGATGCAATTAAATCAGGTGCCGTCATTATTGATGTTGGTCAGAACATGAATGAACAAGGTCATTTGGTCGGGGATGTTGACTATGATGATGTTTTTGATAAAGTTGGCTTTATTACACCCGTTCCAGGTGGAGTTGGTCCAATGACTATTGCAACATTGATGCAGCAAAGTGTTGATTTGGCAGAATGGGGCATGCAACGTGGAAAATGATTATCTGACTGTTAGTGCGTTAACAAAATATATTAAGCGTAAATTTGATGTGGATCCTTATCTGAATAAGATTTATTTAACGGGTGAAATTTCTAACTTTCGTTTACGGCCAAACGCACATCAATATTTTAGTTTAAAAGACGATCATGCAAAAATTAGTGCCATCATGTTCAAGTCTGCGTTTAATAAGATTAAGTTTACCCCTGAAGAAGGGATGAAGGTCCTTGTTGTGGGTCACATTTCAGTTTATGAGCCGTCGGGAAGCTATCAGATTTATGTGGAGCGAATGGAACCGGATGGTGTCGGTCAGCTGTACCAAGCCTACGAACAATTAAAAAAGAAATTGGCAACTGAAGGACTGTTTAGTTTGGAAAAACAGGAGCTGCCAAAGTTTCCAAAACAAATTGCCGTTGTGACATCCCCAAGTGGTGCCGTTATTCGCGATATCATTACGACGGTTCGGCGACGGTATCCGATTGCTCAAATCGTCTTGTTTCCTGCATTAGTTCAAGGAACGGAAGCTAGCGCCGATATTGTTCAACAAATTCAACGGGTAAATGAAATTGGTGGTTTTGATACTTTAATTGTTGGCCGTGGTGGCGGTTCAATTGAAGACTTGTGGCCATTTAATGAAGAGAACGTTGCCAGAGCAATTGTTGCCAGTAAAATTCCGATCATTTCTTCAGTTGGGCATGAGACTGACACAACGATTGCTGATCTGGTTGCTGATGTTCGCGCTGCAACCCCAACTGCAGCCGCAGAACTGGCTGTTCCCCGATTGGATCAGGTGTTGGTTGATCTAAAGACCTCGCAAAATCGCATCGTGAATGCTGAATACCAAATTCTTGAACAGTTAAAATTGAGACTCAAACGGCTTGAACAATCCCCAGTCTTGACTGCTCCTCAACGAATTTACGAAACATTCTCACAGCGTTTAGACATACTGACCCAACGCTTGTATAATCAGGCGGATAAGATTACCGGTAAGCGAAAGTACCAGTTTGCTGATCTTAAAATGCGATTAAGACTGGTGGCACCTACGTATGCGATTAAACAACAACAACAATTGTTGACGACTTTGCAGGCACGGCTTGAAAGGGCAACCAAGCAGAATTTTAAAAATATTCACCAACATTATCAGGTATTGGTTGGCTCACTGGATCATTTAAGTCCTTTGAAGATCCTAAGTCGCGGTTATACGTATACGACTGACGATGCGAACCATTTTATTAGCAGAGTGAGTCAATTAAAGAGTCACTCAGTTCAAGTCCATTTTAGTGATGGAATATTAAAGGCTCGTGTTGATCAGGTAATACCTAAAGAAAAAGAGGAAAAGAAGAATGGCTGATAAGCAACAAGATAACCAAACATTTGAACAAAAAATGGACCAGTTGGAAACGATTGTGAACCAGTTGGAACAGGGAAACGTTTCTTTAGAAGATTCGATGGACAAATTTAAGACTGGAATCAAATTAAGCGAACAGCTTCAGGACACACTTACCAAAGCCGAACATACAATGGCAAAAATGATGGATAAAAATGGCGATGAAGTTTCGTTTGAAAATGCCGATGATAAAAAGGATGATGCTGATGGGAACCAAGCTAAGTAAGTTTATCCAAACATGGGTACCCCAAATTGATACAATTTTAGAAAATGATATCCAAAGAGATGCCGATCAACAACGATTAGCCGAATCAATGAGCTATTCGGTTAATGCCGGTGGCAAACGGTTACGTCCCTTATTGACGCTGGCGACGCTTCAAACAGTTGGTCATCCAATTGATCACGTTATTTTGAAAGTCGCTTGTGCGCTGGAGCTCATGCACTCTTATTCACTGATTCACGATGATCTGCCTGCGATGGATAACGATGATCTTCGCCGTGGCAAACCAACTAATCACGTCAAATATGGGGCGGGGATGGCAACTCTTGCCGGGGATGGCCTGCAGACTCTTGCTTTTCAATGGCTCGTGGATAATAATTTGAATTCCATTAAACAGGCTGAATTGACTCTCGCACTTTCCAAAGCCGCCGGCCCGCATGGAATGGTTTCTGGACAGGCAGATGATATTCAATTTGAGGGCACTCGATTGTCTTTAAAAGGTCTTCAAAAATTAGATCGGAATAAAACCGGTGCATTGATTCGTTATGCGGTGGAAGCCGGTCTGATTATTGCGGCAACGCCTAAAAGCGATCGAAAATTGTTACTCCAATTCGCTGAATTGTTTGGATCGGCCTTTCAAATTTATGATGATATTTTAGACGTTGTTGGCGATGAAAAAGCAATTGGTAAGCCGGTGCATCAAGATAATGGTAAGAACACCTATCCTAATTTGCTTGGCTTGGATCAATCTTATTCTGTTCTAAGCCAGACAGTCGCTCGAGCAAAACAGGTCTTATATGACGCTCAACAGCTATCTGGGATAGACACTTCTCTATTAGTGGATTTTTGTAGTTATTTTAAAATTAAGGACGAAAAATAAGAATGGAAAAACAACGTGTTGATGTATTATTAGTGACCCAGGGCTTATTTGATACTCGAGAGAAAGCCAAACGAGCAGTGATGGCAGGAGAGATTCTTGGTGACAATGAAGAAAGATTGGACAAGCCAGGCATGAAGATTCCGGTAGATACCGAGCTTCATCTCAAAGGAAAACCCATGCCTTATGTCAGTCGCGGAGGCTTAAAACTTGCGAAAGCATTAAAAGTCTTTAATATTGATGTCAACCATCTAACTGTTTTAGATATCGGTTCCTCAACTGGTGGATTTACAGACGTCATGCTTCAAAGTGGAGCTAAATTAAGCTATGCCTTGGATGTCGGCAGCAATCAACTGGTTTGGAAACTTAGGGAAGATCCAAGAGTGGTTGTGATGGAGCATACTAACTTTCGTTACAGTAAGCTGAGTGATTTTACCCATGGGCAACCACAGTTTGCTTCGATTGATGTCTCATTCATTTCACTGGAGTTGATCTTACCACCACTTAAGCAGATTCTAGTTAAAGATGGCATAGTTGTGGCGCTAATCAAGCCGCAATTTGAAGCTGGTCGAGAGAATGTTGGCAAGCATGGGATTGTCCGAGATTCTAATGTTCACAAGATGGTTCTTGAAAAGATCCTCCATTTTGCCGTCAAGGCTGGTTATTCAGTTGAAAATTTGGATTATTCTCCGATTAAGGGTGGTGCCGGCAATATTGAATTCTTAGTGCAGCTTAAATCAACCGATAAGCCAACAATGGGTGCTAATATTTCAATTGAAAAAGTGATTGAGAACGCTTATTCTGAACTCAAGGGTTAACAATCAATGCGTACTTAAAACTTTTTGGAGATGACGATATGCGGAAAAAAGAACGACAGCGGCTTATTAAACAGCTACTTACTAGTAACAACATTCAACGTCAAGAAGATTTCGTGAGTTTGCTCGGCGATCAGGGGATTCGGGTCACCCAAGCAACCGTCTCGCGAGATATTAAGGATATGCAGCTGGTTAAAGTCCCCTCGGTGACCGGTGGCTATCGGTATAGTTTGCCAACTCAAAAAAATGTTGATACAGAGAAAAAATTAATTCAAACGATTCGTGATTCATTTGTCTCAGTGGCTTCACAGGACAAGATGATTTTTATGAAGGTTTTACCTGGTAGTGGCCCAGTCATTTCGAGCCTGCTTTATCAAATGAATTACAGCGGGATATTTGGAACAATTGGCGATGACAGTACTGTTTTGATCGTTTGTAAAACCGAAGAAAGCACCGCAGATTTTCGTGAACGAATTGACAACATGTTAAGCAATTAATGATTATCATTGAAAGGATTTATTTATGTTACTTGAACTATCAATTACTGACTTTGCAATAATTGAACATTTAGATATTGAATTCCAATCTGGAATGACCGTTTTGACAGGTGAAACAGGTGCCGGCAAATCAATCATCATTGACGCGGTTGGGTTGTTGGTCGGTGGTCGTGGGTCGCATGATTTAATTCGAACTGGAGCCAAGAAATCGGTAATTCAAGGAAACTTTATTCTTCATGATGATAATCCTACATATTCGGTTCTTGATAAATTAGGGATTGATCACTCGGATGGAAACGTTATTATCGAACGAGAGATATTTGCCAATGGTCGTAATAGTTGTCGCGTTAATGGCATCATGATTAACATTGCGACGTTAAAACGAATTGGCGAAACAATGGTTGATATTCAAGGCCAAAATGAACATCAGGAATTGATGAGACCAGAAAAACATATTCAACTATTGGATGATTTTGCTGATGATCAGCTCCGAGCTATTATGGCTAAGTATCAGCAAGAATACGATGAATTTGTAAAGCTTCGTGATTTAAACGAAAAAAAGCACGAGAATGAAAAAGAATGGGCGCAACGAGTTGACATGCTAAAATTTCAGATTAAGGAAATTGAAGCAGCTGATCTTCATGAAAATGAAGACACCGATTTAGTCTCAGAGCGTGATCATCTCACTAATTTTCAAAGAATTCATGATTCATTGGTGAATAGTTATGAGGGTATCAATGGTGAACAAACAGGATCGTTGGATTCAATTGGTTCAGCAATGAGTGCTATGCAGGATATTGAAGATTTAGATCCCCAATATAAGCAAATTTCTGATGATTTGTCGGGTGCCTTTTTTACATTGCAGGATGTTGCCAGTCAAATTTCAGATCAATTAAGTAATCTTGAATTTGATCAAGATCGTTTAGATCAGGTTGAGCAACGATTAAATACGATCTATCAACTAAAGCATAAATACGGTGATTCGGTTTCTCAGATATTGGATTATCTTCGTAAAATCAAAGATGAGCTTAACGAGATGTCTGGGAATACAGCTGCCCATGATGATCTGGAAGCTCAACTGACTGAAATAAAGTTATCACTGGTTGAACATGCAAAAAAGATTAGTCAGATTCGTCGAAAAGTTTCTAAGAAGTTGGAAAAGGCGGTTCACAAGCAGCTGGCCGATTTATATATGGATAAGGCCGTCTTTGAAGTTCGAATTCGCCAGAACACATCTCTGAATCGATTGGGAGCTGATCACGTCGAATTTTATATTCAGACAAATCCGGGTGAAAAGATGCTGCCATTGGTTAAATCAGCTTCAGGTGGTGAATTATCGCGGATTATGCTGGCTTTAAAAACGATGTTTGCTAAAGCTGCCGGAGTGACGTCGATTATTTTTGATGAGGTTGATACCGGTGTGTCTGGCCGAGTAGCCCAAGCAATTGGAAACAAAATCTATACAATTTCAACCAAATCACAGGTCTTATGTATTACTCATTTACCACAGGTTGCGGCGATGAGTGATCATCATTACTTTATCGAAAAAAAGGTGCATGATGATCGGACTACGACAACAATCACTGAATTAACTGCGGCTCAGAGTGTCACTGAAATTTCAAGAATGTTATCGGGAACAGCAATTACCAAATTGACCAAGGAACATGCTGGTGAACTGCTTAGATTGGCAGACGAAGAAAAGAAGAAAATTAGCGTGTAAACGATAAATAAACGCTTGGCTTATAAAAGTTCCCTTTGAATGGGGAATGGCCAATATTTTGTTATAATTGGGTGATCAAGTTATAACTCATTCTGTGGGTGATGGGAATTGGATTCTTTTTGGCTATATTAAATTAACTTTTCCTGGATATAAAAAAGGCTGCAGCAAATTGATTGCAGCAGTCTCTGTGGATGATGGTTGTTAGTTTCGTTTAATCGATTGAATTTCTCCAAGACTAAAAAGTCGATTCATACTTCCATCACTAGAAGTGACGAGATATCGGTCACCGGAAATTCTATTTAAAATTCCCGTGGCGGCCGGAGTTTGATCATTAAATTGAATGGTGACCTGAAAGTTTCTGGATAATGCCTGATCAATAAAAAAGTTAAGTTGGAAAGTCGGCATCTGTTTTAATTGAGTGTGTGGTGTGATTTCGAAGAAACGATAGTAATTATCTTTAACTGATTTACTGATCTCTGAGAGATAGGATTGTTTGTTTTGCATGTTTTGTTCACCCCGAACGTTTGTTTGTAATTTCATTATACGAACATTAGTTCTAAAACGCAACCCCCAATTTTGAATTTAATCAAATTCCCATAAAACATTGATTTAACTTGTCAAACGGGGGAAAAAGGGCGATAATTGTTGGTATTATAAATAATTGAAGGGATTTTATCAATGGCAAAAAGAGGAATGTTGATTGTTTTATCTGGACCATCTGGTGTTGGTAAGGGAACAGTGCGAAAGGCGCTTTTTGAACAACCAGACGTTGATTTTGAATATTCAACTTCAATGACGACCAGGAAGCCTCGACCGGGAGAAAAGAACGGCGTTGATTATTATTTTGTTTCAAAAGAACAATTTGAAAGTAATATTCAAAATGGTGAAATGTTAGAATATGCCAAATACGTTGACAATTACTATGGCACACCATTAAAATACGTTAATGAAACGTTAGATTCCGGAAAAGATGTTTTTTTGGAGATTGAAGTGAATGGTGCCATGCAAGTTCGTGCAAATTGTCCCGATGCTGTGTTCGTATTTTTGACCCCACCAGATCTTATGGAGCTTAAGCACCGACTTGTTGGTCGCGGAACCGATAAGATGGATGTCATCAACAAACGAATTAAAAAAGCGGTTGGTGAAATTAGCATGATGCGGAATTACGATTACGCAGTGTTGAATGATAAGGTACCATTTGCCGTTGATCGAATAAAGTCAATTATTCGAAGTGAAAGGTTAAAAGTTGCCCGGGTAATGCCCGACTACGAATCGATGTTAGGAGACGATTAAACTATGTTACTTTACCCATCAGTAGATAAGCTACTAGATAAGATTGATTCACGATATTCTTTGATTATGCTTGCCAGTAAACGGGCTCATGAATTAGATGCCGGCGCTAAACCACTGTTAGATAGCTATAAATCACAAAAATCAGTTGGAAAAGCACTTGAAGAGATTGCAGCCGGCGTTTTGAAGATTGATCCAAACGAAAAAGACTTTAATTAGCGATTTGTTTATGAATCTGAGACTGGGACAAAATGAAAAATTTTGTCACCAGTCTTTTTTACATTTAGATCATTAATTGATAACAATCGAATTAATAGTTGAGAATTAACAAGGACATTGCAATTGTCAATGTATGGGATTATTCCTATCTAAATTAATCGAAAATAAATGTCAATCGGTATTGATTAAAATAAACACGATTGGATTACGAATTCAGGTTGCCTTGAATTATTGGCTTATCTGCTTGTGCTTATTAATTGATTTTCTTACAATTAGATTTGTATTAAGAAGAAACGGCGGTGAACATATTGTTTCAAAACAAAAAAATTACATTATTTGTGACTGGAAGTATTGCAGTTTACAAATCTTTAATTTTGACACGGTTACTGGTTAAAAATAATAATGATGTTCAGGTAGTTATGACGGAAGCGGCGCAAAAATTTGTGACGCCCTTGGCCTTTCAAACACTCAGTAAACATCGAGTGGTAACAGATGACTTCAGTTCCGATGATCCTAAAAGTATTCCTCACGTCAAATTGGCTGATGAAACCGATTTAGCGATTGTTGCTCCGGCTACAGCAAATACGATTGCAAAAATGGCTGATGGCATTGCTGATAATGTGGTTAACGCAACACTTCTGGCGACGACAAGTCCAATCTTTGTGATACCGGCAATGAATAACCATATGTTCAATAATTTCGCGACTCAAAATAATTTAACCAGGTTGGCAAGCGCTGGGATTCATGTAATGACTCCGGAAACCGGTTTTTTAGCTGAAGGTTATTCTGGACAGGGACGAATGCCTGAGCCAGAAGCAATTTTAAACTGGGTGATGTCTTCATATCAACCGGTGCCAACAGCGTTAACTGGTAAAAAAGTTGTTGTAACTGCCGGTGGAACTCGTGAACCTTTAGACCCGGTTCGATACTTAACAAACCATTCCTCTGGAAAAATGGGGTATGCGATTGCCCACGCAGCCCAATTGGCGGGCGCCGAGGTGACATTAATTTCCGCGAATTCATCTCTACAGATACCCAATCATGTTAGACTAATAAAGGTAGAAACGGCTGCGGATATGTTAACTGCAGTTCAAAAAGCTTTTCAATCAGCAGACGTGTTGATTATGTCAGCCGCAATTGCTGATTTCCGACCGGCTCATGTGGCCGATCGAAAAATAAAAAAGAGTACTGATAATCAAAGGATGACGTTGGATTTGATTCGAAATCCAGATATTTTGGAGACGGTTGGTCAAACGAAACAGAAAGATCAAGTAATGATCGGTTTTGCAGCCGAAACAAATGATTTAATTATGAATGCTCAAAAGAAAATTAAAGCCAAGAACTTGGATATGATTGTTGCCAATGATGTTTCAAAAAAGACAATTGGTTTTAATTCTGACAACAACCAAGTGACTTTTCTATTTGCTAATGGCGATCAAATCAAAACAGATGTCGAGAGTAAACAGCAAATAGCCAATCGTTTGGTTAGACTAATCGCTGATAAATTTCTTTGATTGAGAGGAGGATTAAACTTGCAGATTGCTCAAGTCATTGTCGATATTCCGACAAGTCAGACGAATAATCCGTTTAGTTATCTTATTCCAGATAACTTGAGTGGTCAGGTAAGTCCAGGAATGCGGGTCCAGGTGCCATTTGGGCCCCGAAAAATAACTGGATTCATTGTGGCAATTACCGATCGTTCTGAATTTCAGGGGAAATTAAAGCCAATCAGTTCGTTGGTGGATTTGTATCCGGTTATTAATCAAGAATTGCTCGAACTGGCAACCTGGATGGCAGGTCAGACGTATTCATTTAAGATTAATTGTTTGCAAACCATGCTTCCTGGTGGGATGCGAACAAAATTTAAGAAGAAATTAATTGCTAAGAGTGATCAAATTAGGGATGACAACCCCCAAATTTTTGCAGGTCAAAACGAGGTTGACTATGATCGTGCCCATTATTCAAGCAACCTTTTATCGCAAATTCTCAATCTGCAGAAGACTGATCAAATTAAGGTTGAATATGAATTGACCATTCATGCTAAGCCAGTCATGATGGCGGCTTTCAAACGTCAAATGACGCCTGAAGCTCTTAAGGCCGAGAGTCAACATGTTCGCAGTAATGCCATTGCCCAACAGCACCTTTTAAAACTATTATTAGACCATCCCGACGAACAATTTTTGCAGTCAAAATTGAACCAGAAAGGGATTAGCAGTTCAACAACGCGGGTGGCTGAACAGCGCGGCTGGATAAAAAAGACGCAGGTTCGCCAAATTCGTAATCCATTTTTAAGGTCGGTTAAGAAAAGCCAACCGTTGAAGCTTAATGCGGATCAGCAAGCTGCTGTGAGCCAGATTAATTCAGCAACTTCCACCAAACAAAATCAAATCTTTTTACTGGAGGGCGTTACGGGATCAGGAAAGACCGAGGTTTATTTACAGTCGATTGCCCATGCCCTTTCATTGGGACGGACGGCATTAATGCTTGTTCCAGAAATTACTTTAACCCCTCAAATTGTGGGTCGAATTCGCAGCCGGTTTGGTGATCAGGTGGCCATGCTGCATAGTGCCTTATCGAATGGCGAACGGTTCGATGAATGGCAACGGATTAATAGTGGTCAAGCCAAAGTTGTTGTTGGAGTTCGTTCGGCAGTTTTTGCGCCGTTAACAAATTTGGGCCTCATTATCATTGATGAGGAACATGATAGTAGTTACAAGCAAGCAGATAATCCTCGTTATCAAACTCGTGATGTTGCAAAATGGCGGGCTGCCTATCACCATTGCCCGGTTGTTCTGGGAAGTGCAACGCCATCCTTAGAATCGCGTGCACGTGCAATGAAGGGCGTTTATCGGCTGTTGCGATTGCCACATCGAATTAATCGCCATGCGCTTCCCCATGTTTCAATTATTGATATGAAAATAGAAATGGCCAAACACCATAGTGCATTATCAACGGCACTATCAACGGCAATTAGTGATCGGTTGGCTAAACATGAACAAATTATTTTATTATTGAACCGGCGGGGCTATTCCTCATTTCTCATGTGCCGTGACTGTGGTTATGTTCCCCGATGTCCCAATTGTGATATTTCGTTAACGATGCATAAAGATACCGGGACATTAGATTGTCACTATTGTGGCCATAAAGAACCGATCCCCCGAGTGTGTCCTCAATGTCATAGCAAGCGAATTGGTCATTATGGTATGGGGAGCCAACAGTTGGAAGAACAGGTTAAGGAAATGTTTCCGACTGCGCGGGTCTTAAGAATGGACGTTGATACAACTCGTCGAAAGGGATCTCATGAAGCAATTATTGATAAATTTGGTGCTCACAAGGCTGATATTTTGTTGGGAACTCAGATGATTGCCAAGGGATTGGATTTCCCCGAGGTAACCCTGGTTGGCGTCTTAAACGCCGATTCAGCATTAGCTTTTCCTGATTTTCGTTCCAGCGAGCGAACGTTTGAATTATTAACGCAAGTCTCTGGTCGAGCCGGTCGAGCTGATAAAACTGGCGAGGTATTTATCCAAACCTTTAATCCGGACCATTACGCTATTCAGCTGGCACAAACGCAAGATTATGAGCGGTTTTATGCAACTGAAATGCGTGTTCGCCATGATGGTAAATATCCGCCGTATTACTTTACAGTGAAACTAACTGGTAGTTCACCAAATGAAAATCAAACAGCTGCAGAGATGTATGCGATATTAAATTTCCTAAAGGCGAATTTATCAAAGATGGCAATCATCCTAGGGCCAACCCCTAAGACCATTACTAGAATTAACAATCGTTACTACTACCAAATCATTATCAAGTATCAAAACGAGCCACATCTAAAAGCGGTTCTTGACCAGGTGTTGCTTAAATCGCAAAAAAAACAGCGTCATGGGCTTCAGATCGCCATTGATAATGAACCACTTGATTTTATGTAAAAAATGAAAGAAGGAAACATTACTTTGACAACAGTTGTTTTTATGGGAACTCCGAGCTTTGCAGTGCCAATTTTGCAAGGCTTGGTTGATTCAAAATATAAAGTGTTGGCGGCTGTTACTCAGCCGGATCGTCCGGTTGGTCGAAAGCATCGAATTCAGCAGTCACCAGTGAAACAATTAGCACTTAAGTTAGGGATTCCGGTTTTACAACCAGAAAAACTGAGTGGCAGTGACGAGCTTCAGCAGGTGATCGACCTACATGCTGACTTAATTATAACTGCTGCATTCGGCCAGTTTTTACCCACCAGAATGTTACAATCAGTTAAGGTTGCTGCGGTTAATGTCCATGGGTCACTCCTACCTAAATATCGGGGTGGTGCGCCTGTTCAATACGCAATTATGAACGGTGATCATGAAACCGGGATTAGTTTAATCTACATGGTGAAAAAGATGGATGCTGGTGATATTTTGGCACAACAGGCCATCCCCATTACCAAGAATGATGACACTGAGTCAATGTTTGCAAAATTAAGCATTGTTGGTCGGAACCTGTTACTCGATACACTGCCTAAGCTACTTGCAGGGGATGTCCATCCAATTGAACAGGATGAAAGCCAAGTTGTTTTCTCGCCAACAATTAAACCCGGTGAAGAACAACTGGACTTTTCTCAACCCGCCGCTTTGGTTGATGCCAAGGTTCGAGCGTTGCGTCCAGATCCAGGAGCTTATACGGTGATCGGCAATAAGCGGACTAAGATTTGGGTGACTGAAGTGATTGATCAAACGACTGACGATGAGGCCGGGACAGTTGTCTATAAAGACAAGCATCATTTATATTTGTCAGCAGGTAGCGGATCGGTCCTTTCAGTTTTGGAGCTCCAACCTGCTGGTAAGCCCAAGCAAAAAATTACAGATTATTTGAATGGAATTGGTCAGACTTTAACAGTCGGCCAAAAGGTGATTAATTAAATGAAATATACAACAAACAATCCACGGCAATTGGCTGTGGAAACATTGGTTCGGACAAGTAGTGGTTCTTATTCGAATTTGCAGATTAATGCAGTTATTGAATCAACGACTATGAACGCGGCTGATCGGGGACTATTCACCAATATTGTCTATGGCGTTATTCAGCATCGGTTAACTCTTGAGTTTCAGCTCAAGCCATTTCTTCGGGATCCTGAAAAAACAGAATCCTGGGTTAAAGAGCTGCTGTACACAGCCATGTATCAGTTGGAATATTTAGATCGGGTTCCAAAACGGGCAATTTTTGATGAGACCATCAAGATTTCCAAAAAGATGGGTCATGATGGTACCCGCCGTTTTGTAACCGGTATTTTGCACCAAATGGATCGTAAGGGAATGCCTAAGATTGCCGATATTCAAAATGAAACCGACCGCTTGTCAGTGATGTACAGTGTACCAACCTGGTTGATTTCAATGCTTCAGGTTCAACTTGGTAAACCTAAGACCGCTGCAATTCTTAAATCACTTAATAAGGCCCCAAAACAATCAGTTCGATTTAATGCGGCTAAAATTACTAAAAGCCAATTAATGGATCAACTAACTGTTGATGGATTTGATGTTGAGGCAAGCAAAGTTTCTGAAAGCGGCATCGTCATTGATGGTGGTCAGATTATCCACAGCTCGTTTTTTAAGGATGGCTTGTTAACCATTCAGGATGAAAGTGCCATGTTACCAGTTGAATCAATGGCAATTCACCCAAGTGACCTCATTTTAGATGCCTGCAGTGCACCAGGAGGCAAGACAACCCAAATTGCCAGTCATCTGACGGATGGTAAAGTGTTCGCGTTGGATATTCATAACAATAAATTGAAGACGGTTAAGCGCAACGCCAGCCGGTTGGGTGTTTTGCCCCAAGTCGAAACATTTGAGCTGGACGCCCGGAAGGTTGATCAGAAGTTTAAAGACGAGATGTTTGATCAAATTTTGGTCGATGCCCCTTGTTCGGGACTGGGACTTCTTCGTCGCAAGCCAGAGATTCGTTATGACAAGACCCCTGAAGATATCGAACGTCTCAGTCACATCCAAATGCAGATCTTAGAAGCGGTTGCACCTAAAGTGAAAACTGGTGGTACTATTACATATAGTACTTGTACAATTGTGAAGCAGGAAAATCAGGACGTGGTGAGCGAATTTGTTCGTCGCCATCCTGATTTTCAAATTGATAAAACCAAAACAGCTTTAGACCTTCATCAGGATGAAACCGGGATGCTTAAGATTTATCCGGATGATTATGAATCGGATGGGTTCTTTGTCTGTTCATTGGTTAAGAAATCTTAACGGAGTTGATTAACATGCAGATTGCTTATCAATCATCAACTGGCAAGGTTCGCGATAAAAATGAAGATGCCGTCGGTGTATTTAAAAATAAGCACGGTTTGATTTTAGCTTTGATTACAGATGGGATTGGTGGCAATAATGCCGGGGAAGTTGCGTCTAGAATGGTTGTTACTCACATTGGCGCTAGTTTTGAAAAGACAGCCATCGATACTTTGGATGGTATCGAAGGTTGGTTTGAAAAACAACTTGCGGAAGCTAATGCAGCCATTATTGATGAGTCCAATACCGATTTACGGCTAAAAGGAATGGGAACCACCATTGTTGCAGCACTGGTTGATGGCGGCAAGAGTATTATTGCCAATATCGGCGATAGCCGTGGCTACATCTTTTCAAACCAGCGTCTATTTCAAATTACGGAGGACCACTCTTACGTTAATGAATTGGTGAAGCACGGTGATTTAACTCCCGACCAAGCTAAAAACAATCCATATAAAAACATTATTACTAAAAGTCTGGGCATTAATAATGATTCGGCAGCAGATTTTAAATCGTATGCTGTTCAACCAAATGATCAAATTTTGCTCTGTACGGATGGCCTAACCAACATGGTTGATGATCCGGAAATCGAAAAAATTTTGGCTCGTCAAGAACCATTGCAAGCTAAGTGTAATTCACTAGTGGCCTTAGCAAATCAAAATGGTGGTTTGGATAATATTACAGTACTGATTGCCAAAGCCGATTCGGAGGTGAAACCCGATGAATAAAGGCTATGTATTAAACGGTCGTTATGAGATTATTAATCGGTTAGGTGAAGGCGGAATGGCTGATGTCTACCTGGCTGAGGATTTGATTTTGAAACGGAAAGTGGCCGTTAAGCTTTTACGTTTGGATTTCCGTGATAACCCGAAAGCCAAAAAGCGGTTTCAGCATGAAGCGATGGCGGCAACGGAACTTGATAATCCACACATTGTTGGGATTTATGATGTTGATGAAGTTGAAGGGATGCAGTACCTGGTCATGGAATATGTCGATGGCGAGGATTTAAAGCAGTATATTAAAGACCGATTTCCAATTCCTTACGCTGAAGTCGTTGACATCATGGAACAAATTTGTTCCGCGGTCAGCGAAGCTCATCGTCATAACATCATTCACCGTGATTTAAAGCCTCAAAACATTCTGGTTGACAAAAAAGGGTATATTAAAATCACTGATTTTGGGATTTCAAGAGCCGGAACCGAAGATACGATGACTCAGACCAGATCAATTATCGGCTCAATTCACTATTTATCGCCGGAACAAATTAAAGGCGAAATGGCAACGCAACAATCGGATATCTACTCACTGGGGATTATTCTCTACCAAATTTTAACAGGAAAAGTACCATTTAATGGTGATACGGCTGTTTCAATCGCAATTAAGCATTCACAAGAACCCATGCCGTCTGTCCGTGACTTTGATCCGCGAATCCCCCAGGCACTGGAAAATGTGGTTTTAAGAGCCACCACTAAGGATCCAAAAGATCGCTATCGGACTGTTAATCAGCTGGCAGATGACCTAAACACATCACTTGATAAATCTCGAGCAAATGAGTCAAAGTTTATCGTTCCTGATGAACGGCAAAAAGTTGATGAAAAGACCCGGGTGATGCCTTTTAATGCTTTACCGAGTAGTAGTGCTTCGGCAAACGAATCTGATGCTCAGCGTCCGTTGCCTAACGATAACGAGAATCGTTCAGCCGATAAACGGCCAAAAAAAAGGATGTCGAAACGTAAGCGTCGTTGGTTGATATTGGGGGGCATTCTTGCTTTCCTGGTATTGCTGCTGACTCTGGTAATGATTGTGACAGCTAACGGTAAAACGACCGTTCCAGTGATTACCGGTACAGAGGAAAATGAAGCCAGCCAAAAAATTAAATCAGCTGATCTTCGGTTGGGGAAAGTTCGTTATCATAGTAGTGATACGATCGATCGTAACCGGGTTATTTCTTCTAACCCCCATGAAAATACAAAAGTTAAGAAAAATACGAAAGTTTCGTTGGTCGTTAGTTCCGGACCTCGTAAAGTTCGAGTTGACAACTATGTCGGCCAAAATTACGATCAGGTAAAGCAACGACTGGAATCTGAAGGATTCAAAGTTCGTCGTCGGAATGCACCATCAAGTTCATTTCGGACTGGGCGCGTGCTGCAACAAGATTTCGAAGCTGGTAAGAAAATGAATCCGGCCAAACATACGCTAACTTTTGTGGTGTCAACGGGTATTAAACAAATTACTCTGGAAGATCTAACGGGAATGAGCAAGGCACAGGTTATTTCATATGCAAATAAGGAAGAAATCAATCCAACGTTTGACTACGTTTATTCTAGTGATCAACCTAAAGGCCGGGTTGTTAAACAATCGCCGGCTGCGAATACAAGTATTCGGCAGGGGGGAAACGTTGCAGTTTCCTTGTCACGAGGGTCAAAGACTAAAAAGAATGACGACTTGAAGAGCTTTGATGTTCGCGTTACAATTCCTTATTTTGATGGTAATCAAGGTTCAAGCAGTGCCAGCTCGGCATTTAACAATTCCCAAGGGACGCAAGCACCAGCATCATCTTCAAGTGCGGAATCGGCGACTCCCGAACCAACCAGTGCCGAAACGCCAGAAAACGTGGTTTTAATTTATTTGAAGGACCACGATCATGATTTCGGAACGGTTTATAAGCAAATGGTGATTACTAAAGATACAGCGGTGTCACTGCCATTTAAGTTAACTAAAAATGAAGTTGGTCGTTATAAAATTGTCCGTGATGGTCAAACTATTTTACGGGATAATAATATAACTTACGACTCACATTAATAAATTACTGCAAATTAAAGTTACTTCTCTTATAATGAAAGATGAAGTAACTTTTTTTGATAGAGGTGATTAATTGACCCAAGGAAAAATTTATCAGTCACTGAGTGGATTTTACGACGTTCATGTGGGTGATAAGATTTATCGGACCCGAGCCAGGGGGAATTTTCGAAAACGGAAAATAACACCACTGGTCGGGGATGACGTTGAATTTAAGATTAAAGATCAAGATCAAGGATATATTTTAAAAATCTTACCGCGAAAGAATTCGTTGGTTCGGCCGCCGGTGGCTAATATTGATCAGGCAATTGTTGCAACAGCCGCGATTGAACCGGATTTTTCCAGCAACTTATTAGACCGTCAATTGATTGGGTTGGAAATTAGTCGCATTAAGCCGATTATTTATTTTACTAAGACTGATTTGTTAACTAAGGATCAGTGGCAACGATTGTCACAAATTGCTACGGATTACCGAGCAATTCCCTACGATGTTATTTTTCCTAAACAGGCATTTGATGACGCATCATTAAATGAATTGCGGCAGCTGTTTGCTGGAAAAGAAAACGTGATCATGGGGCAAACTGGGGCTGGTAAGTCAACTCTGTTAAATCATCTGGCACCAGGACTTGATTTAGCGACAGGTGAGATTTCGGCTGCTTTAAATCGGGGAAAGCATACCACCCGAAAAGTTGCCCTTTTAAATGTCAATGATGGGATTATTGCTGATACACCGGGATTCTCATCATACGATACATTTGATATTGATTATCGTCAGTTAGGAAGTTATTTTCCTGAGTTCAAACGAGCTTCAGTAAAATGTCGATTCAGGGGATGTGCGCATGTTAACGAACCAGGTTGTGAAGTGAAACGGCAGGTAAGCGCGGGCACAATTATGACAAGTCGATATGAAAATTATTTACAATTGTATACGGATATTAAAAACCGTAAACCTATATATAAAAAGTGAGGAAGTTAGTTATGATTAAAGTTGCACCTTCAATTTTGAGCGCGGATTATGTTAATTTACAAAGAGATATTGAAATGGTTGATAAGGGTGGTGCTGAACTGCTGCATATTGATATCATGGATGGTGCTTTTGTTCCAGCATTGTCATATGGTCCAGGTTGGGTTAAAGCCATCAAGCCGATTACTGGTTTAACGTTGGATGTTCACATGATGGTTCAGAATCCAGAGCGCTATATTGATACGTTCGCTGATGCCGGGGCTGATATTATTGGGGTTCATACTGAAGCTACCCCCCACATTCACCGAGCTTTGCAGATGATCAAAAATAAGGGTGTTAAAGCTGAAGTTGTTATTAATCCAGGAACACCGGTTGCTGCAATCACACCGGTCTTATATATGGTTGATCAGGTTCTTGTAATGACGGTTAACCCTGGTTTTGGTGGTCAAAAGTTCTTACCTGAAACAGTCAAAAAGATTGCCGAACTAAATGATATTAAGAAACATCAGGGATTGGACTTTGATATTGAAATTGATGGTGGTGTTAATGAAAAAACCGTTGTTGATGCCTATCAAGCTGGTGCAACGGTTGCTGTTGCCGGATCGTATGTATTTGATGCTGATGATCCAGTTTCAAGAATTCAAGCCTTAAAGGATGCTACGAAATAAATGAAAATTTTAAATTTGTTAGTTGGGGGACCAATTGACTTATGGCCGGATACATTGAAAGCTGGTCAAATTAAAGGTGAATGGATTGGGATTGACCGAGGCAATTTGCATTTAATTAGAATGGGCATTGACCCAATTGTGGCCATTGGCGATTTTGATTCTTTAAAGCCCCAAGAGCTTCAACTGGTTCGGGATCATATTCCTGATATCCGGCAGTCAATCCCAGAGAAGGATGATACGGATACTCAGTTGGGACTTAAAGTTGCCATTGAGGAACATCAGGCGGATCGCTTGGATATCTACGGCGCAACTGGGGGGCGTCTTGATCATTTTTTGGCAAATCTATGGATGGTCTTGGAGCCACGGTTTAAAAAGTACGCGCCAAAGATTCGAATGATTGACCGCCAAAACACGATCACCTTCTTTTTGCCTGGTGAATATGAAATCAACAAGGAACCAGACAAAAAATATTTAGCCTTTGTTGCCTTAACGCCAATGGATCATCTCACGTTGTTTGATGAAAAATACAAGTTGAATGACTATCAGGTGAAACGACCAATTTCGCTGGCCAGTAATGAATTTGTCGGCCAAACCGCCCGCTTCAAATTTGCCAGTGGTATGATGTGTGTGATTCAGAGTCGCGATGTGGACCGCTTTAGTTAAATGGACTCTCTTTTCCATGCTGTGGGATTACGGTATGTGGCTAATTTAATTTAAAACAGAAAGTGGCTGGGACAATAGTCCAAATTTGTATTATGGCGTCTTAACTTCAAAGTAAAAATCCCGTAAAATCAGTTTTTTTTGAAAACTGATTTTACGGGATTTTTGAAAAGTAACTATTTTTATTGACTTATGTCCCAGCTTTTTTGCACGAGCACAATTATTACCGAGTAAAAATGTGGGAAGAAAGACAACTTCCAGAGCGTAACCGCCTTTCGTCTCACTCTCATCGTTTTGGCTTTATTGAAGATGGTAGACGCTGCTATCGGAATTAGGGGGCGATGATGAGTTTCTGGAATAACGGCAATTGGCCACCAATTTGGTCGTGTTGGCTGATGCTCAGCTTTTTTATCAGTCAGAATTGAGCGTACAAAAAAAGACCGACATCTCATCGATCCAATTAAGCAATTATACCCGAGTAACTTTACCTGATTTAAGAGTCCGGGCTGAAATCCAAACTTTCTTTGGTTTTCCGTCAACTAGGATCCGAACTTTTTGCAAGTTTGGCTTCCAGCTACGACGACTTGAGTTCAATGCGTGTGAACGTTTGTTACCAAAGTGAGTCCGTTTACCATTAATAAAATCTTTAGCCATGGATAACAAATCTCCCTTCTTTGCAATTTTAGTGTTAAATGTCTGAATCATTACACTTGAATAATTTATCATAGTTACCCTGATATTGCAACACTTTTCTTTCAAGTAATTATACTTGACAGGATTGTTTGAACACATTAAGTTTACTTTGGTTTTTTAGGGGTTTGTGGTAATATTAACTATCGTTAATAATAAAATAGACCATTTTAGATAAAATTCAAGGAGGCTGTTAACACATGGCCGTCAAAATTAAGACGAAGTTTGGTACAGTTGATATTGACAATGATGTCATTGCAAATATTGTTGGTGGTGCCGCAACTGATAATTACGGTGTTGTTGGTATGGCAAGCCGAAATCAACTTCGCGACAATATGAACGATATTTTAAATCGAGAAAATTACTTTAAGGGCGTTGAGGTTAAGCAGCGTGACAATGAAATTGTCATCAATGTCTATATTATTGTCAGTTATGGGAATAAGATTTCTGAAGTTTCAAAGAATGTCCAATCAAAAGTGAAGTACAATCTTCAAAGCATGCTTGGCGTCACCGCAAATTCGGTCAATGTAATTGTTCAGGGTGTTCAGGTTCAAAATGACTAACTAATTACTGTAAATTGACCAAGGAGGAAAAGTAGTTGAAAGTAACAAAAATTACCAACGCTGAATTTACGGCAATGGTTCAAGCTGCAGCTAATAAATTAAATAAAAATACTGATTTTATTAATTCACTGAATGTTTTCCCGGTACCAGATGGTGACACCGGAACCAATATGAGTTTGTCACTGGCTAGTGGTTATAAGTATGTTAACAAGGATACCAGTTCGGATGTTGGCGACTTGGCAGGGTCATTAGCCAAGGGGCTTTTAATGGGTGCCCGAGGTAACTCTGGTGTCATCTTGTCGCAGATTTTTCGTGGCTTTTCAAAGTCAACGGCTGGCAAGGCGAGTCTGAGCGCACAGGATCTTTCCGATGCCTTTGTGGCTGGTACCGAAACCGCTTATAAGTCAGTGATGAAACCAACTGAAGGAACAATTTTGACAGTTGTTCGAATGGCTGCCCAAGCTGGCAAGAAAGCCGCAGCTACAACTAACGATGTCATTGCTGTGATGGATGCCATTTTTAATAATTCAAAGACCGCCCTTCAAAAGACACCTGATTTATTACCTGTCCTGAAACAGGTTGGTGTCGTGGATTCCGGTGGCCAGGGACTGGTGTTCGTATTAGAAGCATTTGATGATGTTTTAAATGGTCGTGATGAAGCACAAAAAGATTCATATCAACCTAATGATGCCGAAATGACTGAAATGATCGATGCCGCTCATCATCAAAGTGTCCAAAGTAAGCTAAATCCTGATGACATTGTTTACGGCTACTGTACTCAAATTATGGTTCGAATCGGCAAGGGTAAGGAAGTTGACCGTAAGTTTGATTATCAAACTTTCTATGATTATTTGGCAAAGCTTGGAGATTCGTTATTAGTTGTCAATGATGAAGATATTGTTAAAGTTCACGTTCACACTGAGCATCCCGGCAAAGTATTAGCCTGGGGACAAGAATTCGGTGATCTTGCGACAGTTAAAGTGGATAATATGCGACTGCAGCAAGAGACAATTATTGAAGGCGATGAGGATGAAGGCGAGAGCTCAGATGCCGCCACACCAATTGAGAAAGCCGAGAATTTAAATACCCAGCAGCCAATTTCAGATACGGCGATTATTTCTGTTTCTTCTGGTAAGGGGCTTAATGAACTCTTTAATAGCTTAGGTGTTAACTATATTGTTAATGGGGGTCAAACAATGAATCCAAGTACGGAGGATATTGCAAACGCCATTAAGAACACCCATGCTAAGCAAGCCATCATTTTGCCTAACAATAAAAATATCTTTTTGGCTGCTGAACAAGCCGCACAAGTGGTTGATATTCCAACAGTCATTGTTCATTCAAAAACAATTTCTCAGGGAATTACTGCTATGCTGGGATATAATCCCGAGGATTCGTTAACTGATAATCAAAAAGCCATGGAAGATAATTTGCCAACGGTTAAATCTGGACAGGTAACTACTGCCATTCGTGATTCAAATATTGACGGACTCCAAATTAAAAAAGGCCAATATATGGGAATTGCTGATGGAACAATTAAAACCGTTGATAACGATTTGGTCGCAACTGCAATTTCAATGGTTAAAACAATGCTCGATGATGATAGTGAGGCCATCACAATTATTTGGGGTGATGGTGCTGACGAAAAACTGGCTGATCAGGTTCAAAAGGGAATTACAGATATCGATAATGACCTTGAAGTTGAAGTCCATGAAGGGGATCAGCCCGTTTATCCGTTCTTAATTTCTGTTGAATAAAATAGGCAAAACAAGTTGAATCAAGCTGGAGAAATAAGACTCAGAATCATCGGTTTAAGAAAACCAATATCTTAATACATGAGTGATTAACTTTCCTTAAAATTGGTTTTGGTGTTTGTTTTAATTCAGCAATCGTTGTTATTAAAAAAAGAAGAGTGGAACGAAAGGGTTGCCTTACTTACTATGTTTCTACTTGCTAATAAGCGTGATCACACTAAAAGGGACTGGGCAAAATTACTTTTGTCTCAGCCTCCTTTTTATATTTTATAAAAGATGGGGGTTAAAAATGAGTAGTCTTAGCGATCCGGTATCGGTACTTAAAGGTGTTGGTCAAAGACGGCAGATTGCACTGAATAAACTGGGAATTGACACGATTAACGATTTGCTAACTTATTTTCCCCGACGTTATGATGATCTGTCACTCAAAGACTTGTCAACAGCTCTAGACGGCGAAAGGGTAACGGTTAAAGGCATCGTCATTACGGCGCCCACGGTTGTTTTCTTTGGCCGTAAACGTAGCCGACTCAGTTTTCGGTTAAAAATCAATGACGATATTTACAATGTGACATTTTTTAATCAACCCTGGTTAAAGCGCCAGTTATCTCTTGAATCTGAGGTCATTGTTTTTGGGACTTTTAATCAATCGCGAAATCAAATCCAAGGAATGAAGATTTTGAGTCAGGATCAAAACGATGCTTATGATTCAATCTATCCAGTCAACAAAGAAGTTAAACAGGCAACGATCAAACATTTAATTAAATTAGCTTTTGAAGCTTATGGTGGTCAATTGGTTGATATTGTTCCAACTTCGTTACGAAAAAAGTACCGATTGGAAAGCTTTCATGATACGATTCAAAACATTCATTTTCCAGAGTCACCGATTGCGGCTAAAAAAGCATTTCGAACTGCAAAATTTATGGAGTTCTTTTTGTTTGCCATGAAAATTCAAATTTTGAAAGTCACTCGGCGGCAGGAAGATCCACAAGCGCAGATCAAGTATAATCCTCAGCTGATTCAGTCATTTAAGGATCAATTGTCCTTTCAGCTAACCGATTCTCAAAATAAAGTTTCCCATGAAATTTTGACTGATTTGCAACAGCCTCTGGCAATGAACCGATTGCTCCAAGGTGATGTTGGGAGTGGCAAAACCGTTGTTTCAGCGATTGCAATCTTGGCCACAATTAGTGCACACAAGCAGGCAGCTATTATGGCGCCAACTGAGATTCTTGCTGAACAACATGCAAATAATTTTGCCAAAATGTTTGCAAAATTTAACGTTAACATTGCTCTGTTAACTGGAGATACATCAGCTGTTGCAAGAAGAGCAATGTTGCCGAGGATTAAAGATGGGGAGGTTAATCTAATTGTTGGGACACATGCATTGTTCCAAGATCAGGTGACTTACGACAATTTAGGATTGGCGGTCATCGATGAGCAGCATCGATTTGGTGTTCATCAACGTCAAGCACTGCGCAAGAAAGGAACCAGCACTAATATGTTGGCAATGACGGCAACGCCAATTCCCAGAACGTTGGCCATTACTATGTACGGTGATATGGATGTTTCAATTATTAATGAGCTGCCAAAGGGTCGTAAGCCAATTAAGACTTCTTGGATCACGTCAGCTAAAACGGAGGCTGCCATTAGATTTGTCAAAAAACAACTTCAAAGTGGCAATCAGATTTATGTTGTAACTCCCTTGATTGAAGAATCTGAAGCAGTTGATATGAAAAATGCAGTTGCCATATATGAACGGTTTAAGGCAATCTTTGAACCGAATTTTTCGGTTGGCTTATTGCACGGGCGCATGTCCAACGATGAAAAGGATCAGGCAATGGTTGATTTCAAAAATAATCAGTTTCAGGTTTTAGTGGCCACAACGGTTATTGAAGTTGGTGTCGATGTTGCCAACGCCAATACGATGTTAATTTTTGATGCCGATCATTTTGGATTAGCTCAACTGCATCAACTACGGGGACGAGTTGGCCGAGGATCAACTCAGTCTTATTGTATTTTGATTGCTGATCCCAAAAACGAAATTGGCAAAAAACGAATGAAAGCTATTGCCAGTAGCACTGACGGCTTCTTTTTATCACAAAAAGATTTAGAATTGCGTGGTCAGGGCGATATTACTGGGCTTAAACAATCAGGGATGCCGGATTTTAAAGTTGCTGATCCGGTTGGTGACTTGAATATCCTAACGGTTGCGAATCAAGAGGCTCGGGAAATTGCCATTGATCGAAATTGGCAAAAAAAGCCAGAAAATGTACAATTAGCACAGTATTTAAAATTTAATCAAACAATAACAACTGATTAGGCGGAAAGGTTAATGATTAATCCAATTTAAATTGATTAAATTCTGCCAATAATTCAGAGCGAGTGTTATTAGAATCTTACATTGTATCATCGTGATATCTAATCAGGAAAGGAACGATTTCATTATGAAAATTGCTGTTGACGCTATGGGCGGCGACTTTGCCCCTAAAGAAATTATTGAAGGGATTGAATTGGCGAGGGATGCCTATCCGGATATTACCTTTCAATTGTTCGGCCGAACTGACCAAATTAAGAAATACCTACACAACGATACCAGAATTCAAGTTGTTCAAGCTGATGAGGTTATTGAGATGGGGGATGAACCGGTTAAAGCTGTTCGGACAAAAAAGCAGTCCAGTATTGTCTTGGCCGCTACGGCTGTTAAGGAAGGGACGGCAGATGCCTTTTTCTCCGCTGGTAATACAGGTGCAATTTTAGCGGCCGGATTATTCATTGTTGGCCGGATTAAAGGGATTGATCGGCCTGGGTTAACCACTACTTTGCCCGTTATTAATAATCAGGATCATAAAAACTTTGTCATGATTGATGTGGGTGCCAATGCGGATACGAAGGTGTTGAACATATATCAATATGCGCTGATGGGAAAGTATTACGCGCAAAATGTTTTAAAAATTGATCAGCCACGGATTGGCTTGCTTAATAACGGAACCGAAGCCGACAAAGGAGATATGAATCACCGCAAAGTCCATGACTTACTAGCGGCTGATAAAGATCTTAATTTTATTGGCAATGTTGAATCTCGTGAACTCTTAAATGGTGTCGCTGACGTTGTTGTCACTGACGGGTTTACTGGCAATGCCGTTCTTAAAAGTATTGAAGGAACGGCACTTTCCATGCTTAAATTGATTAAAGGGAGTATCATGTCGGGTGGTGTTAAATCAAAAATGGGTGCGGTTATGCTAAAAAGTACCTTTGGAGATATTGCCAGCTCAATGGATTATTCAAAGTACGGTGGGGCTGTTTTGCTAGGCGTCAAGGCCCCAGTTGTTAAGACTCACGGTGCCAGTAAAGCGCCAACTGTTAAGAACACGATTGGGCAAATTAAGGACATCATTGATTCTAAAATGATCCCACAATTAAATGACTATGTGACTGACCATGCTGAGGAATTACAGCAAATTAAAGACAGTATTAAAAGTAACCGATAATTTGATATAATAAATGTTATGTTAACTAATAAATGAAATAGGTGTAGAAAATGAGCAAAGAAGAAGTTTTTAACAAGATTGCCGATTTGGTAGCTGACCAATTTGATGTTGACCGTGCAAAAATTACCGGCAATTTAAATTTTAAAAAGGATTTAGATGCAGATTCAATTGATTTCGTTGAGTTTGTTTTGGATTTGGAAGATACGTTTAATGCCGAAATTTCAGACGAAGACGCTGAGAAGCTAAATACGATTGACGAAGCAGTTGATTTTGTAATGAATAATCAAAAGTAATTTTAAGATGCCTGATGAGGTGTTTTGAAATAGGAAAAGAACCATTAATTTATGGAGGCATTAATTTGATAGCAGGTTTAAATGAGATGTTGAAGCAGGATTTTAACATTCATGTAGACAATCAGGATTTGTTGGATGAAGCATTTACACAGGCATCTTATGTTAACGAACATAAGGGTGAGGGTCTCAAATTTTATGAACGACTCGAATTTTTAGGTGACGCGGTTTTGCAATTAATTGTTTCGGAATATATTTTTGTTCGCTACCCTAAGTTGCCCCAAGGTCGACTAACCCGCTTAAGGGCAGCAATGGTTAATGAGCAGAGTTTTAGCACATTTGCCCGTGAATGCCATTTTGATAAATATATTCGTTTGGGCCGGGGTGAAGAAAAAGCCGGTGCTCGCAAACGGGACTCCCTCTTATGCGATATTTTTGAATCGTTTGTTGGCGCATTATATCTGGATCAGGGTAAAAAAACAGTTGAAGCTTTTGTTCAGCAGGTTATTTTTCCTAAGTTGGATGAAGGGATGTTCGCTGAGTTTTTTGATCATAAAACTGAACTCCAAGAATTAGCCCAAGCTGATGGCCCCGTCGATATTGATTACGAATTAGTTGACGAGTATGGCCCGGACAACGACCGTTCATTTAAGGTTAATGTGTCAATTGGCGGCAAATTGTTTGGTGTTGGTATTGGTCATTCTAAGAAGGGTGCGGAACAAAGGGCGGCTCAACAAGCACTTACCCACTATGACACAGCCGGAGATAATTTAGTTTAGATTGGAGAAACATTGTGCAACTGAAATCCATTGAAATTATTGGCTTTAAATCATTTGCAGATAAGACTCGAATCAATTTTCCAGCTGGAATGACGGGAATTGTTGGCCCTAATGGAAGTGGAAAAAGCAATATTGCTGAATCAATTCGTTGGGTGCTTGGGGAGCAGTCTGCTAAGAATCTACGCGGATCACGGATGCCGGACGTTATTTTTTCCGGCTCTACTGATCGGCGTTCTTTGAATATGGCTAGTGTTACTTTAACGCTTGATAATACAGATCAATTTATTAAGACGCCCTATTCAGAACTCAAAATTTCTCGAAAGCTCTTTCGAAATGGTGATAGTTCATACTACATTAACGAAAATCAATGTCGTTTAAAAGATATTACAGATTTATTTATGGATACGGGGATTGGTCAGGGGTCTCTTTCGATTATTTCGCAAGGGAACGTTGAAAATATTTTTAATAGCAAACCTATTGAGCGACGTTCGATTATCGAAAATGTTGCCGGCGTTTATAAATACAAGCAGCATAAGTTAACCGCTCAAAAGGAAATTGATCAAACTGTTGATAACCTTAATCGCGTTGACGATATTATTCATGAAATCAAGAAACGGCTAGATCCGCTTGAAGAACAAAGCAGCTTAGCTACCGATTATTTGGATCAGACTAAAAAGCTCCAGAGGCTTAAGAAAAAACAACTGATCATTACAGCGACTCGTCTCATTACTGATACTGATCAATTACGTCAAACTGTTGATCAGAAGGAGCAAATTGTTGATCGGTTATCTGCCCAAATCCATAAACGTGAACAATCGCGGGCACAATTAAAGGCCACTATTAGCCAACAGAGGTCATTAATTGAAAAAACGAATCAAAAATTGTTGGATTTGACTCAGCAGGTCCAAACGCTTAAAAGCCAACATCAATTGTCTGAGCAGGCTCATGATTATAAAAGTGCGGATTTTACGCGCATTAACCAGCATATCAACTCAAATAAGCAGCAAATAAAGGACTTACAGTTAAGATTAAACCACTCAGCGGATGATCAGCAAAAATTGGCAGAAACGCTAACAATTCATCAGCAACAGTTCGATGAGTTGATTCAAAAGGAAAGGCAAAATAATCCGGGTGCACTTGAAAAAAAGATCGAGACGCTTCGAAATCATTATGTTGATTTGCTTCAGAAGCAGACATCTGTAAAAAATCAAATCAATTTGAATGAGCATGACAATCAACGATTGAGCGAGCAGCTGCGTTCTCGTCATCAGCGCATTGATTTAGCTAGCGACCATTTAACAAAGACTAAAGAGCAGATTGTTGAAAAGAAAAAAGAAATTTCAAAAACACAAGTTGACCTGGCTGATATCAATCAACAGTTGACGGAGCTTACGGCTACTTTATCAGCTAAGCAATCGACAACAGACCATTCTCAAGCAAATTGGCTGACGGCGTTGAAGGTTGCCGAGCAGGCCAAGGCTAAGTTAAATTCCCTGCAATCTCTTCATGATTCTTATCGCAGCTTTTATCGCGGAGTTGCTAATCTTTTAAAGTACCGAAATGAAATATCCGGAGTTATTGGCCCAGTTGCTGATTACCTGGATATCGAGCCCAAATTTGTTAAAGCAATTGATATTGCACTAGGTAGTCAGTCTCAACATGTCATTGTTCAAGACAATTCGGCCGCTTCAACAGCCATTCAGTTGTTAACCCGTAAGCGGCTGGGAAGAGTGACACTATTACCTATTTCGGTGATTTCGGCGCGAACGTTATCAAATCAACTTGTGCAGTTAGCTTCCGAGATGACTGGATATATTGGGATAGCAGCCGATTTGGTTTCAATGCCGGCAAAGATGACCTCGATCAAGAAATTTCTGTTGGGAAGAACGATTATTGCCGATCAATTAGATAATGCAATTCTAATCAGTCAAAAGATCCAACACCGTACCAGAGTAGTTACTTTGGATGGCCAAATTGTGAATGCAGGCGGTTCGCTGACGGGTGGTGCCAATCGGACCGAGAATGAGGGCGTCCTTGTTCAAAAGACTGAGTTAATATCTTTGCAGAAGGCGACCCAGGAAATGGCACAGCGTCTAAAGAAAAGAGAAAGTGATCTTTCTGTTGCTAAGCAGGCGCTTTCTGACATTAAAGCTTCTTTGGAGCGTGGTAAACAAAAGAAATTCCAGGTTAGCCAAACATTAAGCAGCCGACAAGCTGATCTTGCCAAATTAGAGACATCTTTTAACAATCAACAACGGGAAGTCGATACGCTTAAACTGTCATTATCGAATTCACTACGAGATACGGCTTCTGCAGATGATGCAACTTTAGAATCACAAGCTGACAGCATTCAACATCAATTGGACGAAACGGCTTCACAGGTGTCGCAAAAGCGTGATCAGCTAAACCATGTTAAGGAACTGGCTTCCCAATATGCGGTTCAAAAACAAACGATCCAAAAAACGCTAATTGTGACGCGTCAGAAGTTAAAACAGTCTAAAGAAAAAGAAGTTGAACTAAGAGGCCAAATTGATATGCTGAAAGCTGATCAACAAAAGCAGCGATGCGAGATTGAAAAATTGAGCAAACAACTTGGCAATCAAAAAGCAACCGAGACTTTGAAGCTAAAAATTAAGCAATTAATGGATACGCAAATAAAGTTAAATCAACAGTTGACCGCGACAAAGCAACAAGTTGCTACGGATGAGCAACAACTTGATCTTGTTGATCGGCAGCTCAATGATCAACGTGAAAATCTTAATCATGCGACTTACGAGTTGACGGTTGATCGCGATCAATATCGGGATCATGAGCAGCAACTTCAAACTAATTTGGTAGAATTAAAGACAAAGCATCAAATTGATAGGGATGCATTGGAGCAGTTAAAACTTGATTTGGATTCCTCAGACGTTGAACGGCAGATAAAAGTTCTCCAAATGGGGATTGCTGAAATTGGTTCAGTAAATGTGTCGGCAATCCAAGAATTTAAGGAAGTTTCGAAGCGTTATGATTTTCTATCGCAACAGCGTCAAGATTTGATTGATGCTAAAAATCATCTAACGGCAACGATGAGTGATATGGATACCACGATTAATCAAAAATTCTCCAAGGCGTTTTCAGAGGTTGCCGAAACGTTTTCAACAGTGTTTGTTGACATGTTTGGTGGTGGTGAGGCAAAGCTTGTTTTAACTGATCCAGCCGATATGTTAACTAGTGGGGTTGAAATTATGGTTAAGCCGCCTGGCAAAAATTATCGAAGTTTAAGTCTTTTGTCTGGTGGTGAGAAAGCATTAACGGCGATTACGCTCTTATTTGCAATCATTAAAGTTCGGCCAGTCCCGTTTTGCATCCTTGATGAGGCTGAGGCGGCTTTGGACCCCTTTAACGCTGATCGTTTTGCTAAGTATCTGAAACGTTTTGGGGATGACACTCAGTTTATTGTGATTACCCATCGTAAAGAAACTATGATTTATGCCGATCAGTTGTATGGAATTACAATGCAGGAATCTGGCGTTTCTAAAGTTGTCACTGTTAACTTAGATAATTTAAAAACAGAGGTGAGTTAAATATGGGGCTCTTTGATATATTCAAGCGTCGTTCAAAGAAAAACGAAAAGAAACAAGAAAAAGAACAGCAACAAGAAACACAAAAATCATCCAAACGATCTTCTGCTGAAACTGAATCGAATAAAACAATTGGAGATACTGAAAAGGTAACCCAGGCAAGCCAGGAAGATACAGGTGATAAACAGAGTCAAACCAGTAAACAGCGACAAGTGGAGGCACCAACGAATGACTCACAGGAATCGGCCAATCGATCGGTTTCTCAGGTTGATGATCGCAATTCAAGTGATAATGTCTCACAGGCTTCTTCTGAGGTAAAACTGGAAATTGGATCTAATCAGAATGAGTCAACTAAAGCTGCTGAGAAAAGCCAACCAGGTGAGCCTGATCAATTAGTGGCTAAAGAGTCGTCGCGTGATCATCCCGAATCAGTACCAGCTAGTCAAGATGACGAGCAAAAAAAGACTGACGAGAAAGTGCAACGCACATTGCCAACGGTGGATGAGGCAGCATCTCCCGCTGAAAAACATCGCTTAGATGATGAAGAGGCGTCAAGTGAGACTACCTCAACCCAATCTTATGAGCGTGGATTAGAAAAATCGCGTTCTTCATTTGGCGCAAAATTAAACGCCCTGTTAGCAAATTTTCGACATGTTGATGAATCATTCTTTGATGATTTGGAAGATATGTTAATTGAATCAGATGTCGGCTTTGACTCAGCTATCCGAATTACGGATGAACTCCGTGAAGAGGTTAAATTGCAAAACGCTAAGAAGTCTAAAGATGTTCAAAACGTTATTGTTAAAAAATTAATTGACATGTATGATGCTGCTGGTAATGGCGAAAATGCAAGCATTAACATGGCTAAAAGCGGACCAACCGTCATCCTAATGGTTGGTGTTAACGGTGTCGGCAAGACAACCACGATTGGTAAAATGGCAAAGATGTATAAAGACCAGGGCAAAAAAGTTGTTCTCGCGGCTGCCGACACTTTTCGGGCTGGGGCCATTGAGCAATTAAATGTTTGGGCAGAACGCGATGGTGTTGATATTGTTAAGGGTAAGCCCAAGAGTGATCCATCATCAGTTGTTTTTGATGCTGTTAAGAAGGCTCGCGATGAAAGTTATGATATTTTGATGGTAGACACAGCTGGTCGACTTCAGAACAAAGTTAACCTGATGAACGAGCTCAGTAAGATGAAAAAAATTCTGACCAGAGAAATTCCTGAGGCGCCACATGAAGTTTTGCTGGTTCTGGATGCCACCACCGGTCAGAATGCGATGACGCAAGCAAAAATGTTTAAAGAGGCAACAGATGTCACCGGTATTGTATTAACCAAGCTTGATGGTACCGCTAAGGGTGGTATTGTTTTGGCGATTCGCAGTGAACTTCATTTGCCCGTCAAATATGTTGGTTTGGGTGAAAAGGTGACCGACTTAAAGCCGTTTGATCCAAATGACTTTGTATATGGTTTATTTAAGGGATTAATTTCTGAATGATGTTATTTCATGATGTTATTTCATGATGTTATTTCGCAAAATGAAAGATATGCTTTTAAAAGTTGGTGGGCCAAAAAGTAGATTTTAGGTGGATAAACGAATAAGCCAAATCTTCGAATTGAAATGTTCGGCTTACCCATGGGCACTTTGAAATCTAATCGCTTTTTGGCCCACCTTGTCTTATCTCGAACTTAATTGCGATTGAATAAATGATAGTTGACATTGACTACCATCTGAAAAATCGGTAATCTAGAGAACGTATTCATATGGCTAAAGGAGTTTCAGGATGGAACTTGAAAAAAATAATTATATTAATTCTTTATTTGAATTTTATGAACCGTTGTTAACTAAAAAGCAGGCGAATTATATTCAACTATATTATGCCGATGATTTTTCGCTAGGTGAAATTGCCGAGGAATATGATGTTAGTCGCCAAGCAGTTTATGATAATATTCGCAGATCCGAAAAAATTTTACAGCAATATGAAAGCAAACTGGATTTGTATCACAGTTTTGTAGATCGAAATCATAAACTAGATAAGATTCAGGCCTATGTGAAGGATAATTATCCAAAGGATCAGAAGCTCAATCAAATGATTAGTAGTCTTGAAACAAGTGAAGAAGAATGAAAGTGGTGGAATAATGGCTTTTGAAGGATTAACTGAACGATTGCAAAATGCCATGAAGAAATTACGGGGCAAAGGGAAGGTTTCCCAGTCTGATCTGCGCGAGACAATGCGTGAAATTAGATTGGCGCTTCTTGAAGCCGATGTTAATTTCCAAGTGGTTCGCCAATTTGTCAAGACGGTTGAACAACGCGCAACTGGTGCAAAAGTGTTAGAAGGGTTAAATCCATCTCAACAAATTGTTAAAATTGTTGATGAAGAATTAACCAAGATGATGGGGGACGAGGCTGTCCCACTCAATAAATCAGAGAAAATTCCAACAGTTATCATGATGTCCGGACTACAAGGTGCCGGAAAAACGACGACTGTTGGAAAGTTAGCTTTAAAGTTAAAGAACGAGCAGAATGCCCGGCCGCTGTTAATTGCTGATGATGTGTATCGACCGGCTGCCATTGAGCAGTTGCAAACGGTTGGTCAGCAAGTTGATGTTCCGGTATTTCAACTAGGAACTGATGTTGATCCGGTTGAAATTGCCAAGCGTGGATTAGCTCAGGCACAAGAAAATCATAATGATTATGTTATTATTGATACGGCTGGTCGTCTGCAAATTGATGAAAAGTTAATGGGCGAATTAAGTGATATTAAGAAGGCAGTCAATCCTGATGAAATTTTGTTAGTGATTGATGCAATGACCGGTCAAAATGCTGTTGCAACTGCCCAAGGGTTTGATGAAACATTGGACGTTACCGGAGTTGTTTTGACAAAGCTTGATGGTGATACCCGTGGTGGTGCTGCCCTATCAATCAGAGCAGTGACTGGTAAACCAATTAAGTTTGTTGGTCAAGGTGAAAAAATGTCTGATTTGGACGTCTTTCATCCTGATCGAATGGCATCTCGAATCCTTGGGATGGGGGATATGCTTTCCCTGATTGAAAAGACCCAGAAAGAATATGATCAAAAGCAGGCTGCCGAGTTATCCGAAAAGATTAAAGAAAACACTTTTGATTTCAATGACTTTTTAGACCAAATGAGTCAAATTCAAAAAATGGGACCCTTGGATGAAATAATGAAGATGATTCCGGGAATGGCCAACAACCCGGCCCTTCAGAATGTCAATATGGATCCAAAGGACATCGAGCATATCAAGGCGATCATTTATTCAATGACTGAACAAGAACGAACTGACCCCGATGTGTTAAATCCGTCAAGACGTAGGCGAATTTCTCGTGGATCTGGTCGGCCGGTTCAGGAAGTAAACCGGATGATCAAACAATTTGGTCAGATGAAGACAATGATGAATAAAGTTTCTAAAGGTAATATGTCCGGTATGGAAAATGTAATGCAGTCGACAGGGATGGGTGGCAAATTATCCAAGTTGGCAATGAAGCAATTTAGTCGGAAGATGAAAAAGAATAAACGACGCCGTGCCAAGAAACGGAAAAAACGGTAATCAAATCGAGTTCACGACAACTTAGACGTTTAATGATTTTTATATGATAGTTAATTACAGGCATAAAAGAATGTCTGAAATGTTTCAAGAGTCGTTATTCAAGGTTGCTTGTAGCAGGATTTTTATGGTGTAAAGAAAAAAACCTTTACAACCATTCGAATTACTGGTATATTATTAATCGTTAAATGATTATAGGAGGTAAATTGCATGTCAGTTAAGATTCGTTTAAAGCGAATGGGTTCAAAAAAGCGTCCATACTATCGAATCGTTGTTGCCGACTCACGTAGCCCTCGTGATGGCCGGTTCATCGAAAAAGTTGGTACTTACAGCCCATTATCAGAACCAGCTAAGGTTACTCTTGAAGAAGAATCAATTCTTAATTGGTTAAACAACGGTGCTCAACCATCTGATACGGTGCGTAACTTATTATCAGATGCTGGTATCATGAAGAAGTATCACGAAGCTAAATACTCAAAAAAGTAAAGTGAGTGATCAGCGTCATGATTAACGTCGACGGATTAATTAAAAAGATTGTGTCACCATTAGTAGATTATCCGCACGAAATTGAGATTTTACATGATGAGTCTGATCGATTTATGGAATATCACCTTCACTTGAATGAAGATGATGTTGGTCGAATTATCGGTAAACACGGTCATGTGATTCAGACAATTCGAACAGTTGTTTATAGTGTTCCAGTTGTAGGTCGCAAAAAGGTGCGATTAATTGTTGATGATGGCAAGTAATAGGTTCTTAAGCGAAACGGCCGTTTTGTTTAAGAGCTTTTTTTCGTATTCAGCATTGGTGGAGGTTTTTGAATGAAGGCTACGTATTATAATGTTGGTAAGATTGTAAACACTCAAGGACTTAAAGGTGAAGTCCGGGTCATTCCAATTACTGACTTCCCTGAGAAACGATTTAAAAAAGGCAATAAAGTTTACGCTAAACTTGACAAGAAACCTGACTTAGTAACGCTTGTGATTGATGGTGTTCGAAAACATAAAGGGTTTATTTTATTACATTTCGAGAACCATCCCTCAATTAATGATGTTGAATATTTAAAACCTTCTCTTTTACAAATTACCGAAGATACATTATCTGATGATGATTTGAAACCAGGAGAGTATTATTATCATCAAATTATCGGGTTGGATGTGTATGACCGGGACCAACAACTGATTGGCATTGTCAAAGAGATTCTTTCACCAGGTGCCAACGATGTGTGGGTAGTGGCTCGCGATGGAAAATCGGATTTACTATTACCGAAAATTGATTCTGTCATTAAACAGGTTAATCTTGATGCTCACCGAATTGTTGTAGACATTCCGGAGGGGTTGGACGAATGAGAATAGACGTTTTAAGCTTGTTTCCCGAGATGTTTCAAGTGCCAATGCATGATTCGATTTTAGGAAAAGCAATTGATAATGGGATCTTTGACTTGAGGGTCACCAACTTCCGGGAATTTACGCAGGATAAGCATCGTCATGTTGATGATTACCCGTTTGGTGGTGGTGCTGGTATGCTACTTCAAGCCCAACCAATCATTGATGCTTATGAACACACCAAGCGGGCCGCAGAAGAAGATGGGCTGCCTGTTGGAAAAGTTATTTTAATGGATCCCGCAGGAAAACAGTTCAAACAACATGATGCGGAAACTTTGTCTAAGTCTGAACACCTTACCTTTATCTGCGGTCATTATGAAGGTTACGATGAACGAATTCGCTCGATTGTAACTGACGAGTACTCACTGGGTGATTTTGTACTGACAGGTGGTGAGTTGCCCGCGATGGTAATGATTGACGCACTGACACGGTTAATTCCAGGCGTTTTGGGCAATCAACAATCTAAGGTGGAAGAATCATTTTCAACCGGCCTGTTAGAAGAACCGCAGTACACTCGGCCAGCAGATTTTCGGGGAATGAAAGTTCCAGAAGTTTTAATGAATGGCGATCATAAAAAGATTGCTTTATGGAATCAAAAAGAAGCACTTCGTCGAACATATCGTCGTCGACCGGATTTGATTGATCATCGTAAACTAACGAGTATTCAAAAAAGATTGTTAGCCGATGTTCGAATTGAAGAGGAGCAAAGACAGGCGAAGTCACCACAATAGCTGACAAGAAAAAGCCCTTTACACAGTTGTGGTTATTATGTTACACTAGTTCTTGGCGTAAGCTGCAAAACAACATTCCGCTGTCAGACAAGATAATGAATGTTAGTGAAAGGAAGATTTATTTATGCGACAAAATCAATTGATCGAAAAAATCAATCAAGGACAACTTCGTGATGACATTCCTGATTTCCGTGCTGGGGATACAGTTAGAGTCCACGTTAAAGTTGTTGAAGGAACTAGAGAACGTATTCAGTTGTTTGAAGGCGTTGTTATCAAACGTAAGGGTTCAGGAATTCAAGCTACATACACTGTTCGTAAAGTTAGTAACGGTGTTGGGGTTGAACGAATCTTCCCACTTCATTCACCACGAGTTGACAAAGTCGAAGTAATTAGACATGGTCGAGTTCGTCGTGCCAAATTGTATTACTTACGTGAATTACAAGGTAAAGCTGCTCGTATCAAGGCTTCACTGCGAACTCGTTCGTAATTATAAACATTCTGGACTGGAATCAAGGGTTAGCCTTGATCCGGTCTTTTTTGTTGCGACATTTTCTTTGAATCTTGAGAAAGGATAAAGAAACTTAATATCCTTTTAAAAGTTATCTAAAATAGGTTACCTTTGCCAAATCGTGAGTAGAATTACGCTAATCGCCGCTAATTAAAGTTGAGCAAGCGAATATCTTTTTAAATCAGATTTAAAATCCACAAATATTAGCGTTTCCATGGGCATTTATTAAACATGTCTGATATGATAATAGATGTGCGATAATTAGGCTCAAACTATAATTCCTAGTTGAAAATTTTGAAGCGATCTTGTTTAATTTTGAGATAAATGGATGAGTCGCATACTAGATAACGGATTAACCGGTAATACCGATTGAGGTTCTGAATTTAAAAGAGGTTGAAATTATGGAAACAGATCAGAAAAATATTGATTGGTTTCTCAAATATCTTCGAAGTGATCGACATTATTCTGTGGACACAATCACTGCATATCAGTTAGCAATTTCTGAATTTGTGATTTTTTTAGATGAGGTCCCCAATGATCGAAAGTCCTTAATTAAGGTTGATGCATACGATGTCGAGGCCTTTTTAACTAATCTGTATGATAAAAAGTATGCTCGTAATTCAATTGCTCAAAAGGTTTCGGCGATCAGATCATTTTATAATTTTATGGTCAAAAATGACGTCATGAAAACCAATCCATTTGAATATGTACATTTGAAGGCCCAGAATCGGCACTTACCACGCTTTTTCTATCAAAATGAAATGCAAGCGCTTTTCGCGGGTGCCAAGAAGGGAACCCGAGAGCTTGCACTGCGAAACACAGCCATTTTGGAACTTTTATATGCAACTGGTATTCGAGTTAGTGAATGTGCGGGTATTCGGTTGAAAGATATTGATTTTGAGAATAAGATGTTGCTAGTTACTGGAAAAGGTAACAAGCAACGTTATGTACCATTTGGTCAGGAAGCTATGAGGGCGATTCAACATTACCAAATTGACTCTCGGACAAAGCTGATGACTAAATTCCATCAAAATCATGACGTCTTGTTCATCAACCATTATGGTCGCCCGATTTCTTCTCGAGGGATTGAATATATTATGGATGAAATAATTCACCAAAGTAGTTTGACAACTAATATTCATCCGCATATGTTAAGGCATACTTTTGCAACAGAGATGCTAAATAATGGGGCTGATATGCGATCAGTTCAAGAACTTCTGGGACATAGCAGTCTATCAACCACTCAGATTTATACCCATGTAACTAAATCTCACTTGATGAGTGATTATCAAAAATTTTTTCCAAGAAATAATGAATCATTTAAATCTAAAAAATAAAAGGGGTATCTTTTATGCCAGTTAAATTTGAAGCAACAACGATTTGTGCAGTCCGTCATAATGGTCATTTAGCAATGGCCGGTGATGGTCAAGTAACCATGGGTGAAAAAGTCATTATGAAAGGAACTGCTAGAAAGGTCCGTCGAATTTATAATGATAAAGTAGTGGTCGGCTTTGCCGGTAGCGTTGCCGATGCATTTAACCTTGAAGAACGTTTTGAAAAAAAATTAAGCCAGTTTGATGGTGACTTGAAACGGTCTTCAGTCGAGCTTGCCCAGGATTGGCGCGGTGATCAACAACTTCAAAAATTAGAAGCTTTGCTGATTGTCATGAATGATCATGATCTGTTATTAGTATCAGGTTCCGGAGAAGTTATTGAACCCGATGATGATATCCTGGCAATTGGTTCAGGTGGTAATTTTGCCCTTGCTGCGGCGACCGCAATGAAACACCACGCTTCGGATATGAGCGCCCGCGAAATTGCGGAAGCAGCTATTCATATTGCCGGAAATATTGATATCTTTACTAACCAACACGTCATTTCTGAAGAAATATAGAGAGGAATTCAAAAATTGACAGAATCTACTCAAACACCTAAGCAAATTGTCGAAGTATTAGACCAGTATATTGTCGGTCAGTCTGAAGCTAAAAAGGCTGTGGCCGTTGCTCTCCGTAATCGGTATCGACGGATGCAATTGACAAAAGCCATGCAGGACGAAATTTCACCTAAGAATTTGTTAATGATTGGACCTACAGGAGTTGGAAAAACCGAAATCGCCCGTCGACTTGCCAAAATTGTTAATGCACCGTTTGTTAAAGTCGAAGCAACCAAATTTACGGAAGTTGGATATGTTGGTGGTGATGTCGAATCAATGGTTCGTGATTTGGTTGAAAACGCCATTCAACTTGAGCGTGAAGATGAATATAAGAATGTTCATGTCGATGCTGAAAAACAAGCCAACAATCAATTGGTTAAATTATTGGTTCCGGCTAAAAAGAAAGAAAATCGTCAAAATGATATGCAGAATTTAATGAGCATGTTTACTCAAATGCAAAATGGGAAAATGCCTTCTGCCAATGATGATTCCAATCAAGAGGAAGTAACTGATGATATTCGCGAAAAGCGGATGTCGACTGCCGAAAAGCTTCGAGCCGGCCTTTTGGAAAACGATGAAGTTGAAATTGAAATGGACGACCCTTCGCAACAACTATCAGGTCAAAACAGCATGCTTAATCAAATGGGCATTGATTTGAATGATACGTTATCTGGATTAATGCCTAAAAAGAAAATTAAACGAACGGTTCCCGTCAGTGAGGCCCGTCAGATTTTGCTTCGCCAAGCATCCGAGGAATTGATTAATAAGGCAGATCTTTATCACAATGCCATTGTTCGCGCTGAAAATACCGGGATCATTTTCATTGATGAGATTGATAAAATTGCTCCTGGAAAATCACAAAATAGTGGTGAAGTTTCTCGTGAAGGGGTTCAACGTGATATTTTGCCAATCGTTGAAGGATCCCAAGTTAATACAAAATATGGTCCGGTTAACACAGATCACGTTTTGTTCATCGGTTCAGGGGCTTTTGCGGATAGTAAGCCATCTGATCTGATTCCGGAATTACAAGGGCGTTTTCCAATCAGGGTTGAGTTAAATGATTTAACTAAAGATGACTTTGTTCGAATCCTAACTGAGCCAACTAATTCATTAACCAAGCAATATATTGCAATGATTGGAACTGATAATATCAAAGTAACATTCACCATTGAAGCAATTAACAAAATTGCTGAAATTGCAACTGATGTTAATCATAATACTGACAACATCGGGGCTCGAAGATTGCACACAATTCTTGAAAAGCTTCTGGAAGACATCCTTTTTGAGGGGCCAGATATGCAAATGGGTGAGATTACCATTACTGAAAAATACGTCGATAATAAGGTCGGCAAACTTGCCCAGAATAAAGATCTTTCACGTTATATTCTATAATGATTGTTGGAGGCAAGTTTAAACATGATTACTTTGAAAAATCAGTATTTAACCGTTCTTATTAATGAATTTGGTGCAGAATTAACAAGTGTCAAGGACAGTAAGTCAATTGAGTATATTTGGCAGGCGGATCCCAGCTTCTGGAAGCGTCACGCACCAATTTTGTTTCCAATTGTTGGTCGCTTGAAAGATAACCAATATTCCTATCATGGACAGCAATATCAGATGAGCCAGCATGGATTTGCACGTGATCAGCGATTTAAGGTTGAAAAGCAAAATGAAGATTCCGTGACCTTACTGCTAACGGATAGCGACGAAACGTTGGCGATTTATCCATTTTCGTTTCAACTGCGAGTTACTTACGAATTGGTTGATCATACGTTAAGAGTGAGTTTCTTGGTTGTAAATCCAAATACTGAAGAAATGCTGTTTTCATTAGGTGCTCATCCAGGGTTTAACGTGCCATTAACGTCTGAAGGTGGTCATTTTGAAGATTCGTTTATTCGGGTGGCACCGAAAAAGGAATATCGACGGATTCCATTAAAACCCCCATATAGTGATCCAAGTGATCCAAGAACTCTAGACCTTACGAAACCGTTGAGATTAAATCACCGTTTATTTAACAGTGATGCTTTGGT
Organism: Lentilactobacillus diolivorans DSM 14421; assembly: GCF_001434255.1. Lineage (GTDB taxonomy): Bacteria > Bacillota > Bacilli > Lactobacillales > Lactobacillaceae > Lentilactobacillus > Lentilactobacillus diolivorans. The sequence continues at coordinate 332,263 of NZ_AZEY01000090.1, forward strand.
TCTTGATTTAGGAGGCAATGAGACGACAGTCATGCTGGCAAACACGCTTAACGATCATGGTGTGGCCGTCACGCTCTTTAATGCACCATATGTTGGTATCTGGTCCCCTTATCCCAAACAAGCGCCATTCGCTTGTATCGAGCCTTGGTGGGGGCTGGCCGATACGGTTAATGCTGATGGCCAGTTTGAAAACAAATTTGCCATTAATCGGCTCAATGTTAATCAAACATTCAAAGCTCAGTATGAGATTAGTTTCTTTTAGGAACTACATCCAGCATGATTACAGCTAATGAAGATAATAAAAACGAGTGATTCCAAAAATGAATCGCTCGTTTTTATTGGTAGATCCTATTCCTTTGATTGTTGATGTTTTCTAATTAAATTTCCGAGTCCAAACGGCACCATGCTTTCAGTTCCATTCATGATTCGACCAATGTTTGATCGGTGACGGTAAAATATAAAGATCGTCAGGACAATTGCTAAAATACTAAGAAATAAATCATTAATAAAAAATGTCGCTAGGGTTGTACATGTGAAGGCAACCATACTAGCTAAACTAACCATGCTTGTCAGCAGGACTAATAGTAACCAAATTCCGGCGGCCAGGAAAAAGAAAGATGGTTTGTACGCAAGTAACATCCCTGCGCTTGTTGCGACTGCTTTGCCACCCTTGAATCGATCAAAGACAGAAAAGGTATGTCCCAATATGGCTGCGAGGCCAAATACAAGTGGATTAATCGTAAAATTGTGAAAGAAAAATGGTAGCAGGGTTGCAATAGCCCCTTTTGAAATGTCCATAGCCATGACAATGGTTCCGGCAATTGGACCTAAAACTCGATATGTATTGGTTGTACCGATGTTTCCAGATCCGTGGCGACGAATATCGATATGAAAGAATCCCTTACCGATCCAAACGCCGCTGGGAATTGCCCCTAGTAAATAAGCGATAACTAACATTAATATAACTTGTTCGATATTATTAGAATTCATCTCAGGCCCCACTATTATCGTGTTTTATTGATACAACAGCGCCTATTATTTTAGCATGATAATTGCTTTCCGCCAACAAAATTCGTTTTCAAAGCGGTTATTTTAGGTTATTATGAAGTAGATTGTTTTAAAAAGGAGTCATACAACGAAATGGTAAAACAAAAGCAAAAGTACGATGATTCCTCGATTCAGATTCTTGAGGGACTCGACGCAGTTAGAAAGCGCCCGGGAATGTACATTGGATCCACTGATTCACGTGGCTTGCATCACTTGGTTTATGAGATTGTTGACAATGCTGTCGATGAAGTCTTGGCAGGATATGGTGATGAAATTAATGTCGTCATTCATAAAGATAATAGTATTACTGTTAAGGATCATGGGCGTGGAATGCCGGTTGGGATGCATGCTTCTGGAAAACCAACGCCAGAGGTTATTTTAACCATGCTGCATGCTGGCGGAAAATTTGGCCAGGGTGGTTATAAAACCGCTGGGGGTTTACATGGTGTTGGTGCCAGTGTTGTTAATGCACTTTCAACTTGGTTAAAAGTTGTGATTGTCAGAGATGGCTATAAGTACGAGGAAGACTTTAAAGATGGGGGCCATCCTGTTGGTACGCTTAAAAAAGTTGGCAAAACTCGTGATCATAGTGGCACTATGCTTACTTTTAAAGCAGATTCAAAAATATTTACGAGCGTTGTTTACAATTTTTCAACATTATCAGAACGGTTACGAGAGTCAGCCTTTTTACTAAAGGGGACTAAGATTACACTCACTGACCAACGACCTGGTCAGGAACAAGAAGCCGTTTATCATTATGAAGAGGGAATCAAAGAGTTTGTTCGGTATCTCAATGAAGGCAAACATACTTTAGGTGATGTGATGGACTTTGACGGCGTAAAAGATGGTGTCGAAGTTGAGGTAGCTGCTCAATATAATGACGGTTATTCCGAAACTATGCTCTCGTTTGTTAACAATGTGCGAACTAAAGATGGTGGTACCCATGAAGCCGGCTTTCGAAATGCTTGGACAAAGGCGTTTAATGATTATGCCCGAAAAGTTGGCCTACTGAAGGATAAAGATAAAAATCTCGAGGGTAGTGACGTTCGTGAAGGTTTATCGGTTGTCCTTTCCCTGAGAGTACCCGAGGAAATTCTTCAATTTGAAGGACAGACTAAGGAAAAGTTGGGGACCCCTGAAGCCCGTTCAATTGTTGACGGCGTGGTTAGTGAAAAACTTGGCTATTATTTGATGGAAAACGGTGAGTTTGCCCAGACCCTGGTACACAAGGCATTAAGGGCACGTCAGGCACGTCAGGCGGCCAGGCGTGCGCGTGATGAAACGCGTAGTGGTAAGCGTCACAAAAAACAAGAACGACTATTATCTGGTAAGCTAACGCCTGCCCAATCGAAAGATTATAGTCGAAATGAACTATTCTTGGTCGAAGGGGATTCTGCCGGCGGTTCTGCTAAACAGGGTCGTGATCGGCGTTATCAAGCCATTCTGCCGTTACGTGGAAAGGTTTTAAATACCGAGCGGGCTAAATTGCCTGAAATTATGAAAAACGAAGAAATTAACACGATGATCTATACGATTGGTGCTGGTGTTGGCAGTGATTTTAAGATTGAGGATGCGAACTACGACAAAGTCATTATTATGACTGATGCCGATGATGATGGTGCTCATATTCAAATTCTGTTATTAACTTTCTTTTACAAATATATGCGACCGATGATTGATCAAGGTCGAATTTTTATTGCATTACCACCCCTATATAAATTGCAACGTGGCACTGGGAAGCGAGCAAAAATTCAGTATGCTTGGACTAATGAGGAACTTAACAAAGTTTCAAAAGCGTTCGGCAAAGGATATAGTTTGCAAAGGTTTAAAGGTTTGGGTGAAATGAATGCTGATCAGCTGTGGGAAACCACAATGAATCCTGAATCACGAACGTTAATCCGGGTTCGAATTGATGATGCTGCATTGGCGGAGCGCCGGGTTACAACACTAATGGGTGATAAAGTTGAACCTCGACGTAAATGGATTGAAAGTAATGTTAAATTTAATTTAGAAGAAGAAGGCAGTATTCTAGACAATACTACTAAATAATTTTAGGGGGAAACGACTGTAGTGAGTAAAATAGAAAATCTAACCCTCGAAGATGTCATGGGGGAACGCTTCAGTAGATATTCTCGTTCAATTATTCAAGAACGAGCCCTACCAGACATTCGTGATGGATTAAAACCAGTTCAACGCCGAATTTTGTATGCAATGAATAAGGATGGCAACACATATGATAAAGCGTTTCGTAAATCTGCCAAGTCTGTGGGTAATGTGATGGGTAACTTTCACCCACATGGTGATAGTTCGATTTATGAAGCACTGGTTAGAATGAGTCAGGACTGGAAAGTTCGAGAACCTCTGATTGAAATGCATGGGAATAATGGTTCGATGGATGGAGATCCGCCGGCCGCCATGCGATATACGGAAGCTCGTCTGAGCAAAATTTCTAGTGAAATGTTGCGGGACATTGATAAAAACACGGTAGATTGGGTACTGAATTTTGATGATACCGAATATGAGCCAACGGTATTGCCATCTAGATTCCCAAACTTGCTGGTTAATGGTTCTACGGGAATATCAGCAGGGTATGCAACAGATATTCCGCCTCATAACTTAGGTGAGGTTATCGATGCCGTTTTGTATTTACAGAAGCATCCCAAGGCAACATTAGACGATTTAATGGGGTTCGTAAAAGGCCCCGATTTCCCAACTGGGGCTATTGTTCAGGGGATTGACGGCATTAGGAAGGCTTATGAAACCGGTCATGGAAAGATTATGGTTCGTTCAAGGACGTCAATTGAACCACTAAAGGGAAATAAATCTCAGATTGTAATCACCGAAATTCCTTACGAAGTCAACAAGGCCCAACTTGTTAAACGAATTGATGAAATTCGACTTAATAAAAAGATTGAGGGAATTGCTGAAGTTCGTGATCAAAGTGACCGTGAAGGGCTGAGTATCGTGGTTGAATTAAAACGGGAAGTGGATTCTCAAGGTATTTTGAATTATTTATTTAAGAACACCGATCTCCAAATTTCCTATAATTTCAACATGGTTGCAATTGATCATATGCGGCCGGTTCGATTATCCTTAAAACGGATTTTAACTGCATATCTTGACTTTCAACAGAACGTTGTCAAGAAGCGAACCCAATTCGATTTACAAAAGGCAATGGATCGACAGCATATTGTTGATGGTTTGATTAAAGCCTTATCAATTTTAGATAAGGTGATTAAAACAATCCGTGCCAGCAAGAATCGAAAAGACGCTCGTGATAACTTAGTTAACGAATACGATTTTTCAGAAAAGCAGGCCGATGCAATTGTAGCCTTACAACTTTATCGATTAACCAACACAGATGTTACTGAACTTAAAGCGGAGTCCAAAGAACTTTCTGATCAAATCGCCGGTTTTCAAAAGATTCTAAATAACCCTAGTGAATTAAACAAAGTCTTGGCTAAAGAACTACGACAGTTAGCCAAAACTTATCGCAATCCGCGTCGCACGGAAATTCAAAACAAAGTTTCCAATATTAAAATTAGTACCGATGTTATGGTTCCTGACGAAGATGTTGTGGTGATGGTCAGTCACGATGGCTATATTAAGCGAAGCAGTCTCCGATCTTATAAGGCGTCATCTAGTGAAAGCGGGCTTAAAGATGAAGATTATCCGATCTTTATGGAACAATTAAACGCGCGTGATCATCTGTTTATGTTTACAAACAAAGGTAACTTAATTTATCGGCCGGTTCACGAAATTGCTGATGTTAAGTGGAAAGATACTGGTGAACATATTTCACAGACAATTGGCTTGGATGCCGATGAAGAAATTATTGGCACGTTCGCCTTTAATTCATTAAAGGAATCGGGGAACTTTCTGATTGCCACCGATGACGGTCACATTAAACAAACAAGTTTTCAGGATTTGAAGCCGGGCCGAACGTATAAAAATCATGCGTATACCTACGAAAAATTAAAAGCTGAAAACGCGAAAGTTGTTGCCGTTCAGTATTTGGCAAATCCAGAGCAATCAAGCGAATTATTGCTGATTTCACATCACGGATTGGCTTTAAGATATGGTTTGGATGAGGTTCCGGTCAACGGCGCCCGAACTACTGGTGTTAAGTCAATGGGGCTGCGCGGCGATGACTTGGTAACCAACCTGCAGCTTATTCAGCCGAATAGTGTTGTGGCTATTGTGACGCAGCGAGGCGCATTCAAAAAGTTAGCTGTTAAAGAAATTCCAGCTACTTCACGAGCTCGCAAAGGGGTGATGATTTTACGTGAGTTGAAAGCCCAGCCACATCGAGTTGTTGATTTTGTTGTGATTGACCATGAAGATCAACCATTGGAAGTATTGACAAATCGAGCGCGCAGCCATGATATATTACCCAAGGAATATTCAGTGGGTGGTCGCTATTCGAATGGTTCTTTTGTGATCGATGTCGATTCAGAAGGTATTCCGAAACAAATACGGATAAAGCCTTCAGAACTAACTGTTAATTGATTTGAAAATATTAAACACTTTTTAAATAAAGCGCTATATTAATTGATTGTCAGCTGGTTTCGAATTATTATTAATGTTAAATGATAATAAAAAGGGTATCTAATGGTCGAAATGAGACCACTAAGGAGAGACTGAATGAAAACCACTCAGGAAAATATTTTTTCTTCCAAGACCTTGTCATATTTTCTTCAGTTAGCCGATACAATGAATTATACTCAGGCCGCTCAGATATTGGGAATCACGCAACCTGCTTTAACGCAACAGATTAAGAAACTTGAGCGAACGGTCGGAACATCATTGTTTTATTCGGTAGGTAAGAAACTACGGCTTACGGACGCGGGATACATTATGTTAAAGACGACTCATCAGATTTATGATTTACTAAATGATGCAACGGATGAAATTCAACAGGCGACTAGTTCAACGACCGGTGAAATTAACCTTGGAATTTTAGCTTCAATTGAAACTAAAGTTTTTGAAGATTTTGCTTTGGCGTTATACAAAGAAAATCCGGATTTGGTGATTAATTTTCATATGTTGACTCGTAAGGAAATCTGGGAGAGTTTGGAAAATAATAAGATTGATCTGGCAATTATGTACTTGCCGGATGAATCAATCAAAAACTGGAAACCATATAGCTCAAAGAAAATCATTTCGGACGATTTACTATTTATTCACCATAATCAAGACCTGTCCAAGCGCAAAAAGGTTCGTTTGAAAGATGTTAACGATCGACCGTGGGTCATGTATCCACAGGATTATTATCTTAACCAGACCTTACGTGAAACTTTTAAGAATCAGATGGTTGATTTTCCAACAACGGCTGCCAGATATACCATGCCCGAGCAAATTCTTAAGTTTGCGATTAATACGCGAACTAACACAGCATTACCTAAGTCATATATGCTCAACATTGATCTTAAATCTTTAACAGATGAGGATATTTGGGTAAGTGAATTTGACCCGAGGATCAAGTTTGATTTAAAATTTGTTTATCGGAAAAATAAGAATGAAATCCCTCGAATTGGCCGTTTCTTAAGTAAGTTTGATGAATTTCTTTCCAAAAAAGACTATTTAGACCGATTAGCAAAATAGTTTTAAAAAAATTAAGGGAGATAATGTTAATGAGTAAAGAATTAGTTTTTGGTCACCAAAGCCCCGATACTGATGCCATTGTGGCAGCTAAGGCGTTTTCATATCTACAAAATAAATTAGGCTATGATACTGAGGCTGTTGCTTTGGGTGAACCTAATTCGGAAACTGCTTTTGTGCTAAATTATTTTGATGAACCAACACCACGAATCATTAAAACTGCTAAGAATGAAGTGGACTCAGTCATGTTGGTTGACCATAATGAATTTCAACAGAGTGTCTCAGATATTAAAGATCTGACAATTACTCACGTTGTTGATCATCATCGAATTTCAAATTTCCAAACCCAGCAACCATTATATTATCGTGCAGAGCCGGTTGGTTGCTGCAGTACGATTATTGTAAAAATGTTTGATGAAAATAGGGTTGAAATTCCAGTTCAATTGGCTGGATTGATGCTTTCAGCAATTATCTCAGATACATTATTGTTAAAGTCACCAACTACCACCGATGAAGATCGAATTGCTGTCAAGACATTAGCTGAAATCGCCGACATTGACTATGAAAAGTATGGGATTGAAATGCTTAAAGCTGGAACTAATGTTTCCGCTAAAAGTGATCAAGAGCTAATTGATTCAGATGCCAAGTCCTTTACAATGGGTGGCAAGAGTGTTCGAATTGATCAAATTAACGTTGTTGATTTCGATGATATTGATAAACGTCAAGATGATATCAAAAAAGTAATGGCTGCTGAGGCTAAAGCCAAGAGTTATGATTTGTTTTTAGTCTTAGTGACTAATGTTTTAAACAGCGATTCTCGATTAATTGTTGTTGGCGAGCCTACCGAGGCGGTTGAAAAAGCATTTAACAATAAGCTTGGTGCCGATGCTACAATGCCGTTACCTGGTGTTGTCTCACGTAAAAAACAAGTTGTGCCACCATTAACCAATGCATTGAGCTAATTTAACAGTTCATCTTTACAAGTAGGAATCAGAGTGAGACAAAAGGCGGTTAACTTCCAGAGTACAACTGGATTATCCGAATATTCCGGGCTTGAATATTGGGATAATTCGGTTGTACGGCAGGAAGTTGCCTTTTATCTCACGTTTCGACTCGGTAATAATCGTGATTACACAAATAGGGGCTGGGACAAAATTACTTTTGTCCCAGCCCCATTTTTTTGTTTACATTAAATAACATCCCCCATATAATATGAGGTAGATACATTGTACACAATGTATTCGTATGACAATCTGGAGGTATGAGATGAAAGATAATGAGTTGAAAAATAAATTAACACCAAAACAATATGAAGTTACTCAGCAAAAGGGAACTGAAGCACCTTTCAGCGGTAAGTATGACAACTTCTATGAAGATGGTATCTACGTTGATGTTGTGAGTGGAGAACCATTGTTTTCATCGAAAGACAAATATGATGCCGGTTGCGGATGGCCGTCATTTACTCATCCAATTGATCTCGACCACATTGACCAACACACTGATTTGTCTCACGGCATGATTCGCCAAGAGGTTCAAAGTAAAGACGCCAAGTCGCATTTAGGACATGTTTTTCCTGATGGGCCCAAGGATGCCGGTGGTCAGCGGTATTGTATCAATTCTGCTGCATTAAAATTTATTCCGGTTGATCAATTGGATCAGAACGGCTATGGTCAATATAAAGAAATCTTTAAGTAGGGGTGTTTGATTAATGGAAGAGACAGCAATATTTGCAGGTGGTTGTTTTTGGTGTATGGTTAAGCCATTCGATACAATGCCTGGTATCAAAAAGGTAATTTCCGGATATACCGGCGGTCACGTTGCCAATCCAACGTATGAACAAGTTTCTAGTCATACAACCGGCCATACTGAGGCAGTTAAGGTGATCTTTGATCCAGAAGCCATTAGTTATAAACGGCTTGTCCAGATTTATTGGCAACAGACTGATCCGACAGACGCGATGGGTCAGTTCCAAGATCGCGGTGATAATTATCGACCGGTTATCTTTGTTAAGGATGATGTCCAGAGAAAAATTGCCGAAGCTTCAAGGAATGCCTTAGCCGAAAGTGGCATGTTTGATGACCCCATCGTGACTAAAATTGAGGACGCCAAGCCTTTTTATCCCGCGGAACCGGAACATCAACAGTTTTATAAGAAAAATCCATTGAGGTTTCAAATGGAAGAAGCAGGCGGACGAGCAAAATTTGTCAAGACTCATTGGAAGGTTAATAAAACTAATTAATGAAATAAGCCGAAACCACTTTCTCTAGAAGAAAATTGGCTTCGGCTTATTTAAAAGGAGAATCAAGATGATTGAATGGTCACCCGAAAAGATCAAGGGCTTTCAAAAAGCGTTGCTGAATTGGTATGATCAAAATAAACGCGATTTACCATGGCGTGTGGATCACGACCCGTATCATGTTTGGATTTCAGAAATTATGCTGCAACAAACCCAAGTTCAAACTGTCATTCCATATTATCAGCGGTTCATGAAACTATTTCCCACTGTTGGCCAGTTGGCAAAAGCAGACGAATCGGTGCTCTTGAAAGCATGGGAAGGACTAGGGTATTATTCGCGTGCCCGTCATTTACAAACAGCAGCCCGTCAAATAGTGACCGACTATGGTGGCCAGTGGCCACAGACAATTGATGGTCTTAAATCGCTTTCCGGTGTTGGACCTTATACCGCTGGGGCAATTGCAAGTATTGCTTTTAATCAACCCGTTCCGGCTGTTGATGGTAATGCATTTCGAGTTTTTTCCCGATTATTTAAAATTGATGCTGATATTGCTAAACCCCAAACCCGTCACCTATTTGAAAAAGTCATCCAAAATGTTATTTCCAGGGATCGCCCGGGCGACTTTAATCAAGCAATTATGGATTTGGGTGCTAGCTATATGAGTGCTAAGAATCCGGATACTGTCCATTCTCCCGTTAAACAGTTTGATCAAGCATATTTAGATGGTGAAGAGGATAAGTATCCGGTTAAGTCAAAGAAAAAACGACCGGTTCAAGTGAACTACTTTGGACTAATCATTCATTCCAGCAAAGGATTTTTATTTGAGCAGCGTCCCAGTGATGGCATTTTAAGCCATTTTTTGATGTTTCCATTAATTAAGGCCGACGAATTGGATAATCAAAAGCGATCAGTCCAAAAAATATCAAGTGATGAAATAATTGATACTATTTTTCAAAGTTGGGTATCGACTTATCAACTCCAGTTAATTGATCTAGCATTTGTGGACAGTCAAAAAGTATCGCATACGTTTACTCATCAAAAATGGCAAATCACTTTATTGGAAGCAACTTTACCATCAAATAGTGATTTGAGTTATTTTCCAGGTAAATGGGTTCCCCAAGACCAGTTTTCGACGATTGCATTTTCAAAGGTTCAATCAAAGATGTGGGCTGCATACCAACAAAAAATACCAAAGACAAATTAAATAAATCTGGTTACTTATGGTCTTCTTTGTGCAAATCATCCAAGGCTTTTTTCTGAGTTGTGTCGACAATATGTGTGTATAATCCAGTTGCTTTGGTTGAGGATTGACCAAGTTGAGTGGCAACAAGATGTTCGTTATTGGTTTCCAAATACAGCTTTGAGGCTAGTGTATGTCTAAGTTTGTGAGGGGTAATTCGCACGTGATTGAACGCTTGCGAGTATTTTGCGACTAGTAGTTCGACAGTTGCTGTTGATATTCGCCTAGGTTGGTCCGCCCCTTTTGTTAAAAAGAGGGCAGGGGTAACCTTAGTTGCGTGATAATGTTGCTTGCGAATAGCGAGATATGGTTCAATATATGGCATTACCCAGTTCGCAATTGGAACAGAATCCCGTTTGCCACCTTTACGCTGAACCGAAACGGTTGCCTTAGTGAGGTTGATATCCTTTACGTTAGCGTTAACAAGTTCAGAGACTCGAATCCCGGTTCCAAGCATTAAAGCGTTGATTGCCACGTCCCGTTGACGGTCACGTTCATACATCTTGTGAACACGTTTTCCTTTAATTTGTTTCGGATAATCATTCAAAATAAAATCCAGGTAATGAACATCCGCGTTGCCGAGCATTAATTTATCTTTAATATTACGAGCACGCGTCTGATAGGTTTCACTATCAGGAACTAAAGCAATTTTTTTCATTACATTTCGATAAAAGTATGGCTCGCCGTCAGCGTTTTCCGATTCTTCAGTCAGATACCTAAAAAGTGCTGAAAGTGCATTTAACGATCGATTCACGGTTCGATGGGATAGCGTTCCTTGTGGGTTTTTAGCTGTTTGCTTACCACGATTGAGTAGAAACGCTTTGTATAACTCCATGTCCTGTTTACGGAACTTTTCAAGGTCAGTTAATGAAATCATAGCCATAGTGGAGGCATTTGTTACACCGGTTTCAATCATCCAGGCGAAGAAGCGGTGAAATTCATTGAGGTATTGATATAAGGTTGCTGGAGATAAGGGAATCGTTGATTTTTCTAGATAGTAATCTTGAACATAGTTGGGCATTTCCTGAATAAGTGTCTCATTATTAGCAATGTAGCTGGATTTTTTCATTGTAAAACTCCTTAATTGGATTTAAATAGAAACGGCTAAAATCATGTTTTTGGGTGGGGCGTTTTTATTTTTATAATATAACTTGATAAAAGGACAATTTTATTAAGTTATATTATATCATATTATTACCGTTATTTTGGATAATTAAAGATCAAAATATTTGACCATCAAGTTAAAACTCCATAAGATAGCATAGACGAACAAAAAATAGTCGAAAGAGGTTTTTAAATGAAATAAGGATTAATAAATTAAGGGGGCTTTCATATGATGGTTGATATGAAGCAAATTCACGGAATTCAGCTGGAAATATTGAAGCAAGTCGCACGTTTGAGTTCCAAGCACCATATCAAATATTTTATGACCGGAGGCTCCGCAATCGGCGCCGTCCGGCATCAAGGATTTATTCCGTGGGACGACGATATTGATATCGGATTTACTCGACATGATTTTGAAAAGTTTTTAAGAGTTGCACCAGGAGAATTCAGATCAACTAACTATTTTGTTGAAGAAAATCGTTTGAATCCTGCTTATGAATATGATTTTGCCAAGGTGATGTTTAAAGGAACTGAAATATTGGAGCGTGGCCGTGAAGAAGCAAAATCATTTAATGGTATTTTTATTGATGTTTTTCCGTTTGATAAAATGCCCGCAGCCAAACATCAGCAAGTGGCTCAAAGCCAGGCGCTTCAAGCTATCTTACAGGAAATTCGCCGTCGATTTTACCCGGACCTATACCCAAATATGTCTTTAGACCCTAAATACGTTGACATGACAATAGATCAGCTGTATAAATTACGTTTGCAGATCATGGTTAAATATGATCGTGATCCGTCACTCGCATACGTCAATTTATCATCACCATATAAATACGGTAAAGAACGAATTCTGCCTGCTGAGATGCATCGTTTTACTGAAATGAAATTTGAAAATTTACGAGTTCCTGTTTTATCAGCATACGATTCGTACTTAACACGGCTTTATGGTAACTATATGAAATTACCACCGGTTGAGAAACGCATTCAGCGTCACATTTTAAAAGCTTCCGTTGATAATCCACAAGAACTGTCGGAGAATGAACCAGATAGTCAAATAGAAAAGCATCGAAATGGATTTGAAGCCGAAGCAAGTTAAGCGTATAATTTTAGACATTAAAATAACTTTTAGTCATATTTAATAGGAACGTCAGTTGGTCGTATTTTTGACCGTCTGAACGTTTCTTTTTGATTAAGCACTTACTTCGTATAATATATATTATGTAAAGTAGAATTGAAATAGACATTTAGACTATCAATTACCTGTATTTAAATAATTACCCTCTCTTAGATCTGTTCCAATTTAAATCGTGTTTAATTAAAAAAGATTATCTGATGTATTGGATAATCTTTTTTAATTAAACACGATTTGGTTCAAATGATTTTATCAAAATGTTCAATATCAGTTCGTTTTGCAAATTTTAATTTTTGCCAAAATAATTTACCGGCCTGATTATTAATCATTACCACAACTGAAATTTTATGGATGCCAACTTCTTGAAGTTCTTTAATGACCTTATTAACTAATTGACTTCCAATACCATCGTGTTGGTAATTAGTAGACACTGCTAAATGGTAAATTTTCCCACGACGCCCATCTGTTGCGCCAAGAATTGTTCCGACAATTTGTTGATCAATTTCTGCCACAAAACAAAATCCTGGATTGAATTTAATTAATCGGGCAATTTCTTCAAAACTGTCCTCAGATTCTCTCAGATGCATACCCGGTGTTTTTTGCCAAAGCGCATAGGCATCTGGATAGTCTTCAGCAACCATTTTTCGAATTAAAATTTGAGAATCTTTATTAATTATTGCCATGATGCTCCCTTCATGCGCCATTGTCATATCGTTAAAGTGAACCCGACCTTCGTTTAAATCGCTTGCCAGTAACCAGTAATTGGAAAATTTATTGAGACTTGGATTTTATTTTGAAAAGCAATTTTGGATTCCAGTGATCAATAATTTCCTCGCCAAAATAATATTTTTCGATACTGGGGTTATAACACAATTCAATTTAAATGGATGACACTGACCTCATATTACCATAATGATGAGTGATATGCCCGAACCGGAAAATTATTTGAGATACTTTGGTTCAAATCTGAAAATTAACGTTGAAAGTACTTCAATAGTTACTCAGACGATATTTGATTAAAATTGCTACCAAAGACAACACCGTTAGTTAACCTGACTATTGGTTTTTGGTATTGGTAAAACTATGACAATCAAGTTAATTAAAATTTCCCCCAAAAATTGCCCATTTATGCATAAACTAAGTATCGCAATTTTTCTGTGATATGGACGATTAATATTAGCAAGGCTTAATGGTATCTGAACCAGCGGATGGTTAAATATATTACTTGTATCTACCAATCAGTATTGGCTTTTTATTGAGTCCATATCTAGTGCCCGATTCGGATCAATTAAGAAGTAATTTAAATTATTTTCAAAAATCGCAAAATAACAACTGGGTAAAAAGTCATATCATTCTCAAGAAAATCAGTCCGCATTTGTTACAATTGTATGATGCAAAAACTCGTCTGAAGCCTCTGAACAAGCTGATCCCCACTGTACATACAATTGATTGTGTTGACTATAAACAACAAAGTTTGGTTCCATGGCATGACAGTGTCCCTTCGGATATTTCCAATCTATTGTAAAAAAATCCAATTAACTGACGTTATAAGTCAATTAATTGGATTTTTCTATCCTAAAAGGCGATTTTTAATGATTTCAAATTGTTTTGAATTTAAAACAAAATACAAAATTGCCATTTGAATTGGTGTAACGATAATTTCTTTAAATATTCTAATTGGAAGTAATCCCCAAAACGGTGTTTTAACAAGAATTGTTAACCACAATGTGTTTAAAATTGCATTTACAAAAACAGCAATGATTAATTGTGAAATAATAACTCGCTTCCAAGTAATTTGCTGATTATAAAAAAATAGGCCGTAAATAGTGGCTCCTAAGATGGCGGATATTGTAAATCCAGGGAAATAAATATTGCCAGAAATGACCGTTCCGATGATATCTCCCAGTGCAGCAATTGTTGAAGACCATAATGGGCCGTAAAGATAACTTGCAATGGCGGTAATAACAAACCCGAAGCTTAGGCGGATAACACTTGTGCCAACTGTAAAGCGGCCAACAACCAGTGCCAAGGCCATTAAGACCCCTAAAACGACAATATCCAAAACCCGAAGCTTTCTAAACCCTAATGACAATGACTTCATGATAATGACATCTCCTCAAAAGGAGCTCACCATATATTTAGCATCCTAAATAAATTGGCGAATGCGGAAACAACACCGCAAGTAATTAATAAGTCGCATCATTACTTTTCGTTCGAAGTTCACATTCCGTTCCTTCGACACTTAACGCGTTGAATCCTACTCCATATTTTATTTTAACAACTCTTAAAGTTTAGCACATTAATAATAAAAAGCAACCACCATATTGCTTGTTTCCGAACAATATGGTGGTTGCTGGTGATCAATGTTATGAAATTAGATTTGATCCTGGTCAAAATCACGAAGCCATGCAAGTGCCAAGGCCTTGTCTCCCAAGTGGGTTCCGATCTCTGGCCCAAAATAACTTTGTTCAATTTTCATATTGGGATATAGTTCGTGTATTTTAGAAGCCCACTCTTCTCCTGCCTTCGGATCATCACCATTCAAGACCAAAGCGCGCAACGGGTAATTGGCTTTCTGATAGGCTTGCGCGAATAAAGTTTCAACTCGTTTTAAAGCCTTTTTTCGAGATCGAATTTTTTCGATCGCGACAATTTCGTGGTTTGTATCATCAAATGTTAATAACGGTTTGATTTTTAAAATACCACCGATAAAAGCTGATGCATTTGATAGACGACCACCTCGAACCAAGTTTTGTAAATCGTCAACAACGAACAATTCATCAATCGTTGCTCGTAATCCATTTAAGTAATTAATAATTTGATCGATGCTTCTTCCAAGACTTGCCATTTTACTAGCCTGAATAGCTAAGTATCCCATTAATTTAACAGTAATCTGCGAATCGTACGGGATAACTTTGATGCGATCAATGGTTGGTGCAATTTGTTTAATTGAATTATAAAAGCCGGAAATTGTACTAGCCAAATGAATACTTATTACAGCATCGTATCCCTTATCGGCAAGTGAATTGTATAATTCAATCATTTCCCCCATTGGTGCTTGTGACGTACTTGGAAAGGAGTTGGAATTTCTTAATTTCTCGTAAAATTCCTCGGTTGTAATATCAACACCCTCTTTATATTCATGGCCATCAATAATAACTGGCATGGGGACAACGGTGATGTGATATTTTTGTTCCTCCTCTTTGGTTAGATAAGCTGTACTATCGGTCACAATTGCAATTTTCATCAAATTCCACCTACTTGTATTTATATTCTATCAAGGCTTTTTTCGAGTCGGTTAATTAAAATCTTAAGCAAATTCTTTTCTTCATTTGTCCAATGATTAAAAACTAATTCAGTTAGACTTTTTACCTGGTTGCTAACATACTCACTAGAATCCAGCCCTTTTTGAGTTACCGTATAGATTAATTGTCGCTTGTCTTTTCCAATTGCAGTTTTCTTGAGCATTTCTTTTTCAACTAATCGCTTTAATTGACGTGAAAGCGTTGAAATATCCAAATTGGTAATCTCAGACAAAACTTCTTGAGTCTTATTACCCGCGATCACTTGATTTAAGAGTTTCCATTCTGAGATTGTCAACCCAGTTGCTTTAGTTATTTTAAATAATTGCGTCGTATGATTTTTAGCTGCGGAATTGAGCGCTACAAGAATATCCTTCATTGTGAAAAGACCTCCGAAAAAATAGTATACGCTATTTGATTATCAGTTACAAACAGCGTTCGAACCTTCGCATCCATATGTAAAGTGCGTTATACTAGTAAGTGCTATTCTATGATGAAAGTGAGTGATACGATGTCATTTGACGGTTCTTTTACCCATTCCATGAAAAATGAATTACTTGGTTTATTAAAGACTGGACGAGTAAGTCGAATTAATCAACCATATCCTAACGAACTAATCTTAACGATTCGTGCTCAAAGTACGAATCAACAACTATTATTATCCGCTAACCCGACGTATGCAAGAGTCCAGATCACAAAAATTCCTTATGTTAATCCCAGTGTTCCCAGTAATTTTACGATGATTCTGAGGAAACACTTAAGTGGTGCAATTCTGACTGATATCAAGCAACTTGATAATGACCGGGTCTTAAGATTTATGTTTACCTCCAGAAATGAATTGGGAGATCAGACAAGTCTATGTCTTAATGTTGAGATTATGGCACGACATAGTAATATTATTCTTATTGATGAAGCTAATGATAAAATTATTGATGCCATTAAACACGTTGGTTCCGATGTTAACCGATATCGAATCCTGCTTCCTGGAGCGACTTATATTAATCCTCCTAAACAGGATTTACAAGATCCATTTGTTAAAACTGAATTTGAAGATATTGATCATTTAATTCGAGAATATCCAAACGTTGATGTTTTAGCTAATGGTTTAAAAAAGATAATTCAAGGATTGGGCAATGACACATCTTTGGCACTTGCAAATTGCTTACATCGTGATTCCAATACGGCAGCTAACTTCCATAACTTTTTTGAGCAGTTCAATTCGCCCAAGCCTACCTTTAGCCATATTGCTAATAACAAGATTAATTTTACCGCATTTCCTTACCCAGGTACACAAAAAGATAAGCATTATTCGACCTTAAGTGAATTACTGGATGCCTATTATGCTAGTCGTGCCCAGCGTGATCGAGTCCGTGAACAAGGTGCTGTCCTCATTCAAGTTGTAAAAAAGCAATTGAAGAAGAATCGCACAAAGCTCAAACGACTTAATCGCGATATGAAGGAGACTGACAATGCTAATGAATACCGTGTTAAAGGAGAAATTTTAACGGCGTATTTGAATAAAGTCGAGCGTGGTATGACTAGTATCGAACTGCCAAATTATTATGATCAAAATAATCTGTTGACGATTTTCCTTTCTAACCAACAGTCACCATCTGAGAATGCGCAACGTTATTTTAAGAAGTATCAAAAGTTAAAAAATGCAGTTAAATATTTGACTGAGCAGATTAAGCTAACTAGAGCCGAGATTGATTACTTTGAAAATATCCAATCACAAATTGAACTCGCTAAACCTGAGGACTTAGTTGATATTCGATATGAATTGGAACAAGGTCATTATCTGAAGGATCACGAGCACAATAATAAAAAGAAAAAAGCCAAACGACGTAAAATTAATAAACCTGAAGTGTTTGAAGCTTCTGACGGTACCGAAATTTTGGTTGGTAAGAACAATTTACAAAATGAGCGATTAACCATGCATACCGCCGATAAACGTGAAACATGGCTGCATACAAAGAACATTCCGGGCTCTCATGTGATTATTCGAAGCTTTGATCCTTCCGACCAAACGATTACTGAAGCTGCGACTTTAGCCGCCTATTTTTCAAAAGCGAGAGACTCAACGAAAGTTCCAGTTGATTTTACAAAAGTAAAACATGTTAGAAAGCCCAATGGCACCAAACCCGGTTACGTTATTTATGACAATCAACAAACTGTTTTAGTTGATCCATCCGAAGATATTGTGTCTCAATTAAAAAAATAACATTGCTCTCATAAAGAAACGGCAACCAAGACAAATGTAATTGTCTTGATCGCCGTTTCTTTTCTTATAAAATGCTGAATGAATTTAGTTTTGCAATTGAAAAAATGCCACCTGTATAAACTATAGTTACGTGTTTGACATGTTCTTGAACGATAATGAAGCGCCAACTTCCTGCCTAGTTGTCCCATCGGTTCGACTTGATTGCAATTCCCGGAAAGGAAAATGGGCTTTCATAATTGAATATCGTTGATGCGTTTCAGGGATTAATTGCTTTTCGAGTTGATTGAAATCCAAAATTCCCAGATGTTTTTTGACTAAAGCATTGACCCAATTAACCCCGGTGGTCTTGGTTAAAAAAGCGGTCTCAGTGATTCTGATTGGCCGAATGCCAGAAAAATGATAATGCGAGTCCACCTTATTAAATAATACCTGAACCAACCCCTGCCACTTACTTGTATCAAGCAATTTTAGAGCCTTGCTGATTAATTCTGTCTCATCGGTCTGCCATTGTTCCATTGGTTGCTGATAGTCGTTAATGTAACGCACTTCAGTTCGATCGCTTCTGGTAAAGAATGAAATACTTGTAATTGGAATGATTTTATCCTGATCAATAAAAACATCGATTGCTGTTGTCGCTTGGTGATTCTTGTATTTAGCAACTTTCTGATCTGGCGGTAAAACAATCATATTTAAGTCAGCAAATTTTTCTAACTCATTTGATAAATAATGTCGATTTCCTGGTAAGAACATGACATCCGGTTTTTCCAGCGAGACAATATTCAAGATGTTTCCTAGTTGAATTGGCTCGATATATTGTTTGTCACTTAATTGTGGGGTTAATGACACAGCGTTTGGATTTGTGTTCATGATGATGGTTTTGTAACCAGATTTTTTTAATGTCCATAATATTTGCGAAGTGTAATAATCAGCTGCCGAATTAGGGCCAAGTTGATTCCCACCACGACCAATAACTAAGGCTGTTTTTCCGGAATCACTTTTGCTTTCGTTTTCAAGCTCGTAACTGCTATAAAAGATATTTGTGGTTTCTCGAAATTCTCCGGCACTTGGTTCAACCTCTTTGTAAGTTACAGGATTACAATTTCGGTTAATCCTTCTAATTGTTGAGATATTAACCTGCCACAATTCTGCAAGCATACCATCACCAAACCCGTAGTTATGACCAATTTCAACAGCTTGAGCCGACAATGGATTATTGATAACAAAGTCTTGTGCTCGTAATAGTTGATTCAATTTGTAGAAATAGAATCGATCAATTCTAGTTAATTCCGAAAGTTCATCAATTGAAAAACCTCTTCGAAGTGCTTCCATCAAGATGAGAATTCGACTAGCCAGTGGGTGAATAAGTTGATTAATAACGGCATCATCATCAACAGTTGAAACGCTCGGTAAAATATCTCGTGGTGAAAACTGTGAACTATGCATTGCTTTGATAATCGCTTCTTCGACGGTTCTACCAATTCCAATTGTTGAACCGACAGATTTCATCAATGTGTTCAGATGTTGATCTACGTCGGTAATATCTCGAAATGGCCATAGTGGGATCTTAACAACCACGTGATCCATTGTTGGTTCCATAAATGCCAAATATTTACTATATTTGGTTGGCAATTTGATTTCAGTAAGTGTGTAACCTAATTCTAAAAAGCTAGACACGTAAGTTAACGGATATCCTGTAGCCTTAGCCGCCAGAAGTGTGTTTCGCGTGAAGAAGGGACTCACTTTAGTCACGAAATAATTCGAGTCAGTCCGGCTTTGTGCAAACTGAACATGACAAGTTCCTGCGATGTTAAGAGCGTCCATAATTCTGAATGTAGCTGTTCTAAGTGCTTGATACTCCTCATTGATTAACGTTTGCGTAGGCGCAAAAATAATTGAGTCGCCAGAATGAATTCCAATTGGATCCATATCTTCCAAGCCTGAGATTAATATCTTATTACCATTGGAATCTCTGAGACCGACCATTTCAATTTCTTTATAGCCAACGATGCTTTGTTCAATTGAACAACGTTTAATATAGGTTCGTTTAAAACTTACTTCAAGCGCGTCTTCTAATTCGTCGGTATTGTTACAAATAAACCGACTGGTGTCATGACTTGGAGAGATTGGTTTGACAATCACTGGAAAACCAACATCTCGAACAAAGTCCATGGCTTCCTCATCATTGGCAACAATTTTAGAAGCAATCACCTGTTCATTAATTTCGGTAAGTAAATTTCGTAGTTTTTGATTATCGATAACCTTCTTTAAATCAGTTGGTCGCATACCTAACAACGTGATATTATTTGTGGTTAAAACATCGCTTTCAGCGAGTTGCCACGCAATTTGCATCGCGTTTAGGCCACCGGTAGTTGCCATGATAGCATCGGGCTTTTCTTTGTCAATAATGTTAATGACGTTTTGAAAATTAACTTCCTGAACGTACACATTCGCCGGTTGAATTTCTTCACTGGCAAAGGAGAATGGATTATTATCTACGTATATAATTTGGGCGCCGGTTTTTTTTAACGCCATCACGCGTTCAAATGCCGCTGCGTCTAATTCGTTTTCATGACCGATACTTGTGGGACCGCCACCAAGTAATAGGACTTTTTTAATATCTATCGCCATTGCTGTCCCTTCTTCTTGCCATAAATTCTATGAAGTCATCGAATAAACCAACACTATCTTTTGGACCTGGCGCACCATCTGGAGAAAATTGGACGGAAATTGCCGGATAGTCGCGGTGTCTGAGCCCTTGGACAGTTCCGTTAACTAGATCAACATGAGTGATGAATAATTTGGCATGGTCAATTGATTTTGGATCAACAGCATATCCTTGTTCTTGAGCAGAGAAAAAGATTTCATTTGTAATGATTTCGCGAATGGGATGATTGCTGCCGTGATGCTCGACTCTCATTTTTACAACTTTTGCCCCATTAGCCAACGCAAACAGTTCATGCCCTAGCCCCATACCGAACAACGGGACCTGTGACTGAACATCTCGAATCATTTGTAGAATGGAATCTGGGAGGTTAAACGGTGCTCCGGGCCCGGTTGATAAAACAATCCCATCTGGATCTAAATCAAGGATCGTTTCACTGCTTGAGTCCCATGGGACAACCGTTATATTACAATTTCGTTTGGACAGTTCTCGCAAAATGCCACTCTTAAGTCCAAAATCAACAACGACAACATTATCGCCATCGTCAGGGTTAGGATATGGTTTCGGTGTGGCAACTTGAGCCACTTGCTGATTGGTAAGAACGGTTGCGTGTAATTGATCAAAAGCGTGATCATCAGCAACGTCGACGATGCTAGCCTTCATGTTGCCAAACTGCTGCAAATGATGCCGAATTTGGCGGGTATCAACGTCATAGATTCCCGGAATTTTATGTTGTTTAAGGTAACGGTCTAACGAAATCCGTTTAAAGTGATCCGTTGCCAAGTTCTCGTATTCGCGGACAATCACACCTTTTGCAGACGGCAAAATGGACTCGTACGCATTTTGGTCGAGTCCGGTATTGCCAATTGATGGCTGGGTGAAGACAATTATTTGGTTGTGATAGATCTGATTTGAAATGATCTCTTGATACCCATTCATAGTTGAATTAGCGACAATTTCACCAGTTGTGGTTGCAAGTGATCCAAATGCTTTGCCAGCATAGGCAGACCCATCTTCTAATATCAAATATCTTTGCGTCATGTTGACTCCTCACTACGCTCCGTATCATTTGATGAGCTCAACAGCGTCCTTATCATCAATTTCTGATACATAAACTTTAATCTTTTCTTTTTGTGAACTTGGAATGTTTTTGCCAACAAAGTCCGCGCGAATTGGTAATTCACGATGACCCCGATCAACGAGAACTGCTAAATTAATAGATTTGGGACGGCCTAAATCCATCACAGCAGATAAAGCCGCTCTAACTGTTCTCCCGGTGTAGAGAACGTCGTCTACCAAAACAACTCGTTTGCCTTCAATTGAGAAGTCGATTTTATTGTTAGACATTTTGACATCGGCGCTCATTGAATCATGCTCGATATCGTCACGATAATTAGTAATATCAAGCTCCCCAACAGGGATTGAAACGTTTTCCAATTGCTGAAGCCGATCAGCAATCCGATTTGCAAGAAAAATACCGCGGGTTTTAATTCCAATGAGAACTAAATCTTCGACCCCCTTATTTTTTTCGACGATTTCATAAGTGATTCTCGTCAAGGCACGCTGCATTGCCATTTTGTCTAGAATTATCTTGCCCATCATTAATACTCCTTAATTGTTGTTTTAAATTAATTGAACGGTAATTAATGTCCATTTCAGAATAGAAAAGCTTGGCGAACTTGTCAAGGCCTCGGATGATTATTAATTCTAAGATGATTAAGTGTTTGTTCGAATATTTTTGGCAAAGGTGCCGAAAATATCATAAGTTCATGGGTCTTGGGATGTTCAAAGCCCAACTCTTGGGCATGTAAGAATTGACCATTACCGGCGATTGTCTTTCGAGGGCCATATAGTGGGTCACCAACCAGTGGATGACCAATATACTTCATGTGAACTCTAATCTGGTGTGTTCGGCCGGTTTCAAGACGACAAGCAATGAATGTGTAGTCTTGAAATCGTTCAAGCACTTCGAAGTGAGTCACTGCTGGTCGACCATCTGAGATAACTGCTTGCTTCTTTCGATCTTTGGGGGATCTGCCAAGTGGTGCATTTACAATTCCAGAATCCTCATTAATTCGCCCATGGACCAAGGCAACGTACTTGCGAAGATTTTTCTTAGCTTTCAGCTGTTCAGATAAAGCTTGGTGTGCTGCATCGTTTTTGGCGACCATTAGTAGACCGGAAGTATCTTTGTCAATTCGATGAACAATTCCAGGCCGATATTCGCCGTTAATGGTTGACAATGGACTATGATAAAGTAGTGCATTGACCAATGTATGGTTGGGATGACCCGCCGAAGGATGAACAACCATTCCCTGAGGTTTATTAACCACTAAAACGTCATCATCTTCATAAACAATGTCTAAAGGGATGTTTTCAGGTTCCAGACTAATGACTGCAGGTGCAACATCAGTAACAATAATTTCATCGCTTTCCTGTGTCTGATATTTTGGCTTCTTAACTTGGCCGTTGACGGTAATTTTACCATCGTCAATTAAGTTTTTAGCTCTTGACCGACTAATTGACGAATCTAATTCTGAGACAACTTTGTCCAAACGACCTTGCTGATCTTTAATGATAAATTTCTTCACAACTAATTGTTAATCCCCCAGTTACTATTTTTCACGAATAATCGCAATTGCCAAAATGATGATGCCAAAAGTTAAATACATATCGGCACAATTGAAAATCGGAAAATTAATAAAATCAAGTTGAAACATGTCGACCACATGACTGTAAAAAATGCGATCAATCACGTTACCAAGTGTTCCGGCCAGTAGTAGACCTAATCCGATTCGGTAAGGAATATTTTGCCAGTATTGATTTAAAAAGTAAATAATTAAGACCGTTGCCACTAAAGCAATGATAACAAAAATAAACTGATGGCCGGAAAAAATGCTCCACGCTGCTCCAGTATTATTAATTCGTGTAATAGACAATAGGCCACCCACAACCGACAAGGATTGACCTAGAGCCAAATGGGCGACTACCCAATATTTGACAAACTGATCTATTCCGATAAGTAGGATAACGGCTAAAAAATAAAGTACAGGCACCTTGATTAAGCTCCTTTAGAATAGCCCGGTGATTCGACCATTTTCATCGATGTCCATATCTAGGGCAGCAGGATGACTTGGCAAACCAGGCATCGTTAATATTTTACCAGTGAGGGCAACAATGAAACCGGCCCCCAGCTTTAATTGAAGATCTGACACGTGGATCGAAAAGTTTTCTGGTGCCCCGAGTGATTTTGCATCATCAGTAAATGAATATTGGGTTTTTGCCATACATATCGGTAATTTATCATAACCCATTTTTTCGATTCGTTTCAATGCATTTTGGGCTTTTCTGGATAATTCGATATCGTTCCCGCCATAAATCTTGGAAACGATTGCCTGCATTTTATCAGTTAAAGGGGCATCAGGCGCGAACAATTCTTGAAATTGGGCTGGTTTATCACAAGCGGTAATGACTTGCTTTGCTAAATTAACAGCACCTTTTCCACCATCGGCCCAACTAGTGATTACTTCACCAGGGACCTCTAAATTGTTGGCGACGTAATCAGCCAGATACTTAATTTCATTATCAGAGTCACTGACAAATTTGTTGATTGCAACAACAACCGGTTTGCCATATTGCTGCATTCCTTCAACATGTCGTTTAAGGTTCACGATACCCCTTTTTAAAGCGTCAAGGTTCTCTTCATTTAGATGCTTCTTATCAGCACCACCGTTTAGTTTTAATGCGCGAACCGTTGCAACGACAACGACACAATCAGGCGTCTTTTTTAATCTGGGACTGACAATATCCATAAATTTTTCAGCCCCCAAATCAGAGCCAAATCCAGCTTCTGTGATGGCATAATCACCAAAATGCAAGGCAGCTTTAGTTGCCAGAATACTGTTACAGCCATGGGCAATGTTGGCAAACGGGCCACCATGAATAAATGCTGGTGTGTGTTCAATTGTTTGAACCAAATTCGGCTTAATGGCATCTTTAAGCAACAGCGTTAAAGCACCCTGAACTTTAAGGTTGGAAACTAAAACAGGCTGCCGGTCATATGTATAACCGATCAACATTTTGCCGATGCGTTCTTTCAAATCAGATAAACTAGTCGAAAGACACAAAATAGCCATTAACTCACTGGCAACCGTAATGTCAAAGCCGTCCTGACGTGGTACACCTGATGTTCGACCTCCCAGGCCAATGACAACCTGACGAAGTTCACGGTCATTAACGTCAAGCACTCGTTTCCACGTGATTTGGCGAGGATCAATATTAAGTTGATTACCATGTTGAATATGATTATCGATTAAAGCAGCTAAGGTATTGTGGGCTTCTGTTAAAGCGTCAAAGTCACCGGTAAAATGTAAATTAATATCATCCATGGGAATAACCTGCGCATAACCACCACCTGTGGCACCGCCTTTCATCCCCATAACCGGCCCCAATGATGGTTCTCTTAGTGCTAGGGCAACCTTTTTGCCAAGTTCGGTAAATGCGTCTCCCAATCCGATCGTAACCGTTGTCTTTCCCTCACCGGCTGCGGTTGGGTTAATCGAAGTAACTAAAATTAACTTACCATCTTTTCCCTGATCAGTCGGCTTAAAATTAATTTTGGCTTTATAATGACCGTATTGTTCGATTTGGTCTTCATTAATCCCTAACTTGTCAGCAATTTTAACAATCGGTTCCATTCTTGCTGCTTGTGAAATTTCAACATCGCTCTTCATAATAATAATGACCCTCCTAATTTTGTCTCAATAAATTTTGACTAGTTGTTATTGATGATCAATTAATTCTTTGATTTCAATAACTGAATTGGCTGGTAAAATAAAACTATAAATTCTAGTGTTGGCAACAAATCCAAGTTGATATTTGGAAACCTGAACATGAGATATTTGATCGAGATTAATCACAAGCCAACGTGGGTTCGTAATTCGGCTCACGATAAGCTGGTTTTGGAAAACCTTGATGTTTCGGAAGTGAATCTCAGCCCAGGTAATTAGAGCAAATAGAACAAAGAAAAATAAGGTAATCCACTGGAAATGAGTAATTTCCAGCCAAATGATGACACCAATAAAAAAGATTAGCAACGTCCAACTCCAACAAATAATGCTGTTAAGTGGACTAGGTTGGTAAAAGAAGTGTCGTTTTTGCGTTATCATTAAAAAAACTCCTTAAGGAAGCGTGGTTGATTAAATGATTAAAATTTATACCGATGCAGCTGTCAATCCGGATGATCAACATTCAGCAATTGGGGTCCTGATCGTTCATAACGGTCAACAAACTCAGTTGAAAGAACCAATTGGACCAACCAACAATCATGAGGCGGAATTTATCGCCGCTATTCAAGGCTTTAGATATCTGACTAAGGCCATTCCCAAGGTCAACGAGATTGTTTTTTTCTACACCGATAGCAAAATCGTAATTGATAGTTTAAACAAGCGGTACGCAAAGCATTTTCAAAATGAAGTGGATGAATTACTTCAACTTCAGTCTCATTATGCGACGGTCGTTAATACTTGGATCCCCGACACTCAAAATCTCGGAGCCCACCATTTAGCTATTCAAGCATTACATGCGCAATAACATTATTCGATATATTGACTGACCGGCTTGGTATACTGTTGCCAATCAGTCGTTGATTGGCCAAAAATAGAATGTGCCAATAAGTAGCCGATGATTGGTCCAGTTGTTAACCCAGATGATCCTAAACCGCCACCAACTAAAATGTTCGACCTGTTTGGTAATCTGCCGAAAAATGGGGCGAAGTCATCCGTATAGGCTCTTGTTCCAACGCGGACACCAGTAATTTGGTGACTGTTGAGATGAGCCATGAAAGCCTTCGCGTTATTCAATAGCTGTTGTGCTGCTACTTGGGTTGCCTTAAGATCAAATCCACCTTCATTTTCATGAGTGGCGCCAATGACCAACTTTCCGTTATTAAATGGAATGATGTCACTTGAACCTTCGGGCATTAAAACCGGCATTGACTGTGGGGCAAGTTGTTGACTGAGTTTCAAATCAATGAGTTGCCCTTTTTGCGGTCGGATTTTCATCGTAATTCCCATGGGGGTCAATGTCTTTTTCATCCAGGCACCCGTTGCGATGATGGTTTGATCGAATTGTTGCAAACCGTCTTCTGTAATGATATCACCATCCGCGGTTAAAGAAACGGTTTGGCTAATAATTTTCAAGTTTGTTTGCTGTGCGCGTTCAAGCAAGTTCCAAACAAAATTCGCGCCATCGATTTTAGCACCACCACTAACGAAAACGCCGGCAGGTGGATTTGACAATAATGGTAACCGTTGTTGGACGGCTTCTGATGACAAAAGTGTCACATGCCCCATTGCCGGCGTATGGTCAGCTTTGGTTAATGCTTCTTGATATAGTTTTTCTAAGTCCTTGGCTGATTTGCGCGTTACAATGGTGCCGGTTTGCTGATAGGCATCAGGTCCCAGCTGGGCTTCCGTGACCAATTTAGGATACAATTCGGCACCGGCTTTAGCCAATGCGTACCACCGCTTATTACGTCGCTTTGACAACCATGGAGAAATGATTCCAGAGGCCGCTTTGGTCGCTTGACCCGTACCATCATCAAACAGTGTTACTTGGGTTTGCTCTGAACCAGGTAAATGGCTGAGATAAAAGGCAGCCGTTGCACCAACAATGCCACCACCAATAATGGCAATTTGCTTAACCATCAACTCACTTCTTTCTACCAATAGTTCATATTTTAACATAAGATCAGGATGATTAATGCTTAATAATTAGATAAAGAGCTCATATTACGAACTTTTTTTCCCCAAAATTGAAAATAGTCCGTTCTTATTGCGCCGTTATAAAGCTTTCGCCGTTTTGTTGCCTGTTGACCATAATACTTTTCAAACTCTAAATCAGAAGTCAGAAAATACTTGGACCAGCTTGTAAGTGGTTTAAAAACTTTTCCCATTTGGCGGTATAACTCATGGACTTGTTCTTTATCGCTCATTCGTTCACCATAAGGGGGGTTTCCAATGATGACGCCGTTAACTTTATCAGTTTTAAAGTCGGCAACAGCCAGTTGTTTAAAATGAATGTCGTCTAGAAGGCCAACCTCTTCAGCGTTTCGCTTCGATATTTCAATCATATTGCCATCAATATCACTGGCGAAGATATCCAATTCACGATCATAGTCGGCTTTTGAGTCCGCCTCATCACGAACTTGTTGAACCATTTCTTCGTCAACCCATGGCCATTTTTCACAAATAAAATCACGATTAAAGCCTGGTGCGATATTCCGACCAATCATTGCTGCTTCAATTGGAATTGTTCCAGAACCACAGAACGGGTCAATAAAAGGCATATCAGGATACCAACTGGTTAACATTACTAAGGCAGCTGCCATATTTTCCTTCAGTGGTGCCGCACCTTTTTCAACCCGATAACCCCGTTTAAATAAACTTGAGCCAGTCGTATCCAATGTCAGCATCACGTGATCCTTGTTAATGGCAACCTCGAGTGGAAACTTAGCCCCAGTCTCTGGTAAACGTGTATGACGATGGTAAGCAGCGCTTAACTCATTTACAATTGCCTTTTTAACGATTGCTTGGGAATCTGGAACACTGTGCAACTTTGAGTTTCGTGATCGTCCTTCAACTGGGAAGGCTGCATCCATTGGTAAAAAATGATCCCACGGGATTGCAGTCGTTTTTTCGAATAGCTCGTCGAAAGTTGTGGCATCAAATTCATCAACTACAATTTTAATTCGGTCTGCAGTTCTTAACCACAGACTCGCTTTAATAATATCTGCTTCGGTACCGGTAAACCTAACCCGACCGTTTTCAACTTGAACTTCGTAGCCTAAATCTCGGAGTTCTTTACCTACAAGAGCCTCAATTCCAGCAGCACAAGTTGCAACTAAGTTAAATTTCATTAAATCCATCTCATTTCTTTTTGAATCCGATTTTTGGGTATTAAAAAAGTGGGAGCAAGCTCCCACCAACCTGTTTGGTGTAAATTCCTGTAAGCCATGTTTTGTGCTTGCGTCATCCCAGGACGATAAAGCAAGTAGTAATCATCTATCTGAGAAAGAGAAATCTCTTTCTCCCCCACACTTGGTTCATTTACCGTGTGTGAAGCTCCCCTACCATAAAGTTTGGGTTTCCCGCTCGAGGGGTTTACCGCGTTCCACCAGCATTGTTTCCAACACTGCTCGTCACTGTGGCACCTTAAGGATTTTCCAGCATAGCAAAGCCTTAGCCGGATTATCCGCCGTAACTCCGAAGAGTCCCCCGGCTTATTTTTTCACCGAGCACGAACACTACAGGCGTCTCAGCCTGTGCGAGAATGGACTTTCCTCAGCCGCCATAAAAGACGACCGCAATTACTCAGAATTTACACCAATTCATTATACACTAGTTAACAGAAATTAGAGCCGATGGGAATCGTTTGAATTACCATCGAGTTGTGAACCAAACACTCTTCTCTCTAAATTAGACAAACGTTTTAAGATGTCCATGTTTGTTGCGCTGGACATAGGTTGGCTGGCGGTTGGTCGACTAGAACCAGCACTTGGCATTGGTTGAGTCCCAGAGACGGCTAATTGCTTATTTAACTCATCGACTTGAACTTTTAATCGTTCATTTTCGTCACTGAGATCCTGCAATTGCTTACCATAGGTTTCATAGTCTTTAATAATATTATCCAAAAAACTATCCACGTCATTTGGATCATATCCTCGCATTTTTTGTCGAAATTCTTTTTGGAGGATATCTTTTGGAGTATAGTTAATGTTTTCCATTTATTGGTTACACCTCGTCGTTAATTTGCAACAAACCATTAAAATAATATCATACATTAGCTCGATTGGGAACTATTATTTAAGTTTTCTTGATATTCATCAGCCGCTACCTGCAAATCGTCGAATGTAATCAGCCGATATGGATACGGATGTGTCTGTGCAAATTGTTTTATTTTATCAAAATCATATTGTGATTTGCCTGGATTATCTAAATCATATATCAAGATTGCCTGATCTGTGTGTGTTAGCATAAATTCTTGGTAATTTCTTAATTGTTCTGGGGAATGGTAAGGCTTTTGACTGACGCTGGCAGAAAAATCAACTTGATTAGTTAATTTTTGAAGCTTACCCCGGTTATTTTCATTCCAGTTGCTACCAAATTCAGCAAATGGTAACATCATGGCAGTTTTAAATTCACCAGGATAATCTTTTTTTAAATGATTTGCCGCAACGAGTGACCATTGTTCAATGCCAAGCTGACCACCGGAAATGATCCAGTCAGTTCCATCAATGATTGCTTGAGAAAGTTCGCTTTTCAATACAGAATCAATCACTTTACGTTTAGGGTCATCATCTTTAAAAATATTCAATTCGTAACTTCGGTATCCACTTATCCATAAACGACTCACGCAATCACCTTGACAATCAATTATTTTCATTCACGATGCTAGTTGATATAATGACATTATTAATGAATATTCTATACGAAATTGCAGTACAATGTAAGTATTCTTATTAAAAAAGGAAGCTATCAGTTCAATGACTATTAGATACCCAAACGGCAATCAATTTTACGAACAACCAGCCTCTTCGAATGATCATAATGACACCATCAACTTTTCCAATCGAGGGATGACTTTGGAAGATGAGATCAATAAAAGCAATTCATATTATCTTAGAAATGAGATTGCTGTCATTCACAAAAAGCCAACCCCAATTCAGATTGTGTCAGTTGACTACCCCAAACGGAGTGCTGCCCGAATTAAGGAAGCTTATTTTCGAAAAGCGTCCACGACTGACTATAATGGTGTGTATCATGGTTATTATATCGACTTTGACGCAAAAGAAACCAAGAACAAAACATCTTTTCCTTTAAAAAACTTTCATAAACATCAGGTCGAACATATGAGACAATGTCTAAAGCAACAAGGAATTTGTTTTGCTATTATCAAATTTGTCAATGATCAATCGGTATTTGTCTTGAGAGCCTCAACGTTAATCACATACTGGGACAGACAAGCGACTGGCGGCCGTAAATCAATTCCCAGATCAGTGATTGAAAAACGAGGATTTCCCATCCACTACCGAATCAATCCGCTACTCCCTTATTTAAGTGCGGTTGATTTAATGATTGACTAAATTACGAAGGAGAAATCAATGTCAAAGAATAGTCCTCAACAAACCCGTGCTGATATGAGACGTGGGCGTCAGTTCACCAAAAAGAAAAAGGGACCGTTTCGAAGAATCATCAAGATTATTTTAAGTTTATTCGTTCTCGCATTTCTTTTTGGCGCTGGTTTATTTACCTACTACGCTTCGAGTTCCCCACGTATTACTCGCTCAGCACTTTCTAGTGATAACTCTACTAAGTTTTACGATGCCAGCGGAAAAGTTATCTCCAGGCTTGGTAGTCAGAATCGTGATTACGTTAAATCAAATAAAATTCCTAAAACACTAAAACAAGCGGTGGTTTCGATTGAAGATCGTCGTTTTTATAAACATCATGGTGTTGACCCCATTCGAATTATTGGAGCGGCGATTTCAAACGTTTCCGGTTCTTCCCTTGGGATGCAGGGTGGTAGCACCTTAACCCAGCAATTAGTGAAGTTGTCTGTTTTTTCTACTGCAGCTAGTGACCGGACATTGAAGCGGAAAGCTCAGGAAGCCTGGTTGGCAATTCAAGTTGAAAATCATTATTCGAAAGCGCAGATTTTGGAATTTTATATTAACAAGGTTTACATGGGTAATGGTGTTTACGGGATGCAAACTGCCGCCGAGTATTATTATAATAAAACACTTGAAAAACTCACGTTACCGGAATTGGCACAACTTGCAGGAATGCCTCAATCACCAGTTGCTTATAACCCATATAAGTACCCGACGTATGCCACAAAACGACGTGATGAAGTATTGGATGCCATGGTCAAAACCAAGGCTATTACGCAGGCTCAAGCGCAACAAGCTAAGAATACCAGTGTCAAATCTGGTTTAACCAAAACACATTCACGGACGCAAACTTCGGCCAAAACTTCAAAATATATTGACGCTTATTTAAAACAGACAATTGAAGAATTACGTGGAAAAGGATATAAGCCCAATAGTGGGTTGAAAGTTTATACAAACCTTGATTTAAGCGCACAAAAGAAGCTTTACCAAGTTTCCAATAATGATCCAAGTATTCTTTATCCAAGTAAGAGGTTCCAAGTGGGCGCAACGATTGTAAACGTTAATAACGGTAAGGTGGTTGCTATGCAGGGTGGTCGTAAAGCCAAGGTTGCTTTTGGGTTAAATCGGGCAGTTCAAACCGGCCGGTCAACTGGTTCAACGGCCAAACCGGTAATGGATTATGGACCAGCCGTTCAATATCTGAAGTACCCGACCTATCAGCCGGTTAAAGATACCCCGTATGTTTACCCCGGAACTGACAAATCTGTCATGGATTTTGATAACAAATATCAAGGGACAATGACAATGCGTAAAGCGTTGGTTGAGTCGCGGAATATCCCGGCAATTCGCACTTTGGAAAACGTTGGGGTTTCAAAGGCAACTGGCTTCCTGAAAAATCTGGGAATGACCTTCAAAAAACCGTTGGAACTACAAAATGGCATTGGTTTATATGTTTCGTCTCAACAATTAGCCGCTGCTTACGCAGCATTTTCAAATGGCGGAACGTATTACAAACCCTATTTGATTAATAAGATTGTCCAAGCAAATGGTGTTTCACGAACGTATCATAAACAAGGTAAGCGAGCAATGTCTCCTGCCACTGCGTTTATGATTACCAATATGTTAAAGGGCGTTATGACAGATGCTAATGGATCAGGAACAGCTGCCAAAGTTTCCGGCTTGTATGAGGCTGGTAAAACCGGAACGACGCAGTATCCAGATGACTATATTAATAAGGTACCGGCTGACTCATCAATGGACTCGTGGTTCTCTGGATACACGCGAAACTATTCACTAGCCATTTGGACAGGATATGATCATCAGTTTAAAGCAGATTCGTACATCACCCCTGCTCAAACAGATATTGCTCAACAAATATATAAATCGGTTATGGGATATATTTCTCAAAACAAGCCCAACACTGATTGGACGAAGCCAAGTGACGTTGTTGCTACCAATCGTGGTGGCACAACGGAATATTATGTTGCCGGTTATCCTGGTGTTGGTACTGATAATACGGCTCAGGCAGCTGGCAGCTACTCAGTTGAAGGCAGCTCAAGTTCCGATAATACCGTTGTGACGCAACCTAGAAGTGACAACACTCGTAGGAGTGAAAGTTCAACAGAGTCATCCGAGTCAACACCAACCACACAACAGCCAGGTGGTGACGGTGGCTCCAACAATGATCGAGATTCCAGCTCAACGACGTCGAGTTCAAGTAGCCAAAGTGATACTAGTTCTTCCAGTTCATCTAGTAATACGGCTAGTTCGTCATCAAGTAACGATAGTGGCAACTCCAATCAAACAGACAATAATGGCGGTAATAACCAGCCTTAACTAATTGCGCTGGTTAGTTGTAAAAAGGGTTCGAAACAATTGTGGGATATACTCACAATTGTTTCGAACCCTTTTTATAACTATCTTTTAGATAATTAGTAATTGCCAACAAAATCATAAGGCAGTTTACTGTTTTGTCAAATCAATGAATGGAATCTCTGGCCCATCATAATGGTCGTCAGGACTGTCGGTTTTTCGATTTGATTGGCTTCGTTTTTGAAGATAAGTTTGGATTTGTTGAGGAGACCTTAGCTTGTTATGTTGCCAATTGCCAAGAATTCGATCCATATATTTCAAATTATAAACTTGACTGAGCACGGCTTCTTTCAAAGCTAGTCTGATAACAGTTGGTTCAAAGTGATCAATATCTAACCACTGGCTAATCATTTCCATCTCAAAAGGTGATAACGTCCTGCCAAATTCCTTTTCAATAGTTTCAAAAACTGTCTGGCGATCACTTTCACTAACTGGATTAGCGGATTCCGCAGTGGTTGCTTTTTTACGCGTCATAGCTGGTTTTAAAAGTGACAATTTCTCATACATTGGCGTGAAATCGTAAGCATCAACTTGGTGCCCATCATTTGAAACTTGCGTAATTTTGGTTAACTTCTTTTCAATCATCTTATGAAATATGTCAAACAACCGTTGTTTGGGATAACCTGTTTGAACTTGGAGATGATCAATTTCAGGCATTGGGACTGTCATCGTGTGTTGGCCCTTAATCAGAATGTAAATAAATAATTCTTCACTGCTGACACCAATTCGATGGTAATTGGCGAGCAGGTAGTTCGTGATTGTTGTCTGACCATCACTGAGAATTTCGTGTGTATAATCGTCCAAAGAAATCCCCCTTCCTAATGGATCATTAAGGATAAATTCGATTTAGCAAACGTGGAAATGGAATTGTTTCACGGACGTGATCTTCATGCGTAATCCAAGTTAAAGCCCGTTCAAGACCCAAACCAAAGCCAGCATGAGGGACACTACCAAATTTGCGTAAATCAAGATACCAAGAATATTCCTTGGGGTCTAAACCAGCTTTAACAACTTGATCATATAGATAGTCATAGTCCACTGCCCGTTCAGAACCACCAATAATTTCACCGTACCCTTCCGGTGCTAGTAAATCTGCACAAATGACAACATCATCGCGAGTTGGATGTGGTTTCATGTAAAATGGTTTGATCGCTTTAGGGTAATTCAAAACGAAGACTGGCTGATTAAAGTGATCGGCGAGAAAAGTTTCTTCGGGTGAACCAAAGTCGGCGCCCCAAGAAATATCAAAATCGTTCTTCTTAAGTAGATCAATTGCTTCGTCGTAACTGATTCGCGGATAAGGTAGAATGGTATATTTCTTGAGAACATCAATGTCTCGATCCAGTGTCTTTAATTCCATTTTACAATTTTGGATGACTCTTGAAACTAAATAAGCGATATAGCGTTCCTGAATGTCCAAACTTTCTTCTTGGTGCATAAAGGCCATTTCGGGTTCAATCATCCAAAATTCAATTAAGTGGCGTCGCGTTTTAGACTTTTCAGCCCGAAAAGTTGGCCCGAATGAGAAGACTTTTCCAAAAGCTTCGGCCCCTGCTTCTTCATATAGTTGCCCACTTTGAGATAAGTAAGCATCCCGATCAAAGTATTCTGTATGGAATAAATCCGTTGTTCCTTCAGGCGCACTACCAGTTAAAATAGGAGCATCAAATTTAACGAATCCTTCACTGTAAAAGAAATCAAAGGTTGCTTTAATGACTTCGTTTCGAATCCGCATAACTGCATGGGGACGACTTGAACGCAGCCAAAGATGGCGATGATCCATCAAAAAATCAATACCATGTTCTTTGGGTGTAATGGGATAATCATGTGATTCAGAAATCACATCAATGGTTTCAACCTCAATTTCATAGCCGAATTTTGAACGGCTATCTTCATGAATAATGCCAGTAACCCACATACTTGTTTCTTGCTTGACCTCTTTAGCAATTTCAAATGTTTCGGCAGCCACGTTATTTTTAACTACAACACCTTGGAAAAAGGCGGTTCCGTCACGTAGCTGTAAAAATGCAATTTTACCACTTGAACGTTTATTGGTTAACCAAACGCCAATTTTAACTTTTTCGTTAACGTATTTTGGTGCGTCAACCATATTAATTTGTTTCAATCCCAATCCCTCCAGAAACTTGTTTTTCTAAAAATTGATTCATAAACTTATCAATTCTGGCAACAGCAGTTTTCAAATCTGCTAAACTTGCTGCGTAGCTTAAACGTAAATAGCCAGGCAGACCAAATGCATCACCATCAACAACGGCAACATGAGCTTCGTTTAACAGTAACTTAACAAATTCAGCAGAAGAACTAACCCCAGCTAATTTCATTGCTTCAGTAATTCTTGGAAATAAATAAAAGGCACCCTCTGGTTTGACAGCAACATCAAACCCCGGGATCTTTTGAACGAGTGGATAGATTGTGTTTAGCCGATTTTCAAATGCTTGACGCATTCTTTCGGCATCTGATTGATCAGATCTTAATGCAGCGATTGCCGCATACTGACTTACCGTTGCCGGGTTGCCGGTTGAATGTGATAGCACTGAATTAACTCGCTGAATTAATTCGGAGTTACCTGCAATATAACCAATTCGCCAGCCGGTCATTGAATAAGTTTTCGAAACGCCGCTCACTAAAATTGTGTTAGCCGCAATGTCACCGCCTAACTGAACTGGTGAATAGAACCGATTTTGATTATAAACCAGTTTACCGTAAATATCATCAGTGATCATGATGATTTGATGATTAACGGCCCAATCGCCGATTGTTTTTAAATCGGCTTCGGAGTAAACAGTTCCGGTTGGGTTTTGTGGTGTATTGATGATTAATAATTTCGTTGTGGCTGTGACGGCTTGATCAAGGGAAACTGTGGTTATTTTAAAGTTTCGGTCTGTATCAACCATGACCGGAGTTGCTCCGGCCAGTTTGACTTGTTCATGATAGCTAACCCAGCTAGGCTTCGGTAGCAACACTTCATCACCTTGTTCGACTAAAACCTGCATTAAAACATAGAGCGCCATTTTTGCACCAGTTGTCACACTAATTTGGGCCGTATCATAGTGAATATCATAATCAGTTTGAATTCGATCGGCAATGGCCTGCTTCAATTCCGGCAAACCGCTAGCTGGGGTATAGAAACTGGTTTTACCATTTTTAATCGCAGTAATGGCCTCATTATCAATTGTCGTTGGTGTTGTGAAATCTGGTTCACCAATCCCCAAATTAATCACGTCAATCCCATTTCGAATCATTTTTTTGGCTTGACTTGAAACTTGGATAGTTGCTGAAGGTGTCACCTGCATGGCTCTTTTGGAAAATTTCATGGTTCAATCCTTTCATTTACTAAATATTTTCAATTAATTTTTTTACGGTTCCAGTCTTAAAAGATAAAGTGGCATAGCACAGGTTGCTCTTTGAATTTAAATAGCTGACAACCCAATACGGTTTGTTCTTAATCAAAGTCAAACTGATACTATTGATCTTCTTTGGTTGCTTGGTTTGCACAATCAAGCTTCGAATTCGTTGTTCGCTCAGTCCACTACTCTGGTCGACAACTGTTACGTTACCTCCCCTTTTGGCAACGATGACATAGATGGGCTTTCGCTTGTTTGTGGTACCGGCCACAGAATAGTAAGTCTTGCCAAGGTTGGAAGCATAAAATGCCTGGACGGTTTTAAGATCAGCATATTTTTTGGCCAATGTTACTGTCTGATTTCTAGCGGTCACCATTGGTTTTTGAGCCTCATGAAGGACGACAAATCCTGCAAATAATAAGATTAGAATCACTAGGGTGATTATCCAGGAAACTTTTACTTTCGATTGCTTTTTTATTCGACGTTGCCTTTGCATAGTGTTGCTGTCCTTTCATTTCAAAGTTACTTTCAATTATAGCAAATAAGTCATTCACAAAAAGTTAAGTCTCATTTAAGTGTCTGGGTTATTTCATTTTTTAAAGTCAACGTGAGTGTGGAAAAAATTTACCATATCAAAAATGCAATCATCAATTGATCCCGTCACGAGTGGAATTTCATTCCGAAGGTTTGCTAAAATTGTTTCACCATAGCGTTTGGTTAACAACCGTGGATCTAAAATAAAGATGGTGCCGTAATCGTCCTTGGTTCGAAGCAAGCGGCCAATCCCCTGGCGCAAGCGGAGCGTTGCTTTAGGCAAAGTAATGCTATAAAATGGATTTTTCCCCCTGCCGCGCTCGATTGAATAAAGCGCATGATTATAGGGATCGGCTGGCGTATCAAACGGTAACTGGGCAACAATCAAATTTTCCAACAGATTTTTCGGAAAGTCAACGCCCTGCCAAAAGGTATTAGCACCAAGCAAAATTGCGGGCTCATGATGAATGAACTGCTTGCTTATTTTAGCTGCTGTTCCGTGAACCCCTTGAGCTAATACGAAGTGGGTTGCAGTAAAGCCGGTTTCTTGCAACCAGCGATATGTTTTTTCAATTGCTTGCAGTGAATTGAACAAGACGAGTGTCTGGCGTGGTTCGTTTTCAAAAATTGTCGCAATGTTTTCGGCAACCTTCTTTAGATAACGATCTGCATTGGTTGTAAAAATGTGATCGTCATCACTTACCAAGTAAATTCGAGCTTGATTTTGAGGATCAAAATCACTTTTTAGTCGTTTGACCACGGCATGCTTACGATCAATCCCGAGAAGGTCATAAATGAATCTTGATCGTCGTGACGGAAAAATAGTAGCACCAGTGAACGTAACTGGTTCAAAAGCATCATAAATGTTTTCGTTTAAATACGTTTCGGTTTTTAAGATTCCCTGGTTGAGTGACAAGCTATTGACATCTTTAACGTGATTAATGGTGATCCAGGTGACATGTTGGTCAATGGATTGATCATCCATATCAAGAATCTCCAGCATTTGGTTTAGCTGCTCAGACAGTTGATTGTAATTCTCGAA
This sequence comes from Lentilactobacillus diolivorans DSM 14421, assembly GCF_001434255.1. Taxonomy (GTDB): domain Bacteria; phylum Bacillota; class Bacilli; order Lactobacillales; family Lactobacillaceae; genus Lentilactobacillus; species Lentilactobacillus diolivorans. The sequence goes on from NZ_AZEY01000090.1 coordinate 370,290, forward strand.
AAATGTATAGATGCCAGAAAAATCTTGATCAGTAAAGGCATCTACATTTCTGTTGATTTCGGTGTTTAATTGCGTGATTAGTCCGTCAATGGCTTCTTGTGTGCGGCGCAAGCGATCAATTGTGGGATGGTTACCCTTAATGATCGACTTCATCTCGTTAATGGGAATGAGACGCTCAAAAAAACTGATGTTTTTATGGAGCTGTTTGTTTCGCACGGCTTTTTCAAACATGGTTTGGATCAAGCCGGTAATAATCTGCTTAACCTGACCCAATTGACCGCTTAATTGATCTGCCAGACTATCCAAAGTGATATTGCCAACCAAGACTTCATGAATCGAGCCGTCGTGTTCTTGGTTCATACTAGCCAAAATTCGGTTAACTGAGGTCATGATTGTTAATGGTTTAATGGTTGCCTGATTATTTTTGATGGCTGTTTCAGCAAACTGCTGGGTTTCGTCAATTAACAAGTAAGGTTTAACCGGCATTGACTTAAAGAACTGCCAGTTTTTGATTAAGTAACTGTGATTAACAATAATAAACTCGGCGGATTTGGCTTTGCGAAGGTTATACCGTAAAAAATCGTCCTCATAAAATGGTTCGCTTGGGTCAAGCCATTTAACACCTGTATGTTGAATTTTCCAAACAAAGGGTGTCTGCTCAACGTTTAGGTGAAGCTCGTCCAAGTCTCCAGTGGTAGTCATTGTCAGCCAAACCAAAATCTGAGCTTTCACGAAAGCTGTTTGACTGGAACTGTCAGGAACAAACAGCAGGTTGCGAAACTTGTTGAGGTCAATGTAATGTCTTGCCCCTTTTAAAATGACGCTATTAATTTTAAAAGGTAATTCGTCATTGATCATGGGGATGGTTTGGTTTTGTAGCTGAAACTGTAAGTAAGTTGTTGAGGTACTAATGACAACCGGTTTTTGTGGAGTTGCTAAATAACTAAATGGCAAGCAATAGCCTAAACTTTTACCAATGCCGGTTGGGGCTTCAATTAAGAGCGGTTTGGCTTGATGATCCTGTTGGTCGGCATAATTGTTGTAAATAAGATTCATCATCTTATTTTGTTCGGTTCGTGATTCGAGGTGGTCGGGTAAAACTGCAGCTTTCGCTTTTTTGGTTTTTGGAAACTTGGCCTTTTGACGACCGGATATATCTTCAATCGTAATTGGCTTACGTTTGCGAATGATTAATCCCGAAGAAATTTTGAGATGTTCTGGAAGCGGCATCGTGTGTACGCGATGTCGATTGACGTCGTCAGCATCCAAAAATATCTGCATGGTATCTTGAGGTAACGGTGGATTAACGGCAATAATCTGTTCCAATGTCATTTGTGGTAATTCTTGGATTTGGTTTAGTAAAATTGTCAGTAATTTTGCGGTTGCCAAGGCATCACTATCAGCAGTGTGCGGATGTTTGTGGGTGATATTAAAATAGGAACTTAAATCTTGAAGCCGATAACTTGATAATGTTGGCAGTAAAATCTGACTTAATGTCACGGTATCAATCGCCGGAATTTGTAATTCAGGATACCCTACCCGTTGAAATTCGCCATTAAGAAACGGAAAGTCAAAATTGACGTTATGGGCAACGAAGACAGTGTTGTTTAGCAACTGATACAGTTTGGCAGCAACTTGGTCAAACGTTGGAGCTTTTTTGAGCCGGGAATCAGAAATCCCAGTTAGCTGGGTAATCCGGTTAGGAACATCCCGTTGTGGATTAATATCGGTTACGTACGTTTTTATTATTTTGTTGTTTGTAACCAAGCAACAGCTGAACTGAATGATCCGGTTATCTTCAGAAGTCGTATCGGTACCGGTAGTTTCAATGTCAACAACAGCAAAGGTTGTTTTTAAATTCATGTTTGTTCACCAATCTATTTATTAAATCAATTTTTTCTTTTTATGAATCATTATATTTAATAATACTACAAGCGCGTTGTGATTATCTACCGGCGTCTGTTGGCAATTTTTTATGAAACTTTAAAAATAATAGTAAAAAGTTCTGAAATCGTTGAATTATGATAAAATTGGAATGTTTGAAAGTGAGCGGATAAGATTGAAAGAAAATGCTTTAGGAAAAAGTAATGCTAAAATCATTTGGTTTGGCGAACATAGTGTTGTCTATGGAAAGCCTTCAATTGCCATGCCTTTATATTCAGTTGATGTTACTGCTGAAATTGAGCGGACTGCCGCTGGACAACAAATCAAGTGTCGGTATTTTGATGGCCCAATTAATGAAATGACCGACAATTTGAAGGGGGTCCGGGTTCTTATCGGGACGTTGTTGGATGTTCTTGGAAACCGGGATTTGCCATTTATGCTTCGAATTACAAGTAAAATTCCTTCTGAAAGAGGTATGGGATCATCAGCCGCTACATCCGTTGCCCTTATTCGGGCTTTTTACCATTTATTTGAAGTACCTCTTAGTCGTGGTCGGTTGTTAGAATTGGCAAATGTTGAAGAAAAGATCACCCATGGCAACCCAAGTGGCTTAGATGCGGCAACTGCCAGCTCCGACATGCCGATTTGGCTGATTAAAAACGAGATTAATGAACAAATCTCATTTCATTTATCAAGGCCCTGTTTGGTGATTGCTGACAGTGGTATTAAAGGCAAAACTGGTCAGGCCGTTTCACTGGTTCACGATAACGTGGTTGATGAACCTGATTTAGCCATTCCCTTGATTAATCAATTAGGAGAAATTGCCACTTTGGCGCGCCATGCCCTTGCAACATCAAACGAGTCATTATTGGGGACATTGATGAACCAGTCGCAGGATCATTTAGCTGAACTGGGTGTCAGTACGTCAACTTTGGATCTTTTTTGTCGGATTGCCCGAGCACATCATGCGCTTGGTGCTAAATTAACCGGTAGTGGTTTGGGTGGCTGCATGATTGCATTAGCGGCTAATCATGCCGATGCTCAAAAGATTTCAACTGCATTAAGACAGGCTGGTGCTACCCAAACTTGGATTCAATCTTTTCGAAACTACGACATTTCCACAGGAGAAAAAAATGACAACCTGGTCAAATAAATCGATTGGTGCCATTGCACATACAAATATTGCCCTCATCAAGTACTGGGGTAAAAAGGACGAATCATTGATCATTCCGTATACCAGTAGCTTGTCATTAACTCTTGATCAATTTTATACCGAAACTCATGTTACTTTTGACGAATCATTGACTGCCGATGTCGTTATGATTGATGAACAGGAAGTGAATGGTCAAGGGTGGCAACGGGTCCATGACTTTTTGTCAATCATTCGAAAACGTGCGGAAATAACGACCAATGCTCAAGTCGTTTCAACCAATCACGTTCCAACTGCAGCAGGCCTGGCATCATCAGCCTCAGCATTTGCGGCGTTGGCGGCAGCTGGTAGTAAGGCGGCTGGTCTGGATTTGTCTCATCAGGATTTGTCCAGATTAGCTCGACGCGGTTCGGGATCAGCTTGTCGCTCAATTTACGGTGGTTTTGTTGAGTGGCGGCGTGGCACTGATGACCATTCTTCTTATGCTGTGCCGGTAACTGCTGATAACGGGTTAAGCGATGTTCAGGTCATTGCACTGACCGTTGAACGTCATCGTAAGCCGATTTCGAGCCGCCAAGCCATGCGCTTATCGGTAACCACTTCGCCTTATTATCCAACTTGGGTAAAAATTGCTCAAACGGATCTGGCAGCCATTAAATCAGCAATTAGCAATGATGATTTCACTAAATTTGGTGAAATCAGTGAGCTTAATGCCATGCGGATGCATGCCCTCACACTGAGTGCTAATCCCGACTTTATGTATTTTAATAGCGAAACGCTAGAGTCAATGAATATGGTGAAACAACTTCGGCATAATGGTATCGAATGTTATTACACGATCGATGCCGGACCAAACGTCAAAGTTCTTTGTCAGCGGCGTCATGTTAATGACGTTGTTGAGACGTTTACTGAAATGCTTGGTGCTGATAAAGTCACCCTCGCCAAATCAGGTCCGGGTGTCCACTATTTATAATTTGGAAAGGAAATGATTGCTTGATTACGGTCAAAGCGCCAGGAAAACTATATATTGCAGGGGAATATGCAGTTGTTGAAACTGGCTACCCGTCAATTATTGTCGCATTGGATCAATTTGTGACCGTCGAAATTTCTCAGAGCAAATCATATGGCAGCATTGTTTCTAAGCAGTACCGCGAAGATTCTGTTTACTGGCGTCGTCAAGGTGATGAAATGATCCTTGATAATCGAGATAATACGTTTAACTATATTATTTCAGCTATCCATTTGACAGAGGCCTATGCACAATCGCTTGGCCGTTCAATGGCTTTATATGATTTACGGATTAACAGCGATTTGGATAGCCCGAATGGTAAAAAATACGGTCTGGGGTCTTCAGCGGCAGTCACTGTTGCGACAGTCAAAGCACTATGCTTGTTTTATAAGATTCCGCTAACCAAGAGTAAATTGTTTAAGCTGTCAGCGATTGCTCACCTGGATGTTCAAGGAAATGGTTCGTTAGGTGATATTGCTGCGAGCGTTTACGGTGGTTGGATCGCCTACCGGTCTTTTGATCGCGCTTGGTTGGCTGCTGCCAGAATGCAACAATCTTTAACGGATCTGGTTGATCAACCATGGCCACATTTAAAGATTACCCAGTTGACCCCACCTGATAACTTACGCTTAATTATCGGATGGACGGGATCTCCGGCATCTACTTCTCATTTAGTTGACAAAGTTGCTATTCAGAAGAGCCAGCAGCATGTGACTTACAATCAATTTCTGCATGAGAGTAAAAAATGCCTTGAGGACTTGATTGATGGCTTTAAACAAGGTAGTTTGGCTGCAATTCAAGCTGGGATTCAAAAAAATCGTGAAATTCTTCAACATCTCGCCGATTTTACTAAAGTCCAAATTGAAACGCCCACGTTAAAGAAAATGTGCGACATTGCCGTTGAACATTCAGCAGCAGCTAAATCTTCTGGTGCCGGTGGTGGTGATTGCGGCATTGTGTTGATCGATAAAAATCAAGATATTGATTCTATGATTAATCGTTGGAGGCAGAATGGCATTACCAGATTGTCGCTGCGGGTTCATCCAGTTATTGACCTTGATAAGGAGTAGCTCATGATTTCAAAGCATTCTCACCGTAAAGATGAACACATGTCACTAGCAGAAAAGTTTTATCAAGATCAATCGGCATTTGCTGACTTTCGCTTTATTCACCAAAGTCTGCCAGAAACGTCCTTAGCTGATATTGATCTTTCGACCAGAATTGGACCACTTAGTTTAAATGTCCCTTTTTATATTGAAGCGATTTCCGGTGGTAGTCTAAGAACTCAGGAAATCAATCGGCAGCTTGCCACGGTTGCTAAAGCGACTGGTTTAGCAATGGCTGTTGGTTCACAAAGTGTTGCTTTGAGTGATCCAACTTTACGGGCAACTTTTGAAGTTGTCAGAAAAGTTAATCCAACGGGAATTGTTTTTGCAAATATTGGTGCCAACCGAAATTATCAAGATGCGCAGGCTGCCGTTGAAATGATTGATGCAAATGCACTTGAGCTTCATATTAATGTGGCCCAAGAATTGATTATGCCCGAAGGTGATCGTGAATTCTCTTTTATCACAAATATTGAGCAAATGGTTCACCATCTTTCTGTTCCAGTGATTGTTAAAGAGGTTGGCTTTGGGATGAGTCGGGAAACGATTGCTCAACTCATTGATTTGGGCGTCCATTATATTAATGTTAGTGGTCACGGTGGAACGAATTTTGCAACAATTGAAAATTTTCGACGTCCACAGAAGAATATGGCTTATTTAAAGAATTGGGGATTGACAACTGGAGAATCATTATTGGAGAGTCGCCAATTTCAAGACCGCTTAACGATTCTTGCTTCAGGTGGTGTTAAGTCACCGCTGGATGTTGCTAAATGTTTAGCTTTGGGAAGTACAGCCGTTGGCATAGCCGGACAGTTTTTGCACGAAGTGATTCATGAAGGCCCTCAGACCCTTATAGATAAAGTTTTTGACTGGATTTACGGCTTGAAGGCCATTATGCTAATGGTCCATGCTTCAACCATTTCAGAATTGCAATCACAGAAGCTTATTTTAAGCCCAGAGATAATCTCCTATTTAAATCAACGCGGTTTAACATATTAGTTTATCCTTTTGAGTTGAATCATTAAATAAAAAGCAGGCAATCAAGAGAAACATTTCATTTCAGTCTCTTGATTGCCTACTTTTTTATTTAATGAGCGATTTAGCCACCTAATCAGCTTGAAATCGAAGCCCCTTAGGAAAGAAATTTTTTGCAATGCCATTGACAACTTTGCTGAATCCAACTGGTTGGCCTTCACATATCAATTGATACCACCCCTTTTTCAGGCTCTTATCGACTGAAAAAGTATCACCATGAACATATTTTTGCCAGCTTGCATAACTAATGGCAAGCGGATGAATCACGTCTTGAGGATGCAAGGCAATTCCCAATGCGTAACTCGGTTCAAACCGACTTTTCTTGAAAGTGCCAATTTGAAGCCCTAATCGAACAATTTTGATGCCTGCCAAGTTAGGTGTTATTTCTGGGACTGAGTATAAATCATGTTTAAATGTGACTAATCGACCGAAAATCGGCTTCTTTAGCATTTGTCTTTCAAAATCAGCCCAAAGATTTTGTTCTTCGGCATTCATTGGTTGGGTATTTTGATTGATTGCAACATCACGGTGATGTTTACTGGATTGCTGATGTACCGGTTCAGAAGTCGGCTTTTGCAGTTTGGCAATAAAATGACCTTCACCACTAAAATGTTGAGGGAAAATTCGAACACAGTTTTGTAAATCAGAGTTACCATCTGCCCATTCAGGCACCCCACTATCCATTCCTGGAAATTTCTTGACTGGTAACAGATTAAATCCATATGTTTTGACGAGCCAAGCAATGATTTGTTCGTCTTCCTCCGGTGAAAATGTACAAGTTGAATAAACTAAGATACCCCCGGGTTTAAGGGTCTTAACAGCTTCTTTTAGAATCGTTCGTTGGCGTTTTGCACATTCGGCGGGATAGTCTAAATTCCAATACTGCATCGCGTCGGGATCTTTTCGAAACATCCCTTCACCTGAGCACGGTGCGTCGACCAATACCCGATCAAAGTAATTTGGAAGGCGGGCGGCAAGTACTTCAGGAGTGGTGTTGGTAACAATTGTGTTGGTTAAACCGAACCGTTCAGTGTTTTCAACCAATATTTTCGAACGTTTTGAATTAATTTCATTAGCGATTAATAAGCCAGTATTCTGTAAATAACTTCCCAAGTGTGTTGTTTTACCCCCTGGAGCTGCGCATAAATCGAGAACGCGCTCGTGTTGCTTGGGATGAGCAACCTCCCCCACGTACATTGCACTTGGTTCCTGGCTGTATACGGCACCACTTTGATGATCAACCGTTTTACCGGTTACTTCGCCGTAATAGCCAAATTGACAGTGTTCGGTAGCATTGGTTAAATTAACCCCGCGTGGTCGATTTTCCTTTAACGGGTTGATCCGAAACCCGTGACGAGCAGGCTTGGAAAAGCTTTGAATAAAGGCATTTGCCTCTTTTTGACCAAGTAGGTGTTGATATTTATTAATGAAATCTGTTGGTAAAGCCATAACTTTCTCCTCTTTAGAAGTCGATGATTGACGAAATTTTATTTATCGGATAGTATAAATAGATACGCTGGTTAAGGAGTGATCACAATTACAAAAAAATTAATAGCACTTGATTTGGATGGGACTGCATTGAATAATGATGCCGAATTAAGTAACCAAACCAAGGCGACCATTAGCCAAGCTGTTAAAGAAGGCTACCTGGTAAGTATTGTTACCGGACGCCCTAATCGACTTTCCGAAAATTTTTATGATGAATTAAACTTAAAAACACCAATGATTAACTTTAATGGCAACCTAGGCATTTTACCACATCAGGCATGGGCTCGTGAATATCAGTATACGATTGATCGCGAAATTGTGATGGAATTGTTGGAAAAAAGTAAGCTGTTAGGGCTCTCTCTGATTGCTGTTGAAGGCCGTAACCTGTTTCTAGCTAATCGGGGACTTAAATCTGGATTTGGTTTTTTCCCAAGTACCTTACAAACAAATCAGATTTTAAACCAGCAAAGCCTCAAGGACAATCCAATTAGCATCACAGTGGAAGTAAGACCTGAGCTAAAGGCTGGATTGATTGACTATGTTCAAAATCAGTTTGGCGATCAAGTTGAAGTTTCTCCCTGGGGTGGTCCTCATCCAATTGTTGAGATTGCCACCAAAGGCATTCACAAGTCAACTGGATTAAAATTTTTAGCTGATTACTATGGGATTCTGCAAAAAGATATCATTGCGTTTGGCGATGAGGCTAATGATTTAACCATGATGAAATACGCTGGTACTGGTGTCGCTATGAAAAATGCCATCGACCAGATTAAAAACTCAGCTGACGATGTCACAACGTTTGATAACCAACAGGATGGCGTTGCCCGGTATCTGCAAGAACATTTGGACTTGGCAGTAGGTCAATAAAATGAGATTGTTTAATAATTCAATTTTCACTATTTTCAAGTGAAAATCATTTTTACGAAGTTGTTTGGTATGTTAAAAAACAGAGCCGTATTTTGATGAGTTATTGATATGTAAAAGCCCGCGGGGATGAAAATTCCTGCGGGCTTTTTGCTTTAAATTATTAGCATCTCGTTAGACATGTTGAACATATTCTGCAATAAATCCCTCGGGATCTTTGACAGTGATGTTTTTTCCGGTCGGAACATGTTGGTAAGGATGAATTATCTGAAAATGATGTTGTTTAAAAAAGACAACAAATTCATCGAGGTCATCAACCAGAAAAGTGATTTGGGTCGTGCGAAAGGGTCGCAGACTGTCTTCATTACCACTAATTAATAATAGATTACCAATCGATGCTAATTCCAACCCCTTCTGTGGATATTTAAATCTTGATTCAACGGTTGTTGACAATAATTGTTGGTATCGATTAAGTGTTGCATTTAAATGATGAACGTAAACACGGGTATAGCTCTTCAATATTTTCATTAGATATCACTTTCTAAAAAGGCTGAAACTAAGTGGTACTTTGTAAAAGTGATGTTGTGACTAATCCTCATCAGGGTGATATTGGATAGTTGCTTTAACCGCTTTTTGCCAACCTGAATAAAGTTTCTCCCGTTCGGCTAACTGCATATCCGGCTTGAAATTATCACGGGCTTTAACCGTTTTTTTAATTTCATCAATGGACGACCAGTAACCAACGGCTAGTCCCGCAAGATAGGCCGCACCTAGCGCAGTTGTTTCTGAAATTGAAGCTCTTTCAATCGGTGTTCCTAAAATGTCTGCTTGGAATTGCATCAAATAATTGTTATTGGCTGCACCACCATCAACTGCCAGCTCTTTAAGATCAATGCCAGTTTCCGCAACCATTGTATCAACGACGTCCCGAGTTTGGTAAGCTAGTGATTCCAAGGTTGCCCGAACAAATTGATTCTTGGTCGTGCCACGAGTTAAGCCAAAGACTGCACCTCGCGCTTCTTGGTCCCAGTAAGGAGCCCCTAAGCCGGTGAAAGCCGGCACCACGTAAACCCCATCAGTACTTTTAGCAGCAATCGCCATTTTTTCAGATTCGGGAGAGGTTTTCACCATTTCCATGCCATCACGAAGCCACTGAATCGCTGAACCAGCCACAAAGATGCTCCCCTCAAGCGCATAATTAACCTTCCCGTCAATGCCATAGGCAATTGTTGTTAATAAGCCACGTTTGGATAACGTTGGTTTTTCACCGGTATTCATCACGATAAAAGCACCAGTGCCATACGTATTTTTGATCATCCCACGTTGTAATGCCATTTGACCAAACAAAGCGGCCTGTTGGTCACCGGCAATTCCGGCGATTGGTACTTGGACACCGGAGAAAGAATAACCTGCCGTATAACCGTAAATTTCTGAAGAAGAATGAACTTCAGGCAGCATACTTTCGGGAATGTTTAGTAATTTCAAAATATCATGATCCCATTTGAGATCATGAATATTGAACAGCATTGTTCGGCTGGCGTTAGTATAATCGGTTGCATGGACTTTACCGCCGGTTAGTTTCCATAGGACCCATGTATCGATAGTGCCAAATAATAAATCGCCGTTTTCCGCCTTTTGCTGTGCACCGGCTACGTGATCTAAAATCCAGCGAATTTTAGTTGCCGAAAAATATGAATCGATAATCAATCCGGTCTTTTCGTGAATCATTTCAGAATAACCTTTGTTTTTGAGGTCATCAGCCAAATCAGCAGTTTGTTTTGATTGCCAAACAACTGCGTGATAAATCGGTTGACCTGTATTTTTGTCCCAAATCACGGTTGTCTCCCGTTGATTGGTTACGCCAATTCCCCGAACTTTATATGGTTGAACATCTGCATTAATCAAAGCTTCGGAAATGACCGACTGAACAGCATTCCAAATTTCATTGGCATCATGTTCGACCCAGCCGGATTTCGGAAAATACTGATGGAATTCACGTTGGGCTTTACCGACAATTTCTCCATCATTATTAAACAAGATTGCCCTGGTGCTTGTGGTACCTTCATCAATGGCCATTATGTATTGCTGATCATTCATGTAAACGTCTCCATTCCTGTTATTCATGCATTTGTTTCGTAGTTAATACCTTTTTAAGTATACAATATTCTCATTGACCACACCAATCAAAAAAGAAATTTAAAGAAAGAACAAGAAATCAAAAGCGATTCACAAAGTATGCAGGTTACATTCCAACCGCAACTTGATTGTTTTTGGATAGGTTGTTAGATTAACCGAGGCTAAAAAACAATCTAAGATTAGATCCAGTTAGAAGCCGATAAAAATCAGCTTCTAACT
>NZ_AZEY01000091.1 GCF_001434255.1 Lentilactobacillus diolivorans DSM 14421
GTATATTATTATTGAACAAAAAACGGGCATTTCCTGTCCGTTCATCAAAACCAACTACCACGAAGATTTTAGAGAAAGAAGGAAATGTCCTTATGAATGATGATACTACAAAATTATTGTTAAACATAGCCGATGACCATCTTGAAATTGAAAGCAGTGTCCGCCGGGCTGACGGTGCGATTCGCCTCACTGGCCGCTTGGATTACCGTCCGCGGGCTTGCGCCCACTGTGGAATTGTGAACCAAGGGCAAATCATTCGTTATGGCTGGCGTCAAACGACGGTCCGCTTCGCTAAAATCCAAGATAATGATGTGCTGTTACACTTACGACGACGTAATTTTTACTGTAAGGAATATCAACGGACGTTTTTGGCTCAGACGCCGCTGGTTCCGAGGCACTGCACGATCTCCAATCCAACTCGGCAAGCCTGCCTGGAAAAGCTGGCCGAACCTGTATCGTTAAAACACATTGCCAATGAGTTATCGACTTCCGACACCTTTGTGGGCCGGCAACTCATGCGCGCTGAGCGCGATTTTCAGCCTAATTGGCATTATCTACCCACCGTTATTCTCATGGATGAAGTTAAAACAACCAAATCAGCGACGGATGCCATGAGCTTTGAATTCATGGATGCCGAAACCCATGAATTGATTGATTTATTAGCCTTTCGAACGATCCATCGGCTGGAGACATACTTTCGCCAGTATGATCAAGCAGCTCGCGAAGGGGTCACCATGATTGTCACTGATATGAACTATACCTACCCCAAACTGATTCAAACGGTCTTTCCCAATGCCGTGGTCGTCATTGATAAGTTTCATATTATTCAAGCCCTTAATCGGGCTTTTAATAAAACTCGAATTCGCCTGATGAAACAGCTAAACAAGACTTCCCGTGACTATCGGGCTCTGAAGCGTTACT
>NZ_AZEY01000092.1 GCF_001434255.1 Lentilactobacillus diolivorans DSM 14421
ACAATGAGATACATCAGCATGCGGGCTCGGGGATCACCCCGCTTATTAATATGGTCTTGTCGAAGATATTTACCGGATTGGTAACGATTAATGTCAATCCCGACAAAGGCATTAAGTTGATTGGCACTATCAAAGCGACGAATATCTCCAAGTTCGCCAATGAGTTCGGCCGCACTTTGTGCGCCGATGCCGGGCATAGAAGTGATAACGGCAAATTCAGGCAGGGAGTTATTAGCCAAAGTAACTAGCTGCTTAGTCAGCGC
>NZ_AZEY01000093.1:0-856 GCF_001434255.1 Lentilactobacillus diolivorans DSM 14421
AAAACCGATCGCCAAGATGCCCACCGGATTGCTAGGGCGGCGTTGAATAACCATTTCCGTCTTAAGCAACCCAGAACATGTGTTTATGCGAAGATGCACGAATTAACCCGCTTTTATGAACGTGTTCAAACTGACGTTCACATTAAACATGTCCAGCTTCACACTCAGCTCCAACAAACTTTCCCAGAGCTTGAACAGCTTTTTACTAGTCGGGTTTCAAAGCTCGCGTTAAATGTTGTCAGTTTGTTTCCACATCCCAGTTTGGTACAGGGGCTTTCCCGGACAGTATTAAAGAATCGGTTGATCCACAGTACTGATAAGAAATTATCTAAAGTCAAAGGCATACAGTATGCTGAAAAGCTTCAAGCACTAGCCAAAGACAGTTATCCGGCTGTTGATCCAGACAGCGTTCAAGTTCAGGCAGTACGTTATTATTGTCGAATTTTAATTAATTTAATCCGGCAAAAAGAAGCGCTGACTAAGCAGCTAGTTACTTTGGCTAACTCCCTGCCTGAACTTGCTGTCATCACTTCTATGCCCGGCATCGGCGCACAAAGTGCGGCTGAACTCATTGGCGAACTTGGAGATATTCGTCGCTTTGATAGTGCCAATCAACTTAATGCCTTTGTCGGGATTGACATTAATCGTTACCAATCCGGTAAATATCTTCGACAAGACCATATTAATAAGCGGGGTGATCCCCGAGCCCGCATGCTGATGTATCTCATTGTAAAAAACATGTTGCGTGCTCAACACACCGCTAATAATCATATTGTGGACTATTATTATCAACTAAAAAACGGCCCGATTCCGAAACGGAATAAGGTCGCAATTGTTGCTTGTATGAACAAGACGC
>NZ_AZEY01000093.1:934-83528 GCF_001434255.1 Lentilactobacillus diolivorans DSM 14421
TTAAGTATATACCGCACCAATCCTTTTTTAAACCGGGCTTTAGTGAGGCCTGTTAAGTATACGCAAAAATCCATTAATTGCTGACTATACTTACCTAAGCCACAATTCCCGTTGCCAATTCTCATGACTAATTGTGGGCTATTTAATTCTTCAATTAAACTCTTGACTAATCGTAGGAATCAGAGCGAGACAAAAGGTGCTTAACTTCCAGAGAGTAATTGGATTAACCGAATATTCTGAATTTGAATATTTAGATAATCCGGGTACACGGCCGGAAGTTGCCGTTTGTCCCGCATTTTAGTTCGGTAGAAATCGTGTTTATACCAACAGAGACTGGTCAAAATGATTATTGTCCCAGCCTTCTAAAAAAGAGCTGAGACAAAAAGTGATTTTGTCCAGCCCCATTTTTGTAATCATAACTATTATCAAGAAAAACGTGAGATAAAGGGCAACTTCCAGAGCACTACCGCCCTTCGTCTCACTCAGCAATATTTATTAGTGGTCATCTAGGAAGACGTAAAATAGTCAATATAATGATTTATTTTTCGTCACTTTTCAAGACGCCACCAACGCTATAACGATTAGTTTGCATTTCACTCAAAATAACGTGAACATGTTCTGCAGGCGCTCCAGTATTCTTAACAACAGCGGCCGTAACGTCTTCAACAAGCCCCTTCAATTGATCTTGAGATCTACCAGCAATTAAATGGATATCAACAATTGGCATTAGCTCAACCTCCTAAATTATTTTTTAATTAGAAAAAGTATACCTTATTTTAATTTAATCCGCAATCTTCTTTAGACTGAATTCGAGGAATTTATAAGGGTTATTCATTCGACGCTTGAGAAAAAGATGATACAATTAACGGTATCAAATTTTGAATAATCAAGGAGAAAAAATAAATGATACCATTTAAAAATTATTCTGCCTGCACAAGCATGATCATTGGCAAAAAGGCTAGTATTGATGGATCAATTATGATTGCCCGAAATGAAGACAGCAAATCATCTTGGCCAAAAAACTATGTGATTCACCCCCATCAAGAATTCAACGATGATCAACAATTTTCATCAACTGATAATGGTTTTAAGATGCCCTTACCACATGTTCGGGGATCCTATTCCGCAACACCTGAATGGACCGATAAGTTTGGGTTATTTGAAGAAAATGGGTTTAACGAATACGGTGTTGCAATGAGTGCCACTGAAAGCACATATACTAATGAATTGGCACTGGGAGCCGACCCGTTGGAAAAAGATGGCATTGGCGAAGAAGCTATGATTACTGTTGTATTGCCGTATGTTAAAACGGCTCGTGCCGGCGTTAAGCGACTCGGTACGATCATTGAACACTATGGAACTTTTGAGTCAAACGGCATTTTGTTTGCTGATAAAAACGAAGCTTGGTACATGGAAACTGCCGGTGGGCATCGCTGGGTTGCTGTCAAAATTCCCGATGATAGTTACGCAGTTATTGCCAATCAAACTGCCATTCAGGAAATTGACTTTGATGATCCGCAAAATTACTTGTGGTCAACGAATATTCGTCAGTTTGTTCAAGAAAACCATCTCAACCCGGATCAGACCGGTCGAACCTTTAATTTTAGAAAGATTTTTGGAACGGCTACTTTAGCTGACACTTATTACAATACGCCGCGAGTTTGGTATGGTTTGAAATTATTTTCACCGGAACAATCGTACGAGCCTGTAGATCAAGATATGCCCTTCTTTAATCGTGCCAACCGGAAATTAAGTGTCTTCGATGTCCAAGACTTCTTGAGTTCTCATTACCAAGGTACCCCTTACGATCCAATTGGTGAGGGATCAGAGGCGGACAAGCATCGATATCGACCAATTAGTCTAGCCAAGACCCAAGAGGCTCATATCCTTCAAATTCGGCCTTCTATGCCGCTCGGTGCTTCCGGCATTCAGTGGTTGGCAATGGGTGTGGCTGCTCAAAGTACCTTTGTTCCATTTTATGCTGGCGCAACAGATACGCCTCAAGCCTATCAAAATGCAAGTGGTCAGTACGCGCCTGACCAAGCATATTGGACGTATAAACTAGCAGGTGTACTGGTTGACCCTCATTATATTGAATTTGGACCGAAGTTAAACGAAGCCAAGGAACAGCTTCGAATCAGGTTCCAACAACTCGTTAAGCAGACGGATCGGGTTGCTAAAGAATTATCAAACGTTGAACTTGAAAATTATTTGACGAAGGTTAATTTCGATAATTCAAGAATTGCGTTAACGGCTTATCAAAAATTGATCAGTCGCTTAGTGACAGCGGCGACTGATTTTTCACCAATTAATTTTAAACAGGACGTTAACTTGTGATTGGTGAGCAATGAGCGTTCAATGATTTTATGTTTAATAAAGCATCCAGATATCTCAAAAGAGATACTTGGATGCTTTATTTAATTGCTGCGATGAATCATGATATTAAAAATTCTTTTAATAATGTGCACGAGTAAACGAACCACGAACACGGTTGCTGGCCTGAGCAACCAATTTGGTTAACAGTTTTTGTGTATCTTTCATAACGGTATCGGCAGTTTTGTCATTCTCATCAGTTAGTACCTTTATTAAACCAGCTTGCGACGTCTTGGCTGCTAATTTATCAATTTCAGCAACGCGTTGATGACCATAGCCCATTTCCTTCTCTTGGTATGCTTCTACTTGATCCATCAAACTGTGATAGTGATCAGTTGCGATTAAAGAGATCAATCGGTTCAACCAATATGCATTATGACTATCTAAAAGCCCGGTCGTGTTGCCATAGGCAGCCGGTGTTTCATCGATGTTTGTAAAGAATGGCACCAATATATTATACGGATTTGCCGCAAACGCCAGCCACTGAATAGCTGCAGACGATTTGGCTACGTACGGTCTGAGCTGCATAATTGATAATTCTTGATTACGATTAAAACCAATGGGTCGATAAGGTGTTTTTTCATAATCAACACCAGGGGCAAACGGATCATATGGTGTATCTTGATAATGAGAACTCAAGACAAATTTAATATCTTCAATGGTGATTTTACGATCTGCATGACAAATGAAGGGCAAATTGTTACTCATTGGGGACTTGCCCTGAACGGATTCTGGATTAAAGTAACGTTGGCCGTACCAAGCCCGCGGTGTATTATAGTGATGATCAAGTTGTGAATCTGAGCCAAATATTTTCCGGAAATTAAAGTCATTGGCTGGATTAAGATGATTCGTTTTAACAAAGTCTCGGAGATCGGCTGGAAACATGAAATTGTCCGGATCATTAAAATCAACTTCTTGAATTCCTGTTTGATTTGGTGCAATAACATAAGCGTTATCTGGAATTCGTTGGGCAACCCAGTGGTGACCACCAGCAGTTTCCATATACCAAATCTCATTAACATCAGAAAAAATAATCCCGTTGGACTCGTAAGTCCCGTGTTCCTTTAAAATTTGGGCAACTCGTTGAACACCTTCTCTGGCCGAATTAATGTATGGCAGTGTAACGGTCAGTAAGTCTTCCTCACCAACTCCACTCTTGGTCAGTGGATCGGCACCTAGGACTCTGGAGTTGGTTGTAATTGTTTCAGTTGCACTCATAGCAACGTTATTTCCGTTAATCCCAGCCTCGCCCCAAACGCCATTCTGATCCACTGCTTCCGGGACGGCCGTATAACGCTGTGGATTATCGGGTAGCTGAATTGCAAATTGACTACCCTTGGCATGATAGTTACGTGGTTGATCTGCAGGATGCATAACGACGAATTTTTTTGGATTAACCGCAACGCCGGCATCTTCATTCCTGGCAATCAGTGTTGAACCGTCATAACTGGCATTTTTACCAACTAAAATGGTGGTACAACTACTATGTTCTGATGAATCCATATCAATAACCTCCTAACAATCATTTAATGAACCTTAATTTGATTTTACAACAATCGGCAGATTTTTGAGCAGCGTTTATCAGGTACAATCATTGATTTCAAGCAAAAAAAGCGTAGAAACCAAATGATAACAAGGTTTCTACGCCTTTAAAAACAGTTTTATTTATTTCGGCTTTCTTGTTTGACATCATGATCGAAGAAGTTATTTTTGAGCCGGTTCTTCATAATCACCATTTGGACAAATCACCTGAGTGCCGCCCTTAACCTTTTTCTCGACTAAGAAATGACCATCTTTTGGACAATTTCTGCCAATCGGTTTATCCCATGAAACAAAATCACAATCAGGGAATCGTGAACACCCATAGAAAAGTCGGTTTTTCTTTGACTTTCGTTCAATGACTTGGCCTTGATGACATTTGGGGCAAATAACACCGATTTCTTTGACAATTGCCTTGGTATTTCGACAATCTGGGAATCGAGAACAAGCATAAAACTTTCCGTATCGTCCCATCTTAATGACCATAGGAGCACCACAGATATCACAATTAAAACCAGCTGGTTCATCTTTAATCTGAACCTTTTCCATATTTTCGGTCGCAGATTCAACTTCGGTTGAGAATGGCTTGTAGAAAGTATCGACGAGTTTAATCCAGTTTTCTTTTCCCGCTTCAACTTGGTCCAATTTACCTTCCAAATTTGCCGTGAAATCAATATTTACGATATCTGGGAAGTATTCAATAATAATCTTATTAACAATTTCACCAAGTTCAGTTGGTTCAAAACGTCTGCCAACCAGTTTAACGTAGTATCGACGTTGGATGGTTTCCAACGTTGGGGAATACGTCGATGGTCGACCAACACCATTTTCTTCAAGTGCCTTAATGAGTGTGGCTTCGCTAAATCTAGCTGGTGGCTGGGTGAAATGTTGATCTGGATTATTCTTGACTAATTTAACAAGGTCGCCTTCTTCAAGATCCGGTAGTAAATTGTCTTTTTCTTTACTATCACCGTAGATCTTCAAGAATCCGTCAAATTTCATTTTGGAACCGTTTGCCTTAAAAATGATGTGGTTTTGTTCAATTGTAACAGCCATCGTATCCATAAGTGCCGGGGTCATTTGACTCGCAACAAATCTTGACCAGACCATTTGGTAGAGTCTAAATTGATCACGGGTCAAATACTTTTTAAGACTAGCTGGGGTCCGAAATACTGACGTTGGCCGAATCGCCTCATGAGCATCCTGCGCACCTTCAGGTAGCTTGCCCTTAATTGGCTTGGTTGCTGCATATTCAGCCCCGTATTTTTCATGAAGGAATTTTGAAGCTTCATGCTTGGCAATTACAGAAATCCGGGTTGAATCGGTCCGCATGTAGGTAATCAGTCCTTGACTGCCTTCCTTACCAATATTGATCCCTTCATATAATTGTTGGGCAGCCATCATTGTCTTTCGAGTCCGATAATTCAGCTTTCGGTTGGCTTCTTGTTGAAGCGTACTGGTTGTAAACGGTGGTTGCGGTTGACGCTTTCGCTCACGACGGGTTACTTTGGTAATATCAAAGTCGCCCTTAGGATCAATTTGGTTTAAGATTTCTTGAACGGCCTCATTATTCGGCAGCTCCTTCTTTTTTCCGTTAACGCCATAAAAGCTGGCATTAAATTTACTGGTTCCTTTTTTAAATTCGGAATCAATGGACCAATATTCAACTGGTTTAAAATGATTAATTTCATTTTCACGTTGAATAATCAGCCAGAGTGCAATTGACTGAACTCGACCGGCACTTAATCCCTTTTTTACTTTTTGCCATAACAAAGGTGAAATTGAATATCCCACAAGTCGATCCAATATTCGCCGAGCTTGTTGAGCATCAACCAAGTTCATATCAATATTCCGAGGATGTTTAAATGATTCTTTAACTGCATCCTTAGTGATTTCGTTAAAGACAACTCGGTTGTCAGCTTTTGGGTCTAAATCCAAAATATGGGATAGATGCCAGGCAATTGATTCTCCCTCACGATCCGGATCGGCTGCCAGATAGACTTTTTTGGCCTTTTTAGCCGCAGACCGTAATTCCTTGATGGTATCACCTTTACCACGAATTGAAATGTAATGGGGCTCATAATCGTTATCAATATCAACGCCCATTTTGCTCTTTGGCAAATCGCGGACATGGCCTTTACTGGCGACAACTTTATAAGAACGGCCCAAATATTTTTCGATGGTTTTTGCTTTAGCAGGAGACTCGACGATCACAAGATTTTTTCTGGGTGATTTACGTTTGGTCTTGGCTTTAGCTTTTGGTTTTGTTGTAGTTGCCATTTTTTCTCCCTTCAAAGCTTTATAAAAGCTACTATATTATAATTAGTTATTTGTTAATTTTTATTCCACAAATCTACCACATCATATTGCATGATTTTTCAGGTGTCAACTAATGAACTCCTCAAGAATATCCTTTGAACACAAAATCGGCTTTGCACCAGCTGCGATTAATTCGTTCGTTCCAACAGACAAATCGTTAATAATATTGCCCGGTACAGCAAGCACATTACGATTATTTTGAAGTGCTAAATTTGCGGTAATTAAGCTTCCTGAATGATGTTTTGCCTCAGTAACCAGTAAACTTTGAACCAGCCCGGCAATAATTCGATTTCGTTCAGGGAAGTGGTTTCGAAACCCCTTTGTTCCCGACGGATACTCTGAAATTAATAAATGATTGCGCCCTATCTGAGCCTGTAAATATTTATTAGCGACTGGATAAGCAATATCTAGGCCGGTTCCAATGACCGCAATTGTCTTCCCCTGATTAGCAATTGCACATTGATGTGCCCAGGTATCAACCCCCTTAGCTAAACCGGACACAATTGTCATTCTATGGGAAATTTCGCCAGGAATCAACTTTTTTAATATTTCGAATGAATATTTAGATGCATCACGGGCACCGACAATTCCTAATAATTGACCCGTAGCCAGACTTAAATTGCCACGATAAAACATGATAATTGGCGGAGCATATGATTCCTTTAGGGCCGATGGATACATCGAATCGCAAAGACTGACCCATTGATCATTCCCGATAATTTTAGATACTAAGTTAGAGCTCCTCATTAATTGAATATAACTTGAGGAAAAGGTGGTGACATTTCGTGCTTTAATTTGCCCCACTTTGATCAGCTGTTCAACCGCTGGTGCTGAAATTTGTTTTAATTGAAATTGACTTAACCATTCATAAATCCGATACTTACCAACAATTCCAATCCCTTTGCACAAATGTAATCGCAATAAAAAATCTCTTAAAAGCATATCATGTTCTCCATCCTTTTAAGAGTATCTACGTAAAATATTAAGTTTTATTGTAAAAACTTTTGAACGGGTGAAAAACTTCGCCGATGAATAGGGGTTGGACCATATTTTTTTAATGCGGCCAGATGTTTTGCGGTACTATATCCTGCATTATGGTGGAAATCGTATTGTGGATATATTTTTGCATAGTCATCCATTAACTGATCTCGATAAACTTTTGCAACAACGCTTGCAGCAGAGACACTGATACTCTTGGCGTCACCTTTAATTAGCCTGATCTGATCAATTGGAACGTTAATTTGCATGGCATCAACGATGATTTCTTCAGGACTGGGCGATAAAGATTCAATGGCTTGTTTCATTGCCATTCGAGTTGCCTGATAAATATTAAACTGATCAATTTTTTCATTACTGACAAGCCCAATACTAACACAGAGAGCCTCTTTTCGAATCATAGGTGCTAAACTTAATCGCTTTTCCGGTGTCAGTTGCTTGGAGTCGTTAACATCAATTAAGTCAAAATCCTTTGGTAAAATTGCTGCCGCCGCAACTACTGGTCCAGCAAGCGGTCCACGACCAACTTCATCGACGCCTGCAATGTAGTGGATTCCCTTATGCCATAATTCTCGTTCATATTTAAAACGATGTTCAAAGGCTGCCAGGCGTCTTTGTTGAGCTTGGATTCGTGTTTTGGCTGATTGAATTGCCATCTGAACACCTTTGCGTGAATCGTGTGAAAACTTTGCGAATAAAGGATCGTTGAGTGATCGCGTTTCTTTCAATATTTTCTTGATATCACTAATTGTCAGCTTCATTGCCGTGCCTACCTCGTTTCTGGAATGTCCAAGGTATAGCCGCCCAATTTACCGGCACGGATGTCTTGAATAATCCGGTTTGAAGCTCGTTCATAATCATCACGCATACCGATCTTTTGAGTGATTTTAAGAAGTAAGTCAACGTCGGATAAGTTCATGTCAGAATCTGATAAATGATAACGCCGTTGGAGTTCGTCAGAATGAGTGTCTCTAAAAAAATTTAAACCAAATAAAGCAATATCATCGCTGGCAAAAACACTCTCTTTGATTGCACCGGTTAACGCCAGTTTGTCCGCGATCTCTTGGCTTTCAAACTTTGGCCATAAAATTCCCGGCGTATCGAGAAGTTCCAACTGCTTACCTGCTTTTAACCATTGTTGGCCCTTTGTGACCCCTGGCCGATTACCAACTTGAGCAGCACGTCGATTAACAAGCCGGTTAAGAACCGTGGATTTTCCAACATTGGGAACGCCAACGCTAATTGCTCGAATTGGCCGTTTCTTCATGCCTTTGTCTTGCTCGCGTTGAAGTTTATCCTTTAAAATGGGCGAGATAACAGATAAAACGTTGTTGATGTCAAAGCGTGTTTTCGCGTCGATTGCAATTGCCGGTTGATGAAGCGTTTCAAAATGTCTTAACCAGATGTTTGTTAGTTTGGGATCAGCCAAATCACGCTTGGTTAAAATGATTAAGCGTGGTTTTTGACCACTAATTCGCTTAATTTCTGGATTCTGAGAAGCATATGGAATCCTTGCATCGACAATTTCAAAGACAATGTCAACCAATGATAGGTTCTCTTCAAATTGTCGAATCGCTTTAGCCATATGTCCCGGGAACCATTGAATTGTGACTGTCATCAAAATTCCTCCTACATGTCTTCTTGATACTGTTTCCAAACGTCGTCAAAAACGACCATACTTGGCAAATAGCCTGCGTTCTCTTCTAAATATTTAGAGATTGAATCAAATTCATCTAATTGTTTAGGAAATGATTGATCATAGAAAGCGTTATTTGCAAATTCTGCGATTGGATCTGAGCTCCCCGGATTTCGTTTGGTCATTAAAAATTGATAAAAGCTTTTGTGCATTAATTAACCTCCTTTGGCAAGATGATATCAAAGGCAAATTGACCCTTACCGCTCATATTGATCGTTTTTGCTCGATAGTTAACGCCTTGTGGTCCATTCATATGAACAATGTCTAGTTTGATAAGTTTCTTATTTGGTATCAGCTGCACCCACTTAGGTAAATGATAAGCTTTTTTTACGTTGTATAATACAAAGCTGATTGGTACTGGGAATCTTCCCAACGACATTTTAGTTGCGTGAAGTTCAATGTTTCCGTTTGAAAGAACCTTAGGATCAAAAAATAATGAATAATCAACATTCGTTCCCAACAATTTAACGGATCCATAAACAATTCCCTGGTCAGCTACCTCAAAATGATACTTGGCTTTCTGGCTGTTGGCTTGAAGCTTATTTAAATAATAATTAGAAAGTTGATTAAGTTGTGCTTTATTTAATTCCGCTGAAATTGGTGTCGTTCCATTATCGTAGGCCTTGTCAACTGACTGATCAACATTGGATGATAGCCGAATTGCGATTAGTAAGCCAAGGGTCCCTACTATGATCAGGGTAATTAATGACAAAAATGCCACTTTCCAAGGATTTCGGCTAGGTCGTGATTTTCTTTGAGGCTGATTCATATTATTACTCCTTTAACCAATTCGTATGTTTTATCATATCGCGATACAACAAGTCTGTCATAATCTGATAACCGGTTTCATTAGGATGGAAGTGATCGGTATTTGAAAGGTATTCGTTAGGTTCGGCTTTTGAATTGCTTAGTAATCCTTCAATTCCAGCATTAGCTCCCTGATTGTTACCATCATGAATAACGGCTCTCTGCCTTAACCGTTTTCTAGCACTTGCGGTTTGATATTGGCCGTCAGACATTTTTTTATCAATTGGGATAAAATACATATTCTTTTGGCGATCAATCACTTGCTGGGTAATCCGATTATTGTGAGCGATCGCGGTTCCAATGAACGAGACTTGGGGGAAATAAACATAAACGGGATTGTATATACCAAAAACGAACACTGGCGCGGAATGATTCAAGTAACGAATACTTCGAAATAATCGGGATACTCTTTTTTGGTATGTTACACAATAGCTATCAAGATGGTCTTTTAAGCCTTGATTATTTCCCAATGAAATATTTGCCTTTAGAAACTGAATTAAGTCATTACCGCCAGTGGTCACCGTGATCATATCTGCCTGACGTAAATTCCGTTTAAGTCGCTTGGAAGTCACAACCCGGTGATTAATTTGATTGGTAGTTTCTCCGGAAATACCGAAATTAGCAGTTGTCATTGTTACATTAGATTTTTGATGATTCACCTTTTTACGAATTAAATTTACGTAGCCACCTTTACCCTTAGGATCTCCGACGCCTTGGGTAAGGGAATCCCCGACCGCGGTCAACTTGATTGTTTGAGGGCGACTGGTCTTCTGAAAGTGGTTGTATATAACAAGTATCCCTAAAATGACAATTACAGTTCCGATAAGTCCAATAAAAAACGATCGCAGTCGATGCTTCTTTGTGACTTTTGCCAATCTTATAACGCTCCTAACAATTTAAAATTCAAGAAAAACAACAATTTGTCCAACGAGAAATCAATCCAAACGACTATTTAATTTAATCGTTTTTCACTTCCAAATGATTGTTGGTCAATTAAATTAATATCAATGATGACAATGAATTAAACGTTTATTATACTACGGCGAATCATTTCTTTGAACAACTATTAAAGAAAAAATGGCTTTTGAATGTTAATTTAAAAAGATCATCGCATCCATGAAAGAAGAGACCAAGACAGAATTGCTCTTGTCCCGGCCTCACTCCTTGGTTTCAAATATTATAAATCAGAAAATGTGAATCAGCACTAAACGTCACTTGGAGAACATTGATGATTGAATGCTTAATACTAGCTTAATCTGGATCACTATAATAAATTAACGCGAACGCACCCTCACCCGTATGGGTTGAAATAATGGGAGATGTGATTCGATATAACAACGGCACATCCGGAAAGTCGGTTTTGAGTTTTTGAACCGTTTCTTTAAGGACGCTTGTCTCAGTTACGTAAGAAATACCAATTTCTTTTAACGCAGGTGTATTTTTCATATCATTAATAATCCCGTTAAAGAACTTTCTCAAGGACTTATCACCGCGCCCCTTTGAAACGACTTTTAATTTACCACCGGTTACCTGTAAGCCCAACTTAATGTTTAGGAAATTAGTAATTGCACCAGCGATTGGATGAAGCCTGCCACCCTTAACGATATTATCAAGCGTCATCACGCAAAGATACAATCGTGTATTATTGCGAACTTTGGCAATCTTGTCAAGAATGGTAGCCAAGTCAGCACCCTCTTGCGCTAATTTTGCGGCCTCAAGAACTTGAAAGCCGAGACCACGATCAGTACTTTGACTATCAATAACCGTAACGTCACTTTTACTAAGTGTGGCTGCTTGTTCTGCCGCGTGAACTGTTCCACTGATGGCTTCAAGCATATCAATACACAGAACCTGACTACCGTCTTTTCCAAGTTCGTCAAATGCTTCAACAAACTTACCTACTGGGGGTTGGCTAGTTTTGGGTAGATCCTTGGAAGCCAACATTTTAGGAACAAATTGTTCATTATTAATTGTCTCCCGTTCAACATAAACCGTTCCGTCAATCATGACGGTTAAAGGTACAACTGTAATATTATATTGTTTGATTTCATCGTCTGTGAGTTGAACTGATGAATCTGTCACAACCTTTACATTTGCCATGTACGCCACTCGTTTCTTTAATAAATTAATTTGTAAATCAGATCACATTATAACAAACTTGTTGATTGATTCGCAAAATTCAGACCATTAGCTAAACGGTCTTTTGATAGACTTCAAAAGTATGTGGATATTTATTTTTTTGGTCGACAACGCCTATAATTGATTGAATTTTTGAAAATTTCCGGTAGTCAATTGTCGGCATCACGGTGTCACCTTTAAAAGTATGGTGAATTTTCGTTCGATACAAACGATCTACTTGATTTCGTAGTTGAGAAAAAAGATTCGCACCGCCGGTTACAAAATAATTCTTATCCGGATGCTGCTTCACCAGTTGGCATAATTCTTTAACTGAATGAATAACGACAACGCCGTCCGGAAAATCATCTTTAGACGATAAAACAATATTTTCTCTGCCCGGAAGTGCACGATTATAACTACGGAAGGTTCGTGATCCCGACACGATTGCATGTCCCATTGTCGTTTGTCGAAAATATTTCATATCTTCCGGCAAATGCCATGGTAGTTTACCTGATGATCCAATCACGCCGTTTTCATCTTCGGCCCAAATAAAAGAAATCACTGTTTACCCTCCTCTTTTAAACAGCAACCGGTGCTTTGATCGCTGGATATGGATCATAGTTCTTTACTTTAATATCAGTCATATCGAAATCAGATAACTGTTTCTTATCTGGATTTAACCACAGCTGTGGAGCCGGCCGCGGTGTCCGAGAAAGTTGTTCTTTGACCTGATCAATATGATTAGAGTAGATGTGGGCGTCTCCCAAAGTGTGGACAAAATCACCTACTTGAAGGCCACATTCCCTGGCAACTAAAGAAGTTAGTAACGCGTAACTTGCAATGTTGAACGGGACACCTAAAAAAATATCGCCTGAACGCTGATATAGTTGACAACTTAATTTACCGTCGGCAACGTAGAATTGAAACATTGTGTGACAGGGTGGTAGTGCCATTGAAGGGATGTCCTCGGGATTCCAAGCTGAAACGATGAGTCTTCGAGAGTCCGGATGAGTTTTAATCATTTCAATGACGTTCTTGATTTGATCAATGGTGTCACCCGTTGATGTTTTCCAAGCTCGCCATTGACTGCCATAAACAAGCCCAAGATCACCATAGATTTTGGCAAAAGCATCATCTTCCAGAACGCGTTGACAGAATAGCCGTTTTTGAGTTTGGTAAATATCGTTGAAATCTGGATCTGTTTGCGCACGATGCGAAAAATTGGTCATATTTGGCCCATGATAGTCAGCCGAATTAACGAATTTTTCAAAAGCCCATTCATCCCAAATATGATTTTTATGTTTGAGCAGGAATTGAATATTGGTATCTCCTCGTAAAAACCATAGTAATTCACTCTTAATTAAACCGAAAGGCACTTTCTTCGTGGTTAGTAACGGGAACCCTTTTGATAAATCAAACCTCATTTGGTAACCAAAAGTACTTAATGTCCCAGTGTGTGTCCGGTCAGCTTTATGATGGCCATTCTTTAAAACAAACTTTTCCAAATTTAAGTAGGCGTCTTCTAACATGACAATTCTCCTTTTAATGACAATTATTCCGCATAATCGCTCAGATATTCCCAACGTTTCATTTTTTTATCAATTTGATGATCTAATTGGTCCTTTTGCTCTTGAAGATCAGCCAGTTTGTCATAGTCACTACCATTCGATTGCATTTGTTGGCTGATTGTTGACTTCTGATCCTCTAACTTATCAATGTCGTCTTCGATGTGATCATACTCTAATTGTTCAGCATAAGTGAGCTTTTTCTTCTTTTGATCTGAGGTTGTTTCCGACTTGGACTGATTTTGTTTTTGAGTGCTCTGCCTAGCGTGATTAGTATCAGTGGTTTGTTCCTTTTTCGCTTGCTCTTTTGTGGCAGCCCAATAATCGGTAAATCGACCCCGATGAGTTTCAATCACCCCGTTGCCTTTAAAAATGAGGAGCCGATCAGCTACTTTATCCAAAAAGTATCGATCATGAGAAACGGTGATTACAGTGCCTTGGAATTTAGAAATATAGTCTTCCAGAACCGTTAATGTTGCAATATCAAGGTCGTTGGTGGGCTCATCCAACAATAAAACATTTGGTTGTTGCATCAATAATTTTAATAAGTAAAGTCGGCGTTTTTCACCACCGGAAAGTTTACGAATTAATGTTCCGTGCATAAATCTAGGAAACAGGAATTGTTCGAGAAGATCAGCGACACTGATTTTTTGCCCATTTTTGTCAGTAACTTGTTGCCCAATTTCACTCAGATAACTAATGATTCGTTTATCTTCTGGGATTGGTTCAGTTAATTGGGTATAGTAAGCCATTTTGACGGTTTCGCCAATCTTGATAATCCCGGAATCCAAGTGTCTACGGCCAGCAATCACGTTTAGCAAACTGGTTTTACCAGCCCCATTTTCACCGCTGATTCCGATCCGTTCATTTGGTTGGACTAGGATATTGAAGTTCTTCAAAATAGTTTTGCCGGCGATTGCCAAATTAGCATCCTTCATGGTTAGAACTTCCTTACCCAGACGAGTCTGCCCCAGTGAAATATCAACATCCTGATCCATTTGAAGCGTGTTAACATTTTTCTTTAGTTCATCAAATCGATTAATTCGAGCTTGTTGTTTCGTCGAACGAGCCTTGGCCCCGGCTTTCATCCAAGCTAACTCAGATTTGTATAATTGTTGTGTTTTGTGCTGGGCATCAACTTCTCCCTGAACCCGGGTTGCCTTTTTTGCGACGTAATCTTGATAATTTCCATCATATTGATAAAGTTTTCCAAATGATAGTTCCCAAATCTTATTGGCAACCTGATCCAAAAAATAACGATCATGAGTCACAACAATTAGTGATCCCTTATAACCAGCCAAATAATTTTCCAACCAGTCAATCGAGTCAAAGTCCAAATGATTGGTCGGCTCATCCAGGAGAAGTAGATTGGGCGATTGAATTAAGACCTGTGCCAAGCCGACCCGGCGTCTTTGACCACCCGAAAGGTCGGCAATCTTTTGATTGTAGTCATCAATCTTGACCTGGGTTAAAATTGTTTTGACATCATTTTGCGCATTCCAAGCATCTTCTTCGTTCATTCGCGCCTCGGCCTTAGTATATCTTTTAAGCGCCTGGGCATCTTCTGGGTGATCAGAGTATGCTTTGAGTGCCGCTTCATAATTTCGAATGATTTGGTAAACCTGTTGGGAACCTGAAAAAACGGCGTCCATGATCGACAGATTTTCGTCTAGTTCTGGATCTTGGGTTAAATAGCCGATTGTATAAGATTTTGACGTAATAATGTTACCAGTAGAGTCATGATCTAAACCAGAAATGGCGTTTAGGAGCGATGTTTTTCCAGTTCCGTTTGTCCCAATTAACCCAATTCGGTCGTGTTCATTTATCATAAAATCAAGGTGATCAAAGAGCGTCTTTTCGCCGTACGTCTTTGTTAGTCCTTCTACTCGCATAGTCTCCATTAATTTACCAGTCCTCATTTAATAAAATTCAAGGTTGCTTTAATCAGTTCTTGAGGGGTATTTCCAATTTGATTGGAAACGACTGCCCGCTCTAAGTAATTTAGCGTTTGACCAACTGTTGGTCCCGGTTTGAGAATGCCGCGCTTAATTAAATCGCCACCAGTTATTTTAAGCTGTTTTTTATTTGTGATAGTAAGATTATCATATTTTTGCAATAATTCCTGGCTTTCAGTATGATTTGGTTTGCCGAGAATTGTTATTGCATTGACCACATTTTGTCTGCCGGCCTGATACAACAACCAATTATCTACTCGATTAGCGGCAATCCTGAATCGGAGATCAGTAGTTAGTATAACATCATTGATTATTTTGTTGGCAGTCTTCCATCGTTTGAGAAAGTGGGTAATCTGCTGACGTGAGAAACCAAATTGATAACAGATTAATGACCAAACTTGAGTTTCATTGACTAGATCAAACTTCGTGTCAACAATTTGTTGCAGTTCTTTAAAGTGATCACCAAATACCGGTACATGTTGGTAAAGCTTGGTCTGCAACATGATGTTCAATCCGTTTTCAGCATCCACGCCCAACATCATTTTGACAAATTCAGTATGGCTTCGCTCAACAGCAATCTTTTCAAGCAACTGGCTGTGTCTGGCGATGCCGGCTAATGTGGCCTGTTCAATTTTAAAATCAAGCTGACTGGCAAAACGAACCGCCCGCATCATCCTCAATGCATCTTCATTAAAGCGTTCATTAGGGTCCCCTACGGCCCGAATAATATGCTGCTTCATGTCAGCTAAACCGCCAAAAAGATCGGTTACTTCGCCACTTTCACTGAGTGCGAGCGCATTAATGGTAAAGTCGCGACGCTTTAAGTCCTCCTTTAAAGAACGGACAAAAAAGACTTTGTCGGGTCGACGGTAATCCTGATAACCGGATTCTGTTCGAAAAGTTGTGACCTCGTAGCCATTACCGTGATCGAGAATCATAACCGTTCCATGTTCAATTCCAGTATCCACTGTTCTTCTGAAAAGAGATTTGACTTCACTGGGGTAAGCACTCGTTGCAATATCAACATCATGAATGGGTCGATGCAAAATAGTGTCTCGCACCGAACCGCCGACAAAATAAGCTTCATACCCCGCTCTCTCAATTTTTCGGAGAATTGGTAAAGCCTCTTTAAATTCATTGGGAATCTTTAATATTCGCACAATCATCGCCATCCAATTATTTATTCTCACTCCATAATTCTAACAGAATTAGTGATCATTAAAAAGAATGGCGAAAAGATTGCAACATTGGAAGTACAATTGTTATAGTTAGTCGTTCTAAAAAATTGGGAGGTTTTGAAATGGCCAAAAATCAAAGTCGTTTTCAACTTGGCATTTCCGTTGTTGACTTATTAGTCATTGCGTTAGGTGCTGCAATTTATTCATTTGGAATTGTCTTTTTTAATATTTATAACCATCTGGCGGATGGTGGTGTTACTGGGATCACTCTAATTTTAAGGGCGGTTTTTCACATTGATCCTGCTTATTCAACAATTTTGGTAAATATTCCATTATTTGCAATCGGCTATCGATTCTTAGGCAAAAAAGATATGATCTACACGCCTTATGGCACAATTGTCCTTTCAATTTTTCTATGGATTTGGCAACGGGTACCAATTGTAATTAATATTCAGCACGATTTATTACTTGCGGCAATCGGTGCCGGCCTGTTTGGCGGCTTCGGCTGTGGGATTGTTTACCGCTTTGGCGGGACAACGGGCGGAGTTGACATCGTTGCTCGACTCTTTGAACGGTTTAAAGGTGTTCAGATGGGGCAAACATTATTAACAATGGACGTTATTGTTTTGCTGTCGTCACTGATCTATTTAGATGTTCGGCAAATGGCCTATACGTTAATTTATGTTTGGATCTTCTCACTATTAGTTAATTTTACCCAGCAAGGTGCCTATACGGCTCGTGGCATTTTGATTATCAGCGATCAGTCGCAGACCATTTCTGAAGCGATTCAGGAACAATTAAGTCGTGGCGTGACGTTCATCAATGCCGAGGGTGGTTATTCCCATGAATCCAAGCAAATTGTTTACTGCGTTGTTTCTCCCAGCGAGTTGCATTCGCTAAAACAATTGGTTGAAAAAATTGATAAAGCGGCTTTTATTTCGATTTTAGACGTAAATGAAGCAATTGGTGAGGGATTCTCTTACAAACGGCCGAAAAAGTTTAAGCTGTTAAAGTAAAATTTTGTCAAACTATCAATAGTCAAAAATTCGTAACCTAGTTAAATATCGAAAAAACACGGGATTGGACAAAATCACTTTTGTCCAATCCCGTGTTGTGTAATCACGATTATTATCAAGCAAAGGTGTGAGACATCAAAAGGCGATTTCCTGCCATGCAACTGAATTATCCTACTATTCCATCTGAAGCATATCCGGATAATCCAAATTAACCGCCTTTTGTCTCACTCTGGTGTTCTGTATTGATAACGACTCAGAAGCCCAAATATTCGCTAATAATCTTCATTGGTTTAAATACCTGATTTTTTTGATTAAATCAATATCTTTTGTTCTAATAAACAAAAGCAGGCGTGTCTTATAGATCCTCTTCGTATAATGAAGCCATTTCCATATCTCCAGGGACTAAAGCGAGGTACTTTTTTAAGTAATCCCGTTCTTGATCGACCTCTCCTGTTTGGCGATAAAATAAAGCAGCATGTTTTAGAAAATCAGGATTGTCAGCTAATTCATGATTGGCGATTTCATAATTTTCGGCGGCTTTTTTAACGTTCCCTGTTGCCTGGTACGACAAGGCCAGGTTATAGGCTAGATGAGCATCAAAGACATGATCGGCCAAAATGGGCTCTAATAGCTTTAAATTGTCGCTGTGACGCTGATGGGAGACATACCAATCAGATAGTAATGTTAGTATCTCCATGTCGTCAGGAGCGATTTCTTGGCCTTTTTTGAGATAGTGCAACGACAATTCATCCTCTCCCGCCATTAACGCGATTTGACCAGCTTTTTGCCAAATTTTTTCATTGAATTGATCAATTGAAATTCCTTCTTGAATTACCTTCAAGGCTTCATCAACTCGTTTTTGGTTAACCAGTGAATCTGCCAGATATGGATATAAAGAACTATATTGGGGATCACTATCACGTAAATCTTCAAAGGTTTCAATTGCTTTTTGATAATTTTTTAAACTAAAGTAAGTAAACGCTAATTCAAATTTCACATCACTGTTCATGTGCACGGGCTTAATCTGTTCCAAGTAACCTAGTGCCTGTTCAAACTTACCGATTTCTGCGTAAGAGACACCCAACCGTTCAACCAAGTTAACCGAGGACATTTCCAGTGTTCCGGATTTAATCAAATCCAGATAGTTATTAATTGCTTTTCGATAATGGCGCGTTGTGAAATAGAATTCCGCAATTGCAAATTCAATAACCGGTTCGTCAGGTGCCAAATTTTGAGCTTCTAAGAGCTTTTGTTCACTAATTTCAAATAGACCCTGTGTCTGGTATAAATCGGCTGCAACCATCAAAGAACGGACATATTCAGGTGATTGTTGAGAAACTTGGGATAGATAGTTAAGTGCTTGATCATCTTTGTCAGCATCAATGGCCAATTCTGCTAAATTTATTTTTAGGCCATCATCGTTTGGGTATTTTTTGGATAATTGTTGATAGATTGTTTCTGAATAACTAGAAAATCCGAGCGAATATAATTCTTCGGCTAATGAATACAATAAATCATCAGAATCGTTATTTAGTGCCTGTTTAAATGATTTTTTAAAAGCATCTAATTGGCCGCCTTCAAGTTCGTCCAATGCGGTTTGTGAATAACTCATATCATTTCCTCCAGAGTATATAAAAAAGCCAGCCCGACAAATGCCGTTCTGGCTTAACAGATGAATACTATTTAACAGCATCCTTGAGCGCCTTACCAGGTTTGAAAGCTGGTACCTTGCTTGCTGGAATTTGAATTTCTTGACCTGTTTGTGGGTTACGGCCCTTACGAGCGGCACGTTGACGTACTTCAAAGTTACCGAAACCAATCAATTGAACTTTGTCACCTTTTGCTAAACTAGCTTGGATTGATTCAAATACTGCATCCACAGCTGCTGTAGCATCTTTTTTAGTCAAGCCGGTTGCTGAAGCAACGTTGCTTACTAATTCTGCTTTATTTGCCATGAGTGTATTCACCTCCCTTAAAGAATAGGTATGTAAAACATTACAATCTGGATTCAACGGAATCAGAGTTGTTAAAATGAAGCGTTTTTCGCATCATTTCTTGTTCAAAGATAGCATAAGAATCCCGTCATTGCAATGTTTTTATCCAATTTTCATGGTTAAACAACTGTTTTTTCCAATTCTTTGTGAA
This sequence comes from Lentilactobacillus diolivorans DSM 14421, assembly GCF_001434255.1. Lineage (GTDB taxonomy): Bacteria > Bacillota > Bacilli > Lactobacillales > Lactobacillaceae > Lentilactobacillus > Lentilactobacillus diolivorans. The sequence continues at coordinate 20,642 of NZ_AZEY01000093.1, forward strand.
ATTGATTAAAAAAACGTTACTTTCTGCTTCGTTTGATGATTCTGATAGGGGTTCCCATGAAATCAAAATTATCACGAATTTGATTTTCCAAGAATCTAACATACGAGAAATGCATTAAATCCGGATTATTCACAAACACGACAAATGTTGGTGGCCCGGAAACAACCTGAGTTGCATAATAAATTCGAAGTCGTTTACCATTGACCGTCGGGGTTGGATGAATGGCAACGGCATCCATAATCACATCATTAAGAGCGGAAGACTGGACCCGCTTTTCGTGATTGTCGTAGACTCGTTTAATTAATTCCGGTAGCTTTTCAATTCGTTGTTTAGTTACAGCTGAAACAAAGATAATAGGCGAATATGCCATATACTGAAATTCGTTACGAATTAATGTTTCAAAGTCCTGCTGAGTATGGTTTGTCTTTTTTAATGTATCCCACTTGTTAACAACAGTGATAATTGCTTTCCCTGCTTCATGGGCATACCCCGCCACTTTTTTGTCCTGTTCGCGAATGCCTTCCTCAGCGTTCATTACAAAGAGGATGACGTCGCTTTGATCGATTGCCTTCATGGCTCGCATAACTGAATAGCGTTCAGTATTTTCGTAGACCTTACCGCGTTTTCGAATTCCAGCAGTGTCAACCATTGTAAATTTGATGCCATCAGACTCAAAGCGAGTATCAATTGCATCCCGTGTGGTTCCTGCAATATCCGAAACAATGACCCGGTCTTCGCCAAGAATTGCGTTAACAAGTGAAGACTTACCAACGTTGGGACGGCCAATAATGCTAAAACGAATATCATCGTTGGGCGCCTTTTCATCGGTTTTAGGGAATTTTTCAACAACTTTATCAAGTAGGTCCCCTAGGCCTAGTCCATGAACGCCGGAAATAGGCATTGGATCACCAAAACCAAGTGAATAAAAGTCATAGATGTCTTCTCGGCTTTCAGGATTATCAACTTTATTGACTGCTAAAACAACCGGTTTATCGCTTCGATATAAAATTTTAGTGACTTGTTCGTCGTCATCAGTAACCCCCTCTTTCCCACTAACGATGAAAACAATCACGTCTGCTTCGTCAATGGCAATTTCGGCTTGGTTTTTAATCTGAGTACTGAATGGGGCATCACTAATCTGAATTCCCCCTGTATCAATCATGGCAAATTTTGTTGACAGCCATTCGCCATGTGAATAGATTCGATCCCGAGTAACGCCAGGTGTATCTTCAACAATCGATATTCGATCACCGGCAATTCTATTAAAGATTGTTGACTTACCAACATTGGGACGACCAATAAATGCAACAGTAGGCAGTGCCATTTAAATCCCTCCTTTTATTAAGTTTCAAGCAAATAAATTAAGACCATTTAGTTAAAAAAATCAAGCAATTTTGCTTCATCCTTTGAATTAGAATGATGACCCATTAAAAAAAGAAGCTGAGGCAAAATTACTTTTGTCCCGGCCTCTTAATCTTATTAGTTTACTTCTTGTCAGGATTCTTTAATTCATCACCGACAATATCACCTAAAGTAAATCCAGTTTCTTCCTCAGGTGCGTTATTATTTGAAGCATGGTTATTACGTGATGGACGATGTTCAGAACGCTTAGCAGGTTGTTGTTCGTCCTTAGGTGCATCCGTCAATGCCTTAATCGATAATGCCAAACGTTTTCTGTCTGGATCAACATCTAAGACTTTCACCTTAATCACTTGACCAACCTTTAGGACATCACCAGGCGTTGCAATGTGCTCGTGAGAAATTTGTGAAATGTGAACTAAACCTTCGACACCAGGGAATACTTCCACAAAGGCACCGAAATCAACTAAACGCTTAACAGTTCCTTCAAGTGTACTGCCGGCTGGTGCTTTTTCTTCGATACCATCCCAAGGTTCAGGAAGAGTTTGTTTAATTGAAAGTGAAATTCGGTTACGATCAAAATCAACTGATAATACCTTAACCTTAACCTTTTGGCCAACTTTCAATACATCAGATGGTTTGTCAACTCGCTCGTAAGCAATTTGAGAAACATGAACTAGTCCGTCCATACCACCAAGGTCAACAAAGGCACCAAAACTAGTTAGACGAGCAACTGTCCCTTCAACCACATCACCTTCGTGAAGAGTTTCCATGAGTTTTTCACGCTCTTCAGCTTTTTCAGCTTGAACAATTGCCTTGTGAGAAAGAATTAATCGGTTTTCAACTGGATCAATTTCGATAACTTTTAACTCAAGTTCCTGACCTTTAAACTGATTAAGATCGTCAACATAGTGATCAGAAATCATTGAAGCAGGAATAAAGCCACGAACACCCGCGTCAACAACCAATCCACCTTTAACGGCTTGGCTAACTTTGGCAGTAATCGTTTCGTCATTCTTAGACTTTTCAGCTAATTCATCCCATACTTTGCGGGCTTCTAATCGACGTGATGAAAGTAAGAAGCTTCCACCCTCTTTGTCGCTACCAATTCTTGAGGTAACAACTAATTTAAGCTTGTCGCCTTGCTTGATATCATCAACGTTTTGTGAAGATGCGAGTTCACGTTGTGGAACAACTCCTTCAACACCGGATCCTTCAATTCCAACAATTAATTGTTGGTTATCATCTTTAGCAAGAACTTCACCAGTGACAACGTCACCAACTTTTACTTCGTTAACGCTGTTTAAAGCGTTAAGTAAATCATTTTTATCATTATTTGCATTTTCACTCATCAAACAATTCCTCCTTGAAACAACTCTAATCATAATTTTATCTTAAATTCACTGATATTACCAGTTAATTGATCAATTAGTTGTTAATTAAGCTTATTTTTTACAACTTTTGCAATTTCAGACACGACTTCTTCAATTGAAAGCGATGTTGTATCAATTTCAATTGCATCTTTAGCTTTCGTCAAAGGAGAAATTTTTCGATGGGAGTCTTTATAATCTCTTGCTTCGATTTCGAGTTGTAATTCATCCAGGGGTGTGTTGATTCCCTTTTGAATATTTTCTTTATACCGCCTTTGAGCTCGTTCTTCAACACTTGCGACTAGGAAAATTTTAACTTCAGCATCCGGCAATACCGTGCTACCGATATCTCGACCATCCATTACAATGCCACCATTGAGTGCGATTTGTTTTTGTTGATCACTGAGTTCTTTTCGAACGTCTGCAATTGCTGCCACTGCCGATACAGAATTAGTGACGTCTTCCTGCCGAATTTCTTGAGTAATTTCATCACCGTCAATAAAAACCCTTTGCCCGTCATTGCTGGGAGCAAAAGTAATTTTTGATGATTTTACAATTTTTGAGATCTCATCAACATTATCCAATGAAACCCCCGCTTGGAGCGCTTTTAGTGTAATTGCACGATACATGGCGCCCGTATCGCAATAAACATAGTTAAATTGTTTGGCGACTAATTTAGCTACCGTGCTTTTACCAGCCGAAGCCGGTCCGTCGATTGCTACTTGTAATCCATTTTTTCGCATGCTTACATTCCTAACCTGAAATTATTTTTGGGCTGAAGAGGGACAACCATTGTCTTTACCCAATCCTCTATTTTTGATTGTGAACACAATTAAGTTAAACCCAGCCGACAGTAAATGAATGTTAAAAGTTATCTTTGGGTTAATTTAACCTTGAACTGTTTCCACATTGTGCGTTGTTTAATCGTTTATCTAATGCGCAATTTTTCACCGGGATGGATTTGTGAAGATGACGTCAAGCCATTCATTTCCATTAATTGATCCATTGTTAGACCATGATTAACAGCCACCCGATAAATTCCCTGACCTGCGCCCACCGTTGCATATTGATGAGTTGCCGAGTTACTATGACCTGACATTGTCGAAGCTGTCGATTGATCAGCTGCCTGTTTGGAAGTCGTTGTTGGTTGAGACTGTGAGTCTGTCCGATGGATGGTAGAATGATTCCTTGATTGATTGGTTTTAACTGACGCCGACCGGTCATCGGTAGCCTGCTTTTTTAAGTGGTTTGATCTTGTTACAGAAGAAGCTTGCTTGGTGTGCTTACTGAAACCCTTACTATCTGAATTGGATTTTTTTTTTGAACTTATTTGGCTGGTAACCCGAACTGAAGAATCAGCCTGCTGGGAACCGCCTTTGCCCATTGCGCTTTGCTTAGCAATACCGTATATCAAGGCAACTAAGGCAATCATAATAATTAATGCGACTAGTGTAATGGTAACTAAATTGTGATTATGGCTTTGTTGTCGGAGCTTAACCCGTGATAAGTTGCCATTTTCATCACGGTCGCCAGAAAAAGTTTGGTTCCACGGTTCGTCTTCCTCTGTTTTTTTATGTTCACTGTTTGTATTCATACTAAGCCCCCCTCCTCACTACAAATATTGACAAATCAATTCTAGCATTAATTGCAAGTCATTTTCTTTAATTTTTTAATAAAAATAATCGATCCAAAATGGTTCGCCAATTTGAGCGACTTTTCAAATTTGTGATCGGCGTTTTTTTTAGATACTGATCGTTAAAAGTTTCCCAAGATCGCCAAAAATCATAATGATGGTCACAACAATATTTTGGATTCAGAGTTGGGCTTATTTGTTCGTTAAAATGGGACAAAATTGATGCGCGACGGCAACCTGTTGCTTCAACATAGGCCAACATTTCGTTTAACTCAGTTAATCGATGTTGTTGTATCAGACGGAATGTTTTCTGAATTTTTTCAAATGAATAATGCTGATCATAGTAGTATTTGATTACTTTAAATGCGTCATTACCAGTGAGCTTGTCTGGATGCTGATAAAGGTATTGCAACAACCCTTCTTCTGGAAAATTATTTTCAATGAGATGAGTTTGTAGATAATGGTCGTTTGGCTCGTATAGCAGAATGGCTAAACTAGGTTGTTGATCACGACCACAGCGGCCAATTTCCTGGACATAATTTTGAATACTGCTTGGTAGATGATAGTGAATAACAAAACGGATATTATCCTTATCGATCCCCATCCCAAAGGCACTTGTTGCACAAATCACATCAATCTCATCATTCATAAATTGCTGTTGAATACGAAATCGGGGCTGACTATCCATTCCGCCATGATAGGCCATTACCCGTTTGCCAGTTTGGCGGTTCAATGTTAATGCGGTTTGCTCAGCTTGGCTTTTGCTTGAAAAGTAGATGATCCCTGCGCCATTTAACTTGGAAACCAATGACTGCAATAATTGATTCTTAGATTTTTGATTCTCACACATCTTGGCACTTAAAAAAATATTCGGTCGATCAACGGGGAGAACCACTTTTTGAACATCTTGGCTGGCAAAACCCAACTTAGAAAGGATATCCTTTTGAATCTGTTGAGTTGCAGTAGCCGTCATCATCAAGGTCAATGGGCGGTTGAGCTGCTCACGGATCTGGCCCAACCGCAAATAATCCGGCCGGAAGTCTGGTCCCCATTCGGAAATACAATGGGCCTCATCAATTACAAAAAGGCCAACAGATAGTTGCCGAAAATAAGCAATTACCTTAGGATTACTCAGCATTTCCGGAGAAACATAGATAAATTGATAGTCTTGCAAATGAGTAAGAATTGCCCAGCGCTGCTTAAAATCAAGGGTTGAGGTTAGTGCAACAACGTGTTTTGATCCTAAGTATTGCAGTCTGCTAACCTGGTCCTGCATTAGGGAAATTAGTGGGGAAACGATAACAACTCGTTGGTGGGATATTGCACCATAAAGTTGATATAATAATGTTTTCCCACCTCCTGTTGGCAAAACGGCTAAGGTATGGTGGCGAGCAATTAAATTTTGAATGACTTGCTCTTGACCAGGACGAAACTGTCTAAATCCGAAATATTTATAAAGTTCATCAAGTAGATTTACCATTTACCTGTTTCCTCCTAAGAATTTGGTAAAGCCGAAATTCAAAAAATTGCAGTTGCGGTATTTTGTTAACTGCATCACGATATGACCATTCACCGAGTAACGCTGGTTGATTGAACTCTAACTTATCCATAATCTGCGGATTAATCAATCGTTGGAACGGAAATTGACTGATTGGTAAAAAAATAGCGGCTTCAATTAAATGCTCATACACGGTTGTTATTTTGATCCGTCGTTTGCTGGCAATAATTGCTGTTGATTCTTCTGGATGATGAATGAATAAATCATAGGTCTGCCGACTACTATTAGAAATAATTGGTCGCCTTAAATTGGTTGTGAGTGCCGTCAACGGTTCATTTACTTTTTTCTTAAAAATTTCTAGTAAGAGACAACTATACAACTGCCGCCAACAAATTTGAATAACTAAAGGACTAACCTGTTGCTGGTTGCTAATTTGTTCTTCTGTTTTCCCGGAAAAATGATGGCCGCTTAAACTTTCAACTAAAATGGTTGCTAAATCATCACGATTTACCCAATTCAGAAAATCTGTTAGCAGTTGATGAAAAAGTTCTGGTAATTGTTGCCCTTTATTTTGGATAAACCATTTTTTTATTAACTGATCCTCAAAAAAACTGATCGATTGTGGATAGTATTTTCGATTACTGTAGCTATATTCAGAGACAATTTGGGTCGCAAATACAAATCGCTGTAAGAATCGGCTGACATCATATTGAGAAGCAATTTTTAGATATTTTAGTGGTAGTAACTTACTTAGGATTTGTTGGCGCTTCATCATACCACTGGTCGTTAATTTGACGCGCATCTGATCATCTAATAGAAGCAATTTTTGTTGCTGAAGCCGATGTAATGTGTGATCAATATCATCAAAATTAATACCATGGAGTGAATCAACATAGTCCAATAAATTGTATTCAAGCGCCCAATAGAGATTTGAGACCGTTCGTCGACCAATTAGGATGTTTTTGATTGCTTTGGCTCTGCGAAATTGTTGATCATCACAGAATATAAAAAACAAATCTGCTGAATTCATATTCTCTCCCCTAAAAAAGAAGCTGAGTCAAAACGATTTGTTTTGGTCAGCTTCTGTGTTTTAACCACACTTATTATATACGATCTTAAGGTCATATTCTTACGAAACAATTTGATGATTCATTTTACTTTAATTTTAACCGTGGTAAGAAACTACCTTTGATACCATAAAAGATGCCGCCTACAACAATCCCTTTAATTAAGTTAAACGGGATAACACCGTAAGTAATCAGTAATGCGAGGGGCATGTTCAGCTTTAATCCAATAACTTTCATGTACAACGGGATAACGGCAGCCCAATTAGATAATGACATTATAACGGTTAACCCAATTGTCATTGTTGCAATAACTAGTAGTGCCTTTTTTATTCCCTTTGTGAATGAAAAGAGTCGCTCGCCCCAGTGGAAGGTCCAAACCAATGTGATTGATGACAGTAACGCTGAACTAGTACCAATCAAATCAGGAATTGATGCGCCGCCAATTGTCAGCCAATGAAGTAATGACCGTAATGCGGCAATAATCATGCCACCAACTGGGCCAAAAATAACAGTCCCAATTAGAATTGGAATGTCACTGAGATCAATTTTCATATATGGCACAATCGGGATGATCGGCACGGCGATGAACATTAAAACATAGGAGCACCCTGCCAACACCGACATTTCGACTAATTGAGACGTTAATAATTGCTTGTGATTACTACTTTTTTCCATTGAAAAAACCTCTCCCCAATGGTCGATCTTCAAAAAAGGTCCTGACATAGAACAATGTCAGGACATCATAGCGTAGTAAAAAGAATTAATCTTCTACATACCAGACTTTACTGTCGGTACTGGAATTTCACCAGTTCAACGTGATAAATCACGGTCGCGGACTTTACCGCCGGTCGGGAATTGCACCCTGCCCTGAAGATAAACCAATTTATTTAGATTCAACTTAAATATATCAGATATTTTTGCAATGTCAACGCTTTACCTTTTCTGATAATTCTTTTAGTTCTTCAACTTCATGCGGTTTAAGCCGACGATATTCACCAGGTTGAAGACCTCTTAATGTTAAAAAGCCATAAGTTTCACGACTCAGCTTCTCAACGGGATGAGCAATGCTTTCAAACATTTTTTTAACCTGATGATTACGCCCTTCATGAATTGTCAATGAAACAATGGAGCTTTCACGATTTGTTCGAATAAGATTGGTTTTGGCTTTTGAAGTCTTACGACCATCCACCATCACACCGGTCCTAAGCCGCTTTAAATCATCGTTGGTGACAATTCCTTTGACCTTAGCCACGTATGTTTTTTCAACCTCGTACTTTGGATGAGTCAATTGATTATCCAAGTCACCATCATTTGTTAGGATGAGTAGTCCAGATGTATCGTAATCCAGCCGCCCCACTGGATAAATTCGTTCAGGAACTTCTTCTAAAATATCGACAACTGTTTTTCGATGCTTGTCATCTGTTACGGCAGTGATCACGCCGCGTGGTTTATACAGTAAATAATAAACAGGCGGTTCCTTAGCGATTGGGACTTCATCAACTTTTACTTCATCCGTTGAGCTAACTTTCGTTCCCAATTCTTTAACTACCTGACCATTTACCTTAACATGACCAGCTGCAATTAACTTTTCAGCTTTTCGCCTTGATGCAACTCCCGCGTGGGCAATCACTTTTTGTAATCTGTCACTCATGAATCCACCTCCATTTTTCCCTGATCAATTTCTTTGTTGAATCTCGTTAATAGTGCATCACTGGTATTATCATCAAGTTTTTCATCTTTAGGTAATTCTGGCAGGTCCTTTAATGATTTAAGACCAAAATAATCAAGGCCAAAATTAGTAATCCCATACTGTTTGGGGTTACCCACCTCCTGTTTAACGCCAGTTATTTCAAGTAAATCTTGATTAACCAATCGGTGTAAAATTGCTGAACTGTTAACACCACGGATGTCGTCAATTTCAACACGAGTAATTGGCTGATTATACATGACAATCGCAATCGTTTCCAAGGCAGCTTGCGAAAGAACTCGTGGTTTGGCATCGTTAACGTAGTCGGCAACTAACTCCGACAAATCGTCTTTTGTGCCAATCCGATAAGTGTCGTTGCTGTTTAAAATACTTAAGCCACAATCAGAATCCCTTTTAAATGCGTCAGCGATTTTGGCGATGAGTTGTCGACATGCAGCCGCCTCTAAAGCAGTTCGTTGGGAAAGCTGTTTTAGCGTAATGCCCTGATCGCCAGATGCATATAAAAGTGATTCAATTTTAGCTAAATTACTTAGCATGGTATGCTGGCCCCCTTCCAATCCTGATAGTTGACTTCATATCCCTTTGATCGAGTGTCACTTCATTATATTTTGCCATTTCAAGAATTGCCAAAAAGTCAGTAACAATTTCCTCGGGTTCATTGGCATCTTTGACAATGGTTGTAAATGAAAGTTTAGCTTGATGATAATTGAGAAGCTTGCGGATTTCTTCAGTCTGACTTTTAATCGTATAGGTCCATTCATGAATCGTGGTTGTCAACGGTCGATGATAATGAAATCGTTTCAGAGCATCCACATAGCTTGCCATCACATCGCCCGGATTGAATGGCGATGGGGTAATTAGTTGTTCCTTAGAGGCTGCAACCGATAGCTCAGGTCTCGTAAAGCTTAATCGTCGACTAGCTTCCAGAGGTTTTAGTTTAGAGGCAACCAACTTGTAGCGTTTGTAATTGAGTAACTGACTAACCAGTTCTTGCCTTGGGTCGTCAGGCGGGTCGTCAGGATCATCATCGGCTATGACGGGTAACAACATTTTTGACTTAATGACCATTAGTTTGGCGGCCATCACAAAATAGTTGCCAACAATATCAAGATTAAGCTGTTGGGCATCATAAATGTAAGCCATGTACTGTTCTGTGATTTTAGATATCTGGATATCATAAATGTCCATTTTAGATTCTTGAATGAGGTGTAATAATACTTCCAGAGGCCCATCAAAGTCATCTAAATGGAGTTCAGGTTGTTTTAATTCAGACATGTTTTTTTGATTGCTCCCATTTCATCCAAATTGATTTAATATCGAATCCGGTAATGATTTCATAACTTGGATAAAGCGATTGTAGTTCGTCGAACAATTGATTGAAATTGGCTTGGTTATGACTTTGAGGTGTGACAACTAATTGATGAATTAAAAGTTGTTTCTCTTGGAGTTCAATTCCAACTAAACCTGACCAGTTGTTTGAATGGTCTTTCCATAAATAAATCATGCGGTTATCACTGTTTGCATACCAAGCCATTTCCTGAGTAACCAAGTCCATGTTTTGCAATTCAGAAACCAGGGAAAATAATCCCATCGTTATTTTTTCGTAGTCTTTACGGTATTGATATAGCATTTAATTACCTCGATTAGATGCGCCGGGATGATACTTATTGTAAACTTCGGTTAAATGTTGATGTGAAATATGGGTGTAGATTTGGGTTGTCGAAATATCGGCGTGACCAAGCAACTCTTGAACAATTCGTAGGTCCGCGCCATTTTCCAACAAATGAGTTGCAAACGAATGGCGTAATGTGTGTGGTGTAACGTGTCGCTTAATTCCGGCAAGACTAACATATTTTTTTATCATCTGCCAAATTGCCTGCCTCGTGAGTTGTCGACCATGAGCATTTAAGAAAACATAGTCGGTATTTGTTTTGTGATGAAGCAGTCTCACTCGAGTGGTAGTCAGATATTGGTTAAGCCAATCAATTGCGACATCACTGATTGGGATGATCCGCTCACGATCCCCCTTACCAATTGTTTGTAATAAGTTCATTGGTAGGTGTAAATCATTGAGCTTCAGGTTAACCAATTCACTAACCCGCAATCCTGTGGCATATAACGTTTCTAAAATGGCTCGGTCCCTAACTCCCAGCTTAGTCGTCACGTTTGGCGTTGACAATAGTTTGGTGACTTCATTAACCGTCAATACATCAGGGAGCCCATATGCTTTTTTGGGAGAATCTACTTTGATCATTGGGTCAGTTTTAATAATCCCAAATTGCATGAGGTATTGAAAAAATTTACGCAGGCTGGAAACGGTCCGAATGATTGTATTACGTGCTTTGTGTTGATTTTGGAGAAATTCCAAGTAATTTAAAATCAAAAATTGATCAACCTGAGTCAGACTGGATTCTGATTTTTCGAAGTAAGTGGTTGCTTCAACAAGATCTTGGCGGTAACTTTTGATCGTATTTTCGGAAAGTCCTCGTTCAACACGTAAATAATGTAAATAGTTTTCGACTTCATTTAACATTTAGCCGCCTACTTTTTTAATGCAATATGCCCTGATTCCTGAACGATTAGTTGTTCTTTTAATAGGTGTCCAAGCGCTCGCTTAAAGGCCCCCTTGCTAATTCCAAAGTAATCTTTGATTGAATCCGGTGTGCTCTTGTCACTGAACTCGAGTTGTTTATCGTCGGTGTGTTCAAGGGCAGCTAGAATCATTTTCGCATCTTCACCAATTTCCTGGTACGCTCGTGGCCGAGTTGAAATATTGATTGTCCCATCGCGTAGCATACCAATAACCCGACCTTCGACTTCTTCTCCTAGTCGTGGCTCAATTAAACGTTCATCGGGATGGAGAAAAGCCAGGTGATAATTTTCAGTTAGTAAACGGGTGCCCGCCATTTTGAGGCGATAAACCCGCGCTTTTAAATTCTTATTTTTAATATCACCGGTAATTGGTCGGGCAATTGCCATAAATATTTCTTCATCGGCTAAATGTCCCCAGATCCGGTTTTTCTTATCGACAACCAGGCTAATCAATAATTTGTCGCCAGCTTGAGGCCAGAGTGCTCGTAATGTTGGCAACTCATCAATGGAAACCACGACATCTTTATTTGGCAGTCCAATATCGACAAATACACCCAGGCCAAATTTTTCTTTTACAACGGTTGCAAAACCATAATGATCTCTGCGGATTGCTGGAATATTACGTGTGATTTGCATTTTATGCTGTTCGTTTTCATAAGTAAACCCTGTAAAGTCGGCACCCAGCTGAAGCGGTTTTTCTATTTCAGACTTATCTAATTCAAAAGTTTCGCCACTGACCTGGACAAAATAACGTTTATCATTTTCGTCGATTATTTTGCCAGTTACAATTTGTGCAATAATGTTATTCATATTTTTTCTCCGTTCTGAAACATCATGGTTTCATTTTACACGCTTTCTGGACAAAATTCGAGTTTTGACAGATTGGCGGCTTACAGCTTCAGTTATTAAAAAGTCGAATTTTCATTAATAACTCATGTTGATTATTAGGAAAGTCGAAAAAATAATTGCGTCTTATCTTTGTTGTATCAACTCTCTCACAACATAAAAACGAGACTGAAACAAAATAAATTTTGTTCCAACCTCGTTCAAGTAACCGTTATTTAAATGTGATAACTAAATTCATTATCAGCTGTTAATTGTTAAATTGAGCTTGATGCGCCATGGTAAATCACACCACGATGTGAATCAACAGTGATTAATTCACCGTCGGAAATCTTGGTTGTTGCATTTTGAGCGCCAACAACAACAGGAATTCCCATTGAAATACCAACGACAGCAGCATGTGAAGTCAAACCGCCATTTTCAACAACAACGGCACTTGCCTTTTCAATTGCTGGTAAGTATTCCTTGTCAGTTGACTTAGTAACCAAAATACTACCTTCAGTTACCTTGCTCTTAGCATCAGCAGCATTTTTAGCAACAACTGCCTTACCAATAACAGTCTTATCACCAACACCTTGGCCTTGAACCAACTTTGAACCAATTAATTGAATTCGCATCAAGTTAGTTGTGCCGCTTTCACCAACTGGAACGCCGGCGGTTACGATAATTAAATCGCCTTCCTTAGCCAAGCCGGTTTCAAGGGCTTTCTTAGCAGCTAATTCGAAGATTTCGTCACTGCTCTTAACTTCATCAACCAAAATTGGATGAACACCCCAGTTAACCATCAAACCGCGACGAGTACGTTCGTCAAAGGTTAAAGCAAGGATATCAGCATCTGGATGATACTTAGAAATCATTCGAGCTGTGTAGCCTGAACGAGTAGCGGCAACAATTGTGTGAATGCCTAATTCTTTAGCAACCCGGGCAACTGAATCACCAATTGATTCTGTTACATCGCTAGCATCAAAAGTTGGACGTGGTGTTCCAAATTCACTGAAGGCATTTTCAGCCTTAACGTCAATTCGAGCCATTGTTTGAACTGACTGAACTGGGTATTCACCATTAGCACTTTCGCCTGAAAGCATGGTTGCATCAGTACCATCAAAGACAGCGTTGGCAACATCAGAAGCTTCGGCACGAGTCGGACGTGGGTTTTCTTGCATTGAATCAAGCATTTGAGTAGCGGTGATAACCGGTTTACCTAATTGATTGCATCGCTTGATCAAAGTCTTTTGAACCAACGGAACATTTTCAGCTGGAATTTCAACACCCATGTCACCACGAGCAACCATTAAACCATCAGCAACCTTGATAATGTCTTCAAAGTTATTGATACCTTCTTGTGATTCGATCTTAGGGAAGATTTGAACATGGTCCATGTGCTTTTCTTCAAGTAAGGCACGAATATCCAAAACATCTTGGGGTTTACGAACGAATGATGCAGAAATGAAGTCGATATCATGATCCAAACCAAAACGAATATCATCAGAATCCTTCTTGGTGATACCAGGCAAATTGATTGAAACACCAGGTGCGTTAACACCCTTCCGTGAACCAAGTGTGCTATCATTTTGAACCTTGACAACTAATTCTTTATTGGCATCGTCTTTTTTCTCAACAACAGTGTCCAACAAACCATCGTCAAAAAGAACATGGCCGCCGACATGAACATCATCATAAAGTCCAGGATAAGTTACGGCAATTTTATCCTTGGTACCTTCAAGACTGGCATCCATTGAAATTCGGAATTGGTCACCGGTATGAAATTCAATTTTACCCTCTTTTTCAACAGTTGTTCGAATTTCTGCCCCTTTGGTATCAAGCATAATTCCAACAGTCTTACCAGTCTTCTTTTCAGCTTCGTGAACCTTGTTTAAACGATCCAAATGTTCTGGATGGTCACCATGTGAAAAGTTAAATCGGAAAACATTAGCACCAGCTTCAATTAATTTAGTAATTGTTTCGACATCGGTACTAGCTGGTCCCAATGTACTTACGATCTTAGTTTTCTTCATAAGTAAAATCTCTCCTTCGGTTTTTGGGCACGCCAATTTCTTAACTACAAAGATGTAATTAGATGGTTGACTTCCCTTTAGAGTTCAACCGTATTTTATCACTTTTTTCAGGCCATGTCGCCCAAATTTTGGCTGATAATGTGCAATTGATTGTCTGGTGTAAATGCAAAAGTTAGGTGTGCCGTAAATGAAAGCCTTTACCAAGTTAAAAAGATCGATCAAAAAAATTACTTATAAACAACATTATTTTCACCAAAGATTGTGATTAATTTGCTTTTCATTTGATTTCCCTCACGAAGCCATAAATGACGATCGAGTTTCCAAGTTTTTTTAGTAGCTGCTTCATAAACAATTACTGGAATTGAACCGTGTGATTCATCGCTTAATTGGTCTAGTTTGTGAAAGATTTGGTTCCGATCATGACCATCGTCAATTCTGAGGTACCACGTTGTCGGTTTTTCGGAAGATCTCAATACATTATCAGCAGGCTGAATTCGATTAGCAACCAATTGAATTGCGGTTGTTTTCTCAACCTTGCCACTGATCAATAAAACCATGTCTTTATGAAGCCAAGACTGACTGTTGGAAAACAGGTTAGGAAAAACCGTTACCGATAATTCGCCAACTTGATCATTACCATCGAGAAATGCCATTTGTTTACCCGTTTTTGTTCGAATGATTTTAACTTTTGTAATATACAGAAAAATAGATACATTGACCATCCCAACTACCAAGTCGGCGGTTGTCTTTGCTTTTAATTGTTTGGCTAAGGATGAAAATCGTTCGGTAGGGTGGCCGGAAAGATACGCGCCTAAGTAATCATTCTCCTTTTCCAATCGTTGCATCAATGGTAATTCGGGCATCCTTGGCATTTTAGGTTCCAACGCCTTGAATAACGATAACGAATGACCACTCAATTCAACTGAGCTAATGAATTCGGGAGCAGCAGCAATTAATTCGGATCGGTTAAATTTAAAGCCATCAAGAGCACCTGAATAAATTAAAGCGTCAATCAACTCGGTCTTGCGATACTTACTATCCAGTCGGTTCAAAAAATCGGGAAATGTTTTATAAGCCCCGTTGGTTTGACGTTCCTGAATTAAATCAACCACCATATCATGCCGGACACTTTTAATTGAACCAAGGCCAAACATAATCTGATCATTTTGATAAGAAAAAGCAGCCGCACTCTTATTGATATCCGGTCCTAAAATTTTGACGCCCATTGCTTTTGCGTCGATTAAATATTCCTTAATTTTTACAGGACTATTTTGAACTGAATTCAATAACGCAACGTGAAATTCGCCGGGATAGTATGTTTTAAGATAGGCCAACTCGTATGCCATTTTGCTATAAGCAACCGCATGTGATTTGTTAAAGCCATAATTGGCAAATCGTTCGATATAATCGAATACCTGATGACTAATTTTGTCGGAATAGCCGCGCTTTTTAGCCCCTGCCAAAAATTTGGCCTTCATTTGGTCCATCACTTTGAGTTTCTTTTTACTCATTGCCCGTCGCAAAATATCAGCTTGACCAAGTGAAAAACCGGCCATTTCGGAAGCAACCAGCATGACTTGCTCTTGATAAACAATCACACCATACGTTGGTTTAAGAATTGTCGCTAAGGATTCGTCTGGAAATTGAAGCTTTTCGTGGCCATTTTTTCGTTTAATCACTTCATCAATATTCTGCATCGGTCCAGGTCGATAAAGCGCGTTAACCAATGCAACGTCATCGAATTGTTCGGGATGTAGCCGTCTTAGAACACTTCGAATACCATTTGATTCGAATTGAAAAATACCGGTCGTTTCGCCTTGGGAAAATAGTGTCAGTGTCTTTTTATCTGCAAGTGATACTTGAGAGATATTCAGTGTTTGACCAGTTGATTTTTTTATTTCGGCTAAAGCGTCAGCCAAAATGGAGAGGTTTCGCAATCCCAAAAAGTCAATCTTTAACAGACCAACGGATTCAACATAATCTTTGGAATACTGGGTCATGAGCAACCCCTCATTACCATCCTGAAGAGGCGCCAAATTTACCAATGCACGATCACTTAAAATTAATCCCGCGGCATGTGTTGAATAATGACGAGGAAGACCTTCAAGCGCAATTGCGGTTTGATATAACGCCTGATTAAGTGGACTATCTGCGATCAAATTTTTCAGCTTCTGGGAATTATGATACGCATCTCTTAAGGTAACGTGAAATGCACTCGGGATTGCCTTACTCCATTGATCCTGTTGGGTTGGATTTAAGCCAAAGACTCTCCCGACATCACGAATTGATTGTTTTGCCGCCAAAGTTCCGAAAGTAATGATTTGAGCAACTCGGGCATGCCCATATTTTTTATGAACGTATTGGATTACCTCATCACGCTTATTATCCGGAATGTCCAAATCAATATCCGGCATCTGAATTCGTTCTGGATTTAAAAATCGTTCAAACAATAGATTATATTTAATTGGATCAACATCCGTGATAAATAAAACGTAAGCAACCAGTGAACCGGCTGCTGAACCTCGACCCGGTCCAGTGATAATATCTGCTTGATGAGCAAAATTAATCACATCCCAGACAATTAAGAAATAATCATCGAAACCCATTGAATGAATGACCGATAATTCACGGTTTAGTCGCTCGAGATATGGTTGCGGATTGTTGATTTGGTTAGTTGACAGCCGCTGCTTTAAACCGCGATTGCACAACTGTCGGAGATAAGCCCCGGAATCAATGTGGTTTGGGGTATCAAATTGTGGCAGCTTGGGTTGTTGCTTTTGAATTTGGACGTCAACCTGCCGGATTAACGTATCCACTTGCTTCAGGGCGTCATTAAGATGAATTTGTTGATATTCATGTTCAATTTGTTCTCGTGGTCGCAGCCAATATGGACCGACCTGTTTACTTAGCTGAGTAATGTCTGTCATCTTAGTGGCATCACCAATTGCCTTTAATACCTGCATTGGAAAATAATCAGTGGCATTGAGATATTGAACCGGTGCGTCAGCAATTAAATCAACCTGATTATCAGCAGCTAGTTTACTACACATATCAACGAGATTATCCGAAGCATGGTAATCGACTCCGATTTTGAGAGCATCTAAATCCAATTTAGTGTCTTTTAAGTGCCCAATCAAGCCAGAAATTTCAGCTGTCCGTCCCTGTAACATCAAGTCATTTAGCTCTGCAATCGGTGGCAAAATGACAAATAAGTGAGATAAGTAATCATTGATATCAGATAATTTAAGGTCTTGCTTGGTCATTCTTAATGTCGAAATCTGCATTAAGTTTTGATAGCCCTGTTGATCCTTGGCAATTAAGACAATTGGATAATCTTTTTCACTAATTACAATTCCGGGGAGTTGCAACGTTAATCCAATAATTGGTTTGATCGCTGCTTTGACGCAGGCATCGTAAAATTCAACGGCACCATACATGACGTTAATGTCAGTCAGCGCCAACGCTTGATAACCGCGCTTTTTTGCTTCAGCGACCAACAGTTCAATTCGAATTGGACTTTGTAATAAACTGTAAGAACTTATCACTTGAAGTGGTACGTAGCCCACAAAAATCCCCTCTTTCCTACCAAAATTATACTCTAAATTATTGTTCAAAATCATGTTTGCCGATTAGTTTCTTGGAATACAAAAAGTGGTCAAAGGCAAACTAAATTTGTCTTCAACCACTCTTGTAAAAAAATGAGATCTAATTACTCTTACTCTTTGAATATGAACCTTTGCTTACCAAGTAAATACCGTTAACGGCAATAAAAGCCACAATTGCAGCCGTAATGCCCACGGGTGTTCCGTTAAACGTAGTGTTTTCAAGGGCTGAACCGATATAATCGATGATTTCACCGAAGACAAATGCCCATAAAACAACTACGATATTTGCAGTAACATATTTCATCAAACAGCCACCTCACAATCAATGGTATTTTAGCATAGATTTTTGTAAAAATCGAGATTGAATTTATGAAGTATGGACATTATGGCCATCAAAGTTAGCCATTCTGTGGCACTAATTCTGGAACAAATGTCAATTGATCGTTGTCCAAATTAATATGCACAATACTGTGGGACTTAATTTGGTCAGCAATCATCATTTTTGCCAAAGGTGTCTCAACAACATTGGTAACATACCGCTGCAGTGGTCGGGCACCATATTGCGGTTCATATCCATTCTTTGCGATCCAACTTTTAGCGTCATCAGAAATCGAAATGGTGACATCCTGTGCTTTGGTCCGGTTTGAAAGTTGATCAATTAATTTTTGGACAATTTTTTCAATATCGGATCTAGACAATGGTGTAAAGGTAATGACATCGTCAATTCTGTTTAAAAACTCCGGTTTGAATGATGCCCTTAATAACTGATTAACCTGCTTTTTGGCATCAGTTGAAATGACGCCATTTTCATCCGTTCCTTCCAACAGAATATCCGAGCCTAAATTGGACGTCATAATTAAAATGGTGTTTTTAAAATTAATGGTCCGGCCCTGACTGTCTGTTAATCGACCATCGTCCAGAACCTGAAGTAGAATGTTAAAAACATCTGGATGGGCTTTTTCAATTTCGTCAAACAATACAATTGTATATGGATTTCGACGAACAGCCTCTGTTAATTGACCGCCTTCTTCGTAACCAACGTAGCCGGGAGCCGCTCCCACTAAACGTGACACGGATTCCTTTTCCATGTATTCCGACATGTCAATTCGGACCATATGATCTTCTGAATCGAATAAATCTTCGGCAAGGGCCTTTGCTAATTCTGTTTTCCCAACACCGGTTGGACCAAGAAATAAAAATGAGCCTAGAGGCCGACTGGGGTCCTGCAGACCTGCTCTAGAACGAATAACGGCATCTGAGACAGCCGTAACGGCGGCGTCCTGGCCAATTACCCGTTTATGCAGATTGTCCGCTAAATGAAGCAGCTTTTTGCGTTCACCTTCTACCAATTTGGTTACAGGGATACCGGTTTCACGGCTAACAACGCTGGCGATCTCGTTAGCGGTCACAGACTCACTAACCAGCCAATCAGCGTGTTGATCATTTGTCTCCAGTTTTTTTAGATCAGTTTCCAATTCGGGAATCGTGCCATGTTGTAAGACAGCTGCTTTGTTTAAATCATAATTGTTTTCGGCTTGTTTCAAATCGTTTTTTGCTTGATCCAGTTGCTTTTTCTTGTCACTAATCTTTTTTATAGAATCTTTTTCCTGCTTCCAGCGGGCGTTTAAGGTATTAACCCTTTCTTTCGTATTAGCCAGCTCAGATTGAAGTTGTTTTAGCCGATTTTTGGAAGCTTCATCGGTCTCTTGTTTGAGGGATGCTTCTTCAACTTCCAATCGCATTAATTGTCGGTTGGATTGATCCAATTCGGTTGGGCTTGAGTTCATCTCCACCCGAATTTCAGCTGAAGCCTCATCTACCAAATCAATGGCCTTATCGGGCAAATAGCGATCAGTAATGTAACGATCAGATAACTTGGCAGCGGCTACCAGCGCATTATCGTGAATTCGCACACCGTGGTGAATTTCAAGACTCTCAGCCAATCCTCGCAAAATCGTAATCGTATCTTCAACGGTTGGTTCGTGAACCACAACCCGCTGGAAGCGGCGTTCGAGAGCTTTGTCTTTTTCCATATATTTGCGATATTCATCGAGCGTCGTTGCGCCAATTAAATGGAGTTCACCACGGGCCAACATTGGCTTTAGAATATTTCCGGCGTCCATACTGCCCTCAGCTTTTCCGGCACCAACAATGTTGTGAATTTCATCAATAAACATGATAATTTGGCCTTCAGCTTTTTTGACTTCTTTAAGAACTGATTGAAGACGTTCTTCAAACTCACCGCGGTATTTTGCCCCCGCAATTAATGAACCCATATCTAGTTGGAAAATTGTTTTATTTTTCAAATTTTCAGGAACGTCGTTATTGGCAATTCGAATAGCCAAGCCTTCGACAACGGCCGTTTTACCAACCCCAGGGGCCCCAATCAGGACCGGATTATTCTTGGTTTTCCGCGATAATACCCGGATAACATCGAGAATCTCTTCATCCCGACCGATAATCGGCCCTAATTTGTTGGCACGAGCAGCCTTCACTAAATCAGTACCGTATTTTTCCAAAGCTTGATAGCTGTCTTCTTGATTCTTGCTGGTGACTTTTTGACCACCGCGAATTTTTTCAACAACGTTACGAACTTTTTGCTCAGTAATGTCATGCTGCTTTAAATAATCGGTAAACTTATCGCCATGTAATCCCATTACCGCGATTGTAAGAGTATCAACCGCGATAAAACTATCGCCAAACTCGTTTTTTAATTGTTCAGCATTTTGTAATAGTTCATATAAGTTTGCAGACAGCGATTGTCCGTAGTTGACGTTACTGCCCTCAACGGTTGCAATCTGATCGATTTCATTATCCAGTTCGCTGTTTAGATCATCTAAATTTAAACCAAGATCTGAATAAATCTGGCGGGCTAATTCTCCTGGTTGAACCAGGAATTTGAAAAGATGAGCAACTGTAATGTTTTGTTGCTTTCGAGTCGTGGCAATTTGTTGTGCTTGAGAAATTGCCTGTGTCACTGCTTCTGTTAAATTATCAGGATTCATTTAAAATATCACCTTATTATTGAATTTAATGTTATCTAATAAAAAGCTTGGAATTAAAAGCTTTCACGCCCATTCCAAACTGTTCAAAACATATATTATCAAATTTTATTACTAATGAAAAATAATTTGACCTTTTTTGACCAATTATTTTTCAGCAAACAACTTAGCAATTTCCACAATGACATCAGTCGCCTTTTCCATGGTTTGTTCCGAAACATATTCAAATCGACCATGCATATTTTCACCACCGGCAAATATATTCGGTGTTGGTAATCCCATATAAGAGATTTTTGAGCCGTCGGTCCCGCCACGGACTGGAAAAATATGTGGTTTAACCCCAACATTTTTCATCGCTTGTTCAGCAACTTTAACAACCGTTGGATCTTTCTGAATAACTTCACCCATATTGTAATATTGATCCTTTAAAGTAACGGTTACCCGAGTTTCGCCAAACTCATTGTTCATCTGATCAGCAATCCCCTTAAATAATCGTTTACGGGCTTCGAAACGTTCCCGATCATGGTCACGGATAATATAGCCGAGATGAGTATGGTCAACGCTTCCCTTAAAATCATAAACGTGGAAGAATCCTTGGCGGCCGTCTGTTTTTTCTGGACGATCAAATTCCGGTAAGGCGGCGTGAAAATCCATCCCTAATTGAATCGCATTGACCATGATCCCTTTAGCCTCTGCTGGATGAACATCAGTTCCTTTGATGTCAACTTGGCCATCTGCGGCGTTGAATGTTTCGTAATTCAAATCACCTAGTGGACCGCCATCGACCGTATAAGCAACACCAGCACCAAAATCAGCAACATCAAAATGGTCAGCACCCGTCCCAATTTCCTCGTCAGGACCAAAAGCAATTTTAATGTCACCATGTTCAATTTCTGGGTGATTCTGTAAATATGTGATTGCAGCAATGATTTCAGCAACTCCTGATTTATCATCAGAACCTAATAATGTTGTGCCGTCAGTGGTAATTAATGTGTCCCCTTGATACTTTTTTAGACTTGGAAAAACAGCAGGATCTAATGTATATTCACCGGTCTGATCAAGTTTAATGACCGATTTACCATCATAGTTTTCAACAATTTGTGGTTCAATATTTTCTGAGTTGAAATCTGCGGTGTCAATATGAGAAATGAATCCGACCGTTGGAGACTTCCGATCAGTATTGCCGGGTAACGTCGCAAAAACGTACGCGCTTTTTTCATTCGTATGAACCTGATCTAATCCCATCCCGGTTAAATGGTCTTTCAGCATGTTTAAAAACTTTGTTTCACGTTCTGATGATGGGATCGTGTCGGATTTCGGATCGGAACGGGTGTTGGTCTTTGCAAACTTTAAAAAATTACTAATTAGTTCTGGATACTTTGCCATTTCAAAAACTCCTTTGCTTACATAAATGTAAATGGATCCGTATTAATTTTCGATTCAATAACTGATAAATGCCAATTGTTTTCAGACGACCACTTAGCAAACATTGTAGCTAATTTGGGAATACAAATACTTTCAATGTGATGACCCGGATCAATAACCGGCATGTCGGCGGCCAACATATCGTGACCGGTATGATAATAAACATCGCCGGTGACATAAACGTCGGCACCAGCTTGTTGGGCCAACTTATAAAATTTGCCACCATCACCACCTAAAATTGCCACCCTTTTTATTGGGCGGTTTAAATCGCTAGCAATTACGCGTAAGCCTGAAACGTTGAAAACTTGTTTGCAGTAATTTGCGAAAGTCGATAATGTCATTTCATCCGGCAACTCGCCAACTCGCCCCATCGTGTACTGATGTTTCTTGTCCTCAAGACGAATGATGTTGTATAAAGGTTTTTCCAGTGGGTGAACGTCTGCCAGTGTCTTTAAAACGTGGTCCAGATTTTTTTCAGGAACTTCAAATTCTAAACGTGAATCTTCAATTTCTCGAGGCTCACCAGCAACACCAATCGTTGGATCGGCACCAGATTTGGGTACATAAAAGACAGTACCGTCAATTTCATAAGTGTAGCCCGTATATTGATTTTCACTTACTTCGGCACCGGCATCAACCAATGACATCCGAACGGCAGTTGCATATACTTTGGGGACTTGAACCGTAAGTCGAAAAACCGACCCTTCGTATTCAGGAACTAATCCGGCAATATTTTTTAAATTTAAGGCGGCTGCCAACCAATCATTCATCCCGCCATCTGCAGAATCTAAATTGGTGTGAGCTGCATAAACTGTGATATGGTGAGAAATAATATTTGCGTACATGGCATTTTGAGGATCACTGAGATCGAGATTATGTGCTGGGTGAAACATCACTGGATGATGTGCAAAGATAAAATCAACATCATTCTTAATCGCTTCCTCAACAACTTCTGGTCGAACATCCAGGGTCGTCATGACTTTATGAATATCTTGATTTAATGATCCAATTTGCAGACCAATTGGGTCGTGCTGCATTGCTAACTTTTTTGGCGCGAACTTTTCAAATTGATTAATTAGTTGACTAGCTTTCACCCTTTATCACCTCATTGATTGTCTTAATTTCCACTTTAATCCGTTGAATCTTTTGAATATCTGTATGAGAAGCCTTCTGCATATTTGCAATCACCCGTTGACGTTGACCAATCTCTTCTCGCCATTTTGCTTTAAAAACCGGTGACTTTTCTTTTAGGAGCAGTGATCCAAACATTAATTCATTAGGCGAATAGGCCATTTTTTGCGAAGCTTTAATCGCTGTAATAATTTCGTAAGTGTGGCTATCATCGACCAAAATCTGTTCGGCTTTAATTTGGTAACCATTAACCATCAGCCATTTCCGAACAATTGGCTCACCAACATTGGGTTGCAAAATAAGTTTCTCGTTACCTTTTAATTTTTCCTTACCGGATTCTAAAATGTGGGTAATTAAGTTTCCTCCCATTCCGGCAATCGTGATGGCTGTAATGTTATCACCGGGTTCAATTGCGGCCAACCCATCTGCTAATCTTGGTTGCAAAACCGAGAGTAACTTTTCTTTTTTTATTTCTGAAACTGCGTTTGATAAGGGTCCCTTTGCAACTTCACCAACTACCCCATACGGAATGATCTTATTTTTTGCGAGATAAATCGGCAAATATGCGTGATCTGAGCCAATGTCCGCTAGTCGACTGCCTCTTTCAACATGTTCGCTAACGGTTTCTAATCGTTTAGATAAGTGGTTACTATTCATTGATAACTCCTTAATATCTTGTTAATACCTTCATTATAAATTATCCAAACATAAAAAAACAGCAGAGTGGGAGAAAAGGTGGTTAACTTCCAGAGTATAATTGGATTATCCGAATATGCTCCGGGTGGAATAGTGAGATGATTCGATTGTACGACAGGAAGTTGCCTTTTGCCTCACATTTTTGCCTGATAATAGTCGTGATTACAAAAATGGGGCTGGACAAAATTGCTTTTGTCTCAGCCCCTGTTAGGATGGTTATTCTAAAAAGTCTTTTAATTGTTTGCTTCGTGATGGATGACGTAATTTTCTTAGGGCTTTTGCCTCAATCTGACGAATTCGTTCTCGGGTGACACCGAAAACTTTGCCAACTTCTTCAAGTGTTCGGGTACGACCATCATCCAACCCAAATCGTAATCGCAAAACATTTTCTTCACGATCAGTCAATGTGTCAAGAACGCTCTCGAGTTGTTCCTTTAATAGTTCGTAAGCTGCATGATCAGCCGGTGAAGTGGCATCCTGATCTTCAATAAAATCACCAAGATGTGAGTCGTCCTCTTCACCAATTGGGGTTTCCAACGAAACAGGTTCTTGAGCAATTTTAAGAATCTCTCGAACTTTTTCAGTTGGCATATCCATTTCGGCACCAATTTCCTCAGGTAATGGCTCACGACCCAAATCTTGAAGCAATTGACGTTGAATTCGAATTAACTTATTGATGGTTTCAACCATATGAACCGGAATTCGAATTGTTCGAGCTTGGTCAGCGATAGCACGGGTAATCGCCTGTCTAATCCACCATGTGGCATAGGTTGAAAACTTGAATCCCTTTCGATAATCAAACTTTTCAACAGCTTTCATTAATCCCATGTTTCCTTCTTGGATTAAATCAAGAAACTGCATGCCACGCCCAACATAGCGCTTAGCGATCGAAACAACTAAACGAAGGTTGGCTTCTGCCAATTCTTGTTTAGCTTCTTCATCGCCGGCCTCAATCCGTTTAGCTAAACTAATTTCTTCGTCAGCCTTTAACAATGAAACTCGGCCAATTTCCTTCAGGTACATTCTCACAGGATCATTAATTTTGACACCGGTTGGCGCTGAAACATCGGAAAGTTCTTTTTTAGTAACCTTCTTAGCAGCACCAATTGCTCGGGGATCAGGATCTCCCTTTTCATCAACCACACTAATTCCGGAGTCCTCAATGTTCTCAAGTAATTCTTCCATATCTTTTTGATTTAATGAAAACGGCTTTTGGATCTTCTCTTCAAGCTCATCATAAGTGATATGTCCAATTGGCTTGTTCTGCTTAACGATGGCATCAAAAACCTTCTTGTATGGTTTTTGAGCTTCCTTGGTAATTGCTTTTTTACTCTTTGTTACTCGTACTTTACCTGCTTTTTTGTTAGCCATCAAAATGCCTCCTGAAGTTATACTTTTTGCTTCATTCTTTTTTCCTGCTCAAGTTTAACAATTTCAATTGTTAACTGACGTTGTTTATCAACATCACCAATTTTAGCAGCCTGCTTTAACTCAGCGAGTTTCTTTTTTAATTTAGTTTCAACCGGAACGCGACGCATCAAAATTGTTAAATAGTTATCAACCTCTTCATCTGTGGACTGCTCGGGTAGTTCAAGCATTTCAATATCTACCAATAGACTTTGCAGCGAACTCTCTGTAATCATGTTGCTAAAGGTCGCGACATGATAATCAGCAAATTTGCTGAAATAGCCCTCTGCTAAAAGGTACAACATCTGAAAGGGTTCATCAACGAAAGCGAATCCTTGAACACCACGGACCTTTATCCAAACATCATGATTGTGCAACATTCGATTTAACAATTGCATCTCGGTTCGCTGAACTAATGTCATGTGTTTAGTTGGATGTTCAACGGGAATCGATTGATGGTATGATGTTTGATGTTGACTAGGATGCACCGGCACCCTTTTTGTGAGAGGTGCCAGTTGTTGAATCAAAACCTGCTTGTCAACTGAAAACTCATCGGCTAACCGATTAAGATACAAATCACGTGAAATGCTTGAATCAAGTCCGCTAATTAATTTGATTGCTTCAGTAATATAGTGACTTTGATCCACTTCGGAGTCTAAATTATACTGTTTTTTTAAATAATTTAATTCAAATTCAATTGGCGCTAATGCATGTTTAATGAGTTCTTGAAATGCTGGGCCACCCTTTTTACGGATGAATTCATCAGGATCCATCCCATCGGGAACTGTAACAATCTTAATGTCGAGCTTTGAAGATTCACCAAACGCATCAATTGCCCGTTTAATTGCCTTTTGGCCTGGAGTATCACCGTCGTAACAAATAATCACGTGATGGGTAATTCGCTTAATGTCGTATATTTGCTGTTCGGTTAAACTAGTTCCCATTGAGGCAATTCCAGACTTAATCCCTGCTTGGAACGCTGTAATCACATCCATAAATCCTTCAAACAGGATAGCCGGCTGGTCACTGCGAATGTTCGATCGAGCAAGATCCAAGTTGAATAGAATTTTTCGCTTGTTGAAAATTTCTGTTTCCGGACTGTTCAAATATTTTGGTAAGTCGGAATTTGTCGTTAATAACCGACCTGAAAAGGCAATGGTTTGACCACTTGAAGTGCGAATTGGATACATTACGCGATCAATAAATCGGTCCCGTAAATTGCCTTCCTGATCTTCAGAAAATAAGCCTGATTTTCGCAAAAGCTGATAATCGATTTTCCGCTGATCAAAAAATGGTTTCAACAGTCGTTGGCCGGGTGCGTAGCCAAGCTGATACGTATCGATAATTTCATCGGTTACACCACGGTTGTGCAAATAATCAAGCGCTGGTTGCCCCATTTTAGTATTCGTCAAAATATGATGATAAAGTTTAACTGACTGTTCGTGGAGATCGATTAATTGCTTGACCTTTTCATTTGCAGCGGAATTTTGGCTGCCAGGCTCAGTATCATTAAAATAACGATCATCAACATCAATATTTTCAAGTTGAGCAACTCTTTTAACTGATTCTGGGAAGGATAAGTTTTCAAGTTCCATAATGAACTTAAAGACGTTTCCACCACGGCCACAACTAAAGCAGTGAAAAATTTGTTTTTCTTCTGAAACAGAAAAAGATGGGGTTCGTTCTTCATGAAACGGACAAAGGCCAAATAAATTCTTTCCGGATTGCTTTAATTGAACAAACTGTGAAACAACATCAACAATGTTGACTTGCGATCTGATTTGCTCAATCACGTCTTCAGGGATCTTCAACCATCCTCGCCTCCCATCTTCAAAACTATTTAAATACCCGCAAAGAGTCGCACTTTGAAGTGCGACTCTTTTGCTAGCGATACATATTAAATAGTAGCATACAATGCAAGATTAAACAATCAATTACCCCTTAAAACAAGCGGACTCAAATCAGGGGTGACAGCTGGTGAAATAATCTGTTAATGACCGAATAGATATTATCCTTTAACAACCAATTTATCCAAATCACCAATTAATAAGATCATTTTCGAAATAATTGTTAATTGACGAAGCCGATTATTTTTTAAAGCATCATCCTTGGCCATGATCATTGTTGCGTCGAAATAGTCATTAATTGGATTTTCCAATGAAGCTAAGCGGTCAAAATCTTGTTCTGCGTTTAGACTATCGTAGTCATTAGCAGCTGTGCTAACAACCTTGTTTAAAGCTTTCTCTGAATCATTTTCAAACAATGATGGATCAACGGTTAAGTCATCATCCTTAAATGATCCCTTCTGAGAAATCCGAAGAACTCGAGTTAGCGATTCAATAATGGCTTTAAAGTTATCATCATCTTTGTGACTTTGCAACATTTTACCACTGGCAATATTAAATAAAATATTCGTGTGAGATCCAGTAGTAACTGCATCTGAAATATCATACCGAATCCCAAGGTCATCAAGATATTGTTTGATACGGTCCTTGACGAAGTTGCTGACAGCGTCAATCTGAGCGGCTTGATCCAATTTAGGTGCAACATTTTCCTGATTCTGTAACTGAATAATTTGGTCTAATGTTGATCCCAAGTCAAAATTCCAATTTTTTTCAGCAACGATTCGGACAATCCCGGTTGCTTGACGACGCAGGGCATACGGGTCGTTTGAGCCACTTGGCACCATTCCGGCAGCAAAGAATGTCAGAATACTGTCAAGCTTATCGGCAATCGCTAAAACAGCTCCCACGGCTGATTGAGGCAAATCACCATTGGCGGAAATCGGCATATAATGTTCGGCAATCGCCTTGGCAACGACAGGTGATTCGTGATTTAATAAGGCATATTTTTCGCCCATGATGCCTTGTAGCTCAGCAAATTCCCCAACCATCCCAGTTACTAAATCAAATTTGTAAATTTGAGCGGCGCGTTTCAGGTCTTTCAACTCATTATCAGAAAGACCGATTAATTTGCCAAGATAACCTGAAATAACTTGAACTCGTTGCATTTTTTCGTACATCGTCGAAATTTTGTCATGGAAACTTACCTTTTTCAAACGTTCAACGTAATCAGCGATCGTTTTCTTTTGATCCTCTTGATAGAAGAACATGGCATCTTCCAAACGAGCGGTGAGGACTTTCTCATTGCCGGCAACCACGTTCTGAATATCATAATCATTACCGTTTCTAACAGAAACAAAGTTTGGCAGGAGACTGCCCTCTTGATCGGTAACGTAGAAGAAACGCTGGTGGTCCTTCATTGATGTAATTAAGACTTCATCGGGAATTGTTAAGTATTTATCGTCAAAATTGCCCTCAAAAGCGGTTGGCCACTCAACCAAGTTATTAACTTCTTCTAATAGGTCTGGATCAAGATTGATTTTCCAGTTGTGATCGGCCGCAATTTTGTTGATCTGCTTGGTAATGATTTCTTTTCGTTTGGCAGCATCAGCAATTACAAATTGCTCAGTGAGTTTTTCTTCGTACTCATCGGCGTTGGCAAGCGAAACGTCTTTTCCTAAGAAACGGTGCCCGGATGTCACTCGATCAGTTGTAACATCAAGAATTGAGAAGGGAATGACAGTGTCATTGAGTAAGGCAACTAACCATTTGATGGGTCGGACGTATTCGAATGAGTAACTCCCCCATTTCATCATTGTCGGGAAAGTCATTGCGGTAATAACCTTTTTCATTCCGGGCAGAATCTCTTCCACAGGTTTGCCGGCAATATGTTTTTCAACAAAGACGTATTGGGTTCCCTTAACATCCTTAAACGTAATATCGTCAGGTGTCGCGCCCTGTCCACGAGAAAAGCCAATCGCTGCTTTTGTCCAGTTACCGTCAGCGTCTTGAGCAATCTTTTTGGCCGGACCTTTAACGGATTGATCAATATCTGGTTGCTTGTCAGCAAGTCCCGTGATATATAATGTTAATCGCCGTGGTGTACTAAAAGTTTTAATTGCTTTAAACGAAATGCGTTGTTTTTTTAAGAAATCGCTCGCACGCTTTTTGAATTGATTAATACTTGGCGTTACCACATGAGCAGGAATTTCTTCCAAGCCGATTTCGAGTAAGAAATTGTTAGCCATTACTTTTCCTCCTTGTCATCTTTTAATAGTTCCTGACGTTTTTTCTCATCTTTAATCAATGGGAAACCTCGACGCTTTCTGGCGGCTACAAACTCTTTGGCAACCCAACGAGCTAAATATCTAATTCTTGAGAGATAGCCGGCTCGTTCAGTTACCGAAACGGCACCACGGGCATCAAGTAAATTAAAAGTGTGACTACATTTCAAAATATAGTCGTATGCAGGATGCACTAAACGTTGCTTTAATAACCGCTTGGCTTCACGCTCATAATCGTTAAAGAAGTTGAAGAGCATCTCCTGATCACTGACTTCGAAACTATATTTTGAATGTTCATACTCTGGTTCTTTGAAGATGTCACCATATAGAACGCCATCGCCCCACTCCAAATCAAAGACGGAGTTTACGTTTTGGATGTATGAGGACAATCGTTCCAGTCCGTAAGTGATTTCGGAAGCAACCGGATCCATTTCTAGGCCACCCACAATTTGGAAGTAGGTAAATTGTGTGATTTCCATTCCATCCAGCCAAACTTCCCAACCAACACCGGCACACCCCATTGATGGATTTTCCCAATTATCTTCAACAAAGCGAATATCATGTTCCAGCGGGTTAATGCCAAGTTCCTTGAGACTATTCAGATAAAGTTCTTGAATATTTTCAGGCGACGGTTTCATAATGACTTGAAATTGATGATGTTGATAAAGACGGTTTGGATTCTCACCATATCGGCCATCTGCTGGTCGCCTGGACGGTTCAACATAAGCTGCGTTCCACGGCTCGGGGCCGATTGATCGTAAAAAGGTATATGGGCTCATCGTTCCGGCACCTTTTTCGGTATCGTAGGCTTGCATCAACATGCAGCCTTGAGCCGCCCAATATTGCTGTAATCGCAAAATAATTTCTTGCACTGATAATTTTTCAGTCATTAATCTTCCTCCTAATTTTTTCACAAAAAAATCCCTATGTTTAATGCGCTCACTACAGTAAGCCACTTAAACATAGGGACGATCAGATCGCGGTTCCACCCTACTTCTGGTATCACTACCAGCTCTTAATTATTTAGCTCAAAAAGTGCCAAATTGATTAACTGATTTTGACCAGCTCACACCTGCCTGATCTCGTTGTAAAAACCGGCTAATCTATTTCTTTTCTCAATGCTAAATTATTTAATTCAAAAATAATCATAGTTGACATTAAAAAGAATGTCAACGTCATGCTGTTCAGATTTTGAATTTCCCCAACTGATCAATAAACCGCTTGCTTTTGGGCGTTACACCAACGCTGCGGACATAAATTTGATCAATAACCTGCCGTAATGTCTTCTTAGTTGTGTCGTTAACTTTAATATGAGTGAGCTTACTAAGATCAACAACGGAGAACAAGCGCAGATAATAGATTGTCCGCGGGTCTAAATGTAATCGATAAGGATCTTTATCCCAATGGTTTTGGCATAGCAAACCGCCGTATGTTTCCGAGTAATCAAATGGTAAGTCACGCCGATGACAAATTGCACAATCAACCCAATTTGGTGCGACGCCGAATGGCTTAAGCAGTTGGATTTCAAAAATGTTAGCAATAATCTCGGCATCAAATCCCTCGTTAATCAAGTTAAGCCCAACCAATAATTTATCATACCAGGCTGGGATGGGCTCACCGTCTTGAAATGCCAGATCAATTAACGACATAATGTAGGTTGCATAGGCATTCTTGGCAATATCCTCGGCCATTGCCTGAAAATGGTCAAGCCGTTTGTCGTTAATAATGTAAGACAAACCGTTACTTTGAATATCACCGCCGTAAAGGCCATACGTGAACGGCAGGATTGCCGCACGCATTTTAAACTTTGGTCGTTTTGCCCCCCGAACCAGAAACATCTTTTTACCGAACTCACGGGTTAAAAATTTGACTAACAGGTCACGTTCACGATAGTCCTTGGTGTATAAAAGAATCCCGTTAAAATCAGCCCTATCGCCTGTTGCCACATTCATTCCTCCTCATATTGGTAAAAAACAGCTTGGTTGCGAATTAATCAGGATTGAAGCATTGAAATTAAAAAGCACCAACTATTTATCCTTACATCTCATCCTTTTTACTATAACCATAGGAATTCAGTAAATTGGCTTTATCTCGCCAACGTGGTTCAATTTTGACCCATAATTCAAGAAAAACTTTGTTTCCCATCATATGCTCAATGTCTTTGCGGGCAAGCGTGCCAATTTTTTTCAGCATTGAGCCGCCCTTTCCAATCACGATTGCCTTTTGACCATCTCTTTCAACAATAATTGTGGCTTGGATATGCAGGATGTCACGATCGTTTTTGATGTTTTCAACATAAACGGCAGTTGAATGCGGAATTTCCTGCCGCGTTAACTGCAGCACTTTTTCTCGAATCAACTCAGAGATCACAAAACGTTCAGGATGATCAGTCACCTGATCGGCAGGATAATACTGTGGACCGGTCGGCAGCTCTTTAGTAAGCGCATCGATCAACTCAGGGACATTGTTTCCCTGCAAAGCAGAGATGGGATAAACATCCTTAAACTGAAGTACATTTTTGTATTGTTCAATAATTGCCATAATATCGTCAGGTGAAATTTCATCGATTTTATTAATAAGCAGATAAATTGGCTTGTGAACGTTTTTCAGCTGATCAATGATAAAGTTATCGCCGGCGCCGCGACGCTCTGTCGCATTAACCATGAAAAGAACGGCATCGACCTCTTTAAGCGCTGAAAGTGCAGAGGCCATCATAAAATCGCCAAGCTTATTTTGAGGCTTGTGAATCCCAGGTGTATCAATAAAAACGATTTGAGCATCCTTGGTCGTATAAACACCCTGAATTTTGTTTCGAGTTGTTTGTGCTTTGTCACTCATAATTGCAATTTTTTGGCCCACAACTCGATTTAGAAAAGTTGATTTACCAACGTTTGGTCGACCAACAATTGCTACAAATCCTGATCGATAATTTGGATTATCCATGATATACTCCCTTTATTTTGATAGAAACGGGGCAAAAGTTTCTGTCCCATCTTCGTTTTAATTTACGTTAACTGGGTCGCCAATTTAATTGGCACACAGCTCAACCATTCTAATTAATCATTCAGATAATTAGATCCAAAGGATACCCCAGTACTCACTTGAATTTTGGAGGGTAACATCTTGGCTTCCATCTCTTTTATTTGAATAACATGATTAACCTTGGTATAAAAATTAATGCGCCAATAATTGCAGCAAAAGTTGCCGACAGTAAAACGCCACCGGCTGCGATATCTTTTGCTCGCTTTGCCATTAAATCAAAGTGATGGCCAACAATTAAATCAACCACATTTTCAATAATTGAATTCAAAACTTCAGATCCAATCACTGAGAAAAATGCCGCAAAGAGCCAGAGCCACTCATTAATTTTAATTTGAAGTACAATCCCCAAACAAAGCACAATGGCAGCGATGATGAGATCAAAGCGAAAGTTGCGTTCTTCTAGAACCAGCCGCTTGATTCCCTCCAATGCGTGTCCAAGTGATTGAAAAAATGTTTTATTCTTATCTATTTGTCGTTTATCTTTTAAGCCCATATGCATTTAAAATCTCTTTTTGCAACGGAAACATCACATCCGCATCAGATTTCTTCATGTGATCATAGCCATTGAGATGCAGGAAACCGTGAACAACCAAAAATCCCAGCTCACGTTCAAATGAGTGGCCTAAGTAATCTGCCTGTTCGGCAACTTTATCGACGGAAACAAAGATATCCCCAATGTTTTCAGGAATTTCTTCTTCAAGTTCTTCATCCATGAGAATTGGAAAATCATCGTCGCCCTGATCTTCAATTGCGAAACTAATCACATCCGTTGCGCGATCGACTCCTCTGTATTTTTTATTGATTTGATGGATTTCTTGGTTATTGACCAAAGTAACTGACATTTCAGTATTATCGGCTAAATGAATGTATGATCCAGCGAAGTTTAGCACATCACGGATTAACTTTTGGTCTTTTTCAGAAACACCCTTATCGGTTTTATCATAAATCTCTAAATCCATTAATTATTAGTCCTCGTTTAAATTATTGTCCATTATCTTCATACGCAGTAATAATCTTGGCTACAACCGGATGTCTTACCACATCCTTGGCGCTAAAGGTAACAAATTCGATTTGATCGATATTTTGTAAAATTTTTTGTGCAGTTACCAAACCACTGGTGGCATGCTTTGGTAAATCAATTTGAGAGATGTCACCATTAACGATCATCTTTGATCCAAAACCCAATCTGGTTAAAAACATCTTCATTTGCATGTTTGTCGTATTTTGAGCTTCATCAAGAATAACAAATGCATTGTCTAAAGTCCGACCACGCATATAAGCCAACGGTGCAATTTCAATGACACCACGATCCATTAAACGTTCAGTGTGTTCGGCACCTAGGATCGAATGTAACGCATCGTAAATTGGCCGAAGATACGGATCAACTTTTTCTTTAAGGTCTCCGGGTAAAAAGCCTAAACTTTCACCGGCTTCAACTGCCGGCCGAGTCAAAACAATCCTATCGACAGTCCCCTTTTTTAATGCTGCAACTGCCATAACAACCGCTAAATAAGTTTTACCGGTTCCGGCAGGTCCGATGCCAAACGCCACATCATGATGTTGTATTGCCTGAACATATTGTCGCTGTCCGAATGTTTTAACCCGAACAGCCTTACCTTTGGCATCTTTAATCAGCACCTGATTATATAGGTCTTGGAAATAATCAAGGGTGCCGTTTTGCGCCATATTGATGGCGCTAATGAAATCGCTGCTATTAACACTAATGCCCTTTTGAATCAGTGCTAATGTATTTTCCAAAACATGAATCGCAATTTCAACCGAATCATTTTGACCAGTCACACGAAGAGAATTGCCAAACACATTAATAGAAACGCCAAGGCCCTCCTCGATAATTGTAATATATTCATCTTGAGCACCAACGATTTGCAACAATTCATTTGGATCAGATACGATAAATTCCTTTGTAATTTGTTGAGTATCAGCCAAATACTTGAGCTCCTTTTCATTTAGTAATATTAATCAGATACTATCACAAAATGGGTGGTTGCTAAAGAAAACAGTGACGATCTTAACCTTTCAACTGTTTTTTTACAAATTGGTTCACAATATTACCATCTGCCTTGCCCTTTAACTTTGGCATAACAGCACCCATTACTTTTCCGAAATCAGCCATTGATTCAGCACCAACTTGAGAAATTGTTTCAACCACAATCTTTTCAACTTCGTCATTAGATAGCTGTTTTGGCGCGTATTCCTCGGCAATCTTTAATTTGGCCTGTTGATCAGTGACCAGGTCTTGACGATTCGCTTTTTGAAACTCTTCAAGAGATTCTTTTTGCTGTTTAATTTCTTTCATAACAACTGTATTAATTTGATCATCAGTCAGCTTGTGATTACTACTATCAACCTCAGCGTTCATTATTTGCGATTTAAGGCCGCGAATAACACCGAGCCTTACTTTATCCCTAGCTTTCATAGCATCCTTTAAATCAGACTTTAATTGATCATAAACACTCATCAAATTAACCCCTTTTCAATTGATAATTAAATTTTACCATTAAAAAAGATCAGAGACTAATAAACATTAGGCTCCGACCTCTTCAAAGTTATTATTAATAACGGCGTTTCTTTTTGTTATTACGCTTACGTGCTGCTTCGGACTTTAACTTACGCTTTACACTTGGTTTTTCATAAAACTCACGTTTACGATATTCCTGCAAAGTACCGCTTTTTGAAACTGTACGTTTGAAGCGTCGAAGAGCATCATCAAGAGACTCGTTTTTGCGAACGACCGTCTTTGCCATATGAAATTCCCTCCCTCCGAGCTTAAATGTAACTGTCTAAAAGCACTAAAAATGTGCATCCTAAAACGGTTCGAAATAAATTATACATATTAATCGAGAATGCGTCAATGATTTAAGCTAAAATTGATTGAACATGTTAGAATTAATTGGTAAATTCTATTTGTGAGGAGCAAATTTATATGAAAACGCAGAACGTCTTTATCATTTCCGACTCAAGTGGGGCAACAGCTCAAACGGTTGCCCAAACGGTGGTTTCTCAATTTCCCAATTTAAAAGCTGAAATCCGGCGCTTCCCATTTATCCAAACCGACTCAATTTTAAAGGGAATTCTAAATATTGCTAAAACTAACCATGCTATGATTTTTCATACTCTGGTAAGTGTCGATCTAAGTCAGATGGTCGAAACTTTTTGCGAAAGAAATCATATTGCTGACTTTGATTGTATTCAAACGCCAATGAATACATTGGCCAAGGTTACCGGTGAGCAGCCAGCCCATGTTCCAGGATTAATTCACGATTTAAACGAAAACTATTTTGAGCGAATTTCGGCAATTGAATTTGCAGTTGAAAACGATGATGGTAAAAACGCAAAGGGATTGTTAGAAGCTGACATTGTGTTGCTTGGCGTTTCCAGAACTTCCAAGACGCCGCTCTCCTTATATTTAGCAAATCAAAATCAACGGGTTGCTAACTTACCGATTGGTCCAAGCCTGCACATTCCAGAAGAATTGGCCGAAGTTAATAAGAATCGGATATTTGGACTACTTAATACACCTGAAAAATTAAGCAAAATTAGAAAACAACGGATGTTGTCCTATGGATTAAACGCGGATACACCATATTCCGATACTGATAATATCAAGAAGGAATTGGCATACGCGAAAAAATTATATAAAAAAATCGGCTGTCTGACAATTAATGTTGCGAATAAATCGATTGAAGAAACGGCAACGATTATTTTGGAAAGCTTAAATTTGGATACGACAACCTTTGAGGACTAACGTGTCTAACTGAAAATCAGGGGACCAATTCAGATCAAGATAAGTAGGCGAAACCTTTTTTCGAAATTATTGTGTATTTCCGTTTGGCAATGAACACGATTAAAAATTCCGGTCAGAGAAAAGTTGACTGTATGACCGGAATTTGCCCGTTTATTGGCGCTTTTACGTGGTAATAATTGTGATTAAACAAATTCAGAGTGAGATAAAAGACGGGTAACTTCCAGATTACAATTGGATAGTTTGGATATGCTCCGAGTGAAATAATAGGATGATTCGGCTGTGTTCTGGAAGGGCTTTTGTCTCACTTTTTTTCTTGATAATAGTCGTGATTATAAGAAACGGGTCCTTGGGACATAAGTCGATAAAATAGTTATTTTTTAAAACCCCGTCAAATCAGTGCTTTTGTAAACTGATTTGACGGGGTTTTACTTTAAAATTAAGATGCCATACACTTTTATTCATTTGTAATTCTTGTGCCAAAACCAGAAAATATTATCAAAAAGTGTCCCTTGTCGCTCTTAAGCACATTGGACTAAAATGGTCGATTGGCTTTCATATCATCAATAATGTTGGGATTGAAAACTTGTCTCCGCAACATGGTTACTTCATACCCGTGAGGATTATAGCGGACTTTTTTATTATCTGGATCCTTTAACACAGGGGTCTCCATAATCTTAGGCACGTTTGCAAGCTGTTGATAGTGAGCAATATAGTTTAAAGTATTAAAACCAATTGTCCCCAAACCGATAATTTGATGACGATCCTTATGGCTCCCCTGTTCATTTTTTGAATCATTTAAATGAATGACTTTTAAGCGATTGATTCCAATAATGTGATCAAATTCGTTGAGAACACCGTCAAAATCATTCTTAATATTGTATCCGGCATCGCTCGTATGGCACGTGTCAAAAGTAACAGACAGTTTTTCATTATCAGTCACTTTTTCAATAATTTCGGCCAATTGTTCGAAATTAACACCCACTTCAGTTCCCTTGCCGGCCATAGTTTCAAGGGCAATCTGTGCTTTTTGATTAGGTGTGATTACTTCATTTAACCCCTTAGCAATTTGATTGATCGCCTTTTGCGGACCAGCCCCCACATGGGCGCCAGGATGTAGGACAATTTGTTTCGCACCAATTGCCTCAGCACGTGTAATTTCCTGCTGAAGAAATTGAACGCCAAATGCAAAATTTTGTGGTTTTAATGTATTTCCTAAATTAATAATATATGGTGCGTGAACGACCACTTCTTTTAAACCATGATCATGCATATAGGCTTTACCACTGTCGGCATTTAGTTTTTCAATCGGTTTACGGATCGTATTTTGTGGTGCGCCTGTGTAAACCATAAAGGCTGTTTCATTAAAACCGGCTGCCTCTTTTGCTGATCCCAGAAACATATCTTTACCATTCATACTAACGTGTGAACCGATTAATAATGATTGATCATTCATGTTATTTCCCCCTTAAGATTAATTGACTAACTTGTTTAGATGCATCACCATTTTCCCAAGCACAAAATTTTTGATTGAATCGTTCTAAATTATTGGCGAAATCATCAAACTTCCCTGCTTGGCAATATATTTTAAGATAGGTATCCAGTTGGGATTCGGTAGTTGCCATTGGTCCCGGTAAATTATCCTGTGTATACGCAAAATAAAAACCCCGTAATTCATCACGATAATGCTGCAAATCATACGGGTAAAACAACATTGGTCGCTTTAAATTAGCAAAGTCGAACATTACCGACGAGTAGTCAGTGATGAGTAAATCAGTAATCAAGTAGAGCTCATTAATGTCAGTATCAGCAAGAATTCTAACCCGGTCTTCAAATCCGGAGATATCAATATGATCCTTTACCAAATAGTGCGGACGAATAATTAAAAACGTATCCGGGGAAACACTTTTGAAAAACGCCAATAAGTTAAATGGTAGATTAAAACGATACACGCCTTTTTGTTTAAAATTATCATCCCGCCATGTTGGTGCATACATCACAACATGACCAGGAACTTTCCCCAATAGTTTTTGTTTAATTTTCTTAATGGTTTCAGCATGATCATCGGCGTACAACCGATCATTTCGTGGATAGCCAATATCCAAAAAATGATTTTGAAATCCGAAAGCTGATTTAAAAATATCATGAGAATATTGGTTAGGTGCAATCAGATAATTCCAACGTTTAGCTTCGTTGATGAATTCCTGATGGTACTGTTGGGTAGTATTACCAGGTATTTCAACAGTTTCGATATCAACTCCTAGTTTTTTTAGCGGTGTGCCATGCCACGTTTGAATAAATGTTGTTCGCTTATTTTTTCGCCACCACTTCGGCATCCTCGAATTCATCACCCAATAGTTGGCTCTTGCGATGTATTTTACCCATCCAGGTGTAAATCGCTTAACTAACATTATATTAGGAAACTGAACATGCAGGCGCCGATACGCCGATGGTTTAACACTGAAGTAACAACTGTTTTTCATTTCAGGACGATCACGAATTAATTGTTGATAAATTGCAAACGGATTATCATTGATTTCTTTGCCATTAAAACTTTCAAATAAAATTAAATTTTTTTTAGTCCCCATACAAATAAACCCATCGTTCATCACGATGAGTACGTAGCGGGCAATCAATTTTATAAAATTAATCATTTTATTTTTCAAAAGCTCACCTCAAAAACTAAATTAAATCAACAAATCTTGAACGGAACTTATAATGTAAATGTGAACCAACTAGTAAGAAGAACAGGATCATTCCCCAAAAGACAATATTTAAAGTTGGCTTTTGCCAAAACCAGGAAGTCGATAACATCGAATCCCGAAATCCAGAAACAATGTAGAAGAATGGATTTAATTGAAGAATGTGAACAAATGGTGCTGGAAAAGCATTCGTTTCGAAATTGAACAAGACACCAGACATATAAAAAAGCATTCTCATTAACGATTGAAGTAAAATACGATAATCACGGACCAAGACTGAAATTGTTGAGTTAAAAATACCAAAAGCAATTAGCCAGGCAATCATACAGATGAAGTAATAAATCCATTGAAACCAGTAAATTGACGGGTGAACGCCATAAAGAAAACTAACTACAATTGAAAAAACCAACATGGTCCAAAAAGCACTTAAATTACTAACAATCTTAATCGTTGGTAAAATGCTAACCGGGAATTTCATTTTAGAAACCATACCGACCCGTTGATAAATACTTTTTGATGCATCGAGACTGGCTCGATTCATGAAGAACCAAGGTGTAATTCCAATCACCATCCAAGGCAGGTAATCAATTCCATGAGTCGTACTTCCATGCTTTAAACCAATCCCAAAGACTAGCCAATAAATACCAATTTGAATCAATGGATAAAGATATTCCCAAACCAATCCTAGATAATGACTTTGATATTCGGCTTTATCTTCATATTTTGAAATCCGAAAAATAATTCCAACATTTTGAAATTGCTCTTTGATTAATGTATAAACTTCTTTCAAGTTCCGGCACTCCTTAATTAAGACTTCAAGAATTTTAGGTAACGATCAATGACTCGATCAGTTGCATGACCGTCATTGTAAGTATTCCAGTAATGGTTGAAATCACTAAAATTAGTTGACTCATAGTGAATGATTTGATCACGTAAGTCATGTATCGTTGTAACGGGTTTAGTTGGTAACCAATCCATAAAATTGTCTTGGATACCAGGATTA
Source organism: Lentilactobacillus diolivorans DSM 14421 (assembly GCF_001434255.1). GTDB lineage: Bacteria > Bacillota > Bacilli > Lactobacillales > Lactobacillaceae > Lentilactobacillus > Lentilactobacillus diolivorans. The sequence continues at coordinate 60,629 of NZ_AZEY01000093.1, forward strand.
TTTTGATAATTTTTCATATCAAACATAAAGAAAATTAGTGATTTGGCATTGGGTAACAAAGTAAAATCAAAGGCAACTGATGAATAATCGGTCACCAATGTATCAGTAACTGTCAATAAGTCATTGGTCGCAAGTTGATGATAAAACTTAATCCTTGAGTTGCCGGTCTCTCTCATCAAATTTTCTTTTTCCCTTAAAATTGGATGAAATTTAACAACCACCATTGCATTTGGATCTGCTGCCAACGCGTCCCCGATGCCTGCCGGTAATTTAAAAGCTTGATTTTCCCGGTATGTAGGTGCATATAAAATGACTCGTCGATTTTTCAGTTCCGGAGCGGCTTGATAAATTCGCTCTCGAGCTGTCTGACGCCACCCAGAGTCAACGTATTGATCAGAGCGCGGATAGCCCAGCAACTTAATTTTATCAAAGTCTTCACGATAACTTCGAGTAAACACATGACCCATAGCTTTTGAAGCAACGATATATTCGTCAAATTGATTGTAAACTTCCTGAAATCGCTTCTGATCAGACTTCGAACGATACTTGGTTGTTGGATCTTCCCAGCCAAATTTTTTAATGGCTCCGTTTGCATGCCAAATTTGAACAATCTTGGTCATTTTTAAATGGATAATCCCGCCAAGAAATGCATAATAATTATCACAAAAAATTAGCCTGGCACCCATTATCAGTGGCACAACATCCAGAACCAATTTAATACCATCTTTAAATGGTCGGGTTCTAATACCAAAAGCTGCCAAATCAGTTGCTGCCGCTTCAGTATCCGGATGGTATAAGACAACAAATTCAAACGTATTAGGCAATCTTTGCGCGAGTTGTTTGATGAAATCTACGTTATTATCAAAGCTCATCAAATAAATCACCTTATTTTTGGGTCGCCAAATGTTGATCAGCGAAAGAAAATGAATCAACCACAGATATATAACTTTCAACTTTTTTCACCGTATTTCAGTATTTTGTGAATCACACACTGAAGTATTATAACATAATCTTTTCATAGATTTTTTTTCTTAAATAATCTTAAAAAACAAGTCGTTATCAAGTCACTTCACCGTAATTAAATTAAGGTTTAGGTTCATAGAATCTCCCTAAAATTTTAACTGAATCCGATATGCTTGCGAATGCATTTGGATCAGATTCCAGTAACGCTTCCTCAAGTTCGTTCATTTCATATCTTGAAATTACTGTAAACAAAATTGTCTTGGCATCATGACGATAAGCCCCTTCTGCATTGTGAACAATCGTAATACCACGGCGCAAATGATTCTGAACACTATCAATAACAGTGTTGGGGCGATTAGTAATAATCATGACTTGCATTCGTTGTTGCTTGGTAAATGTCATATCCATGACCCGGGCATTCACAATCAAACTGAGGACGGAATAAAAGGCATATGGCCAGCCATAAGCAAAACCTGCAGCAATCACGATTAAAGCATTAAAAGCCATATTGATTGTCCCAATGGATTTCCCGGTTCGTTGACGAATCACAATTCCCAAGATATCAAGTCCACCAGTCGAAATACTATTCTTCAAAGCCAATCCGGTTCCAAAGCCATTTACGGCACCTCCAAAAATGGCACAGATAATTGGATCATGTGTCAATGGAACTGGATGCAATAACTGAATCATAAAGCTGGAAAGAAAAACGGTAATTACCGTAAAAATTGTAAATTCATGCCCAATGGCGCGCCATGCTAAGAAAAAGAGTGGAATGTTCAGCAGGAATAACCCAAGCCCGGTGGAAATTGTAAAAGGGAATGCCCGTGAGCTAATTGTATTTAGCAGCTGGGCAAACCCGGTGACACCCGAGGAATAAATGTGACCCGGATCCCAGAAAAAATTAACGGCAATAGAGACCAAAATACCATATGTTAACGACATAGAGGCTTTGGTTAAGTATGTATGCCGACGCATAAGTTTTGAAACGTCATCCATAAATATTTTCCTTTCATTTGGGTAATTACATCATTAATAATGATTACTGCCTAATGATAACCGTAACAAGCAAAAATAGCACGAAAAAATCCTGTAATCAAAGTACGATCACAGGATTTTTAGCAATCATCAAACCTAATAGGATTTAATTAGTATGGTTTTGACCACTGTTTTCACTTAAATTAAAGTAACCAATACAATTGGCATTCACAGTTAAAGTAACAACCCCACAATAATCATATTGTCAGAAGATAATGACCGATCTTTTTTGGAACATCACAACTGATAAGACTCAAATACGAAATAATAAATCTGAAGAATTATTTCTTTTCATCTTGATCAGCCACAAAGATCCCCAAGTCTTGGAGTTGCTTGTTAGCAACTGGAGAAGGTGCACTAGTAAGCGGTTCAACAGCTTTTGAATTCTTAGGGAACGCAATAACGTCTCGGATATTCTCACGATCAGCTAACAGACGAACAAATCGGTCAAGGCCGATTGCAAGACCACCATGAGGCGGGAAACCATAGTCTAAGGCCGTTAAGAAGTAACCAAATTGGGCTTCGGCTCTTTCTTTAGTAAATCCAAGGGCTTTAAACATCCGCTCTTGCAACTTTCTGGTGTGAATACGAATCGAACCACCACCAAGTTCAAGTCCATTTAAAATAATGTCATAACTTTGGGCATATGCTTTATGAGGATCCTCATCGTCATTCATTAAGTAATGAACATCCTCTTCATTAGGCATTGTGAACGGATGATGGGCAGCAACATAACGTTTCAAATCAACATCCCAGTGGAATAACGGCCAATTAACGATCCATAGGAAGGCAAATTTTGACTCGTCAATCATCTTTTGTTCTTTTGCGATTTGAACCCGTAAGTAAGCCAATGTATCGGCCACAATTCGACTATTATCAGCAGCAAACAAAAGTAAATCTCCAGGTTTGGCTTCTGCTTTGTCCAAAATCTTTTGTCTTAAGTCAGCATCTTTGAAGAATTTGGCGATGGGGCCGTTAAAGCTATCGTCAGTGACTTTTAACCATGCTAATCCTTTAGCACCAAATCGTTCAACGTAGCTTGCCAAGGCATCTAAATCTTTACGTGAGTATTTATCAGCACCACCAGGAACTGCGATTGCCTTAACTTGGCCACCGTTTTTAACTGCATTGGCAAATACTTTGAAATCAACATCCTTCATGATTGCAGACAGGTCTTTTAACTCCATACCGAAGCGGACGTCAGGTTGGTCGGTTCCAAACCTGGCCATTGACTCATCCCAATCCATTCGCTTAAATGGCAGCTTAACATCTTTACCCATTGCATCTTTCATGACCTTGGCAATGAACCCCTCAGTGACATCCATGATCTCTTCTTGATCAGCAAATGACATTTCCATGTCAATTTGCGTGAATTCAGGTTGGCGGTCACCACGCAAATCTTCATCTCGGTAGCAACGAGCAATTTGATAATACTTGTCAAAACCTGCCCCCATCAACATCTGTTTAAATTGCTGAGGTGATTGTGGCAATGCGTAAAATGACCCTGGATAAACTCGGGAAGGAACTAAATAATCACGAGCGCCTTCGGGAGTTGATTTGGTCAATGTTGGCGTCTCGATATCAATAAAGCCTTCGTTGTCGAAGAAACTATGAATAGATTGAATAATTCGGTTTCTTAATAAGATATTGTATTGCATTTCGGGACGGCGTAAATCCAAGTATCGGTATTTTAACTTTAAATCTTCCGAAACGTTAATTCCGTCTTCAATATAGAAAGGCGGTGTTTTTGAGACAGCTAAAATTTTAGCTTCGGTGATGTCCACCTCAACCTTACCAGTCTTCATTTTAGGATTAATTTCTTTTGGATCACGAGCAACTACCTTACCCCGAGCTTCAACAACATATTCGCTCCGAAGCTTGTCGGCAACTGCTAAAGCATCTTTACCGTATTCCTCACTAAAAACTAGTTGAAGAATTCCTTCTCGGTCACGTAGTTCAATGAAAATTAAGCCACCAAGGTCACGACGCTTTTGAACCCATCCTTTTAAGACAACTTCTTGGCCGATTAAGGTTTCGTTAACTAAGCCAGCATATGTGGTTCGTTTCATCTCTAATCAATCTCCTTGTCATTGAAATATTTAGTAAGTACAGTATCAAAATCTTGTAAAATTTCACTTATGGGAACCGTTACTTCTTTGCCACTGGCCATAGACTTTACATTGGCTGTTTTAGCCTTTAATTCACTTTCACCAATTGTGATCGTAAATTGAGCGTTTAATTTATTAGCTGTTTTAAACTGGGCTTTCGGCTTACGGTCAAGATAGTCACGATCAGCAGCAAAACCATCCGATCGCAATGATTGAACAATTTGTAAAGTTTCAAGACTGGTCTGTTCACCAATCCCAACAACATAAGCATCTAGTTGATCAAGAACCGGAAACTTAACTTTTTGAGCCTCCATTAAAACCATTAAACGTTCCATTCCAAGACCAAATCCAATCCCAGGCATCTCCGGACCACCCAACTGCTCGACGAGTCCATTGTAACGGCCACCGGCACAAATGGTCGTATACCCTTCGCCAAGGGCCTTAGAATCAACCATGATTTCAAAAATGGTGTGTGTATAGTAATCAAGTCCCCGAACCATGTCCGGATCAATTACGTATGGAATCTTTAAAGCGTCAAGTAAGTGCTTAACTTGGTCGAAATGTTTCTTTGAATCTTCATTCAAATAATCGAGAATGGAGGGGGCACCCTTTACAATTTCTTGATCATGCTTGTCCTTGCTGTCTAAGACCCGAAGTGGATTCTTATGTAATCGAACTTTGGAGTCTTCACTAAGTTCGTCAAAATGCGGATCCAAATAATCAATCAGCGCTTGACGATAAGCAGCTCGTGAGGCTTGATCACCCAGACTATTGATAGTAAGCTTCAATCCTGATAGACCAAAGTGGGATAATAAGTCCATCCCCATTGCCATTACTTCAACATCCAACTCAGGTTCATTACTCCCGAAAGCTTCAACACCAATTTGATGAAATTCTCGTTGTCGACCTGATTGAGGACGTTCGTAACGAAACATTGATCCCATGTAAAAGACTTTAATTGGTCGCGGATGTTCGGGTCCGTATAATTTATTTTCAACAAAAGCACGAACAACGCCTGCAGTGCCTTCTGGACGCAGACTCATGTGACGATCGCCTTTATCCTTGAAATCATACATTTCCTTGGTCACAATGTCAGACGTGTCACCAGAGGTTCTTGAAAAAACATCAAAATTTTCAAACATTGGTGTTCGAATTTCTTGATAACGATAATCGTTAAATAACATTCGGGCAGTCTCTTCGACATAAGTCCATTTTTTGGCCTCATCTGGTAAAATATCAGCCGTTCCTTTGGGTCGTTGATATCTCATACTATTTCCTCCCACTTAATTTCCGAAAAAAAAGCCCCCTGTCCATCGACAAGGGTGCTTTCGCACGGTACCACCTTAATTAATACTCTAAGAATAACGCTCGCGCGAATAGCATTCACTATTAACCATTGTTAGCAAAAAGTGTCACTTCAAAATATTTACCACGTTTTCTCAGCATACAAACGTTCTCTGTTTTTGATAAACATCCCTACTGTTCTTTTTTCGGTTGAATATTTAACTGCCTTTAAGATTAGTTGACTATTCAACAATTGTCAAGGACAAATTAATTAACCCAAAGTGTCCAGCAACCATTATAATAAAAATACATATACATATTGGAATGGAAGAAAAAACGTGAAAAAAATTAAGGATAACAAAAGTTGGGTAATTGCAACCGGCATTATCATCGTCACATTTGCCGTCATGCTTATTGCGCTTTATTCAAACTCGGTCACTGTTAAGGTTAATCAATTGAACATTCGTAGTGGACCGTCAGTGACATATACGGTTAAGGCGAAAGTAAAAAGAGGTCAGCAATTACAAGTTATCAGTCGGAAAAATGGCTGGATCAAGGTGATTTATCGTCATCGAATTATTGGTTGGGTCGCTTCATGGCTGGTAACAAATTCTAATGTTAAAGATGTCACCAAATTATCCGAAGCCACGATTGTTTTAGATCCTGGCCACGGTGGTTCTGACTCAGGCGCATTATCAACGACTGGCCAACCGGAGAAAAAATACACGTTGGAAGTCGCCAAACGCGTTGCAAAGAAATTGCGAAACCGAGGTGCCAAAGTGATTTTGACTCGAAAGTCTGATCAAACCGTTTCCCTATCAGCAAGACCTCAGCTGGCAGAATCAAGTTTGGCAAATGCATTTATCAGCTTTCACTTTGATTCTTCAGACATTGCTAATACCGCATCTGGTTATACCTGCTATTATTATCGTCACGGTGCTTCGCAACAACTTGCCAAAAGTATTAATGCAAAAATGACTAATCTTGCATTAACTGATCGTGGCGTGGAATTTGGCAATTTTCTTGTCATTCGGAATAATTCCGTTCCCGCAATCTTGATTGAGGGTGGCTATATCAACACCAATAAAGACTTTAAATTGATTAGTAACCCTAAACATCAAAACCAGTTTGCAAACGATGTGGTTGCTGGATTAAACCACTATTTTAAAAACAATCATTAAGGAGGCTCTTACGTTGACAATTAATCAAGATTGGTTGGCACAGCTGCCGCTTGATCACGTTGAAAAAATTAAATCGGTCTCGGGTGGTGATATTAATGATTCTTATTTACTTGAGACAAAAACAAATCGTTATTTTATGAAAGTTCAACCTGGGCGTGGAGAAAAATTCTTTGCGCATGAAATCGAGGGTTTAAACCTTCTGGGGGCCATTGCTAATACGCCTGAAATAATTGCAAGCGGTGAGGTTAATCAAGATGGCTACTTAATTTTAAATTGGATTGATACAGGGCGCGGCAGCCAATTTGAATTAGGAAAAATGGTTGCCACCGTTCACCAACAGCATGTTCCAAGATTTGGATTAGATCATAATTTCACTGCCGGAAAATTGCCTAAGATTAATACGTGGCAATCTGACTGGGTTACTTTTTATATTAATCAGCGCTTAAAGCCACTGGTAAATTTAGCCATAAAAAATGGTCGCTGGAATGATTGGCGTCAAACACACTTCCAATCACTCTGCGACCAATTTGCCACATATTATACAACTCATCAAGTCATTCCCAGCTTGCTTCACGGCGATTTATGGGCTGGCAACTATATGTTTGAAAAGACCGGTGAGCCAATGTTAATCGATCCGGATGTTTTCTATGGGGATCGGGAATTAGATATCGCAATGACCACAATTTTCGGTGGATTTGATCATGACTTCTATGAAGGATACAACAGTGTCTACCCGCTTTTAAGAGGCTTAAACCAGCGAATTAGTTGGTACCAGCTCAATTACTTATTGGCGCATTTAAACCTCTTTGGCGAATCCTATGGATCAATGGTTGATCAAATCTTGGGAAAATACTAGGATTTTGATAACCATGGAATGAGTTCCACCAGCGCGGTAATTTTTATTTCAGGATTTCCCGAATCAACAATGATGCCGTCTGGATCGAACAAACAGGCAGCAATATTGGCATTATGCCCAGCCGCAACGTCTAGTTTGCGGTCACCAATCATGATTGCCTTTGTTCGGTCGACATGATTTCTATCTGCCAACCAATTGATAGAGTCGGGTTGTGGCTTACGCGGTAATTTTTGATTTGAGGTAACATAATCAGTAAAATATTTTTCCAGATCAAATTTTTTCAATAATGTTTTAGCTTGGTTATCCCGATGAGTGAGCAAATAATTATCTCCGTGCAATTGCTTGACGAGCTCAAACACTTTTGTAACCCCCGGAAAAGGTTTGGCATCGGTCACCATTTCAACTTGATAGCGTCGGTTCAATTTTCGCAATGTCGTTTCATCAATACTGTAAAAAGCGGAATACTTACGAATAGCTGTGCCAACATCATGTTGCCGCATCGTAGTGTAAATATCGTGCTCATCAATTTCAATTTCATCAACATTTAAATCACCAAGCGCTTTAATGAAGGCTTGAACCATCATTGGATACGTGTTAAAAAGTGTTCCGTCAAAATCCCAAAATAATTGATTTATCATTTTTTAGCCCCTTAAAAAGGTCGAACCCAAAAAGTTCGACCTTTTATTTTTATTTGAACTTAATTGACTCCGACTCCGTTAAAATACAGATCTGTTTAATGACTACTTATCTTGTAAGTTATTTATTTTCTGTATCCAAAACAATCGTCACCGGCCCATCATTTTGCAGATCAACCAACATGTCAGCACCGAAAGTACCAGTCTGGACTTCTAAATCATCTTCGCGAAGCCGATTATTAAACTGTTCATAAATTTTGTTAGCGTGCTCAGGCTTTCCGGCCTGCGTGAAACTGGGACGATTTCCTTTTTTAGTATCAGCATACAATGTGAATTGTGAAATTGACAAAATGGCACCGTCAACGGCATGAATATCCAAATTCATCTTATCATTTTCATCTTCAAAAATACGCATCTTGCTAATTTTGTGGGCCAGGTAGTCTACTTCAGCATCACCATCTTCATCACGAACCCCAACCAATAATAAATAGCCCCTCTGAATCTTACCATGAACCTGGCCATCAATTGATACGGAGGCGCTTTTAACTCTTTGCAATACAACTTTCAACTTATTGACTCCTTACCTGAATTTTCTTTCAACTAGGTAAACATCAGGAATGATCTTGAGATTATTCACTAAACGATCAAGCTGTTCTAAGTTCCTAACGCCAACTAACAATGAAATGGTGGCCATTTTATTATTATCAACCTGCCCGTTTACTGACGAAACAGTCTTTGTAACATTATTAACGGTTGTGAGGATATTAGTTAACAAACCAGCCCGATTATAGCCCTGAACGGAAAGCGCTGCATCATAATTAGTCCGATCTCCCGGATCGTTTGCCCAGGAAACTTCGATTAACCGTTCGCCATTTTGTTCGGCCTTGGCAATGTTGGGGCAATCAACGCGATGAACTGAAACCCCACGCCCCTTGGTAATGTAGCCAACAATTGGATCGCCCGGAACCGGCGTACAACAATGACTAAGCCGAACTAACAGGTTGTCCACTCCTTCAATAATAATCCCATTGGAAGCCTTTTGGCGCTTTTTCTTTTTGGCTGTCTCAGAGGATGTTTCAGAAATGGTTTGATGACCCTCAAGCACTTCTTTTTCTGCTTGGTCTTGGCGTTGCCGCTTTTGCCGATCTCGTAAATCTTGTGTCAGTCGGTTTACTACGCCAGTAGGCTGAAGATCGCCAAAGCCGATTGCTGCCAGCAAATCTTCCGCATGTTGATAATGCATATTCACGGCCGCTTTTTCAAGGTTTTCGGGTGCCATGACATCATGGGCATCAAAGCCGGCTTCACGAAGTTTTCTAGTAATGATATTTTTACCATTTTCGATATTTTTGGCACGGTCTTCTAATCTGAAATACTGCTTAATCTTGTTACGGGCTCTTCTTGTATGAACAAGTGGAATCCAGTCACGGCTTGGTCCGGCTGAGCTTGTTGATGTAATAATATCAACAATATCACCATTTTTAACCTGATGATCCAACGGCACAATTTTACCGTTAACTCGAGCACCAGTTGTATGATTACCAACTTCTGTGTGAATCATATAGGCCATATCAAGTGGTCCTGCACCCTTAGGCAATTCAAAAACATCGCCCTTGGGAGTAAAAACATAGACGTGGTCACCAAAGAGCTCTCCCTTGACGCTATCCATAAAATCAGCAGCATCATCAGTGTCTTCTTGAAGTTCAATAATTTGTTTGAACCAATTTAGTTTATTGTTATCTTGTGACGTTTTAACCTTGCTTCGAATACCTTCTTTGTAAGCCCAGTGAGCAGCAATACCAAATTCAGCAACCCGATGCATTTCTTCGGTTCGAATTTGAACTTCCAAGGGCTTTCCTTCAGGTCCAATAACGGTAGTATGCAAAGATTGGTACATGTTGGCTTTTGGCATTGCAATATAATCTTTGAACCGTCCTGGCATTGGTTTCCATTCTGAGTGAATGGCACCCAAAACGGCATAGCAATCTTTAATTGATTGAACAATCACCCGAATTGCCAGTAAGTCATAGATTTGACTAAACTGTTTGTGCTTCTCAACCATCTTTCGGTAAACAGAATAAATATGTTTAGGACGGCCATAAATTTCACTTTTAATATCAAGGTCTGAAATGGCCCGCTTAACTTCATCAATTGCGTTTTGAATATAGTCCACCCGTTGGTCTCGTCGAGAATTCATTAAGTGAACAATTCGATAATATTGTTGTGGGTTGAGATACCGCAGTGAAATATCTTCCAGTTCCCATTTGATCGTTCCAATACCTAACCGATCGGCAATTGGTGCGTAGATTTCAAGAGTTTCTTTAGCAATTCGCCGTTGTTTGTCTGGACGCAATGATTTAAGAGTTCGCATATTATGAAGTCGATCGGCTAATTTAACGATCATTACCCGAATATCTTTACACATTGCCAGTAACAACTTTCGATGATTTTCAGCCAGCCGTTCCTCACTTGACTTGTATTTAATTTTAGAGAGCTTGGTAACTCCATCAACAATTAAGGCGACATCATTACCAAACAATTCTTTAACGTCACTTAATTCAACACCGGTATCTTCAACAACATCATGAAGAAACCCTGCTGAAACAGTTTCTGGATCCATATGAAGGTCAGCTAAAATTCCTGCCACTTGAATCGGATGAGTAATGTATGGCTCTCCTGATTGGCGACGCTGGTCATTATGGGCAATCTTTGCGAATTGATATGCCCGTTTCACTTGGTCAACATGTTCTTTATTCATATATTCAGAAACTTTTTTGATGACATCATCTGACGTCCAGACTTTAGTCCCCATTTTATCAACTCTTCTCACTCTGTTTATCCTAAAAGGACAATAGGTTTTTACTCTTTAATTTATTTATCGAACCCAGTTAAAGGATAGCTCATTTGTAACTATCTTATCATCATTTTACTTCTAATTCAGCTTCTCATGTTAGTGTATCAACTCGGTCATCATTGAAACAGCGCTTAAGAAGTATAGTGGTGCTGTTTCTGTTCGCATAATCCGAGGACCTAAACCAACCGAAATAAAGCCATGATTAGTCAGTTGTTGGATCTCTTCCGGAGAAATCCCTCCTTCAGGTCCAAAAATTCCTACCAGCGATTGATGCGCGGTAAGTTGACTTAGGCTGGCAACCAACCGACTTTGCTCACCAACCTTTGCAGACTCCTCATAAGCAACAACTTTTGCGTCAAACGGTTCTGCTAACAACTGTGCCAGATCATTAAAATAGTGGACTTGAGGTATCACGTTTCTGTGGGATTGTTCTGCAGCGCTGAGTGCAACTTCATTTAAATGATGAATCTTTTTTTGATACTTTTGTCCCCAATTAACGACCGACCAAGCCATAGGCATGAAAATAATTTGATTAGCGCCAAGTTCTGTTGCCTTCTGCACAACCCATTCAGGTTTGTTTTTCTTTGATAGACCACTAACAATTGTGACATTGACAGGGAGCTCAACATTGACATTTAACGCGGCTTCTATCTGTGCTGTTACTGAATGATTCTCAACCTCAATAAGTTTAGCACGAAAGACGTGATGGTCGTTGCCAACCAATTCAATTCGGTCATTAATTGTTGCTCTCAACACCCGTGCCAAATGATGACTAATATCACTCGGAAGGTTAATGATATCTTTTGGTGCGATTCGTTGATCTAAAAAATAATGTTGCATAATTAATCTTCACCCTTTGGCTTTTGTGCAATAATGGCATACCAATCTTTCATATTGAGAATTTCAGTAATAACAAATCCGTTTTCCTGCAATGACACCTTAATCGTTTCAAACTTATCCTTAATAATACCAGACGTCAGGAAATAACCGCCAGGCTTTAAATTTTTGAATGCTTGAGCAACGAGCGGAATGATGATTTCTGCTAAAATATTCGCAACAACAATGTCAACTTGTTCATGAATGCCAGTTAATAAATTATTGGCAACAACTGTAATATCCTTAGCAACAGGATTGAGTCCCATATTTTTCTTGGCCGAGGCAACGGCGACGTTATCAACATCCAATGCTTTTACCTCGGTTGCACCTAACAGTTTAGCGGCAATACTTAACACACCGGACCCTGTTCCAACATCTAAAACCGACTCGTGACCCTTCATGATGATCTCGAGTGCTTGCAGAGAAAGCTGCGTTGTTGGATGGGTCCCGGTACCAAAAGCCATTCCAGGATCTAAGCGGATTATTTTTTCTTCAACTGATTTTGGCGAGTAGTCTTCCCAACTTGGAACAACCGTTAAATATCGGGTGACATGAACAGGATGGTAGTACTTCTCCCAGGCAGTTTTCCAGTTCTCATCAGCTACATCATTAACCGTTACCTCTGCAGGCGCCGGATGAAGGCCAAAATGTACTAGTCCCTGTACCTGGGTTGTTATTTGGACAACCTGATCAGTAATTGATTGATTATCTGGATAATATGCCGAAATAATTGCACCCTTACTAATATGTGATAAATCTGCCGGATCCACAATTTCACCGTGTGGGCCATACTTTCCTGGTTTAAGTTTGGCAAAATCTGCTGCATCTTCAATTGACACGCCGGAAGCACCATGTTCCATTAAAATATTTGCAACAGCTTCAACGGCTTCACTACTGGTGATTACTGATACTTCTGTCCACTGCATTTAAATTCCTCTTCACTTTTCAAGATTGATAATTAGAATACAAAAAGAGCACCCTCACTTGGATGCCCCATCCGTTACTTGATTCTGTTGTTTCTCTGCTTCACGAGCGCGAACTTTTGCTTCATGCTTTAACAGATGACCCTCTAAATAACGTAATAACTCAGACTCATTGTAAAAGATCCGGGGATGTTTTTGCTTGTGGAGACGCAAATCAATCTCATTAATTCGCTGCCTGCCGGTCCATTTATGGCTGTATCGAATGATTAGCCGATTATTCAAATGGTCACGGCCAAATCGAAAAATATAGATATTATCTGGAGTAAGTAAGGGGCGAATATACTCTTTTTTGTAGAAGTAACCATTTTTCCGTAAATACTGTTTTGTTCGACTTAGAATAGTAAACACCTCCTAGTTACAAAATTTTAATAATGGTTTTATAAATCAAATCGAATTAAAAACGAATTAATATATATAATAATGGAATATGAGGGAAAACGCAAACATTTTGTTAATTTTACCAACTTGATTTAAATCATACCTTTATCCTATTATTGAGTAAAGGAGCTGAAAAACATGGAACTTTTTCGCGTACGTTTTATCAACAAAATTCGACCAGATACAATTGAGATCCGTTACCGGGCAACCTTAGAATCCCATTCAAGCGACACAATTTTCGAAGGGCATCAGCTGTTCCATCGACGTTATTTAAAATATCAATTATTAAAAACCGGTGAAGTAGCATTACATTCAATCAATAATATTTTTTCCGCAATTCCAGATGATTTTGTGTTAGACAAAATTAGTTTTGAGCAATCTCATGATCGAAGCATCCTCGAGGTCCCTTCGAAGTCATCATTTGATAAGTATGTTATCGAACATCATTACTTAAATCGAGTGATCTGCCATGAAAACAAATCAAACCAACCCATCATTGATACGAAAATTATCACTGAGCTGAGAATTGGTTAAATGAACAATGAAACAATTTTTGTTAGTTTAAACGCTCACTGAATAATTATCAAGTCCCCAATCTCATTTTAAAGTTTATTACAAGCTTTTAAAGGGCTGCTTTTTCTTTGAGATAACAACAATTAATTTCCTTGTTATGATTATCAAATCATTTGGAACCCGCTTTGGAATGCTTTATTTGACAAATATATGACAATTGTCATATGGTGGAACTAAGAAATACGGAATATATATGATGAGAAAAAATAAAGAAATCATTTTAAATTCTAGGGGGAATTGATCATGACAAATCAATTATTTTTTAATCAATCTCAGGTAGTTACTCATGGACATTAAGGACAAATTACAGGCGATTGTTGATGGGAATGACAGTGCTTACCAAATTCAGCAATTTACTGGTGTTAGTTCATCAATCATTATTCGGTTACGAAACCATTTACGGTCAATTGACAATCTTTCGCTTAAAACTGCTGAGAGATTGTCTGAATACTACGATTACCGCATGGTTAGTATGGAAAAAATGGCTTTTGGGCAAAAACAGTTGCCACATTTTCGCCATCGCCTAATTAATCGACTTCAGCAACTTTATGAAGTCCAGCAGAGAAAAGCTGAGTCCTCATCGATGTTTGATGAAACAGCGCTCACGGTGGTAATTGAACAACTCTTTAATGATGTTCTTAGCGACAAAGTTGAACTGGGACGATTGGATAAGGTATACCAGGCCCAACTTAATGACAACAAAAAGCCGACAAAACTAAGTTAACAGTTAAGTAAATTCCAAGCTAATCACTTTTCTAGAGCTGAATCATGTTGACTTGTAAGCCATTTTCATTTCAAAATACAATTAACTAAATACAGTAAAAGGTTACCTCTTCGAACTACTCACAAATTGAGTAAATTAAGGGGTAACCTTTTTGATAACTTATTAAACTTTTAAAACGTGAATTTTAAGTAGGAATATAGCAGGAATTCCATAACTTTTTGTAAGCATGTGAATACCACCAACGCTTACTTACCGCCCTTTTCTTCTTCATCCGTTTGCAAAACTGCCATGAAGGCTTCCTGAGGAATATCGACTTTCCCCACTGCTTTCATTCGCTTCTTACCGACTTTTTGCTTCTCTAATAGTTTCATCCGACGTGTTCGATCTCCACCATATAGCTTGGCAGTAACGTCTTTTCGGTAAGCTTTGATGTTTGTACGAGCAATTATTTTTGCGCCAATTGAAGCTTGAACAGGAATTTCAAAGTTTTGTCTTGGAATAATATTTTTTAATTTACCAACAATGTCACGAGATCTGGTCGCAGCGAATTGCCGATGAGAAATAAAGCTCAGCGCATCGACCTTTTCACCGTTTAGCAGAATGTCAATTTTGACCAAATCACTCGGTCGGTAATCTTCCATGTCATAATCCAGTGATGCATAGCCCTTTGTACTAGACTTTAATTTATCAAAAAAGTCGAAAATAATTTCAGAAAGTGGCATATGGTAAATCACATTCACTCGATACTCATCTAAGTATTCCATAGTATCAAAGATTCCCCGTCTGTGTTGGCAAAGCTCCATAACTGGGCCAACATATTCATTGGGTACCATAATTGTTGCCTTCACATATGGTTCGGAAATTGTTTTAACTGAAGAAACATCAGGCATCTCCGATGGATTTTCAACCTTCTTGGTAGTACCATCTGTTAATTTAACCTCATAGGTAACTGAAGGTGCGGTTGTAATTAATTCGAGATTAAATTCTCGTTCAAGTCGTTCTTGAACCACGTCCATATGAAGTAAGCCCAAAAAACCGCATCGAAAGCCAAATCCCAGTGCTTTGGAGATTTCTGGTTCAAACTCTAATGCCGCATCGTTTAACTTGAGCTTTTCCAATGCTTCTCGCAGGTCATCAAATTTTGCGTTATCAGTCGGATAAAGCCCTGCATAAACCATTGGATTCATTTCACGATAACCTGGTAGTGCTTTCTCAGCCGGATCGTTAGCGTTCGTGACCGTATCACCCACTCGTGTCTGAGTAATATCTTTAATACTGGCCGTAATATACCCAACATCGCCTGACATTAAGTAGTCACGCTTAACTGGTTTAGGTGAGTTCACACCTACTTCAGTCACTTCATATTCGCTACCACTATTCATCATTCGTATCTTGTCTCCGGGCTGGACAGTACCTTCGAATAAGCGAACGCTTAAAACAACCCCTCGGTAGTCATCATAAACCGAATCAAATACTAAAGCTTTGAGAGGACCAGTCACGTCTCCGGTTGGTGCCGGAATTTTCTGAACAATTTGTTCTAGTAATTCCGGTACACCAACCCCTTTCTTAGCGCTTGCCAAAACGGCGTCTGAGGCATCAAGGCCAATAACATTTTCAATTTCTGAACGAACTTTTTCAGGTTCAGCCGATGGTAAATCAATTTTATTGATAACTGGCACAATCTCCAAATTATCATCCAGAGCTAAATAAACGTTGGCAAGAGTCTGAGCTTCGACCCCTTGAGCAGCATCCACCACTAAAATAGCACCCTCACACGCTGCGAGACTCCGTGAAACTTCATATGAAAAGTCAACATGTCCCGGTGTATCAATTAGGTGAAATTCATAATCGTGACCATCTTTAGCATGATAAGTCAATTCTACGGCATTCAATTTAATCGTAATGCCACGTTCACGTTCCAAATCCATGTTATCAAGAAGTTGGTCTTTCATATCTCTCTTGGCAACTGTGTCCGTCATCTCCAAAATTCGATCGGCTAGTGTCGATTTCCCATGGTCAATGTGAGCAACAATGGAAAAATTGCGAATATATTTTTGATGATCCTTCATTTTTTGTAAATCCATGTTGATTTCTCACTTTCATTCGTTTGTCATTATTTAATATCCCTAACCCTTCTAGTCTAATGAAATATCGTTAGTCTGGCAAGGAAAAGTGGGCATTAAACAATCTCATACGTCATTGATTCGATAAATTCAAATCTTAACGAACAGTGATAAAAGTTGTGTGCCAAACTGTCGTTGTATGAGATATCCGTGCCTGCAAAATTGTTTTTTATGATTACAAACAATGAGGTTGGAACAAATGATAACTTGTCCCAACCTCATTGTTTTTTAAGGATACAATGGTTCACCACAATCAAAAATAGCTTTTTTAGGTTCATTGTCTTAAAAAGAAACAATCACTTAACGATCACGCCCAGCACTATTTTTTATCAAATGCATCCTTTACTTTGTCAAAAAAATTACTACCACCCTTGCCGCCGAGGCTTTCACCACTAGCTTTAGCAAATGCCTCAAGAGCAATCTTCTGTTCCTTATTCAGTGTTTTAGGTGTTGTCACGTTAACTGTTACTCGTTCATCACCATTGCCATTTCCCCTTAAGTGAGGAGCTCCCTTGCCCTTCAAACGAAAACTGGTTCCGGTTTGAGTGCCTGCAGGAATCTTTAATTCAACGTCACCATGGACCGTTTTAACCTTAATCTTTCCTCCAAGCGCAGCTCTGGCAAAACTAATTTGTTCATCGGTATAGATGGTTGACCCATCACGAGTAAAGTCCTTGCTTGGCTTGACTCTAAAGATAATATACAGATCACCATATGGGCCACCATTAACACCGGCTTCACCTTGACCTTGAAGTCTCATTTGCTGTCCATCATCAATGCCGGCGGGAACATTGACTTCGAGTTCATGACGCTCATCAACACGGCCACGACCCCCACAAGTTGGGCATTTTTCCTTGATCTCTTTGCCTGTTCCATGACAAACTGGGCAAGTTTGTCGAGATTGCATCCGACCGAGTGGCGTGTTTGTTTCAGTCACAATGAAGCCGCGACCACCACATCGAGAACAAGTGACAGGAGAAGTTCCAGGCTTCGCACCCGTCCCACCACATGTTTTACACTGAGCCTCGCGATTATACTTAATAACGGTCTTTTTACCAAAGATAGCTTCCTTGAATTCAAGGGTCATTTGGTATTGCAAGTCACGACCTTGTTGAGGTGCAGAAGGGTCAGCATTCTGTTGGCGACCACCAAAGAATTGACTAAAAATATCATCAAATCCAAAACCACCGCCATCAAAATTACCAAAACCACCGGCACCACCGCCAAATCCACCTGCTCCTGCAGCACCATCGGCGGATCCATATTGATCATAATTTGCACGCTTCTGTGGATCACTTAACGTTTCATATGCTTCGTTAATTTCCTTGAACTTGGCTTCTGCATCCGGCGCTTTATTGATATCGGGATGCCACTTTTTAGACAGCCTACGATAGGCATGTTTTATTTCATCGTCACTGGCGTCTTTGGAAACTCCGAGAATTTTGTAATAATCTTTACTTGCCATTAGAAACTCCCATCTTCATTCAATTGTTTATCCATGATAGAATACCATATTTCAACAAAAAGCCAAAGCCAGCTGGCCTTGACTTCTTGTTAAGATAAATTTAGTAATAATGATTATTTATCTTTGTTATCATCGTGGACTTCGTGGAAGTCACCATCAACGGTGCCATCGTCGCCCTTACCTTTGTTAGCATCATCAGAGGAGTTCGGTTGACCATTTGGTTGGCCGGCTGTCCCTTGACCATCCTTAGGAGCCTGTTGTTGATATAACTTAACGGCTAGGTCTTGAACGATTTTATTTAAATCATCTTTCTTAGTCTTCATATCATCAACATTGTTATCTTCTTTGGCTTTCTTGAGGGCGTCACGGGCATCTTCCGCCTTCTTAATTTCATCATCGGAAACCTTTCCTTTGACTTCTTTAAGTGTCTTGTCTGTCTGGAAGATCAATTGATCGACTTCGTTATTCAAATCAGCTGATTCTTTACGTTGCTTATCAGCCTCTTCATTCTCCTGAGCTTCTTTCATCATCTTTTTAATTTCATCATCTGAAAGGCCGGAAGAATCTTTAATGGTAATCTTTTGCTCTTTACCAGTTCCCTTGTCTTTGGCAGAAACGTTAACAATTCCGTTCTTATCAATATCAAAGGTAACCTCAATTTGAGGGATTCCTCTAGGAGCAGCAGGAATGTCTGTCAATTGGAATTGACCTAAGGTTTTGTCATCGGCTGCCATTGGTCGTTCACCTTGAAGGACATGGATATCAACAGCGGGTTGATTATCAGCAGCAGTTGAAAAGACTTGTGACTTGCTGGTTGGAATCGTTGTATTACGGTCAATTAACTTAGTGAAGACACCACCCATGGTTTCAATTCCAAGTGATAATGGTGTGACATCAAGTAAAACAACATCTTTAACATCACCAGTAATAACACCACCTTGAACCGCCGCACCAAGTGCAACAGCTTCGTCAGGATTGATTGAATGGTTAGAATCTTTGCCAGTCCATGACTTAACAGCTTCCTGAACGGCTGGGATTCGAGTTGAACCACCATTTAAAATAACTTGATCAATATCTGAGGTACTCAAGTTAGCATCTTTTAAGGCGTTGTCAAATGGTATCTTTGTCTTAGCAACTAAGTCATGTGTCAATTCATTGAATTTTGCACGAGTTAAAGTTGTTTGCAGATGTAGCGGACCACTTTCTCCAGCAGAAATAAATGGTAAACTGATTTCTGATTCGGTTACACCTGAAAGATCCTTCTTAGCCTTTTCAGCAGCATCCTTTAAACGTTGAAGGGCCATCTTATCTTTAGAAAGATCAACACCATTTTCTTTCTTAAAACCATCAACCAACCAATCAATTACACGTTGGTCAAAGTCATCACCACCAAGGTGAGTGTCACCATTAGTTGAAAGAACTTGGAAAACACCGTCGCCTAATTCAAGAATGGAAACATCAAATGTTCCACCACCTAAATCGTAGACTAAAATCTTTTCATCCTTATCTTGTTTATCAAGACCATATGCCAAAGCAGCAGCAGTTGGTTCATTAATAATTCGCTTGACATTTAAACCAGCAATTTTACCGGCATCTTTAGTTGCTTGACGTTGGGCATCGTTAAAATATGCTGGAACAGTGATAACGGCATCAGTAACTTTATCACCCACGTAATCCTCAGCAAACTCCTTGATATATTGAAGAATCATTGCGGAAATTTGTTGTGGGGTATATTTTTTACCATCAACGTCAACGGTGTAACCTTGTTCACCCATATGACTCTTAATTGAACGAACAGTATTTGGGTTGGTAATTTCCTGACGTTTTGCAACTTCGCCAACCTGTGGCTTACCATCCTTAAATGCAACAACCGATGGTGTTGTTCGTGAGCCTTCAGGGTTTGCGATGATCTTGGGTTCATTGCCTTCCAAAACGGCAACGGCTGAGTTAGTAGTTCCTAAGTCAATACCAATAATTTTATTACTTGCCATAGATAAATAATCCTCTTTTTCTTTAAAGATTTATTTTGCAACAACAACCATTGCTGGTCGAAGTACTCGATCCTTCAATCGATAACCATTTTGTAAAATTTGGATAACTGTATCAACCGGATGATGATCATCGGCTGCCGCAGTTTGAACAGCTTGACTGAATTTAGGATCAAATGGTTTATTCAACGCTTCAATGACCTCAACGCCATTATCACTTAAGGCTTTGGTAAGGTGTTCATAAACCATTGAAACACCCTTTTTGAGTTGCTTGCCGCTGTCATCGGTAACATCAACGGCTAATGCTCGCTGAAGGTTGTCAACAATCGGCAAAATATCATGTGCTAATTGTTGGCCATCATATTTTATTAAATCTGCCTGTTCCTTCTTGGCATGATTTTGAATATTTTTCATATCAGCTTCAGCTCGAAGAAACCGATTTTCCATTTGGTCATATTTCGTTTGTAAATCGGTAACCTGTTGTTTTAATTTTTTTATTTCGCTTGAACGATGATCAGTGGCCGAATCAGCATTTGAATCCTTTTTAGTCAATTTATCATGATTCTTCAATTGATCCTTAGATTTTGTTGATGGGTCTTCCTGGGGTGTCTCATGATCCCTTTTTAATGAATCATCCTTTTTTTCTGCCAAACAATCGCCTCCTTGCATTAATCATTATCATCATCGTAATAGCCGAGCAACTTCTTGGTTAATTCTTCACGAAGCGCACCGACTATGCCAATAATTTTTGAATACGGCATTCTGGTTGGCCCAATCACAGCAATAATGCCATGGCCATACTCATTCAAATCATAAGTTCCAGTAATAATACTATAATCCTTTAACAGGTCATTTCGTAATTCACTGCCAATTCGAACTTGAACATCATTAGAATTAGTATTCATAATCTTTTGAACGGTATCTTCCGTGTCTAGCAAGTTATATAACGGTTTTAGACGATCGATGTTTTGACGTTCGGCAAATCTCAACAGATTCAGTTTGCCATCGACATGAATTCGATCCCGGCCCGCTTCATTCAACATTTCACCAAATATTTTTAAGAATCCCTCTGGTGTTTGAATATACTTGGTCATTAACATTGGAATGTCAAATTTCAGCTTGTCAACAACCTGTTGCAGTGGTTTGCCAACTAATTCTGAATTAATAATGTTAACCATCGTCTCCAACTGCTCGGACGACACATTCATTAATCTAAAGATCTTGTCGACAACGTGACCGGTATTTGTCACAATAATAGCCATTACCTGGCGATCGTCTAATTTGACTAATCGAAATCCGCCAAGTTTTAATGTATCCCCTGGTTCCGGATTAAAGGTTACTGCCATATAGTTCGTTAAATCGGATAATACTTTTGCCGATTCCTGAATAATCTCGTCAATCCGATTAAACTCGCTGTTAAACGAACTTTTAATTAAATCCTCCGCACTATCATCCAACGGATCTGGTTGAACAAGGTTATCGACATAATAACGATAACCTTCAATAGATGGAATTCGACCAGACGAGAAATGCGTTTTAGCGATTAAACCTTTTGATTCAAGTGCAGCCATGTCATTTCTGACCGTCGCGGAACTAACGTGGGTCGGAAATTCAGAAGCTAATGCCTTGGAACCAACTGGCATCCCTGTTCTTGTGTAATCACGAATGATTATTTGAAGAATACTTTTTTGCCTATCCGTTAGCACCTAAATCACCTCTTTTTAGCACTCAATAAAGTCGAGTGCTAAGGCACATTTATAATTTAACAAACCAACTGTTATAAGTCAAGGAATTATCGTATATTTTAGCATTAATTTGTTCAGAGTGCTAATAGTGCTAATTTAAAGTATTGGGGTGATCATTCATATATTTTCGAGTCGTTTGATTATCCTCGTCTAACTGATTGATCAATTGCTCTGGCGTTTCAAATTTAATTTCATCTCGAATGTAGGAAAGCCAGTTGACTCTGACAATCTCACCATAAATATTCTGATTAAAATCAAGCAAATTGATTTCAACGGTCATTGGATGGCCATCTGAAAATGTGACATTCCTACCAATCGATGCCATCCCCAAGTATTTTCGATCAGCAATTTCGACGGTTACAACATAAATGCCAATTTTAGGTAACCATTGATACTCAGAATGTTCAACGTTAGCGGTCGGATAGCCTAAAAGACGACCGCGTTCTTCACCATGGACAATAACTCCTTTTGTCTGAAATGGCCTACCTAATAAACGATTAACCTGCTTGACATCACCGGAATCCAAGCCAATTCGTATCCTAGTGGAACTGACTTTTTTTTGGTCAATTTCAATTGGTGGAACAGTGATGACTTTAAAAGCACCATTAACAAAGGTTGGTAAGTTGGCCATCGTCGCAGTTCTTTTATCACCATAAGTATGATCGAAGCCAGCAACAACTGCTACTGCATTAAACCGCTCAAGAAAATTTGTGATGAATTCTTTTGGCTGCTGACTTTGAAATGCATGGGAATAGTTTACTAAGAATACTTTTTGAACGCCGAATGCGTCAAACAATGCCATTTTGTGATCCAACAGTGTAATATAACGTTTTTCATGTGCTGACATCTTTTTATAAACCAGTGCTGGATGATGATCGTAGGTTAACACCGCAAAAGTTGCACCCAGTTTCACAGCTTCATCTTTTGCTCGCTGAAAAACTGCTTGGTGTCCTCTGTGAAAACCATCAAAAAAGCCCATTGCAATGACGGTTTTGTCATTAAACTTGAGCTTATCATCCAACGGATAATGAAGTTTTATAATTTCCATATTTACAACTCACCTTTTAATTAAGTAACGCGTTGTGCTAGTTATGAAACATTCAAGCATAGCGGCCAAGTTTCAAGCCGC
>NZ_AZEY01000011.1 GCF_001434255.1 Lentilactobacillus diolivorans DSM 14421
GGTAGAGCACCTGACTGTTAATCAGGTTGTCGACGGTTCGAGCCCGCCTGCCGGAGATTGGTTAAAAGTGCTAACTCAATTGTTGGCACTTTTGTGTATCTCACCAATGCCGGCTTAGCTCAGCTGGTAGAGCATCGGTATCGTAAACCGAGGGTCACAGGTTCAACTCCTGCAGCCGGCATTATTCTACATAATTGAAAAATAAAAAACAGGAAGTCTATTAGATGATATCTAGTAGACTTCCTGTTTTTTGAAATTAAATTGCGGTTGTTCGTCAACTGTTGTTGGTGAATTCAAATATTAAAGTTCTAATCATTTCGT
>NZ_AZEY01000094.1 GCF_001434255.1 Lentilactobacillus diolivorans DSM 14421
GTCAGCAAAAAAAATAACCGCCTTAGCTCTGGTCAGCTAGCGGTTATTAAATATCGTTAAAATCTGCCACCGTCTTTAACGGCTCTACATGGGAAGTCCTGTTCTAGCGGGACTTCCTTTTTCTGCTTACAGTATAACATGACTATAACTGACTTTCGACTATTTTTAATCAGTTTTCTAGCAGCTTTTAGGGAACGTGTGTTTGTTTTTTGCGCTACAATATAGCTAATAGCTAACTTCTCTCAGAAATGAAATCTTCCTAATATATTATTTTCGCCACCACCCCTTCGAGTGCCCATAAGATATTACAATCTCCGGTAGTAGTATAACTGATGATAATATGAGCAGAGTTACCATAATCTTCTTCTATTCTCCCTTTCTTACTAGCTATTTAGAGCATATATAAATTTGCTTTTATAATCCTAAAAACAGTTAATAAGAAAACAAATTATCAATCAGCAACCATTTTTAACCATTAAATGATTGTTTAATTGAACATTAATGACATAAAGATAGAATTGGCTTATTTATTAATTAATTATCCTAAAAAATGGTTAAAAATCATAAGGAGTTAGGATTTTTAATTAACGATGCAGTTTAAGAATATAAACCTCACTTTTATCATAGGCATTAAGTTTCATACCATTTGTGAGCTCTGGATATGGGTCATGGACATTATGGTGCATGGAATTATCAGCAAGAAAATCGACCTTATAAAGAGGTGGTTGCTCATTTAGACCGCGGGGAATAATGGTAATTTTAAGGGTTCCCATTGTCTCATCAGATAGTTGTACTTCTTGAATATAAGTTCTATTTTCTGGCCATTTTTTTGGTAACCTTTTAGCTTCAATAATTGTTACCATATCTTTCATCTCTCTTTCATAAATTTAGTCTCCTCTAGTTGGGACAATAAATAATTTAATGAAAGTTAATTTGTTTGCTCGAGTAAAAATTATTATATAAAAAATCTAAAATGATCTCTTGATGAAACTTATTATTTTAACCTTCATATCTGATTCACAATAATCGAAATGATCAGAATCAAAATAATTGCTCCAATTAATGAAGGAATAATTGCCATACCAGCTAAACTAGGCCCCCAAGAACC
>NZ_AZEY01000095.1 GCF_001434255.1 Lentilactobacillus diolivorans DSM 14421
ATTGCCAACGTCAAATCGATAATGGCCATTATTTTAATTTGGATTATTGCGGCGGCGGCTGAAAATGCAATTGCGGCGGCAATTTATCCGCAGATTTCTGATCGGGTTGCGCCAAAATGGCGAGGAACTGTTTCAACATTTTATGGTGTTGGATTTACGATTGCTCAACAAGGGTTTGCGCTATTGGCTGCTCAATTCCTGGGGAACGTCAAGGTTGGTATTTACGTTATGGCTGGTTGCACGGTTGTATTAGCCATCATTCACGAACTCTTGATTCAAGAAAAAGGCAACCTTGATGAACCAAAAGT
>NZ_AZEY01000096.1 GCF_001434255.1 Lentilactobacillus diolivorans DSM 14421
ATATTCTCAACCACTTGAATTTCGCCATAATCTTGAATCTTAATCCAGTGCGGTGATCGCACCTCAATTTGACCGTTATCAGGCAAGGCAACGGTTTTATGACTAGCACCACTGCGAAGATAAGATAGTGACCCTTTGCGATACCAAGACCGGTGCTGTGGATTGTTTCGATCACAATTGCTCCGGTAGGCTTGCTTCTCTTTATCGGTCATCTTGGCAGCTTTTTTGAGTACCCTACGGTACTCACCGAAATTAGTCATCACAGTAACCAAAAACTCATCACGTAACGCTTGTGAGTGAATTGGGACGACCTTACCATCCCACTTGTCGATCCCATAAACATCGCGTAAGAAGCCGGGCAAAATTTTATCTTTGATGACATAAATCTTAGC
>NZ_AZEY01000012.1 GCF_001434255.1 Lentilactobacillus diolivorans DSM 14421
TAAAATCTCTTAAGTAATAGTGCTAAAAACGCTAAAACGACCATTTGCAGACTGGTAAAAATTGCGTATCAACGAACACTGCAAAATTACCGGGCATTTCTGCCATTACCATTGGATCAATCCCATTTAAAGCCGTACCGATTCGGTTTTGTTGCCATGTCGTCATCACAATTCCCCCATGTTGTTTTTTCTTTATTATCTACGCCAGGTTTTTATTTGTCTAATTTTACTTGATCAGCTAGTCAAAGTAACCTATTTGTCGTTTCCTAAATTGATGATCGGCTACATTTTTTAATGAAATCAGAAACCTAATAATTTTATTTTTTCCTATCATTTTACTTTTCCCTCTTTGCTTTCTTTCCTATTTTAATCGTATTGACACTAATTTAAGAGTGCAAAAGCGTTCGCAAGATAGTACCTTTATGCTACCATTGGAATACCTTTATATTACTTTTAACTTGATAAGGCTTTGACTAGTAGTACTTATATAATTAAACATAGTATGAACTAGTTCACACCATGGTGCGGATAAAGTAAAGATGAAAGTGTTACTTAGCAAACGATAAACTTTATAGTTATTAAAAGATGGAACAGGAAAGCCGTAGTAGTATATAAATTCGCTAAACTTTTGCTAACTTAAACAAAAAGGTATTAATATTTAATCTCGATGTGTGAAAAAGAAGCGCTGTATTAATATTCTAAAAAAGTGATTGACTAGTCAGATTTAAACTTAATAAAGAATTTCCATTATTGTGCGATTTGTTAAAGATAATAAAAACGCCACCCGTTAAATCGAATGACGTCTTAATTCTATTATTTAGTTTTGGATGTAAGGTACTCCTAAATACTTAAACTTATTCCGTTTAAGTATTTAATCCCAATAAAAGCTGTGCACTTTGCTGATCTATAAATACTTCATTAACATAACCGGACCGTAAAATAGTAGAAAGAATTGAAACCTGAGCCTTTTGATATACAACCACAATTGAATGTTCCTTATAGCGAAGACTTTCCAGTGGAATCGAAACAATTCGTTGATCAATCTTGGGAACAGTTGGCTGCCCATCAATATCAATAAAATGAGATAATACTTCTCCTACTGCCCCATCACTCAATGATTTTTGCTCATCATTAGAAAAATAATTTTTATTATATAAAAATTGATTCTTTTGAATAGTGTCTAATGTAAAAATTGCGATATTAGAAACTCTACCCAACTTTTCTACATATCTTACATGACTTTCTTGCTCAACAGTCTCTTTACTTTTAAGGCTATCGAAAATTATTGGTAGTGGAAGTAGACGAAGAGTAGCCTGATACGCTTTAGAAAAGAGACTAGCTGTTTCTAAAGAGGATGTTTGGTAAACTGGGTCAGTGAAAATTCCATTTAATAGTAGAACTTCCACATCTCGGACAATTTTTGGTGCAAGTTGCTGAGCAACTTGCAAAATACTTTTTCCACGACCTAAACCAATTATATCGCCACTTTTTATTAAATGATTTAAATAATCAGCAGCTGACTTAGCAACTCTTTTTAGTTTTGCCCCTTGATCATCTTGTGAAGTTGAAACAACTGTAAATCTTACATTACTATAAAGATTCATAAGTTGATTAGCCAACGTTTGTGCATCGCGAAAATGATCATTAACTGTAATTGTAACAAGTCCCTCTTCTCTGGCAATTGCCAAAAGTCGAGAAACCGTAGTCCGCGAAATACATTCTTTTTTAGCAATTTGGCTTTGCTCAATTCCATCAATGTAATACTGGCGAGCTACTCGAAGAATTTGTTCACGGCGTTTTAAATTACCTATTATTTTTACTCCCCCCCAAGACTAAATTATTTTAAATATGTGAAAAATCTTGATAAAAACCCTTAACAGTATTATACGCCCTTTTATACATATCAAAATAACGATTATATATAACATGCCTTTGAGGATCAGGTGTTACCTTTTCATCGATTTTAATCCATTTGGAAACATCTCGTGGATCAATACGATCAATCCCCACTCCAGCTAAAATGGCACTTCCTAAGTTTGCCTCACCACCGGATTTTGTTGTTAAGATATTTTTCCCGGTAACATCTGCAATCATTTGATCCATCTTTTTGGAGTGGCTAACTCCACCAACTAATGTAATTGAATTTCCAAGTTCAGACCCAAATTGCTCAATACTTTGACGAACTGAGTATGCAATTGCTTCCTGAAAAGCATTATAAATTTCATACTTAGTTGTCTTTAAAGACAATCCCAAAATGGTACCACGGATATTAGAGTCCCATAATGGACTACGTTCTCCCATAAAAAACGGAAGAACCAATAGACCGTTACTCCCAACTGGCACATCACTACTTTGAAAATCAAGTTCTTTAGGACCATCATTCTCATCAAATTCACTTGCAAATTCTTTTACAAACCAAGCAACGATTGCTCCAGCCGTATTGGCACCAGCAAAATTATAATAATAGTCTTTCGGTTTATATGAATAAGGCCAAATAATCAATTTCTTATTTCTAAGTGGCGTTTTTGTAACCAAGGCAGCGTTCATAGATGTTCCCAAAGCTACTGTAACCTGTCCAGGATCAAATACTCCAGTTCCAACTGTTGCAGGCCCAACATCTACACCTGTATTAAACATTGGTGTACCAGCCTTCAATCCCAATCGTGCTGCCCACTTTTTTGTAATATATCCAGCCGGATCTGTGCTTTCAATAAATGTATGAGGTAATTTATTGATATCAATATCTAATTTGTTGGCTAGTGAGTTTGACCATATATCCTTATTAATATCAAAAATTCCGGCTAAATTACCAGCCGCAGAATAATTAATACTTTGTTGACCAGTTAACTTATAAATAACGTAAGATTCTGGTGGCAAGAACTTATCTGTTTGTTTGTATAAGTCAGGCCGATTATTTTTTAACCACATTATTTTAGTATATCCATAATAAGGATCTGAAAGATTAGCGGTTACGTCCATTAATTCAGAATCACTTATTAATTTTTTAACTTCTGCAGTTTCTTTAGTAGCTCGACGATCCATCCAAATCAATGCTGGACCAAGAACTTTTCCGTTTTTATCTATTGGAATTCCTGATCCACCATAAAGGCCGTCAATTCCAATAGCAACAATATCCTCATCATTTACTCGTGAGGCAAGTGTCCGGATCAAAGACGTAACAGCATTAAGCCAATCTTCAGCATTTTCTTCAGCCCATCCTGTATGTGGTGTAACA
Organism: Lentilactobacillus diolivorans DSM 14421; assembly: GCF_001434255.1. GTDB lineage: Bacteria > Bacillota > Bacilli > Lactobacillales > Lactobacillaceae > Lentilactobacillus > Lentilactobacillus diolivorans. Next base: position 3,236 of record NZ_AZEY01000012.1, read on the forward strand.
AAGGAATAATTGTCTTTTCTTTGTGCAACAATCTCACCATCCGTCGTCAGCAAGATTGCTTTGGTTCCCGATGTTCCAATATCAATGCCTAAGATATATTTAGTCATTCTTATCTCTCCTCATCAAATTATTAATCTTCTAACCCTGTAGTAACTTTAAAATGACGACTCTCTCCTGGTTTAAGCATAATTAGCGTTCCAGCTTCTTTAGCTGCTGCTCTCCCTTCAGTACGACTAGTTGCTGGTAAGGCAAATGCCGCTACTTGTAAATCTGGGTTATACATTAACCAGCGGGTTACATTAGGAAATTGTGTGGTATCAAAAGTTATTTGTACTGTGTGTTTATTATCCATTTTCATTCTAAATACCGCTTTATTAACCAATTGATTTAATTTATCACCAAAAAATACGATTTCTGGGTCAAAATGTTTCGTTTTATCTAGCTCATTAATTAATCTACCAGAATTATAAATTTGCTTAGTAAAATTTAGCCAGTCTTCAGTTGGATGAATGTGTTTAGGAATCGATTTCCTTAAATGAAAGGCTGATTCTGGAATGTTTTGAGTAATTATGGCTCCCTTAACAAACTTGTAATTAATATGAGTTAAATACTGAAGGGGCATTTCCTGATACTTCGAAAGATTTTTAACAAACATTCTAATATCAAATAACGCACTACCCTTTTTCAAAGTTACAGATGGATTAGCGAAATAATGATCACCAAATCCTTTTACATATTCAACTTGACTGCTAACTGTAACTAAATTCTCGCTAATTTCAATAAACGATGAATCCATTGGTGTCAATGGAAACTCTCCATGTGCGTAATGATTATCCTTGGGACCTGGATTACCACTTGCCAATAACCCTGAATGAAATTGAAACGGACCATAAGAATCTGTAATTTGCTTCCCTGGATAAGGTTGTTTGAAAGTATTTTTCATTTTTAAATTGAATCCGTCGAAAACTGCTTCCCATATCATTAATCCTTCGAAGGGGAGAAAAGTTAGGTATCCACGTGAGTTTTGAATTTTTAATGCCTCAACCCCAGATGAATATTTAAAACTTGAAACTGTAAATTCATCGTTTTTAATTAAAACTCGTGATTGATCCTGAAAATTATCTTTATACAATTCGAATTTTGTCATTATTCTACTCCCCTGTAAGACCATTAAATGGATGCTTAATGTAGTGATAAGCATAAATAATCATTGCCCCAAATGTTAAGAAATGAACAGCAAATGAAATAGTCATTGAACCAGTTGCATCAGCGACCCATCCTTGGATAGCTGGCCATACGCCACCACCGACAACCATCATAACTAACATGGCTCCAGCAGTTTCCGTTTGACGTGCATCTTTAATAAAGCCAAGCGTTTCAGTATAAATCGTTGCATAACCTGGGCCCATTAAACCAGATATTAAAATAGCGACATACACTCCGTCAAAGCTCCGATCAATCATCATATATCCAATTGCAGCAAAGCCAAGAATCGAGTACCAAAGGAGTACTTTTAAATGTGGGAACTTTTTCATTAGATAATCAGCAATAATACGACCAATAAAAAATGCTACATAACTACCAATAACAAAATTTGAGGAGGTCCTTTCATTGATTGAATGATCTAGGTTCAAAGCTAACCGAATAGTAAATGACCAAACTGAAACTTGAAGGCCAACATACATAAACAGTGTAAACATTCCATAGGTAAAATTATGATTTTTAAGTAATTGAATAACGGTTTGGCCAAGATTTGCCTTAGGTGTATCGTCTTTTTGCTTTGGCTTTCCACTTGGAAATTGAGTAATTAGAAATAAAATAATCATAATAGCAATAACCATGACAAGGTATTTATATGGCTGCAATGTTTTTTGTAAAGCCTGTTCTCCAAAACGAATTCTAGCACTACCAGATAATTTACTAAGTTGTTCGTCTAAATTTTCACCACCAGAGAAGATAAGATACTTGCCAAGTAAAATACCAGCAATTGAGCCAAACGGTAGAAATGTTTGTGAGATATTTAAACGCAATGTTCTTTGTTTTTCGGGTCCAAGAAGAGCTGAATCTGTGTCTGCCGCGGTTTCAATAACTGTTAACCCAGTTGCCAAAACAAAGAGAGCTACCAAGAAAAATCCATAAGTTGCAGCTGCAGATGCTGGGAAAAACAAAACACAACCAACTAAATATAATAACAGCCCAATAATAATGGTAAGTTTATAAGAAGTTTTTTTAATTAGCCATGATGCTGGAATAGCCATCAAAAAATAACCTAGTGAAAAAGCACTTTGAACATATGCAGATGCAAGATTACTCAATTGAAAAATCGATTTAAATTGAGTAATTAAAATATCATTTAAACTAGCAGCAGCTCCCCACATCGGAAAAAGCAAAGATACTAATACAAATTGAAAAATTGGAGTCTTACTTAAATAACCATTATTTAATTCATTACAATGAGCCTTAAGCAAACCAAATCCGCTCAGTTTGCTTTTAGTGGAATTTTCCATGATTTTAATTCTCCTTAAAAATTATATAGTTCGTTTCTGTAACCGATTACAATCGACATTATAGCACGAAATGAACATAATTCCACAACGTTAATGAAATTTTTTCCACATTTTGAAATCGTTTTTGCATGTAGTACTTTGGTAGCACCACTTAAATACTTTTGTATCACTTTTATCTTGACGCTTTTTAAAACTAGTAGTATTATATTTATCAGGAACAAGGTACGAATTAGGTCATACCTTGTTCCTGATAAAGGTGGGGGAGGAAAATAATACTATGCAAGTAATCAGCTTTATGGCAATTAAAGGTGGAGTCGGAAAAACCACAATGGCATTCCAGTTCGCTAAATTTTTACAAACACAAAATAAAAAAGTATTGATGCTTGATCTTGATGCGCAAAAAAGTTTAACCGGAACCTTTGAAAATAAAAATTTCAATTTCAATGGCAAGCCAACTGTGGCAGATATTTTCAAAAAGCCCAGTGTTGGCCTAATAGAAACAAAGGCGCAAAAAAACATCTCTGTTATTCCTTCTACTAGTAATCTTGAAGAGATAGCTGACCAGTTGGCTTCTAGACCCAACAAAGAATTACTATTATTTATGTGGTTTATTAAGAATGCTAAAGAGCTAAATAAAAAGTACGATTATGTGATCGTTGATTTGCCTCCAACATGGAATTTATTAACTAAAAACGGTGTAGCAGTTGCTGATAAAATTATTTCACCAATGGAGCCGAGCCGCTTTGGATATGAAAGTCATACTAAGGTATTGCAAAGTGTGGGAACTTTGCAAGATGAAGTTATTGACCCACTGAGTGGAAAATCTTATATTACTGCTAAAGTATTCTTCTTAGGTAATCGTATTAAACACAACACTAATTCTTCTCACGAATTTTTGGCTGCGCTAAAAAATCTTAAAAACGTGATCGGTATTATACCAGAAAAGGAATTAGTGAATGCTAGCATGTTAGCAAAAAAAGGAATTTTAGAATATGCCACAGAAAGCGATAAATTACGTGAACAAAAACAATTTATAGAGTTAATACAGAATGTATTTAAGAAAATTGAAAAAGAGGGGAATAACTAAATTATGGCTAATAAATTCGAGGAATTTTCAAGTACTAATAACGACTACAAGGTTGCTCGGGAAATTAAACGAAAAGATGATCTTAACAAGAAATTAAGCTGGGAACGCAAAGTAAAAACTAGTTTTTCAATCCAGCAAAAAAATATTAATCATTTAGATGAAATGGTTAAAAAGTTGAACGCAAAATCAAGATCGACCTTGTTAGATACTATAATTGAAAACGCTTATAGAGAATTTCATGAGTAATAGGTAAAAAGATACAAATATAAAGCATAACTATTCGTACTTGTATTATCACTTAATGGTATAAGTCTGGTTATTGAGATTGTTGAAAATTACAAAGTGGAAATAGTCATTTTGTAGAAGCGACTATTTCCACTTTAATGCCGGTGGTAAGTAATATTTGAAAAATAGACTGATAATTGTCGCGTAGTAAATTGCATGATGCAAACGTTATTTTTGTTTACCATTTATTTGGCCGGTCTAATCATTATTTTAAGTATTCTTAATACTCATTTAATGAGATATGGCATCACAATAATCCTATTCAAATATATATTATAATTACTGATTTCAGCCAAAAATCGGCAAAGTTTACAAAACTAAATAAGGTTGCCCGTCAATAATCGCTATGCTAGACTTAAATTAATTTAACAACCTAATTGAATTATAGAAGGATTATGCTAAACAAAAAAGGTTCCTAATCCACAAGGGATCAAGAACCTTCGGTTTAGCAAGTAGCTGTGTAAGAACTACTTAGATTCAATTACCCTTGACTTCCCGGAAAAGGGCGATTGAACTATTGAAATCTAATTTATGGAATTATTATACCGCAGACCAGCCCAAAAGGACAAGTTAGGGATAATCAAAATAAATTAAAGCCAATGGACTAAGTAGACAGTAAAAGCTACTCAGTCCATTTTTATTAGTTGTTAAAATCAAAAAAGTTGCCAAATAGGCAACTCGCTGCAAACACATGCTGATGAAGTTACAAAGTATTCATTGACCGTGACCACCTTGTAACTCAGTTAGAGCATATCAGATTTGTATTTTAAAACAAGTTAGATGCTTTAGCAACTCTCTTTTGAGTCAGCACGTTTTGGAATAAAGAAGGGAGTTTTTATTTATGGAACAATCAAGACGGTACAATACTCACGAAGTTTATGGAGAAACCTTTTTAAAATTACCAAAAGTATTTTTCTCTAGTAATAAATACCAATCAATGAGTAATGACGCCAAAATAGCCTATACATTGCTTAAAGATCGATTTAATTATTCAGTCAAGAATGATTGGGTGGATAAAAATGGGGACATTTATTTTATTTTTACCAACGAAGAATTGATGAATCTTTTGAATGTCCACAAAGACAAGGTTATAAAAGTTAAAAAAGAACTTGAAAAAACAAAGTTGCTCGAACAAGAACGATTAGGTTTAAACAAGCCAAACCATTTATATTTATTAAGACCAGAAGTGACAGCCAAAGACGTTTATAAACAAATAAACGCTGAAACCGTTGATAATAGCGGAAGTCGGAAAAACCGACTTCCAAAAACCGCTGATAATAGCGGAAGTCGGAAAAACCGACTTCCAGTGACAGCAACAAATCTAAAAACTGAAACCGTTGATAATAACGGAAGTCGGAAAAACCGACACAATCTATATAAAGAACATAAAGACTCAGATACTAATAGATACAATATAGATACTCAAAAGTTAAACTTTTCCACAGCCAATTTTTCACCAGCAGAAATCAACAAGCAAAACCGCGATCTAGTCTCGCATGCTCACGACTTTTTAACTGATACAGATAGTGGCTTGGAAGTCTTCTTAGAACCCGAAGCCGTTCAACTACTAAGTTTTTGGTGCCGCACCCCGCAACAAATGCACCGCTTTATCGGCATTATTCTGAATGCCAAATATGCCGTCGAAAAAGAACACCGGGACTTAGGGGTGTGGATCGCCCTGGATGATCCCGAACTAAAGCCCTTAATGACCAAGACGTTAAGACGCTACTTCAATGCTTTGAGAAGTAATGAGAAACATATCAAGAACGTAGAGAATTACTTATACGGCACTATGCAGAACCTGTTTGGCATTTGGTGGAATAAACAAGCCGCAAAACAGTATCAAAAAACTCACCCCGAGGAAACTAAAAACTCAGCTCCCAACGGATGGGCCTAAAGGCCCTTAAAATCATTTCTAAGCCGCTTTAAGAGTTTGATATAGATTCATACTAATATTGATTAAAAGCTGCTTAAATAAAAGAATATGGGCTTTAAACAATCATCAAGAAGGCATCAAGATAAAAATAATCAATGAACAGTTAAAAAACTATCTGAACTAAAAATCGATAAAAGAGGACTAAGCCCCAGCTAAACGCAATATCTGCAATTTACCTGAACAAATTGCAGATATTTTAATAATTGTCAATTTAAAGTAGAATTGGCAGCATATAACAACACAAGAGACCGTTGACTATAGAAAAGCAAGGTAACAAGATCATAGTGACAGAAGACGCTTTAGCCCTTAGTGAATTACGACGGAAAACGGGGAATGTTGATTTAGAAAAAAATATTTTTTGAACCGTCACTAATAGAAAATAACAAGAACAAAAACTTTCTAAAAAAGAACGTTAACAACTTCCCAATCTATGACTACTAATAATGCATGAATAGTAGTACTAACCTTATCGGCGTATTTTTGAATAAATGGAAAAAGTTAATTGCTGATTATTACCAAACTAATAATTTGAAAAAAGTTAAAAATTGAACATATGAGCATACAATTCATAGCCGATCAAAAGATTAAAATATAAATAATGATAAATTAATATTTATGGATAATCATCTAAAAAATAAATATAATTTGAGTTAATTAAAACAAATAAGTATACGAACAAAAAACAAGTAAAAAAGTTTATCGAATAACATTTAGAATAGACTTCAAAATGTTATTCGATAAAGAAAACCGATCCGTCTAATAACTAAACGAATCGGTTTTTAGTTTAGCTAATTTATGAGCATTAGTATAAGCTAAAAATGTTTTTCAAAATTCTTCGATTTGTTCAACCGATAAATTGCCAGGCCTAAATTATTTTTAGGAGAGTATATTTTTGAACTAAACATCAAGAACATGATTTGTGGATCTGCTGATTTTCATAATATTTAAATTAATTAAATTTTTTCATACTATTTTTTACTTTAAATGTGTTTACTTTTTGATGTGGTTGGTACATAAGATCAAAAACATTATTTTTCAAAAAATCCCGTAAAATCAGTGTTTTTGTAAACTGATTTTACGGGATTTCCACTTTAGAGTAGGAACGTTATAATATAGATTTTTGACTATTGTCCCAGTCTCAATAGGCGTCCATAAAAGTACCAATCTTTTTAGAAAGACATTTAATATTTTTATTAGGCAAGTTAGCACAATCTAATTTAACTTATTTAATGATTGTTTTGCCTGTATATGACATCATTTTAGACTTTTAAGATTTGATTTATGAATTGAGTTATCTTAGCAGATTTTTTATTTTTCTAAGCTTTTCTGACTAAGATTAATCATTCAATTAACTTTGAACATCATTATAAATGGTCATAGGATAAGGTAAAAGACTGTCAAATAATTAAATTTGAAATAGCGAAGCGACAGGACTACACTACAGTTGAATTAAAGGGATTCAGCAGACCGAACGAAGCGAGGTCAATGCGCACTTACACCCCACTAAATACTTGTTGGGTAAATCGTGCTAAAGACTTGTATCAGAAGTCGCCGTTGGCGACAACAAAATCAACCAATAGATCCAAAGAAAGGCGGTGACTAGTATGGCAATTTTTCATATGAGTTTTAGTAATATTAGTGCTGGGAAAGGACGAAGTGCGATTGCCAGTGCCGCTTATCGAAGTGGTGAAAAATTATTTGATGATCAAGAAGGTCGCCACTATTTCTATGCTCGGTCAGTCATACCAGAGAGTTTTATTTTAACTCCTAAAAATGCACCAGCATGGGCCAGTGATCGAGAAAAATTATGGAACGAAGTAGAAAGAAAAGATCGGCGAGCAAATTCTCGGTATGCGAAAGAGTTTAACGTGGCTTTACCGGTAGAATTAAGTGAATCCGAACAGAAAGAATT
>NZ_AZEY01000097.1 GCF_001434255.1 Lentilactobacillus diolivorans DSM 14421
GGTTTTAAGCAATGGCAGAAGGCTTTTAACCGCACCGTCAACCGGGGCGCAAAAGCGATTCGGATTGCGGCTCCGATCATTAAGAAGCTAACACCAGCCGAGCAAAAGCGACTTGATACTACCGACGAACGGGCCATTGTCGGTTATCGTTACCTGCCCATCTTCGACGTGGCACAAACTAGTGGTGACCCTGTCCTAAGCGCTAAAGACTTTGTCAAAGAAAATTTAGCCGATCATCAGAATGTAACGAGCTTGTATAACGCATTCAAGGACTATCTAAACCAGCAAACCGACCTTAAAGTCAGTGAAGTGCCCTTAGCAACGCTAAATGGGGCTAAAGGGTATTTTCAACCCAGCACTAATGAAATTGTTATTGGTGGTGATGAGCCCGATAATGCTTTAAAATTGAAGACGTTATATCATGAATATGCACATAGTCAGTTACATGGATTAAAATCAGCCTTTAAAGATCGGCCACGAGCCTATCAGGAAACCCAAGCCGAAGCGGTTGCGTATGTTGCCATGCAAAATATTGGCGTTGATACCAGCAACTACTCACTCGGTTACGTGGCCACCTGGGCTAAAGATAAAGCCGTGATCCATAGTGCTTTAAGTGAGATCCAGCAAGTGAGCAACAAAGTGATTGAGCTTAGAAGCTGTCTAAAATCTCTTAAGTAATAGTGCTAAAAACGCTAAAACGACCAT
>NZ_AZEY01000098.1 GCF_001434255.1 Lentilactobacillus diolivorans DSM 14421
CGAAATGATTAGAACTTTAATATTTGAATTCACCAACAACAGTTGACGAACAACCATTTTTATCGGCTTCTAACTGGATCTAATCTTAGATTGTTTTGATATAGAACCGATTCAATGGCAAAAATTACTTCCGCCATTCCCAAGCCATAACCATTTCCATGATTGCCATTACGACCATGGTGCCACCAAACAATCGCAAAACGACCAAGATGGTAATGTATGGGTTAAATGCTAAGATCGCGCCAACGACAGCAAGTAAAACACCATAAATGATAAATGGGATTGGTGATACATTTACAAATTGACGATTACGAATTGACTGGACGATCCGGGTAATGCCCAAGACCATTAAAGTGATTCCCAAGACGATCGGCAAGAATGCCAACAATGGTTTAGCTAAAATCATAATAATTGTGGCGATGATCAGTTGAAGAATGCCAACCGGTAAACCGAATCCGGGATCATCAATCCGGTTGCGTTGCCACAGATAACCAATGATATTGATCACACCGAACGCGGCCACAAATGAAGCTAATGTGATAATAAAAATATCCAACGTTGCGTCCGGTTCAAATAGGAAGAACAATCCAAAAATGATGTAAAGCAAGCTTTTAATCCAAACATATTTTCGAATTTGGTTAATGAATTTGTTCAAACCAAGCACCCCCAATTTAAATTGCAAATCAGCCACGTCATCATTTGGAAAGGCTGTTTTACAACTTCCAATTTTAATGGTAGTTGGTAATTCGTGAGCATTAACCAACTGCTGTATCATCTTAATTTTACGAGAAAAAATGGTAAAACAACAGTCTTTTGTTTCTGATTGGTACTTTTTTCAGAAAGCCATCAGGAAGGGACACAGCCAATCTTTGAAATATCGGCAGTTTTATCAAGGATTCATAGTCGGGTCATTGATAAAGTTGCCGATACTAAGGGGGCATCAGCTTAATTGGAGAAGAAAATCTAAAATTGATTATAATCTCTAACTTGCGTCAAAATAGCTATTTTAGAACTTCCCTACTGAACTTAAACATTGGAATAACTAATAGTGATAGGAATGGTAACCATATCATGCTGCCGTAAACCTTTAAAAAGGCATGATTTAATTGTTGCTTTAAATGATGTTTAATTTGATTAATGACGAGTTGGATTTGCCCGTTCAAATTGATTGCCTTTTTATGAACCTGCTGCTGCACCGCCTGTGAAACAGCTGTCTTTAACTGATGCTTAACTGACAGAGGGACTTTGGATACCGGCACTTTTATTTTCTGGCTCACTATTTGTAGTTTGTGGTGATAGACTTTCTGAGATAAACGCTGGATTGTTTCCCGTGAAACGTGAATGGAATTGAATTTGACACTATGGTTACTTTCAGCCACGTTGGTATTCTTAGGATTCAACTTTTTCTGCAATCGGTGTTGAACTGCTGCTTTACTTTTAGCTGGTAGGGATAACGCTGTCACTTGCCCTTCGCTATAAGTAAGTGTTTTTTGTTTGGCAGAATCGATATTATTTGAAAGGATCGTCATAAAGACAGCAATTGCCAAAACCATCCCAACTTGACGAAGGACGTTGGCGACACTTTGGGAGTCGGTCAATTTACTGCCATGAAAGTCGGCAACGGCTAAAATATTTGCGGTTGCGGCGACTAATCCGTAACCAATGCCCAACATAATGGCGGCAATAATCAGGTCAGTGTAATGATGATCGATATTCATTGTTGCCAACAGATAGTAGCTGCTGCCGATTAAGATAAATCCCAGACTAATTAAGACTTTATTGTTGATTTTTTTCACAAATAAAGAAGTGATGATCACCGATATCATGACAGCAATTGAATAGGGGGTAATTAGTAAGGCCGCGTGCAGCTCACTCTCACCATGTACCCGGGTTAAAAATGTGGGAATGATAATGGCCATACCACCCAGAAAAAAATTGCACAGAACTAATGAAATGCCGGCACCGTCAAAATTACGACTTTCAAACAGGGACATATTAATCATCGGCGATTTTAGTCGCTGTTCAAGTAAAATAAAGAGGATCAGCGAACAACCAGCCGTTATAAATAGTCCAAGAATACCAGTAGAATGCCATCCCCAACTATTTCCTTTGATCAGTCCCAGAGAAAGTGAGAACAGCATAATGATACTTAAACCGGCACCAAACCAATCGATTGATAGGGTATCTTTTGATTCATTTCGCATTGATAATGCCAGCGGGTAAAGCAGCAGATCCAAAACAACTAATGGGACGTTAATGAAAAAAACCCAACGCCAACCCCAGTATTGTGAGACAAATCCGCCGATACTTGGTCCCAACGCAACTGCCAGTCCCTGAACACCCGCTAATGCTGCCACGATTTTGTGCCGATTTTGCTGATTACTAATTTCGAGACCAATTACCATACTGGTCGGGATGATATTTGCTGCCCCGATGCTTTGAATCGTTCGCGCGATTAACATCAATACAAGATTGGTTGAAGCTCCGGTTAAAAGCGAACCAATCCCAAAGATAATTAAACCCATAAATACGAATTTATTTCTGCCGATTTTTTCGGCAAGTCGGCCAAATGGGATAATAAACGTCGCAAATACAATGGTGTAAATATTTAAAGTCCACGATAAGTTTGTTAGGCTAACCTTGAACGCCGTTTGAATTTCCGGCAGGACGATCGTCATAATAGACACATCCATCATGCACAGCAAGTTACCGAGTAACAGGATGGGAAGTACATATTTAATTTGTTTCATCAATATCCTCCTAGAGGCATTTGCAAACAAAGTTGATTGAAATGCCACCTTTCTAGGCAATGATAATTGCGCAATATCATCTGTCACACAAATGGCCGTTTGCTACACATGTGACAGATCACCTGCTTTTTAGTATACTAACCCTAAGAGAAAAAACCAGCCTTTAACGACAAGTGCTACATATAGCTGAAGACGTGACAGGAAGGACAATGAATTTAAATGAATGGAAAAGAACGGATGGCGGAACAGTCACGAACATGGCTAATGGACGCCTTTTTTGAGCTATTGCAGACGAAACCTTATGAAATGATCACGGTAAAGGATATTTCTGAACGGGCACAATTATCAAGGCGAACTTTTTATCGTGCATTTAAGGATAAGAATGATTTATTAAACGTTTATGGCGATGGATTAATTCGGGATTATATTGCAGCCCTTCAATCGGTTACAGCCGATAAGTTGAACTTTGAACGGGTGTTAAAGCTCTTTTTTAACTTTTGGTGGATCAAGCGAGATCGGGTGCGTATTTTAATTCATCAAAACTTATTCATGAATTTATTGAATCGGATGAATCCGGAAGCACCGCGATTATACGATTTATTTGATGCTCCTTGGCATATTGAGGGCAGCCAACAGGAAATTGCCTATATTATGAGCTTTTCGGTCGGTGGGTTCTGGAACGTGTTGAATACATGGCTGGCTAAAGATGATGATCAAGCACAATCACCGGCGTTGGTAGCGGACTCACTCGTTCAAGCTTTAAATAAGCTTTCACGTTCGTAAGGATCTTTTTAAGAAGGGGATAAAATATGCGATATCCGAATAGTCATCTTGCGAGATTCATCGATCGGCCCAACCGATTTATTTCCCATTGTCGCTTAATTGAAACAGGGGAGGTTGTGACCGTTCATGTTAAAAACACCGGTCGGACAACAATTCTGCAGCCCAATGTAACAACAGCGCTGGTTAAAAGCGATAATCCGGCCCGAAAAACCCAATATGATTTAGTGGCCGCAAAAAAATATGATCAGTTTTGGATTAATGTTGATTCGCAGGCGCCCAACAAAATTGTTAAAACCGGTTTGGGAAATAATGTGATTCAATTACCCGGTATTCAACAAATTACCCAAGTGACTCCTGAGGTTACTTTTCTGGATTCCAGATTAGACTTTTCAGGAATTGGCGATCACAGCAAAAAGTTTTTCTTGGAAGTGAAAGGTGTTACATTGGAAAACCGTGGTATTGCGGCGTTTCCAGACGTACCAACAACACGGGGATTAAAACACGTGAAAACTTTACAAAAAGCCCTTGACAAAGGGTACCTGTCCTATCTATTATTTATTATTCAGATGGAGAAAATCACTGCTATGACAATTGACACAGATATTTTCGAACCCCTCGCTGTTGAGATTTCCAAGGCTCAAAAAAGAGGGGTTCACGTTTTAGCTTATGATTGCCAGGTGACCCAAGATTCATTGAATTTGGATCAGCCGGTGCCATTTGATTTAAATCAAAAATTCGTGAGTGATGGGTTGCCATCCTCGATTAAAAAACGACAGTAAACATTAGAGTAACAACTAAAGAGGTAATCAATTAATGCTTCAAACATCAAAACAAACACCAATCAAGAGTCCATTTAACAATGCCACAACGGCTGAGAAAGTGATGAAGGGAATTGATTTAAGAGGCAAGAATGTCATTGTGACCGGTGGATACAGTGGAATTGGACTAAGAACAACTGAAGCTTTAGCTAATGCTGGCGCGCATGTCATTGTTCCGGCAAGGACGATTTCAAAAGCGCAGCCGGTTACTGAACGGATTCGCAATGCTGAACTCGGGGTTCTTGATTTGATGGATCCGGCATCCATTGACCGATTTGCCGAAGGATTTTTAAATTCTGGTCGACCGTTGGATCTGTTGATCGAATGTGCCGGGATTATGTTTCCACCATTAAACCGTGATCGGCGTGGTAATGAGTCTCAATTTTCAACTAATTATTTAGGCCATTTTCAATTAACGGCTAAGTTGTATCCGGCTTTAAAGAAGGCACAAAATGCACGAGTGATTGTCATGTCTTCACGTGCGCAAAGTTGGAATGGTGTTGATTTTGCTGATCCCAATTTTAATGGGCGTCAATATGATCCTAAGGTGGCTTATGCCCAATCTAAAGTCGCAGATGCGTTATTTGCCGTTGAATTGAATAAACGGGCTGAGACAGACGGCGTTCAAGCCTTTGCTGTTCACCCGGGATTAGTTCCCGGAACCGGCTTGGGACGTTATACAACGCATAATGGGGCAGTTCGACAGGCAGTATCATTTGTATTAAATGGGATGCATATGACCCACTTAGTCAATGCCCAGCATGTGATTCATGCTAAACTGCAGCATCAAGATGAATATGATTATTTCAAAACAGCTGATCAGGGAGCCGCAAGTACGCTTTGGGCAGCCACGAGTCCGTTGTTAACTAATAGGGGCGGCGTATTCATTGAAGATTGTAATATTAGCCAAGAGGTGTCGGCTGACAGTGATTCCAAATATGGTGTCCGACCTTGGTCGATTGATCCACAGGCTGCTGAAAGGTTATGGGGAATTGGCGAAAAATTAACGGGATGCCGATTTTTGGACTAGTTATTGAAACTGGTATCAAAATAGGTTAAAAAATCCCACGGAGCGCAATCAATTTGTTACAATCATTTCACAAAGAATGACAATTCAGTACCAAATGATCTGACCCCCTTGAAATTCAATTTTGACATGCTAACATAAGCGATAATGCATTAGTGTGAGTGCATCATAGTTTGAGTTGATCGCACATTTACAGGTTTGTTGGAAGGAAGCAACATACAAATAATGATAAACAAAACATTGATCTTCGGCCATCGTGGCTATCCTCAGAAGTTTCCAGAAAACTCATTAGACGGCTTTGCGTATGCCATTAATCACGGAATTGATGGCTTGGAATTTGATGTTCATTTGACTAAGGACAATGTTCCAGTTATTATGCACGATGAAAAGATTGACCGAACCACCAATGGAACTGGCGAAATTCGTTCGTATACTTTCAAAGCTTTACGAACTTTTCAGCTTAGTGATGGTCAAACAATCCCAACCTTAAAAGAATTACTTGATCTTGCTGAAAATAAGCCGGTTCATTTAAACTTGGAATTTAAGACAAATGAAATTCACTATCCCAATATTGAACAGATTGTCCTTGATATGGTGAAAAATTACGATTTGGTTTATCCTGTGATCTACTCATCATTTAACTTGGATTCACTCAAGGTGGCTTATAAAATTGATCCAACGCAGCAGTATTGCTTACTTGCTGATCACGATATTAAGAATCCACGTGATCTAATGGCTAAGGAACATTTGGCCGGGTTGCATTTGAGCCATTATCAACCTTTGAGAAACGTTAAAGAACGGATTTGGACCGTTGATGATCCCAAGAAACAGAAAGCTTTGTTAAGCCAAAATGTTGCCGGTATTTTTACCGATGACTTTGAATCTGCTGAACAGGTGGCAAGTTCATTGGCTTAGCTGTTTAACCGATTAATATTTAAGTATTGTTTGAAGTAAAATAGTTGGTGTCGTTTCTGGCACTGGCTATTTTTTATGTTGCGGTAGAAGAGCTTGTTGTTTGACGTATAATAAAAATATCTTTTGGATATCTGGAGGGGTATTATGAAAAAACTGATAATCTCGTTATTATGTTTTGGTGGATTACTATTTGGTGGTGTAATAAATCCGCAGTCATCACACGCAGCCGCTTATTCTTTAAAAGTTTTTCCAAAGGTATTGCGGCATACTTGGTATCACTATGATGGTCATGGCAGGTATGATCAAATTACATTTGGTTATAAGCATTATCGAATGCATAATTTCTATGAAAAGTGGGATGTTTATAACGGCAAAATCCATTATCGTAATTTGAAGGCAACGCGAATTAGTCATCACCCTAATTGGACTTTTGCAACGCCGGTTTACTACCACCGGATGCATTGGACTAACATATATGGGTGGAACCAAAGTGCTGGCGATGGCGATTATTATGGTGTTAAGATTCGCCGCTATCATGGACACCGTGTCCGAGTAATGAGCGAGGCTGGTGGGGCAGATATTTGGACAGATTCCCATTATTATGCAACCAGAAAAGTTGCCAAGGCATTGGGGAATAAACATTTTCCAGGTGTTTTATACTATCCTAAAATTTAGGTCATGATAAGTTGATAAAAAAATAGAGAGTGGGACGAAAGGCGGTTACGCGGCAGGAAGTTGCCTTTTGGCGCACGGTTCCACTCGGTAATAATCGTGATTACACAAAACGGGACTGGGACAAAATCGCTTTTGTCCCAGCCCCTATCACTATTTAGTAAGTATTTAAAAGGAGATTATTCTTTTATTTGCTTGCTGATGCGTTAGCAGTCTTGGTGCTTGAAGATGTTGATGCTGGTGTTTTAGCAGGTGTCGTTGTGGGTGTCTTGACTGAAGATTGTTGCTTATCAACGACTTTGCCCTTGGCATCATAATAGGCTTTTGCATAAGCAACTTGGGCAACCGTATTTGTACTATAATCCGGATTATAGGCTTTACCAGCCGCAAAATCTTTCGTTGCTTGAGCTTGAGCCTTATTGGTGATAAAGGTATTGTCAAGGTTAGTACCCTTGGCATCATAATAAGTTTGCGCATAGACGGTTTGACCTAAAGTGTCATTACTATAATTAGGGTTGTACTCCTTACCGTTTTGATAGTCGGTTTGGGCTTGTGTAGTGGCGTCATCAATGACTTTGCCCTTGGCGTTATAGTAAGCTTCCGCATAAGCAACTTGGGCAACTGTATTTGTACTGTAAGTCGGATCATAGGCTTTGCCAGCCGCAAAATCCTGTGCTGCTTGGGTTTGGGCCCGATCGGTAATGAAGTCGTTGTCAAGATCACTACCCTTGGCACCATAATAAGTTTGTGCATAAACGGTTTGACCGACACTGTTGTTGCTATAATTAGGATTGTAGCTCTTACCGTTTTGATAATCTGTTTGGGCTTGTTTAATCGCTGCATCAACGACTTTACCCTTAGCGGCATAGTAAGCTTGGGCATATGCTACTTGTGCTGCACTGTCGCTACTGTAATTAGCGTTGTAATCCTTCCCGGCAGCGAAATCCTTTTCTGCCTGAGACTTGGCAATTGTAGCCGGATCAGTTGGTGTTACCGGAGTAGTCGGTGTTGAACTGGAACTACTGGATGACCCAGGTGTTGTAGCTGTAGAATTATTTGAGGCTGCCGGAGTCGATGAATTGTTATCTGAGGAGCTGGAGCTTGTTGGGGTGGAACTTGATGTTGGCGTTGTTGTGGTGGTTTGGGTTGATGTTGTTGCGGTTACCTTAGCCTTGTTGATTTTGCCAAACCTGACGTTCTTTTTATTCACCCAACCAGAGATTGATTTTGCATTAACATGTGCTTTAACGTAATAATAGATGGTGCCACCCTTTACCTCCATGTGGCGGTATGTATAGAAAGTGGTATGTTTATAGTTGTTCATATTGTGAACTTTCTTAACTTTTTTTGCAGTCTTATATGGATGATTTAACAGGACAGATTTGTTGTTTTTGTAGTGAACAGCATATTTCTTGGCGGTTGGTTTATTCCATAATACATAATGAGAATAGGAAGTTGTTTTGGCAGAAGCGGTTGCAGCGCCAAAACCTCCCAGCATCGTTAAAGCAGCTAATGATGATAGTGCAAGTTGATTGATTCTTTTCATAAAAGATCCCTCCAGATAGTTATTATTTCGGTGTTTCCCTCAATAAGACGGATAAAATAAAATTGACTTTTAGTTAAGTCAACAAGTTGAAACATACTTTTGACTATCATCTTCTTTCCTATTTTTATTAATAGTTATCAAAAAAGCCAGGCCAAAGAAATTGATGACAAACCACCCTAAGTAGGGCAAGATGGATTTAGGAATGCAATTATCCATTGCTGAATTCATCTCTCAGCTTTAATGACTAATAGTTTGACAGGTAATTCATTCTCTTAAGAAGCGGACGATGCTTATCTAACAGCTTAATTTTCCGTTTAAGCAGACCAATTCCGTTAACGGTTTTGATTGATGTCTCACCGTCTCTCAAAACATAATCTGAATTGGTAAAGCTAACCTGTCTTTTTTATCATTTGAGTATCCTTAACGTATTGAGTTTAAATTATCAATAAAAGGAGTGAAAGACAATTTTTATTGATTAAAAAATAAATTTGGTTATCTATGATAATAGTCTGAGGCTTAAGCCGGATGTTGAGGGGAACCAAATCCCTCGTGTATGTTTCCAGAATTTTAGCATCAAGTGGTCTTTATGATGCCACTTGTTTAAATACCAAGTACCATCGGGATTTTCACCGCTAATTTTTCAATCGTTTTCAGAATAGTGATACCTAACGATGAACAGTTTAGGTTGATGACCGACTGCTAAAAAATTTTTCTCGAAACGCCTTGGTTAGCGGACTATTTGTGTCCATTTTGATAACCAGCAACGTCAACAGCGTCGATTTATGATTTGAAGCCATTGTGTGTTTTGCTTTTCATTTGGTGTTATTCAAATATCTTTTAATGGGACAGATGTTTTAGTTTCACGGTCACGCTTTTCCTGAATTTGGTCATTGTTGATAATAGCTAAATCAATCCTGAGGGCAAAGCAGCGTATGGCTATTGATCGCATAACCTTTTTGAGGCGGATTCTTTTTCACAATATCCCACAATTTTCGACAGGTAAACTAAAGGTCTTTGATACAGTTTCAATAGTATTACAAAAAGGAGTGAATGACAACGAAAAATCGAGAAAAAAATAATAAATTTCATAAAGCTTCGCCGTTATATACTCTTGGACTTGATATCGGCACTACTTCTGTTGGGTTCACTGCTATTGATGAAGCGCAGCGACCTATGCGTGCAAAAGGGAAGACAGTGATTGGTGTGCGGCTCTTTCAAGAAGGTCAGTCAGCCGTTGGTCGAAAGAATTTCCGAACGACCCGCCGGCGATTGAAACGACGCCGGCGACGTCTCAACTTACTTAAGCAGTTTTTTAGTGCACCTTTGAGAAAAATTGATCCTACTTTTTTTAAGCGTTTGAAAGCTTCAAGTTTATCGCCTGCAGATAAGCGGCGATATTTGGCACCGGGGTTGTTTCCAAATGGTGGCGACATCAAGTTTTATCAAAAATATCCGACAATTTATCACTTGAGACTGGCACTGATGACTGAAAAGCGGCCATTTGACCTTCGCGAAGTGTATTTAGCGATTCATCATATTGTCAAATATCGTGGAAACTTTTTAAATCCACTACCGGTTTCAGCTTTTAGAGGTCGAAACCAGCGTTTTGAAGATCAGTTTTCTGAATTAAATCAGCTATACAAATCGTTAGAGGGCGAGTCGCCATTTCAATTTGATGAAAAAATTTTTTCCGAGTTGGACAAGCAACTTTTAGTTAATGACGGTCGAAAAATCGATCGCCAAAAACAACTAGCAAAAAGGGTGTTCATAAAGACAAATGAAAAAAGGATTGATTCCCATCATCAAAAAATTGCGTCAGCGTTTTCAAAGGCTGTTTTCGGCTATAAGTTTCGGCCGGATGTGCTCTTAAATAGTGATCCTAATGAATCAATTGACGAATTTATTAAATTTGGAGATGAAGATTTTGATGATAAACTGGTCATCTTACGCGAGTCACTTAATGCCACGCAAAAAGAAATTTTGGCTGTCACCCAACGAATTTATTCGCAGATCATCCTTAATGAAATAGTCCCAAGTCGGGAAACTTTATCTGAAGCAATGGTTAGTCGTTATCAAAAACACCATTCTGACTTGCAATTGCTGACTGAGGCCTGCAAAAAGATGACCAAAGCTAAGGCGGCGCGGATTCAAGCAGCCTATACCGACTACATTGGTAAAGGGGACGGACATAAGCTAGTTCACGATCAGTTTGTTGCACTTATTAAAAAGAACTTGGACCCGTCGGAAGAAGGGCGGGATTTGGCAGAACGGTTGGCTCAGGATGACTTTATGCCATTGCAACGAACGCCTTTAAATCGGGTTATTCCGCATCAGCTGCAACAGGAAGAATTGGACCGGATTATTGAAAATCAGGGCGAGTACTATCCTTTTCTAAAAACGTTAAATCCCAATCGTTCACGAGCTGGGGTTGCCAACTATCAGTTGGACGAGTTGGTGAGTTTTCGCATTCCGTATTATGTTGGTCCGTTGATCACGGCAACTGATCAGCTGCATACTTCCGGAGCCAAATTTGCGTGGATGACGCGTCGGGCTGCCGGAGAAATCACGCCGTGGAACTTTGATCAAAAAGTTGATCGGCTTGCTTCAGCAAATCAGTTTATTCGTCAAAATATGCCTAAGGATAATCATTTGCTTGAGGCTGACGTTTTACCGGCCAATAGTTTGACTTATCAACGGTACCTGGTTTTGGATGAGTTGAATGCTGTTAAGGTAAACCATAAGTCATTGACGGTTTCACAAAAGCAGCGCATCTTTAATGACTTGTTTAAAAGGCAAAGAACAGTGACGGTTCTAAATCTTCAAAATTATTTAAAGTCGATTGAAAAGCTGCCGACACTTCCGGTAATTACCGGAGTCTCTGATAGTGAGCGTTTTAAAACAACCTTATCAACCTATCTTGATTTTAAAAACATTTTTGGTGGTAAAGTGGATGATTCCTCCCAGAAAGAGAAATTTGAAAAGATTATTTTATATGCGACTATTTTTGAAGATCATGCTGTTTATAAAGCCAAGTTGGATCAGATCGATTGGCTAGGGCAACAGCAAAAAACGGATCTTCTTTCTAAGAATTATCAAGGGTGGGGACAACTTTCTGAAAAGCTCTTATTAGGATTAAAAAATCAAGCCGGTCAATCAATTCTGGATGAACTTTGGCAAACAAATAAACGGTTTCGGGAAATAATGAATGAAGCTCATTTTGCGAAACAAATCATGGCATCCAATGCGGCCCTATTGAGAAAAAAAGGGCTTGATGATGTTTTATCCACCGCGTTTCTATCACCCCAAAATAAGAAAGCAATTCGGCAGACGGTCGAAGTTGTTGACGACATTGTGAAGGCAATCGGGTGCCCACCTCAGAAAATATCGTTGCATTTTTCCAAAGCACCTGCCGATGCAATTCGACATGAGCGGGATAATGCCAATATCATTCTTCGAACATATCGAAATTTACCTGCCAAAATGGTGGATGACCAATTAAAAGCTGAATTACAGGCAACGGCGGAAAAGCATCAGGTGTTGTCGGACAAGTTGTACCTGTACTTTACTCAGCTTGGCCGGGACTTATACACTGGTGAAATGCTTAAAATGAGTGAGTTGGAAAATGATATGATTGATCATATTATGCCCCAAACGTTTGCTTACGATGATTCGGTTAATAACCGTGTGTTGGTGTCTCAAAACCATTCGTCACAATTGGGGAAGACGTCTGGCGAAAAATCTGATGCCAAGATGATTCGGTTTTGGCAAGTGCTGCGCGACAATAAATTGATTAGCGAACAGAAGTATCAAAATCTAACTTTGGACTCTGATCATTTATCTAAGTCGACCCGTGAACAATTGTTGAATCGCTACCTGGTCGAAAAGAATCCGATTACGCAGTGGGTTGCCAGTGTCTTAACCGAAAAGTATGGTGATAATGGGACTCGGGTTTTAACAATTAATCCAAGAATGGTTTATCAAATGCGACGCCAATTTAATTTGGTTAATTTGCCTGAAGTTAATGATTATGATCACGGTCTTGATGCTTATTTGGCGGCGTTTATTGGAAACTATGTGGATCGCCGATATCCGCGGTTGCGATCCTACTTTGTCTATGGTGATTTTAGTTCATCCAAAGAGATTGTTTTTAGACTCAATCGGTTCAACTTTTTGTTTGACTTAGGGCAGGCTGAACCGAATGAGTTGACGGATTGGGAAACCGGTGAAATGATTTGGGATAAGGCAGCGGCAAACAGTGTGTTGCGTGACGTATACCAATATAAATTCATGTTGATCTCTCAGGCGGTATACTCTCGGCAGGGTGCGATGTTTAATCAAACAATTTATCCGGCAAGTCAAGCTGCTGGACGACAGTTGATTCCCGTTAAGAAAAATCGGGCAACCAAGCTTTATGGTGGCTACAGTGGTAATGTTGATGCATATCTGGCTATTGTGCGCTTGGGTGGTCCAAAATCCGATCAGTACAGAGTAGTTGGGATTCCAACGAGAATGGTGGGCCGCTTGCAAAGCGCGATGAAACAAGGGGCCGATACTTATGCCAATACGTTGCATAAAATCCTTCAGCCGCAGTTTACCAAGCGAAAGAAAAATCGTCAGACAGGTTATTATGAAGAAACAACTGAACCCTTTGCGGTTATTCTGGATAAAGTTTATTATCGGCAGTTGATTATTGATGGTCAGCAGAAGTTCATGCTGGGAAGTTCCACCTATCAATTTAATGCCAAGCAACTGGTACTGTCTTCAAGGGCGCGACAAATATTGAGTGGTGAAGAACGGTTAACCGATGAAAATGGCAGTCAGGATTTGATTGATGTTTATGATGAAATTTTAACCAAAATCGATCGTTATTTTGAATTGTATGATCAACGACACTTCAGGCAATCGCTGCATGACGGCAGGAAGCAATTCATTTCTTTGCCAATTCACAATGTTTATCGTGCCAACCGGCTGATTGAACACGGAAAGTACGAAACATTATCTCAGATTTTGAATGGTCTCCATGCTAACACGATGATGACCAATTTACGTTATCTGGGGATTTCGTCTCCATTTGGTAAATTTCAGTCGCCCAATGGGATTAAACTATCCAAGGATGCGGTCTTGGTTTACCAATCACCAAGTGGCTTGTTTGAAAGAAGAGTTCGCTTGCGAGATCTTTAATGGTGGTGCTATTGAAGCCTTTGATTGAACATGTAGGCATGATAAAATAAGAAGTAGACCTTTTCGACAGAGAAATGATTCAAAAGTTTTGCCCTGTCGAGGAGTGAGTTTTAGCGTTAAGTCAGATTAATGAGGATAAACTTACTTCAATAAACAGTGGTCCTTAGCGTCACGGTTTATTAAAGGTTAGAATCAGAGGCTGGGACAATGTCATTTGTTCCAGCCTCTATTCGTGTAAACACGATTGTTACCGAGCAAAAACGCGGGACAAAAGGCAACTTCCGGCCGTGTAACCGAATTATCCAAATATTCAAGTTCAGAATATTCGAATAATCCGGTTACACTCTGGAAGTTAAGCACCTTTTGTCCCGCTCTGGTTCGTTATGTAGGCCCATATAATGGGTCAGAAAGTTAAACTCGATAAAACTATCTTGCTTGATTTTAAGTTGTTAAGTCAGATTAATAAGGACAAGCCTCAGCTAAATATTAAGCTAAAATGTTACGGAATTCAAGCAAAGTTGGGCCGGCAATCAGGAACTTTCTGTTTAAGTCTGGGTCAAATTAGAGTGTATTTATTTAAACGAGTGCCGGGTTTTATCAATTGTTAATTGAATTAATAAGATGAGTGGCCCCAAAAGTGCCTTTAATAGGCTGGTTGCTAACGTGAGGACAATGCCCAATTGATCATCGCGGCGTTTAATATCTTCAAACATGAGTTCATTATGTATTTTTTCACGATTGGTTAAGTAATGGTGTTGATACTGACTTTGATGATTTTCTGCTTTTAGCTTTTTTAGTGAGGCTTGGCCGAGTGACACGTTTTTGACAAAGAAATGTTGAGATGTGACTAATTTTATTTGGGAAATGGCTGATAAGAGCAGCCAAATGTTAAACCAGTTTAAGGTTGGCCGAAATCGGTATCGACAATCCAGGCTAACAAAAATGAACAAAATCAAAATGATTCCTAATTGCCAAAATAAGTAAAGGTAGTTTTTGATTCTCATTTAAATTTGTTCTCCTTCCTTTATTCAATGAGGAACTAATAGTGAAGTTTTCTGTAGCTGATCGAAAGTAGTGACTTAAATAACATGGGTCATCAACTTTGGTAAAATATTTTTGCTTTCATTATAAAAGATATTTTTCAGAAATAAATAGTAATCGGTAAAATAACGATCCACTTAGTAGCAGCGATTATCCCCAGTTAAAACGAGAAATGAAAGCTAGTTTTCGAGCTGTGTAAGCGTGTCGATGGCGGATAGTGGAATGGCGCGATATTCCTCAGCCAAAACGTGCAAAGTAACCGCAGCTTCCGGCCATATAAGCCCCACAAACAATATTCCCAAACCAGGAATATTGTTTGTGGGGCTTATATTCTGGAAGCTAACCGCGGTTCTTTGCACTCTTTTTACATTAGTTTTACATTCCTTCAACCAACAATTTACATTCACCTGCAACAATGAAAATGTACTTAAATAAAACAAGTTGAGGTGAGATATTTGTCAATTACATTAAGAAATATCCGTAAAGATTACGACCAAAACACCGAAGTTCTCAAAGATGTCTCGGTTAAAGTTGAAACGGGAGAGTTCTTCGTTATTGTTGGCCCTTCTGGTTGTGGTAAGAGTACGTTACTTCGAATGATTGCAGGTTTAACACCGATTACTGGTGGTGAAGTTCAAATTGACGATCAAGTTGTTAATGAGTTGCCTCCAAAAGCACGAAAGTTAACAATGGTTTTTCAAAATTATGCTTTGTACCCATTTCTAAGTGTTTGGGATAACGTTGCGTTTGGTTTAAAAGCACGAAAGCTCGACAGTGCTGATATTAAGCAACGGGTTGATAATGCACTGAAGATGGTTAGTTTAACAAAGTTGCGAAAACGAAAGCCTCGTGAATTATCCGGTGGGCAGCGTCAACGAGTGGCATTGGCTCGGGCAGTTGCCAGTGATGCCAAGATTTGCCTGATGGATGAACCATTATCTAACTTGGATGCCCAGCTGCGAATTAAAATGCGTCAGGAAATTTATGCTTTGCAACGGAAACTGGGTTTAACTTTGATTTATGTCACCCATGACCAGGTTGAGGCAATGACGATGGCCGACCACATTATGGTGTTGCATGACAAACATGTTCAACAGATTGGTACGCCATCAGAAATTTATCAGACACCGGCAAATGACTTTGTTGCCAAATTCTTCGGGACACCACAAATTAATATTTTGCCGGCTAAACGATCTGCCGATAATGATCATATCTTAAATGTTTCCTCTGATTTGGAAATTGCCCTTAATCAACCAGTGCCTGCTGAGAACCTTAAAATTGGTGTTCGTCCCGACGACTTTAAAATTGAACGGGCTGATGGTGTCAGTTCAAATGCGGTTGTGAAAAATACTGAGTTCTTGGGGAATGAAACGATTGTTTATGCCACGATGAATAGCGGGAGCGACATTCACGTTGTCGTTGACGGTCAGGTTGCCTTTAGAAGCTACGAACCGGTGAAAGTAACGGCTAGTTCAAAATTGCTGTTCTTTGATCAAAATGGTAACCGGATTAACTTAGCAAAGGAGGCCTTGGTACATGCTTAAATCACCAGCATCCAGTCAAACAAAACCACTGGCAGTTAACCAAACAAAGCAGAGAACAAAAACGACCTTTGCTTTAAACGCGAAGGATAAGTATTACGCTTGGATATTTTTGGGTCCATCATTATTAATTTTAAGCGTCTTTATTTTCTATCCAATGATCAAGACGTTGTATCTGAGCTTATTCTTAACCAATACGGTTGGCAAACCAACTGTTTTTGTTGGCTTGTCAAATTACATTAGTTTGCTGACATCAGCTGATTATTTATCAAGTTTAGGGGTCACAATGGTTTACGTTTTCGCGGTTACAATTTTAACCATTGCGATCGGATTAGTTTTGGCTAATTACGCTAGTAAAGAGTTAGCTGGAATTGGGATTTTTAGAACATTATTCTCGGCAACCATGGGTGTTTCAGTATCTGTTGCCGCCATCTTCTGGCTATTTATTTTCAATCCGTCGACTGGTTTCCTATCACTAATCAGTACGTGGCTGCATTTACCACAAATCGGTTGGTTGACTGATCCGACGGCTGCAATGATTGCCGTTACGATTACAACTGTTTGGATGAATTTAGGATTTACTTTTTTGATTTTACTTGGTGCGATTCAATCCGTCCCAACCACTTTGTATGAAGCCGCCAACGTTGAGGGTGCTTCCCCGCGGTATCAATTTTTACATATCACGATTCCAATGATTTCCCCAACGCTGTTTTTCGTGTCAATCATCACTTTAATTGAAGCCTTTAAGAGCTTTGGCCTGATTGATTTGATGACGAAAGGCGGTCCAACCAATGCAACAAATATGTTGGTTTACCGAATTTACAAAGATGCCTTTTACAGTGGGAACTTTGCCCAGGCCAGTGCCGAATCAATTATCCTGACAGCGATTATTGCATTGTTTACGTGGTTGCAATTTAAAATCTTGGAAAAGCGGGTGAACTACTAATGAATATTGTTGCGAAGCCGAAGTTGTCTCACACTATTTTGAATTATATTTTGTTGATTGTCTTGGCAGCTGTTGTTTTAGGACCTTTTCTGATTGGTCTATGGACCAGTTTTCTGCCAACGATGGATATTGCGAAAGGGAACTTTTTAAGCTTGCATCTTTCCCTTCAAAATTATATTGATGCATTTACCCAAACACCGATTATCCGGTATCTTGGTAACAGTTTGTTTATTTCAGTGGCAACAATGATCGCGCAACTGATCTTCTGTTCAATGAGTGCTTATGCCTTTGTCTTTCTGAAATTTAAGTATCGTAATTTTCTGTTTGGTCTGTTCTTGGCTACCATGATGCTGCCATTTGAAGCTGAAATTATTCCCAACTTTACAACTGTTAAAGCATTAGGGTTACTAAACACTTACTCAGTTATGATTATTCCGTTTTTAACATCGGCTTTTGGAACGTTTATGTTACGACAGTCATTTCTTCAAATGCCGGCTGAGTTAAAAGAAGCCGCTGATATCGAGGGTCTTGGCCACTTCCAATTCTATTGGAAAATTGCGTTGCCGTATAACAAAATAAGTCTGTTGACGTTGGGTGCATACAGCTTCCTGGGTGCTTGGAATCAGTATCTCTGGCCAATGTTAACCACCTTTAGTAATGCTTATCGACCAGTTCAAAATGGGTTACGTCAACTTCAATCCGAAGAAACATTTAATGATTGGGGCATGATTCAAGCAACCGCTGCGATTGTGGTTATTCCAACATTGATTGTCTTGTTTGTTGGCCAACATTACTTCAAGTCAGGAATGAATGAAGGTGCCGTCAAATGATTAAAAATTGGATTACCTTTATTAAAAAGCATTGGTTTCCGGTTGTTGCAGCCGTTGTTATTGTTTTAGGGGTTGTGGTTGTTGGATCTGCTAGAAATGCTACCACTGCCAAAGCCGGTCGAACCCCAATTGTCTTCTGGCATGAAATGGGCGGCCCGGCTGAGCAGGCATTGGATAAAATGGTTGATTCATTTAACAAGTCACAAGATAAATATGAAGTCATTCCTCAATATGAGGGCGTCTACGATGAAGCAGTTCAAAAGATTATTCAGAGTCACGGTACCAGCGCGTCACCAGCGGTCTTTCAATCGTTTGATATCTCGACCGCGCAAATGATGCACAGTAAATATACAACACCGGTTCAAAAGTTTATGAATGAAGATAAGAGTTTTGATGCAAGTAAGATTTCACCGGTTGCCCGTTCATTTTACTCAAATAAAGGCCAACAATTGGCGTTACCATTCAATACATCGCAACCGGTCCTGTACTATAATGCCACGCTATTAAAGAAATATAAGATTACACCACCATCCAAGTCACCCAGTTATAGTGACGTCACTCGGGTGGCTGAACAGCTGTATAAACGTTCCCATCATCAGGTTAAGGGAATGACGATAGAAATTTATGGTTGGTTGATGGAAGAGGCGCTTGCCAACGCTCATACATCATTAATTAATCACGGGGATGGTCATGCAGGAAACCCAACCAAAATCAATTTAAAAAATCCAACAACGGTTAAATTCTTAAAGTGGATCCGAACGAACATCAAGTCTGGTGATTTCGTCAACTACGGTTCCGGTGCGAGCGCTGAAACCAACGAAATCGCGGCCTTCTTAGCTGGTAAATTAGGGATTTTTGTTCAGTCTTCTGCTTATATTGGGCAGTTGACGACTGGTAATAAAGATAAACTGGGAATTTCCTACTTCCCACATCCCGATGGTGTCAAGGCTAATGGTGTCGGAATTGGGGGTGCTGCTCTTTGGATTTCAAATGATAAACCGAAGAAGGTTCAAAAGGGTGCCTATGAATTTATGAAGTTTGCCTTAAATGCAAAGAACCAAGCTAATTGGCAGGCGGCAACCGGCTACTTGGCATTGAATAAGGACTCACAGAAGCAGGCGGCTTTGAAGAAGCTCTATGCAAAGCAACCTGAAGCACGGGTTCCGGGTGAGCAATTGGCCAGTGCCAAGCCAAACGATACAAACTCCGGTATTTTAATGGAGGGGATGCAGCTAACAAGAGAGTTGGAACAAACCGCAATGGAATCTGTTTATGAGGGCGGCAGTATTAACAAGGCGTTAACAACGGCGAGCCAGTCGATGAATGCCAGTTTGAAGACGACGAATAGGGCGGACAAAAAATAGAGTGGTCCAGAAATCGGTTAGATCCCAGAGTATAAGGCAACCAGCCGAATATTCTGGTCCTGAATATTTGGCTGGTTGCCTTATACGGCCGGGATCTGATTTCTTGACCACGTTTCGGCCAAATAACGCACAGAACCCCCCGTACCAAATTATGTTAGTACCCAATTAACTTCACAAACCGTTTTGTTGACTTAATTTTGAATGAGTTTTAAAGGAGAAAGAGATTATGACAAATAAAACATTGATTTTCGGTCATCGCGGTTACCCGTTTAAGTTTCCAGAAAATTCATTAGATGGTTTTGAATATGCGATTGATCATGGTGCTGATGGATTGGAGTTTGATGTTCATTTAACCAAAGACAATGTGCCTGTTATTATGCACGATGAGAAGATTAATCGGACAACCAACGGAAAGGGAAAGATTCAAGCATATACTTACGCGGAATTGCAACAATTTCACCTAAGTGATGATGAAAAAATCCCGGCTTTGAAGGAATTGCTTGCGCTTGCCAGTCAAAAGCCAATTCATCTTAATCTTGAATTTAAAACCAACAAGATTCACTATCCAAATATTGAACGAATTGTCCTTGATATGGTCAAAGAATTTGATTTGGTTTACCCGGTTATCTATTCATCGTTTAACCTGGATTCGTTGAAGATCGCTAATAAAATTGATGCAACCCAGCAGTATTGTCTGCTTTCGGACCATCAAATTGACCATCCGCGTGAATTGATGATTAAAGATCATCTGGCTGGATTTCATTTGAGTCACTATCAACCGCTTCGAAATGTCAAAGAGCGGATCTGGACGATTGATGATCCAGTTAAGCAGCGAAATTTGTTTGCCATGCACGTTGCTGGGATTATTACCGATAATTTCGAAATGGCTAAACAGGTTGAAGCCAGCTTGGGTGCGGTTGTTCAACAGCGTGTGTAATTAATTATTGTGAATCACTAGGTAGTTCCAATCAAGAAATAGTAATAACATCCTCCAATATTTCTCGATAAATATGAAGCCAGAGCGGGACAAAAGGTGTTTAACTTCCAAAGTGTAATTGGATTATCCGAATATTCTGAACTTGAATATTTGGATAATTTAGTTACACGACCGGAAGTTGCCTTTTGTCCCGCGTTTTCGCTCGGTAACAATTGTGTTTGCACGAACAGAGGATGGGATAAATGACTATTGTCCCATCCTCGCTCTTTTGGATACCCTGAAATTACAGAGGCGTTAATGAAGTGGTCTCATTTTTAGTGACACAGTGTCATTTTTGTGATATGCTTTCTAAGATGAATTAGTGACACAGTGTCATACCACTGGGTATATCCAACCACCCTCATTGTGATTATAAAATTGGAGGAATAGTCATGACTATCAAATTAATTTTCGCGATCGTTACAATTACTTTGGCACTTGTTTTTTACACAATTGGTGTGTTTTCGGAGCGGCACTCTGGATCGTTAAGGATCAAACACATTGTGATGTTTGGCCTTGGACTGGTCTTTGATACAACTGGGACGACAATTATGTCTGCAATTGCTAAGAACGAAGTGGCGGCATCCAATTTCTCTCTGCATCAAGTAACGGGGATGGCCGCAATTATTTTGATGGCGTTTCACTTCTTATGGGCGATCTATGTTCTAATGAAAGGGACTGAAAAAGCCAAAAGTAGGTTTCATAAATTCAGCTTGGTAGTTTGGCTATTTTGGTTGATTCCATATATTGTGGGAATGGTTATTGGAATTGGCGTGTAAATTGAAAAATTTTCATTATTAAATTGTTCCGAGAAAGGAATTGTTTCATGGGAAAAAGGAATTCAACATTCGCGATGATCATCTTGATTATTGGCGTGTTTATGTCGGCTTTGGATAACGGCATTATTGCCAGCGCGCTTTCAACAATCAATTATTCATTTCAAGTTAGTGAGGTTCAAGGAACGTGGGGAATTACCGGCTATACGCTGGGGATGGCGATTTCCACCCCGATTATTGGCAAGTTGGCCGATAAATTTGGTCGGCGAAAATTATTCCTGATTGAAATTAGTATTTTTGCGCTTGGATCATTACTAGTGGCACTGAGTTCGTCATTCATTCTCTTTTTAGCTGCCAGATTAATTCAGTCAGTTGGTGGCGGTGGGATTTTTATCATTGCTTCCAGTCATGTATTATCGACATATCCAAAGGACAAGCAGGGTGGCTTACTTGGTGCACTGGGCGCAGTTAATGGGATTGCTTCAGTAGTAGGTCCCAATCTTGGGAGTTTGATTTTAAATCTGACCGGTCGCTGGAATTGGCTCTTTTTAATTAATCTGCCGATTGCACTATTTGTGGTTATTAGCGGTTATTTGGCAATTCCTGAGACGAAAGCCAGTAATATCAAAACAATTGATTTTAAAGGATTGGTTCTATTAAGCCTGGGTATTTTAAGCTTTATGTTGGCCATTACCAACTTACAAAGTAATGCTTTAGTTGGTAGCTTGTTAAAAATCCAGGCTTGGGGTTTGTTTGGGTTAGGCATTATTCTGTTTATTATGTTCATTCGAGTTGAAAAACGGGTTTCAGATCGGGTGGATCCCTTTCTGCCTTACCAGTTATTACGCAGCCAAGGATTTGTTTTAACACTATTAATGGGCCTTTTGTCTGGGGCGTTAATCGGAATCTTTGTCTTCATCCCAAGTTTCGTTGAACAGCGTTATGGGATTTCAGCTGATAATAGTGGGATTTGGATGAGTGGTATCGGATTAGGTTCGATTGTTGGTGCAGCGGTTGGGGGATCATTGACCTCTAAACTTGGCTCAACCAAAACGATTGTTATTTCCGGATCTTTATCGACAGTCGGCTTTGCCCTAATTGCTTATTTAAGTCCCAATCCGCTTTGGTTTATCGTGTCCTCGACAATTGCCGGAATTGGCTTTGGGATGTTAATGGGAGCGCCATTGTCCGTATTGATGGCTGAAGTTGCCAGTAAAAAGGATAACGGGGTTGCCCTTGGAACTTTGTCCGTTAGTCGGCAAGTCGGCATTACGATTGCCCCCATCATTTACGCAACGATTATTCAAAGCGGATTCAGCAGCATTCAAATGAACACGTCCATTGAACAGTATTACCGAGGCCTTCAGCGAATGACAGGCAGCAATCAACACCAACTATTAAAGGTTTTTTTCGCAACAGCTCAGCAGGCATACCAACAGATGTTTTGGCTGGCAATCATTGCTTCGGTTGTGATTGCGCTGGTTGGCTGGTATTTGATGAGGCGGAAACATAGATTGTTAAGTTCATGATGCTCCTGATATTTATTACAATAACGAAGCCTTGGATCGGTTTATTGCGATTCAAGGCTTTGTTGGTTCAACGTATGTTTACGCACTTCAATTATTTAACAGTAATAGGGATGTTGTAATCTCACGTGTTCGTAAAGATTCTGTCACGAATACGTATGATCTTGATTTTACTAATGCAGCATCCATGTATTTAAAGAATTTTGGTCATGGTCAAACATTTGAATATTTCAAGCATGCGAATAAGGATTATTGGTGGGTTGTAACTAAAGGTGATAATACTGAAGAAAATTGGGGAAGCCAGATTGCGCGAATCCAGTTTAGTCCAAACACTTATGACACAACGCCGTATGATGGTAATACTAGTGTTACACGGCTATCTAGTGTCAGCAGTGCGACTAAGAATGGCAAGCCCTATGGTAAGATTCTTCGGGTAGAAGCAGCCTTATCTTCAACCAATGCGCCCGTATCAGGCAGTAGCACTAATAGACTATTACTCATCGCTGGTGTAGATACCAATTACAATGCTCATTTTACGTTATATGATAACGATAAAGTTAATGATGCGTTGGATAACGTTGATGCAACGCATGGATTTGTTTCTTGTGGAACATTAACGTCGGCACTTGTTAGTGATCCTTACAAAAAGATTGATGATGTCCGTAGTAAACTAACGAGTAAATCAATTCAAGGATTTGATATTTCAGATGGACGCGCGGTTTATATTTCAAGCGGATAAGCAAAAAGTGAAACACATAGCAAAGACGATACTCCAGGAATTGCAAAATATTATTGGGGAAATAAATTTGTTTCAAAGCTTTTAAATAATACCAATTGGTCAAGCAAGAATGTTGAAACAGAAGGAATCCAGATTTCGAATGATCTTTATGTGGGAATTTCTTATCATGATACTTTGGCTACTAAAACTCTTGAAAACAGGTTATACGTAACCGCAAAAGCTTCTTGGTAAAACAGACTATAATTTATTAAGTTAAATTTATAAAGGATCCTAAGACAAAATTCCGTGTGAATTTTGCCTTAAGACCCTTTTTTTAGTTTTCAGGTGGTAATAAAAAGATAATGCCATATCCATACAGCGAACTATTTTTAGAGTATACATCTGCTGCAATTTTCCATCCAGAGAAATCTTTCATGGTATAGCCTTCAAACCCTGTTGCATTCTTAAATCCTGCAGGTATTGCTCTTTGGATGTATTGCCTGTAGGACATTTGGCCTGATTCGAGTTGTTTAATTTGAGCTTTAGTACCATCGATTGAACTCATTTTTAATTCATCAAGTTGTGATCCTAATTTTTTCCGTAAATATTCGCCCTGTTCATCTGGTGTTCCATTCATATCGTCTAAGGTTTTTTGTAACTTGGGATCGTGAATTGTCCCTGGAAACGCGTCGATAACTTGTTTCTGTAAAGGTAAGCTGGTTTCGGCAAAGTTGTATCTTCTTAGATATCCTCGCCAAATATAGCCCTTAACTGTTTGTGCACTATTTGATACGTAATAAAAGATACCGATTTTCTTTCCGTTAGTCATTTTGAAACTTTTCGAAACAGACCAAACGGTTTTAGGATAATTTTTGAGGTTATGAAGCTTTTTAGTAAGATTACGATTCCAGATATATGCATTTCGTTGTGTTTTCGCCTGAAACTTTGGCATGCTTGTAGAATAGTTTTTTGATTTAATAATGCGGTAAGCAGCTCGAGTAGTATCGGGATTGGTGGTGAAATTTATGCAACTAATGAGCAAGCCAAGAATACCGATAAAAAACATTTTTTTCATTATCTTCATTGTCAAAACATCTCCCTATTACTTATAAACTAATTGTTTAAACACAACTCTTTATGGTTCCAGAAAGTTCACAAATCCATACCCATTATATTTACTACGCTTATTTGACAACCATACAGCAACTTTCCAATTTTCAAAATTATTGAGGGAATATGCTTCGCTGCGAAAATCAGGAGATTGTTTAATTGTTTGTGGCAGTGATCTTTGAAGATAAGCGTTAAACGAGATCCTTTTGTCTTGTAAGTCGATTAAAGCAGCTTTACTTCCCGTAATCCCGGTAACCTTATATTTGTTAAATTCAGTACCAAGTTTATCTCGCATATATTCATTACGTTCATCGAGATTTCCAGATAATCCATCAATATTTTTTGAAGATGGGCATCATAAATTGTTCCAGGTAGCGAATTTAAAACTTCTTGCTTGCGTATCAAATTTCTTTGCCTTGATAAATAGCCACGCCAGACTAATCCTGTAATAGTTTTACCGGGATTCTCGATTCGATAGAAAATGCCAGTCCTTTTTCCATTGGTCATTTTGTAGCTTTTGGTGACATACCAATTTGCATTGGGACTATTTTTCATGTTATAGCGCTTTTGGGTTAAATTGTTATTCCAAACATAGACAGGTTTAATTGACGCGCGACTGCGGTAAGTCGGCAGGATGTTTGCATAACTTTTGGACTTGATGGTGTGATAGGGAACATTATTAGCACTTGCACTTTTTGGTAATGCAGCCCCTGATAGGCTGACGCAAACGACTAACATTAAAAATAACACCCATTTTTTCATTTGAATATTCCTTCTCTTCACTCGATTATACTAAAAAGGCCCATTTAATGTTTATTGCGAATGTGTCAATGAATTTTTTGACTTAAAGTGCACTTTAAGTAGTAAACTACATAAAGTTAAGAAAGGAATGAAGATATTGACAAATGGATTAATTTTAGGCGCCCATGGCCAAATTGCACAACTTGTCCGGCAAAGATTGCTAACCGAAACTGATGTTCATCTTACTTTATATTTAAGAAATTCGGATCGGATTAAAAAGACTAATCCGCAAAGAGAGACAATAATTGATGGGGATGTTAATGATTATCATAGGTTGACAACCGCGATGAAAAGCCAAGACATTGTTTATGCTAATTTAGGTGGTCGATTTGAACCAATGGCCAAAAACATTGTTAAAGCAATGACGGCAAATAACATTAATAGATTGATCTATGTTACCGGGTTGGGGCTTTATCATGAGGTACCTAATCCATTTGGTCAGTGGGTTGAAGACTCAGTTGGCCACGATGTGATGACAGACACCCGCCGTGCTGCCCAGATAATCGAGGAATCGAAAATTAATGCCACGATTATTCGCGCAGCTTACATGGACAATAACGATGAGATCGATTATGAATTAACTGAGAGAGGGACTCCCTTCAAAGGCACCGTTATATCACGAAAAAGTATCGCGGACTTGATCGTAAAAGTGATTAAGAATCCGAAATTGTACGAAAATAGTAGTTTGGGAATTGCCAAGCCGGGTACGAATGGTGATCGACCAATGTT
The DNA here is from genome assembly GCF_001434255.1 of Lentilactobacillus diolivorans DSM 14421. Taxonomy (GTDB): domain Bacteria; phylum Bacillota; class Bacilli; order Lactobacillales; family Lactobacillaceae; genus Lentilactobacillus; species Lentilactobacillus diolivorans. The sequence goes on from NZ_AZEY01000098.1 coordinate 26,051, forward strand.
TTAAATAATTTACTTTTTTGGTGACAATCAGCAATCGTGATTACACTAAAGGGGGATGGGACAAAAGTAATCTTGTCCCAGTCCCTATTTGTGTAATCACGATTATTACCGAGTCGAAGTCCCTCAGAGTATGAACGGCCTTTAGCTTCATCTCCAGTGTAACGAAAAAGATCCAGTCAGGAGCTGATTTTTATCAGTTTCTAACTGGATCTAATCTTAGATTGTTTAAAATTGATAATTTCCAACCCTCTTGTTCAGTCTTCTACAATTCCTTTCGCTTAATAATGGTTAATGCTAGTCCAAAACAAACAGCTAGAATTGCGAAGCTTGTCCAGATGTACGGTTGAAATTGATTAACTGTAATTTCTTTTAAACTGATTTTAACGGTAACACTAAAGAAATCGATGTATTTTAACCAGTTCCATTTAGTGATCATACTAAGAATTGAGATAAGCATCGGAAAGGCAACGATAAAAATCGCACTTCCAATCAATGAACTGGTTAACATGAGAATCACAATTGCCATACTGAAAACGACGCCGATAAAGAACGTCACGATGACTGCGGTTAATAAGGTTGTACTAAAAAGATTTCCCCAGCTGGTGCCAATTTTGCGGCCCAATGCGATACCGGTTAGAATGCCTGCAAGATAAAATGCAATGACTTGAATGAAAATATCTAAAAGCATTGTTACGAATTTAGCGATAATGAATCCTGAACGGGAAATTCCTGAAACAAGGGTGTTTTTATAAGTTTGCTGGCTAAATTCATAACCGATTACCATGACGAAAATACTAATGAAGGCATACATTAACACGCTGGAAGAAATGGTTAGTCCTCGAGTCCCAGATAATAAGGTCCATTGCATATTGGCCAGCCGGCCTAAGAAGTCCGCGGGTGCGCTAACCATAATCCCGCCAACGTTTTTAGAATAAACGGTGATCACACTAAAGAGGATGACTAAGATTAGCAACAAGTAATGGCCAAAAGTGTGAGTTTGTCGATAAAAATCAGCTCTTAATTGATTAATCATTGTTGGTTGCCTCCTTGATGCTGCAATAAGTTGGTATAGTATTGCTCCAATGAGCCTTCCTGCCGTGTGATATTGGTAACCGCAACGCCGTTTGTGACCAGTGTTTGATTAAGCTTGGCCGTATCAATTGAAAAATTGTGAATCAGGATTTGATGATCGTTGAGGACCGTAAATGAACCGATATTGTCATTATCCAATAGTTGGGCAGCCAGCTTAACATCGCTAACCCCCAAGAGAATGCCGGATTCATTTTCCTTATCTAAAGTTTCTTTGGTAACCTCTTTAATAAATTTACCGTGATGGATAAACCCAAATTTTGTTGAGACTTGATACAGTTCGGTTAAAATATGACTGGAAATTAGAATTGTGGTGTTTCGTTCTTGATTAAGCTGTTTTAATAACTTTCGAAACGCAACGATTCCTGATGGATCCAAGCCGTTAATTGGTTCATCCAAAATCAAAAAATCTGGTTGTGGTAAGAGTGCCAAGGCAAGCCCAAGTCGTTGACGTTGTCCCAATGACAGATGGCTGGCTTTGGTTTTTTGTTTGGCTGATAGGCCGACGAAATCAATCGTTTGATCAATCAGGTGCTTATCTTGAATACCATGTTGGATCGCGGTTAATTTGAGATTTTGGCGAACAGTTAATTTTTTAAACGCAGCTGGTGTTTCAATAACCGCACCGACGTGTTTAAGTGCCTGTTGATAATGAGTGGCTGATTCACCGAGTAACGTGATCTTGCCATCAGCCAGCGGTGACAGGTGGGTAATGAGGCGCATCAGAGTTGTTTTTCCAGCGCCGTTTTCACCGATTAGTCCATAGATATCGCCACGGTTAATCGAAAACGTGACGTCATTTAATGCTTGAAAATGACCAAAATGTTTACTGACGTGGTCGACCGTCAAAATTGTGGTGGTCATGTTGCTCATCTCCTTTTCATGATTAACAATACATGGCAATCCTTAAGTACCGACATAAGTAAACCTTAATTAAACCTAAATTGTGGCCGCTGGCTTGACGCGGTACACTTAACTTATATAAGGAGGGTTTGGTTATGGCAGCTGCAACCATTTTAATTGTTGAAGATCATGAGGATATTCGGACTTTATTAAGGGATGTTTTGGCTCCCGACTACACGATTGTTGAGGCTGTCGATGGGGTTAGTGCGCTTTCCAAATTTCATGACTCTCAGCCGGACTTGGTAATTTTGGATCTCATGCTACCGGGAATTATGGGGGAGAGTGTCCTTAAAACACTCCGCAAGACGTCGCAAGTTCCCGTTCTGGTTTTAACGGCGATTCAAGATAAACAAAAAATCGTTGAGCTGCTGGAAAATGGGGCTAATGATTATTTAACCAAACCGTTTGATATTGATGAGTTGATTGCCCGCGTCAAGGTTCAATTACGAGCCAATCAACCTTCCCAGCCGCAAGCTAAAATGCTTACTTATGGCAAAGTCTCGCTTAACCAGGAAACCCATCAAATCTTGGTGGCCGATCACGAACTGGTTTTACCTAAGAAAGAGTTCGCACTTCTACAAATTTTAATGACCCATCCCCACCAGGTTTTTCAAAAAGCACAACTTTATGAAACCGTCTGGGGTGAGCCCTATATTAATGCTGAAAATACTTTAAATGTCCATCTCAGTAATTTACGAACAAAAATTAGTGCTTTGTCGATTGATTCCCAATATGTCAACTCTATTTGGGGCATCGGCGTCCGATTTGATTAGGGGGGATAACGACGATGGTAGTAGTATTTCTAAGTATGCTTTGTTTGCTGTTGGCTGGTGTTTTGCTGTTAATTGTTATCGACATTCGACGGGTAACCAAAGAGTTAATTTACATTAATGAGCATACGACAAATGGGTTTGTGACGGCCAACACAAATTTTCCCTTAATTCGAAAACTAATCAGTGCCAGTAACCTTAGTCTCAAGGTTAGTCGAAAGTTGCAGCAGGCTCAGGCTCATCAGGAAAATCAGATTCGAAAGATGTTAACTAATTTAACCCATGATATTAAGACGCCATTAACCGTTTCAATGGGTTATGTTCAATTGATGGTTAAATCAGCAACGCAAGCACAACAACCACGGCTAAAGCGGATTGAACGCAACTTGGATTCAGTGAATTACTATCTTCGGTATTTAATGGACTTTAATCTTATGCAGGAAAAAAGTACCACCCTTAAGGTTAAGCAGGTGAATGTTTCGCATCTGTTGGAAAACGAATTGTTCAACTATTATGATGAATTTACTAAACAATCGTTGGAAATGACACCAGTTATTGAACCGGATGTGATGTTACAGACTGATGCAACCTTGCTAATTCGAGTTTGCCAAAATCTAATTGGCAATATTTTAAAGTATGGTCAAAAGCAGGCCCAGGTAACTTTGGCACCCATTGATGATACCCATATTAAAATTGAATTTGCGAATCGGGGAAACCAACTGCCCAAAGATCCAGCCCAGTTATTAAATCGGTTCTACACTGCCGATCAATCGCGATCGGATCAAAGCGTTGGCTTGGGGTTCAGTATTGTTCAATCATTGGTGACAACGCTGGGTGGTCGATTACACTTATCAACAGAAGATGGCTGGTTTCGGGTGGCGGTGATTTTGAAACCATTGAAGGATTGAATGTGGGGAAGTGATTTCATTAATTTTTATGCCAATTAAATGTATTTAGAGGGAAGGAATAAGTTGTTTTGGAACTAATCATAAAAAACTTACAAATGAATTTTAAAAATAAAGTTGCGTTGAAGGATGTCTCAATGAAACTAGAATCAGGCAGTGTTATCGGGTTAATTGGGCCTAATGGTGCTGGGAAGTCAACGTTGTTAAAAATCCTTTCAACAACACTGTTACCCTCTTCTGGCAGCGTGTCACTTAATGGTATTGACATTGTCAAGCATCCTAATCAAATGCGACGTGTCTTGGGATATTTACCTCAGCAAGTTCCATCCTATCCACAGTTAACGGCTTTTGAATATTTGGAATATATTGCTTCTTTAAAGGGATTACCTAAAAAACAGGTAACTTCCCAGATTAGAGGTTTATTGGAAAGATTCAGTCTGAACACAACCGGAAAACGGCGACTAAAAGATTTTTCGGGCGGCATGTTGCAGCGGGTTGGCATTATTGCAACATTGCTGGGTGACCCGAAAGTCATCATTGTTGATGAGCCCACCGTTGGTCTGGATCCGATTCAACGGGTTGTTTTAAGAGATGTCCTAAGCGAATTAGCCAAGAATCGGATTGTCGTAATGTCAACCCATATTATTTCAGACGTTGAAGCCGTTTCCTCAAATTTGGTCATGTTAAATCACGGTCGGTTGGCTTTTCAGGGAACCACGGATACGTTACTGGCAAGTGCCGCAGGTAAGGTTTGGGAGTACGTTGTTCCAACTAATCAAGCACCCAAAAATCTAACTGGTATTAGTTCTTTAGTTCAAAGATCGGATGGTGTTCATATCAGAATGGTTGCGGATACGCCACCCAGTAAAACAGCTAAAGAAGTTTCGCCTAATTTGGAAGATGCCAGTTTAGCTATTTTGGAAGGTTCGATGAAAAAGTGATTCGAGTATTTAAAGCGAGTTTGTTCGAAAGAACTCGAAGTAAGTCGTTTTGGATGTTAGTAATAGCTGTCTTATTTATTTCGGTTATCTGTACGCCGCAACACCACGCGTCTATTCAGGTTTTAGCCATTGACCCGGGAACGTTCAAACAGGATGACAATCCGTCGTGGATTCCGATGGGTGCTGCGCTTATATTGGGGCTTTTTCAACCGATATTCGGATATGCATTTATTAAGAATGCAATTGGTATGGATCAAATTTATGGCGTTTATCAATTGATTAACACGATGGACTTTCACAGTTTCCGATATGCTTGGGGGAAGTTTGCGGCCAACTTTACGATTCTCTTAGCTTTTTGGATAACGACCGTTATTGGTACGTTTGGGATGCTATTGATCAGATTTCCTGGTAAGTGGTTACCTGTTTGGCAGTTTGCCGGACCATTCTTAGTCCTGTTACCGGGAATGGCATTTATTGCGGTATTTTCGATGGTTATTGATTCATTTCCAGCTTTGCAGAAATCTGCGGGGACCGTGTTGGGGACGTTTGGCTTATTAATTTTATACGCATTTAGTTTTATTCGCCAAGCCACTTGGTTAAGGCTATTTGATGTGTCTGGAACCTCTTATCTTGGTAAAACGATTTCTCAATCAGTTGCGACTGCTGCTGATGGTAAGACACTAAAAAGTTTAATGATCTTTGCAAATATGAATGATCAAGCACATATAGGAACCAAGGAACTGCTTATTTTACCTATTAAATTAAAAGAAATCGATTTACTGTTCATGCTTGGTGAACTTGTCTTAATCGGTTTAATGGTTATCTTAGTGGCTGGGTTAGTTAAACGAAGAAAAGGGTTTGCCGATAGTCGGTTAATGAGGGATTTAAGGGCGCGTTCTAATACAAGCCCTGAAGTAGTGGTACCAACTCGAGAGAGTAATCAATTCAACTTTGTACCGATTAAAACTAGTCATTTTAACTACATGCATCATATTGGTCTTGAATTCAATCGAGTTAGGAAATCAGTTTCTAAAAAAGTTCAGTTTTTCATAGTAGTTGTGTGGATAATTAGCTGGTTGGTTTCCGTTTTGGCCGAAAGAAATATGATGGTTCCCTTAATTTTCTTATTGTCGATTCCGTTACTTTCAGAACTTGGAGTTGCTTCACAATCGAATCATTTATTTAATTGGCTTAAGACGATTCCTAAAGGTCAAAGACATCAAATAAATGCTGAAAGTGTTGCTGGCATTCTTGTTTTGATTGGTTTGACAATTCCAATTTTTGTGAAGTTACCGGAAGATTCTTTGCTGTTAATTGCATTTGAAATGGTGATTGTCTTGTTAGCTCAGTTACTGGGTTTGTTAACGAAAAATAGTCGATTGTTAACTGTTTTGGCAGCCCTTTTCTGGTTCGTTTATTTAAATGGGATGACAGCCATTTTACCGATTGGAAAGCCAGGAGCATTCTTCATGACAACTTTTTATGGTGGATTAGCAATTGTTATGTGGTTTTGTCTTCAAGGTGTTGTTTTGAAAAAATTCGAGAAATGATTGTATTAAAAACGTTTCTTCAAAATTTGACTAAGTAATCCCAATATCCTTTCAGATTTGAAGGGATATTGGGATTATTTAGTCAACTGGTTTGTTTTCGGTGCAAATACCAAGTTGCCAGTCGATAGGCGATACAAAATATGGTCAGAAAGCAACCAACTTCACAAATAATATCGGTAACGTGCCAAATTGCCAAGAAGATACTTGGCAGGGCAGTTGGAAATAAGAATTGGGGAATAAAAAAAGTCACACAGCCGGCAATTAAGCTCGCAGAATCTTCCTTGGTGAATATTTCAGTCGGTTTCCTAAATCTGGTAAAGGAGAAAATTGATCGTGAAAAGTGAATCCCGATGACGTTACCGCAACTGGCCAAAACTAGCAACAGTAATTTGAGTCCGATGGTGGTTGCGGTAAACAAAGAAAGGTAGACAGCACATGCAATGCCTAAACCATCAAAAATTGAGAGCCATTTCATTTTTGATTTGGAAGATCACCTTTCGTTAATTTGGAAGTGACTTGATCTTTTAGGAGTGCTGATGGTTTTTAATACCATGATAAATGGTTTCAACCAGAAATGTTGTGATATGCAGCGAAATATAGACACTCGCGATCAAGCCGAAGATAGCGAGCAAAAAATTGTTTTGATATATTAAGCCCAAGATTCCTACGATTAAATCAATCGATGTTACTGGTCCCAAAAAATGTTCCAAAAATTGAAACCATTTTGAATATTTTGAAAGAAATGCTTTATAACGTTGCCGATTCAACTCGTATCCTTCTTATGTTAAATAATGGGATCAGCCTTATTTTGTGAATGATGGATATAGATTTGATTTCTAATTGGTTATAACTAACCATTTCAAGTTATCATGGCTGCTTTTTAATGTCAATATTGTCAGCGACGAAAAAAATGGATTAGACTTTTGTGAATTAAATCAATGATTTCTCTTTTTTACTGATTTATCGGTTCACAATGTAATCGGCGAACACGCTGCAATAATGATTGTGGCTGCTAAATATGTTCGACTAAAGGTTTTGTTGAATTATTGGTCTTTATCGTAGCTGATATAGGCCCCTTGAAATCCGACAGTGGGTTATGTATAATTTACCCCAAGAAAAATCTTATAATAATATACATAAATTCATTGATTCGGGCTATTCAATGACCGATTCATTATGGTGAACTTTCGATTAGTGTTTAAGAAAGCGCGCTTAATAATTTATAGTAGCGAGTAGTTTTGTGGAAACTTAATAAGACGAGGGAGATATTCGATGTTAGATCGGTTGGTCAAAGTAAGGAATCAATTAAGAACTCAACATCCCGTTGCGACTATTTGGTTGATATTTATGCTTGTGGATGGGGGTAATTTGTTAATGCAACTTGCTGCTCATCGCAATGGTAGGGATTTGGTTAGCCGTTTTATCTCTCAAGGAATTATTATCACGGTTGGTGCGTGCTTAATATGGGTTTGGATAAATCGGAAAGGTGGCCGTATTTATTTGGTAAATAACATGGTAAAAGGCATTGCGCAGCATCCCATCATCACTGTGTGGTTTGTATTTATGATTGGAAACAGCATTCCGTCGCTAATTCAATGGTCAATTGACGGGTTTATTTTCCAAGAAGCAGTCGTGACCGTTGCCATGTATTTGATGTGGGTCTGGGCCAATCGAAAAGAATTACTCCGGAATAAATTTAGTATCTCTGCCTTAATGCTTCTGTTTGGCATTTTACTGGTTGGAATTGCCCTTCACGTGATCGCCGGTAAATATGTCATATTAACTTATTTGATTGCCGGCTGTTGCTGGTTAGGATCATTTAGTCTAGCAGTTAAAGAAATGAGAAAAAATTCAAATGCATAGAAATCGTCAGTCCGATGACTTCCATCTGTAATTGCTGGAATAATAAGCTTTGATATTGAAGGAGTGATTCTGGGCAAATGAAAGAATTAACATATTATGTCCAACCAAATGAGCAAAGTCCCTTGTTTAAAGCTTTCCAGACGCTAATCTCTTTAAGAAAAGAAGGGCGTTTAAAGAAATCATTAGCGGGATATCACTTATCTATCGTGAAAATTGGCGCAGATATGGATATTCCGAAAGTGACTAATAAACAGCTATTGGATCTGCTTAAGAATCATAGAAATGATGCGCTACCGATCGTCACATTAGACGACCGAATCATCAAAATTGGTGGATTTTTAACACCGAGTGAAATTTCACAACGGTTTGAAGGCTTATCGTTACAAATAAACGATGATAGTGATCGATAACTATACGCTAAAAATGGCTAAATTGTGATTGCTTATGTCGACGGTCGCAGTTACATTAAACAATTCGAACATACGGAACGAACCTGCCAACTAATTAGCTTAAATCGAAAGTATGCCCCCATTGAGGTTCAAGATAATCCCAGTTTTCAAATTAAGGGTATTGTAATCGGCACCCTTAGTAATTAGACAGGTTATTTAAAAGCCCCCACATCAGGAAATTCTTGATGAGGGGGCTTTTTTCTATCCAAATTGTCAATACTCTGGCGTTAAGTGGTCGTAGGGATGACGCACTATTTAGCTGAAATGACGATATGCTATAAGCGTCAAATCGATTTGATACAGAAAATCTTTTAATTCCGGAGTTAGAAGATTTAAATCAAAAAACATTAAATTTAGAAAAAGGTAATTATTATGGCAGAAGCCACAAAAAGATTTGAATTAAAAATGCCGGGTAACCAAGTGGTACAAAAATTTTATTTAGATTCTGACAACACGGCATACGCTTTACAAATGTACGGGAACAGCGGAAAGGATATGAAGTTGTGCTACGGAACTATTGATCCTAACCAAGCAGTTATTGACTTTACCAAACCTGGCTTTACACAAATAAACTTGTATAATTTTGGGCATGGTCAAACTTTTGAGCCATTCACTGATTCAGCTGGTAATAAGTGGGCTTGGGTGGCAACTTATGCTAGCTCAACCGAAAAAGACAACTTGGGTGCTTCCTGGGCAAGTCGCATTGGCGTTATTAAGCTTGATGGTCAAGCTAAGAATGCCAGTGATGTGCCAGCAATTACGTATTTAAACTATTTGGGTACTGGGAAAACCAAAAATATGAGTATGCATAGAGTTGATGCAGCTTTGTCCAGTGACAAAACCCGCTTAGCGATCTGGACACAAGCCGCTGGTGACACACAAACTACAAACAAACAAATTACGGCTTTGAATGCTCAGCCGCTGTTTGAGGCATTGCAGTCAGGCAATGTTAATGCTAAGACAGACCCAAGGATGGTTAAGGGCGGTAGCTTTTACGTCTCTAGTCGGAACATTACAAAATATGTTTATCCGCAAAAATCTTGGCAAGGAATGGAACTATCTGATAAACGATCACCAGAAAATGGCGGTTACAATTGGTTGTATTTCACCAGTGGACAAGCAGTCAAAGGTTCAAAACCAATGATTATTCGCGCACCCTGGAATGTTTTTAGTGCCACTCCTGTCGAACGTGTCATGACCTTTTCGGATCTATCCGGAGCGGTAGAAATCGAGGCACCACAATTGACTGGTAACGATATTCTGTTTGGGATTGAGCAAGGCCCATCTGGTCATAAAACCCATTATATTTACAGCGTTAAAAAATCTATTTTTTAGATAAAAAAGCCCTTCCTGAGTAAGGAAGGGGTACATATTATTTGCTTTATTTGGGAATTCCAAGCTGAATGGCACACGCTTGATAATCTACCATGTCGCGAAAGCCTGGCAGAGTGACTGGATATCGGTACTGATTAGCTAAGTTAAAGCCTCTTTGGTCATCATAAGAGTCCGCATAGCCGACAATGTCTAAGCCAATGTCGTAATCAGACATACTATTTCTTTTATTCTGATCATACCCCAACTCCGTAAGCCGTTGGTCAATTAAGTTAATAGCTTTAGAGGGCGCCATACGTTCATATTCACTAACGGACCACTTACCAGTTTGTTTATTTAAATCCAGCTCTTTAGTATTTGTAAAACTATTTAGTAGATAAGCGTTTTGAGGCTGAGTGAGGTACAGGCTCTTAGACAGATTTAGATTAATTTTAGAATTAGGAAACAGCTTAGCAACCATTCGAGTTAACTTTAGCGCTTTATTGCTATTTAGGTCGTTAAGGTAGGCCTGTTGGCTATTAAAGAGAACCGGCAACTTAATAATGCTTTTTTTGAAATAACCGTACCAGGCAATCCCTTTAACTTTTTTATTGTATGCCGAATATAACTTGTAATACACTTCGTTTTTGCCTTTAACGGGTTTCACAAATGCCTTGGAAACCAACCAGACAGTGTTAGGATAGTTTTTTAAATTATGAATTCGTTTGGTTTGGGTATTATTCCAAATATAAGCTTTCTGACTTTTGGTGCTTGAATAATACGGAATCGGCCCTGTAAATTTGGAGCCATCAAAAGAATAGTTGCTTGGAATGGTGTTGGCAGATACCGAGCCAACACTTGCTAGACTAAGAAAAATAGCCCCTAACAGTAACAGAAATGACAAACTCTTTTTTAGCATATTAAATACCTCCACTACATGCATTATAACAAAAAAGATTACATATTTAGAAAGTCCTGTCCATGAAAAGAAAAGATTCAATATCAGTAACTTAATCGCTAAACCGATCAATAATATCCTCTTCATTTACTTAAAACTGTATCAGTGACCGTTATCATTTGCCAATAACTTTGGCTGAAGTTAAGCATCTATCACGTTTATTGAAGATTGTTTTACCAAGTGCTAGCTCGGATTCAAGCTTTGAGTTGACCCAAAATAGAACCTAAGTGTTGTTGAAATGATCATTAAAGCCCAAAACAGCCAATCATTTTAACAGATTCGTTAAAATAATTGGCTGTTTTGAAGCTATGAATAATTCGGGTAAATATAAGATTCCGTAGAGTATCAAAAAATACTAATTCTACGAGATCTTTTAGTAATTTGCCCCGGAAGTGATTAGATTTTGGATTATTTAGATTTTCCAATGACAATTGTTTGGCCATTAAGACCATCGCTAATTGGCAGATATTTATTTGAGAGGTATATCCCAATGATAAACTTTTGGTGGCGCGTCTCAGCACCATAACCATTCGCGTTTAGAAGCCGTTTGATCTTTACATATCGCTGATTAATTGAGAGATGATCGGAATACATATTCAAAAAGTCATTTAACTTACTTACTTTATCGTATGGTAAAACAACATTACTTATATGATACGTAGCTGAATTTAATCCTAAGCCAGCCTTGGCTAAATCAAGTGAAATGGTACTATTTGGAAATAAGGCCATTACTTTGCGGGTTAGCACTTGCGAGGGGGATAATTTAACATATCGCTGATACTCGTGATTATTATAAAAGTTCAAAATATCGACCGTACTGATGTTTTGAAAATTTGGATTGTGTCCCTGTCTCAAGTAACCATGCCAAACGTAACCGATCGCTTTTACTGGCTTATTGTCGGCAACAACTTGATTCACATGATAATAAACGGATTTTTTACCATGATGTTCAAAGATTGCAACTGCATTTCTGAGCCAAGTCGTATTCGGATAATTTTTTAGATTATGTCTTACTTTACTGTGGTTTGAATTCCAAATGGCAGCTGAATGTTTTGGATTTCTTGCGTAGTATAACGGGCCGTTATGCGTTGTCGTTTCTTTCAGTGTTTTTTGGCTATCATATTTGATACTGACTAACTTATATGAAGAACTTGCAACCGCTGGGGAACCACTGTAAATACCGGTTCCAATAATGATGCCAATTATTAGCCAAAAAAGTTTTTTCATTATTTTTTCTCCATTTCTCTGGATTATAGCGGTTAATATGTTTTAAATGTGGATTTGCGGTTGCTTTTGCTTACCTGTTAGATGAATCGGACGAGAACTAGGATTGTTCGGCTTTCATGTTAAATTATTTTTGTTTTGCAATCACAAATGCCATGTTATTTTGAATTGATGACTTAAAACTAATCGTACTAGGGTACCCGGATTTACCAACCGAAGTCGCCGCACCATCATTGACATAAATACCAACTTGATAGCCCTGATTCATTAATGAAGCTAATTTCCGACTTGTGTATCCTTTGGCAGCAAGCATTTTTCCAACAGTTTTTGCTTTTTGGGCATTAGTAGCAGCAGGTCCCATTAGGAAATCATGAACGATTGTTTTATGGGTTATTAATCCCTCCGTCACAGTGCCGCTTACTTTCCCCAAATCGATCACAGATTGGTAATTAGTGATCTTATTCATAGCAGCTTGTTTAGATAAATTAAGGCTTATGTTAGCATTCGGGATTAATCGTAGCAATGCTCGAGATAATTTTTGGGACTTGTCAGTGTTCAGATAATTGAGATAATCACTATCACGATTAAAACTGTTGATATTTTTAACAACGGCTGGGGTCACGTAACCGTGCCAAACGTAGCCTTTAACCTTGCCACCATAATTACTGATTGCGTAATAGACGCTGTTCTTACGGACAAATGAACGGGTGATATACCAAGTTGTGTACTGGTAGTTTTTCAAATTATGCAATTTCTTGGTAAACCGCGAGTTCCAAATATACGCATTCTTGTTTGTGTCAGTGTAATAAATTGCGGCATCGGCTTTTCCAGAAGTCCAAGTGTACTTGTTAACAGCTGTCCAAGCATGAGAAGTCACCGGGTAGGCACTTACGCTAATCCCCAACGTTAATAAGCCGATAGATAAAAATTGAACGATTCTTTTATTCATTGCGAGTTCTCCTTTGAAGATGCTATTATCTAATATCAAAAAGTTTTGCAAAATAACCAGTTATACAATATGTGATCATGCAATAGTTGATTTATAGCGGTTTAGCTAAATTAATACTCCAGACAAATTCTTCCCATGCCATATTCGGATTAGGGGCATAAATACCAATGACATAGTTACGCATTGCATTTCGTTTGCTGGTTGTGTAACCTTCAGAAGCCAATGTTTGTTTAATTTTGGCAATTCTTTGCTGATTTGTCAATTTCGCCTTGGTCGGGCCCAAATAAGCAGCCGCTTTTTGTAAATTGATTCGGTCCGTGAAGAATTCTTCAAAAGGCTTGTTAGTTGAATCTACATCTGAATTAAACTGGCCGAGGTTTGATAACCTCAGTGAAAGTTTACTGTTTGGAAAGAGTTTTAAAACTGCACGCGCAACAACTTGCGATGGTGATCTCTTAATGTAATTAAGGTAGTCTTGATTATTAGTGAAGCCAACTGTACTTAAATAGTTCAGTTTTTGATAATTACGATTATATCCTTTGGTTAAATAACCATGCCAGACGCGACCATATCTTGAGGAATTGCCTTTGGGGGTCACGATGAATGTTGCATAGTACAGACTTTTATGACCATTATGAAGATAAGTTTGCTTAGTTAAGGCTGAAAGATAGGAATTAGGAAAGTCTTTCAAATTGTAAAGAACCTTGGTGTGTTTCTTGTTCCAAACGGGCACATTCTTGTTCTTATACTGATTTTTAACATGAAGGATGCCGTTATTATTGAATGAATTGAGCGTTTGATAGGTGTTAACATTTTTACTGGTAATTATTTGGTAATTGGTATCACTTTTAGCATGGACTTGATCGTTAGCCAAGCTGACTAAACCAATAATTAGGCTACATATGGATAGAACAATGGTTAAATATTTTTTCATGTTTTCCTCCTAAACAGGTCATCTTCAGTATACTAAACTGAAATACAAAGTAAAAATTATTAAAGTGGTTATTTCTGGAGTTTAAATAGTTAGTTTATGCCAAAAAAATGAAAACGAATTATTCTTTAATTAATCCCGTAATCGTGTATGGAAAGGATGATCGTGGTCAGGTGTTACCGTTATATTTTAATTATTATTTTACCCGCAATTTTAATGGATTTGATTGATCATTACTCTTTATTGGGATCTGCCATGTTACTAAAAATTACCTAGATAGGTATCTGGCAACCGTTGGTATTTGCAGCTACAAGCTGGTTGTTCATTGGAATGACAACATACAATTATAAATACTGCATTATTTTCAGCGATTAAATATTTGGGAAGAAGTATTTGTGGCAAATTAAATAAGTCATGGCTTAGCTTTTGCCTAAAAATTTGGATAATCGGATTAAAAGAATATAAAGGTGGCAGGGGATTACTTGTAACTTGGGAACAGAGAATTACACTGGAGGCGATTTAAGGAATTAAATCTATGAGGAGATTATCGATATGAAACTATCACAAACAGGAATTGTTTTATTATCTGGCTTAGTTTTAGGCGGATTAGGGATGGTTACTCTTGATAATTCGGATGTTTATGCTAAACAGGAAAATGGTTATAGTGTTCACACCGGCTATGATAAGCCCTGGGGTTCCCAGCTAGCTAAGGAAGGCTATGTGTTTAGATTGGAAAACGATCAAAATAACAACGGACTTTGGAGCCAACCGATCGGCAAAAATGGTCATAATTTAATTAGTCGGAAAGCATTTCAGCAAGTCATAAAAAATAAGGTTGATTTTAAGATTTATCGCGTTTGGCAGTATAAAAACGGATTGCAATATAAAATCGTTTCGCGATCGGGTAAATATCGGGGTTGGATTGATAATGCGGGTGTTTACAATAAATATAGTCTCGATAAGCAGTTGCAACCGATCATTGAACAAGAGCAAAAAGTTGTTAACAGCATTAATTCCAAATACCCTTATACAACGCATTACAATAAAGCCGACTTAATGGACTATCGAAACGATTTAGCAAAGGCAAATAAAGAAGCCAGTGGCCTCAGCGGAAATAAAAGGGCAATTGCTTTGAGTTCAGTGAAAGAAGTTAACCGCTATCTTAGAAGTCATAACGCTGACCTGGTACCAACTTTATTGTGGCAGAAAGTGAAATGATACTGGAGGCGAATTAAGGAAGTTAAACTTATAGGGAGATTATCGATATGGAACTATCAAAAACAGGAATTGTTTTATTATCTGGCTTAGTTTTAGGCGGATTAGTTACTCTTGATAATCCGGTTGTTTATGCAAAGCAGGAAACCGGCTATGGTGTTCAAGCTGGCAACATTAATAGAGCACGTGGTTCTCAGTTGGTTAAAGAAGGTTATGTGTTTAGGTTGGATGGTGATAAGCATAATAGTGGGCTTTGGAGTCAACCAACTGGAAATAATAGATCCAGATTAACCGGCCATAAAGAATTACGAAGAATTATCAAGGATCGAATTAACTTTAAGATTTATCGCGTTTGGCAGTATAAAAACGGATTGCAATATAAAATCGTTTCGCAATCGGGTAAATATCAAGGTTGGATTGATAATGCAGGTATTTACAATAAATATAGTCTCGATAAGCAGTTGCAGCCGATTATTAGCCAGGAACAGAAAGTGGTAAACAGTATTAACGCGAAATACGTGGGTGCGGCACATCAACATTATGAAAAGAAGGATTTATTAGCTTATCAGGACGAATTAACCAAGGCGTCTGAATATGCTGGTCGTCTTTCCGGTGATAAACGGTTAGTCGCCTTAAAATCAATCGGCCAAGTTAGGAACTATATTAAAAGTCGAAATTCTAATTCAATTCCAACATTACTATGGCCTGTTTAAAATGATTTTTTCATGAATATGTTTAAAAAATAGAATGAGACAAAGTCGGTTAACTTCCAGAGTACAATTGGATTATCCCAATATTCCGGGTGGCATAGTGGGATAATTCGGTTGTACTCTGGAAGTTGCCTTTTGTCACACGTTTTTTACTTGGTAATAGTTATGATTACAAAAATGGGGCTGGACAAAATCACTTTTGTCGCAACCCCTTTTCTATGGGAAAATAATTGTTTAATTCAGAAGATTGGAAAATAAGTAAGTTGTGGTTGCTGTTTTTTGAGAACGGTATTTTTTCTAAAATAGTTCTGCAAAATATCGCATTTTATTTCTTATATGAATTGGCAATTAGTCCGGTACTATGATAGCGTTGACGAACTCGCAGAACGATATAAGCTGCTGCTATAAATGCAATTGTCCAGGCGAGTAGGGTCACAATTCCATGAGGATAGCTAAACTGAATGTTTCTAGTTTGATGAGCAAGTTGCCCCGAAACCACGTTGGCTCCATTAAAATAACTGGTAGGTAAAAATTGACCTGCCTTGGCGAGTGGTTTGAGAAAGGGGGTTACCAAGCTAGTTCCGATTAAAGCCAAAGTACCAATTAAGATAGTTGGCAATACCTGCTTAGTTAAAGTTGCAATAAAGTAAATGCATGTCACGATAAAACAAGTGCTTAGAATTCGAAGGACAAGAATTGGGAATACCAAAGAGCCCTGAGAAATGTAGATATTGAATGGAAATTTTGGTGTGAAGAACGCGATTGGATAACGCCAGTTTCCAATGCCGGAAATGATAGATGAAGTTAAAAAGCTGGTAATAATTGCGATAATAACAAATAAGATGGCAACTGCGTAGCCGGTTGAGATACTTTGGATCATATTGTTTTGGGTGCTCATTGGTAATAGGTTGTCCTTATCGATATTGTGGCCAAAGCGTTTAGTATATAATAAACCAAAGTTGAAAATAAGTAATAGTGGAATTAACACGGACGAGATAACCTGATCGACAAAAATAGAAAATGAAATGCCGGTTGTGGGGCTGGTTCGTGATTGTTCGGGAAGGTTTAATTTAAACAGATAATGACATCGATAAGTTTCACTCATTAAAAAGTTCACCAAGGTCCGATCAATCACTTTATCATTACTTGCGGCCGGCAACTGCCAGTTATTATATTTAATTTGAGATTGATAAGCAGCTCGCCATTTCTTAGTTTTGGCCAGGTTCTGTACGCGGTGATTCATTCGGCGATCTTTTTTTATTAACCGAATATCATCCTGATTAGCTTTAGTTTTATCTGAAGCGCTGCGGTTGATTTGTTGCGTATCAAATGTGATTTGTCTTCCTGAGTTAGAAGCCAAAGTTTGATCGTTTTGATTTCGCAAGTTGAAAGCCAAGCAAGCGATTATAATAATGACGATAATGGAAACTGAAATAATAAATAGTTTTGATTTAATGACTTTTTTTAATAAAAAAGTTGCATAACTCATTTACTTACCTCCTTCATCACTTGATCCTTCAATTCGAGAATGTGATCGACGATTGGTGTCATGTCAGATCGGTAGTGAGAAGAGATAATAATGCATTTTTGCTTCTGTTTTGCGGTTGTCTGTAACTTGCTATAAAGGAGCTTACGGCTATTTTCGTCGAGACCATTACTTATTTCATCCATGACTAAATAATCTGCATTGCTAATAAAATACATAGCGATTAATACATGTTGCTTCATACCCAGGGAATATTTTTTAATCGGAACTTTAATATACTCGGTCATCCCCCAATCCGAAATGATGTCGGTTATCTTTTGGTTGGAATGCCATTGTTGCTTCACAAATTTGAGATAATCTAATCCCGATAAATTGCCATCAAACCAGTCTGAGGATTCGTAGAAAAAGACACGACGTTTACCCTGGTTAAATGGTTGATTATCGAAATAGACTTCACCTTGTTCCCGCTTAACTAAATTGGTAATGGTTCTAAAAAAAGTTGTTTTTCCGGTACCATTAGTCGCAACGATCAAATAAATCTGTCCTTGTTTAAATTGATAGCTAAATTCTCTGAGGATTGGGTGACGCATTTTAATAGATAATTTGTTGACAGTTAAAATTCTATCAGCCTCTTTCATAGATTGATTTCATAACAATACAGTTTGCTTATTTCCCATTTCAAGCTACCATTTTCTTATAAACGTGTCAATGAGGCAACTATAAGCAACAAATCCCGTTTGTCAGTGGCTAATTTGGTGATTGACGGGCTGTTGGCAAGATATGCGCTATGATTTCAAAATTATTGAATTCTCTAAATACTAGACCTACACTCTTAGTAAGATCCCAATTCACTGAGGTTTCAAATAAAAATCCGGGATTTGATTGTTTCAGATTACCAATGAAAGCGAGTGATCATCATGAATGGATTGGCATCAAGTGTTGGGATTCTAATTGTATTAGTTGTAGTTTGTTTATTCTATGTAATGGATCCTGATAAAAAGCGATCTAACTTTATTGGTTATCGAACTAAGCTGAGTAGGTCCTCTGAAGCGAACTGGCGATTATCGCAAAAGCTGTTTTATATCTTGGCAATATCCTGCCAGTTGGTTTTGGTGCTTGCCAACGTCCTGATCGACATTTCTGCTTCCCTTAATTTCTGGATATTACTGGGCTATATGCTAATTGTGGTTGCGATTATTCAATCGATTTTACATAATAAACAGAAACGCTCGTAAGATGATTGCTAAAAATAGTCAAGAATTGAAAGTCCACATCATGAAATATAAAAGGCACCACTTTCTAGTTGATAACGATGAGGTTACCAAATAAAAAGTGATGCTTATTTAGATCTTTCAGTTTATATCGAAGAAACTTTCAATCAACAAAAAATTGTGACTGATCTCGTTATTCAAATTCTTCATATTCATTAGGATCCTGACCATCAATTCTGCCATCCGGCTTACTTAACGAATTAATCGATTTGATTTCATCAGGTGTTAGTTCGAAATCAAAGAGGTCGAGATTGGCTCGTTGATGATTTAAGTTGCGTGACTTTGGAATTGGGACAATGCCACGTTGATTGTGCCATCTTAAAATAATTTGGCCGACATTTTTATTGTACTTTTTGGCAAGGTCTTTAATGATCGGTTCCTTCAAAGCGGCACTTCCGCGACCTAATGGACTCCAAGCTTCAGTGACAATCCCACGTTTCTTATCTTCAGCCAACATGCGCTCTTGAACCCAATAAGGGTGGATTTCAAGTTGGTTGACGGCTGGTGTCACGCCAGTCTCTTCAATCAGTCGATCCAAGTGTTTCGGTTCAAAATTAGAAACACCAATTGATCGAATGAACCCCCGTTTTTTCGCATCAATCATGGCTTGAAATGCCTCAACATAGTGATTGCGTTTAGGTAGGGGCCAGTGAATGAGGTAGAGGTCAAAGTAATCTAAGCCCATCCGATATAGTGATTCTTGGATAGCCATGGTTGCATCATCATATTTATGATATTTGCCAGGTAGTTTAGTTGTCACGATAAACCGCGAACGAGGAATTCCGGATTGACGAATTGCTTCGCCAACCAATCCTTCGTTATCGTAGTTAGTGGCGGTATCTAAGGCGCGGTAACCGTCTTTAATTGCGGCGAGGATCTGTTGGAGACCGTCGCCGCCACGGATTTGATAAGTTCCCAAGCCGATTGCCGGTAGTTTATAGCCATCATTTAAAATTAAATTTGGAACTGTTCCATTTGCCATTTAATTGATAACCTCCATTTGGTGTTAGATAATATAACGTGTTCTTTTACCGTAACGCGATTTTTCTTGATTTTCAAATGATATGTTCGCAAAATTATTTTTTAGAATTATCGGTTTGATCATCCGATGGTTTTGCAACGACTTTTCGGACAGTGATGTACCAGCCAACCTGCATTGATTGGTTTGGATTAATATATTCCACGCTTAATTCGTATTGTTTAGCATGAGGACTGCGGGTTTGCAGCATATTTTTAACTTCAAGCGCATCAGAACGGCTTTCAAAACGAAAATTACTATTGGTACTATATGCGCTGTGCGTGCTGGGGTCTTTATACTCATGATTGAAGAAATCTAGGTACTCCTTGGAGTTATTCAAGGTATCACATCCTTCCTCATTCTCTATTGTAACCAACCATGGCGGTAAATTCATCGTTATGACTTAATTTTAAGTTGTTTTGATTTTGAAAAGCCTATAGGATAATAGTTAAGTTAATGATAGCACTAAGGAGTTGACTAATATGAAAAATGAACTGCCGAAAAGCGGCATTGTTCGTCGCAAAATTAATGAACACTATCTAATTTATGATGGTGATAATCATGAGGCCGTTCAAGCGTTTGTGAAACCGTTTGACAGCCATGTTACCAAAAAGAAGAATAAGATGCAGATTGTGACTAGTCGGGGGGCCACTGCGGTTGAGCCTGGCGAAGTAATTATCAAGGGGTTTGAAAATCGAATTGAAATATTTAGTCAAAGTGAATTTGAAGAGACCTATCAGCTTACGGATTAGAGGTAGTTTATGAGTAGACGGCAAAAAGTTCAATTATGTTACTGGTTAACATTTATTGTTGGGATGGCACTGGCGCTTTACATTAATAGTCGGGAAGTATTGCGGATTGCACCCCATACGACAAATGCAGTGCCATTATCCAGATCATTGATTGGGACAATGTTAGTGAGTGATTTTGGTGAATTATTAATAGTTAGTATCTTTTTTGGCTGGCTGGCAACCAGGTTTCTTACAAGGGGTCTACTGCATCAGGATAAAACAATGTGGGCAAGCCTGGTTTTAATGATCATGATGACGGTTATGTTAATGACGCTGGTTGTCTATCAGACTGCCATGCCGTCATGGTTGGACATCCCTTGGACGCTATGTTTGTTTGGTGGGCCGATTTTGATTCTGATCAACGCTTTGAAAGTGGATGCAACGATGATCGATCAACATTACCTTGTTGGAATCATGGTGGGTATTGGATACATATTGATGATGCTGACTGGTTTGAATACGTCGACGATGTGAGGTTATGGGGTGTTGTTGGCGGGTGGTTGAAGGACTTTATCATTAAGCTAAAACGTGGTGCGAGAGGCAGCTTCCAGCCCTGGAAAATATTTTCCCAGAGTAGATTTAGAAGTGGCTACTTAGCTGAAATGTGGATTCAGAAGCAACTCCCGGCCATATAAGTGAATCAAGAAGTTGAGGGGTTAACTATGTTGAAATCTTGAAATTAGTAAGTCCCCCAGAGCAGATGGATTTGGTACTTAGTCTAAAACGTGGTCTAATGAGCAGCTTCCGGCCATATAAGGCACTTAACCCAATATTCCTGCTCTTGGAATATTGGGTTAAGTGCCTTATATTCTGGAAGCTAAGCGCTCATTAGACCACTCTCTTGTAATTACCCCCACAACCCCCTAAAATAAAACTTATAACGTTATTCGAATTAGGGGGAGATGCGTTTCATGGCACATAATGGGTTATTACTGGTTAATTTGGGGTCACCGGTTTCACCGACCAACAAAGATGTCCGCGCCTACTTGAAGGAATTCTTAAGTGATCAAAACGTTGTCGAGTTACCCAAATGGTTTTGGCAGCCACTTTTACGGGGGATCATTTTGCCTGCCCGG
This sequence comes from Lentilactobacillus diolivorans DSM 14421, assembly GCF_001434255.1. Lineage (GTDB taxonomy): Bacteria > Bacillota > Bacilli > Lactobacillales > Lactobacillaceae > Lentilactobacillus > Lentilactobacillus diolivorans. The sequence continues at coordinate 47,461 of NZ_AZEY01000098.1, forward strand.
ACTTGGCGTTCCGCGACCTTTTATCAACATATGTGGACGAAAGCCGGCTCGCCATTAATTGTTTACACGCAGATTTTACGAGATAAAGTTCAGAAAATCTTGCCTGACTGGGACATTCAAATGGCAATGACATACGGGCAGCCGGATATTTCTGAAACCTTACATAAGATGGCTGCCCACGATGATGAAATCGTTGTGTTACCACTGTTTCCGCAATATACCCAGAGTACTCATGATTCAATTTTCCAGCAAGTGCGTGCTTCCGGCGTAAAAACAAAATTGATTAAGAGTTTCTATCAAGAGCCCCGTTATTTGAAATTACTGGCCAGCGGGGTTGATCGCTGTTATCCCCAAAAGAAATATGATGCAGTTTTATTCAGTTATCATGGGATTCCAACTTCAATGGTTAAAAAGGGCGATCCTTATCGGAAGGAGTGTTTGGCAACTACCGCTGGAGCCACTCAATATTTGAAGTTGCCGCATGAAAAGGTTCGAACCGTTTTTCAATCTAAATTTGGCCCAATGCCATGGCTAAAACCGTATTTAAAAAATACTTTAATGGAATTAGCCGAAATGGGGAAACGAAACGTTCTGATTGTTACACCGTCGTTTGTGGAAGATTGTTTGGAAACGATTGAAGAGAATAACGTTCAGAATTATCAGCAGTTCCGGGCAACCGGTGGTCAAATTTTTGATGCGGTTCCACCGATGAATGCAAACGATGACTTTTGCCAATTTGTTGCCGATCTTAGCATGAAACAAATCAATCCCGATCGGGGGAAGGCTGATCATGACACCAAATACTAAAAAGAGTCTCGATGAAATTAACCAAAGTGTTGCTGTTCCCAGCGTTTATGAAACCTCGTTTTTCCAAAAGTTTCTAGCTTATAGTGGTCCCGGTGCCTTGGTTGCTGTCGGGTATATGGATCCTGGTAACTGGTTGACGTCACTTTCCGGCGGAAGTAAATACCGTTATGCGTTATTATCGGTTTTGCTGATGTCAATCTTGGTTGCGATGTTCATGCAAACGCTGGCGATTAAATTAGGGGTTGTTGCCAGATTGGATTTGGCACAGGCGATCGCACAAAAGATTCCCAGAGGCGGTCGATACGTGCTTTGGATCATTAACGAAATTGCAATGATGGCCACTGATATGACTGGTGTGGTTGGCACAGCCATTGCGCTCAAATTATTGTTTAGGATACCATTAGTTTACGGAATTCTGTTTACGATTTTTGATGTCTTGTTAGTCCTGCTGTTTTTACGGTTTGGGATTCGGCGGATTGAATTTATTGTGTTGTTCTCGATATTGACCGTTGGCATTATATTTGGTATTGAAGTTTTTCGAGCCTGCCCCAGTGTACCAGCCATTTTTAAGGGATTGGTCCCCACTCCCGGGATTATCACAAATCACGAGATGCTGATTATGAGCCTCGGAATTGTCGGCGCGACGATCATGCCGCATAACGTATATTTACATTCTTCCTTGGCCCAGAGCCGCCGATACGATTATCATAACCCCAAGCAGGTCGATGAAGCGCTGCGTTTCGCGAAATGGGATTCCAACGTCCATTTAATTGCGGCATTTCTGATTAACGCGTTGCTGTTGGTATTGGGCGGAACCTTATTTTTTCAGAAAAATAGCAACTTGTCAGCCTTCCAAGATGTGTATAATGGTTTGAAAAATACGGCAATCGTTGGCAATCTGGCAAGCCCGTTAATGAGTACGCTATTTGCGTTTGCCTTATTAATTACGGGAATGATTTCATCAATCACGAGTACCTTGGCCGGCCAAATTGTTATGGAAGGGTATTTGAATATTCGATTACCGTTGTGGGAGCGCCGTTTGCTAACCCGATTTGTAACGTTGATTCCGATTTTGATAATTGGTTATTTGGTTGGTTTTAGTGATCAGTCGTTTGAACAAATGATTGTTTTTGCTCAGATCGCGTTGTCAATTGCACTGCCGTTTACCTTGTTTCCAATGGTTGCTTTGACCAGTAATCGTGACTTGATGGGTCGGCACACGAATAATCTGTTCATCACAGTTCTTGGGTACGCGTTAACAGCTGTGATTACGGTATTGAATCTGCAGTTTATGTTTAGCATTTGAAGACTTTTTAGTTTAAATGAAATCAATTTTCAATCAGGGGGGATTGGCTTTTGAAAGTTTTGGGAATTCTTGGTGCCCATCGTCGAAACGGGATTACTGAGAAAATGCTTGAAACGGTTTTAGCGGGTGTCAAAGCACCCAATGAAACTGAAACGATCTATTTAGAAGATTATTCATTTAAGCCGGATCAAGGGGATCAACATGATTCAGTATTGGATGAATTAGAACAAAAAATGCTTGATAGTGATGTATGGGTTATCGCGGCACCGACTTATTGGGGTGGTTTGGCCGGTAAAATGAAGGACTTTTTTGACTGTATGCGTGAGCGATTGGTCCGAATTGATCATCTCGGTGGCACTCACCCTGACCGGTTTGCTGATAAGCATTACGTCAGTATCACGGATTGTTATACCGGCGCGTTCGAAAATTGGGTAACCGGAGTCACCGATCAGTCATTTCGAACGATCGATAAAGTGATGTCCGCGGCAGGAGTGATTAAACTACATGAACTGGTTTTAACCAATACTTACGGGATGAAGGCATTACCGGAAAATAAAAAACAGACCTGCCTCAAATGGGGACAGCGTCTGAATTCAGTGAAGAAGCGAGATGACAGTACATTGAAACGGTATATCGAATTATTCTTTATGATTGCATTTATGGCATTATTAACGATGGGCATTCAAGTTGGGTTGAAAATGCTGCCAACGGAACACTTTTGGTTAAGCTATCTTTCATTTGTCGTTATTTTTTATGTGCTGTTGGGATTTATTCTTCATTTCTTTACAGTCGTGAAACATCGTCGGCGTTAATCTGGTAATTCCTGCAACCACGAGAGAAGCTGAGATTCAGCTTGTGAAACATAGGCTGGAATTTGTAATGCTTTTAGGGTTGATAAGGAACTAAGGGTTACCCTCATTAACTGGATCTCATCCAAGAGACTCGCTTTGGTTTGAGCCAAGGTGTCTTGGCGATAAGTTTTAAAAAGGTCAATTTGTTGCTGGTTTGATAAGCAGTTCGCTAAGAATTTATAATTAGCGCCCGCGTCAAACTGGCCTTTTCTTTTGATTGAAACGCGCCAAGCCAATATTTTCAGTAATTGGGGTCGAACCGTTTGATTGTTGGTTTCATTGGCATAAATGAGGTTATGGCGGGCCAGGCCCTTGACGACATTTCCGGCTGTCCAATAAAATTCATTAAGGGAATTTTCAAAATCCGATTGGGTTGGAATACCGATAAAGTGAGTTTTGGCACTGGTTTGCCTCGGTGTTACCTGCTGACCCCGCCGCCAAACGATGGTGTTGAGCGAGTCGGCTCTTAAATAGGTTGGCAAGTCGGAAAGAGGGGCGATCTTTAAGTCAATGCGCTGGTGATGGTCAAACCGGACCAGGTAAGTGTTCCATGGCTTGGTTGCCTTGCCGAATAAATGGTTGTTGGCAAAGTGCTGCCAAATCGTGGGCGTCCCAAACTTTGGCCACCAGTCCTGAAAACGAAACCGTTGTAGATCCGTGGAAAAGTAAGTGACATCAATATCCTGCCAAGGGTCACTGTGAATCTTGGCGTTATTAATTGAGCCTTCCGTACCAACGGCTTCGATGAAATCGTGATCTTTGGCATATTGAATTAATTTAGTGAGGGTTGGATGCATTACGATCATCTCTTTTAAGGTTGATTGATTAATTGGGATACTTGCCGGAAGTTAACTTGGGGTTTGTTTAGCTTCTTCGATTATTTCTTGAATGTTATCCCGGGTGCTCATGAGTTGCTCTTGCATAGCTGATCGGTATGGATACTTCTTTTGCAGCCAGCTAATCCAAGTTAAGGCTTGATGGGGATTGGCAACTTTTGCAAAATAGATAAGTTTGTCTCCGACCCGTTTATAGGCCGCTTTGTTGGCATAATGATCGTTAATAATTAAATAGTCGTAATAAGATTGGCTTATTTCTTCAGGAAATTGCTGGTAGAGGACAGGTGTATATTGATAAATTAAATAACTGGTATCGGCAATGACGGCTAATAGTTTAGCGTATTCGTGTTCGATGTTAAGAACGAATGCGTTATTTTCGGTTGTTAGTTGTTGTTGGCAATCTTTCAGTAGATCGGAGCGGATCCTTTGCCATTTGTTTTGTCTAATGTAAAGCTGTTTTAATGGTTGATAAGCATCCGTGTTATTGGTTAATAGCCGTCTTCTAAGAATTTTCTCCAGATCTTGATCTTGATGAGTTGTTGAATAAATTTGAATGAGTTGTTTTTGCCAAATATCTTTCCATGACATGTTACGCCAGTCACCCTCTTGGCATAGCTTTGCCGCGAGTTGATAATCTTTATCATTCAGAGCGAACTTAACGCGTTCTAAACGGACGTTTGAATCATCCAAATTTTTGTCAAGAAGTGCTCTTGCTTGATCAATTCTTCCGAAATGGTGTTTTAGTCGGGCTTTAATAATTATTTCCATTGCTTGGGCATCAGGAAGATCGTTTCCGATATAACCGTCATAACCACCATCACTGATTCTAGCGATTGAATTCGTCATTGTTTGGGTGACGATTGTTAACATCGATTCTGGAATTAATGGGATAATACTGCTGATAATTTTGTAACGGGTCTTTTCTTTTCCATCCCAAATTTTACGATTGAATATCTTCAGTGTTTCCTGAATCATGTTTTGTTTGGTGGAGGCGTTAACCTGATCTTTAATTTGTTGAACCAAAGCGGTTAATTTCTTAAGTGCCGTATTAATCGTGGTTTTAAAGGTGTCATCAAATGGAAGGATAGTTGATTGAATTTTTCCCGCATTCAGCAAAACGAAAAGGATTCCGTGAAAAGCGTAAGCATAGTAACCTTGTTGGCCGCGTCGTGTAAAGCGTTGCAGGTCAGCAAGCAGCAACTCGTTAACAACAATAACAGTACTGTTGCTCCAAAGGCCTTCATCATTAACATGCTTTTTGATCGTTGTTTTAATTGTCTGTTTGATATCGTTAAATTCTGCTTTAAAGTCTAGTTTTCCCGATTGCGCGGTCAACTCATAGTATAAGGAAGGTGTGATCTGAGCGGCACTGACTGCAAAATCTTGTAACTGTTTTTTTGACAACTGAGAAACGAATTGTGTTAACGCTGTTTGCTGTTTTTTATCCATTGTGAATGCCTCTTTTTAGACTTTCTCTAAGTTCAATATCACATAGTAAACAGATTTAGTTGTGCCGGGATAACGGAATGCAGATGCTACAGTTTGAGTTAAAGTTAACGCAAAAATTCATTCAAAACAACTGATAACTCTTCAATCATGGCTCGTCTTCTGGGATACATCATAATGAGCTTATTAATCCAAGCCTTCGCTAGATCAATGCTGCCAAAATCAGCATATTCACGAATCTTATTAGCAAGTCGACGATAACCATTTCGATTAGTTTCGGGTTTATTAAGGACAACAACATGATAATATAAGCTGCTAATTTCACCAGGATATCTTGGGTAAAGTGACCGGGCAAAGGCGACATCTAAGATACGTGGCTTGATTCTGATTAATGTCATTAATTTATCAATTTCATGTTCATTATCCAAGATGGATGAATATTCCCATGGTGTGAGTCGATTTTCGCATTTCTTTAGTAATTTCGGATATTTCTTTTTCCAAGAGCCATCCTCTGTGATGAGCTTTTTTAGCGATTGATATGCAGATAGATCGTGGTTATCCAAAAGCCTTTTTTCAAACATGTCTTGGAGCTTTTATCGTTGGTTGGTCATTTTATATATTTTGATGAGGTAGTTTTTCCAAGAATCGTTTCTTTTAGAGTCATCAGCGTCAAGGCAGTATTGTGCGGCTAATTCGAAATCTTTTTCTTCAATTGCCAAATCAATACGCATTTTGCGAATGTCGTTAATTTGAATGTGTTTTTCCATGTATGCTTTTGCTTGTTGCAAGTGATTAAGTTGGAGGAGAATTTTCGTGTTTAAAATGCAACTTTTGCTGACATAGTAACTGTTGGGGTCTGAATTATGAACCGATGAGTATTTGGTAGTCTTTTGAATAACATCGAATGATTTATCTGTAATTATTGGTAGCATACTGGCCAGAGCATTAAAACAATACTCATACCAGTCATTAAATTTTTGGCCGTTAAACGTTTTAATGATTTGACGAGTATAATCGATCTTTTTGTCTTCGGACTTATTTAAAACTGTATCACTAAATTCGACAAGCGCGTTGTCTACCATTGAAAAAAGATAGTCTAGAGAGTTTGAATCATCAAATGCTGTTGTTAACATGCTACCACCTGCCTGATAAATAAGAAGAAACCCATTTAATGCATGCTGATGGTAACCTTGTTTCAAACGATGTCGATATTTGTCTATAATCGGCCACAGCTTGTTGCAAATTACTTGACATTCTTTATCGGAAATAAAATTATTTAATTCAGTATTATTCAGTATTGATCCGATTTCTTCTTTTGTTTTAGCAAGCTCATAGTCCGTATTCAGTTCACCGAATTGAGCTGTGAAGTCTTTATAAAAATCGGTATCTAACTGGCATCGGTGGATAATAAACTGACGCAGATCATTGGTAGAAGTTTTTGTAACGAGTTTAATAATCGAATTTGTTTGATTGTTTTTCATAGACGTTCTCCGTTAAATCAAAGATGTGAGGGGATTTGACGTATTAAATAAGTTTCAATAGTCATTTCTTTGTCAAGAGGATACCACATCAATCTTTACTGTGCGACCTGATTCTTAATCTAATGGACGCCGCGCCCTTATTCAGGTATCATCAAGTTAAACTAATTAGGGGTGTTTAGCTTGCAAAACGTTTATTTTGATCATGATGGCAATGTTGACGATTTAGTATCACTGTTGCTTCTGTTACAAATGCCGGACGTTCATTTAACTGGTGTGGGTGTTATCGATGCAGATGGTTTTATTGAGGGATCAGTACCGGCTTCCCAGAAAATCATTGCGAAATTTGGGCATGATTCGAAGGTTCGGGTGGCTGCTTCAAACTCACGTGCCGTTCACCAATTTCCTAAAGAATGGCGCTTAAGTTCATTTTCATTCGATGCCTTTCCGATTTTAAATGAAGGTGATCCTGAATTAGCGCCTCAGGCTGATAAACCGGCTCACCTTGATATGATTGAAAAATTAAAACAGGAACCTGAAAAAACGGTATTGGTAATGACCGGGCCATTGACAGATCTAGCTCGCGCGCTGGAAGTTGATCCAAGCATCGTTGATCATATTGAACGATTATATTGGATGGGTGGGACCATGCGAACGACTGGAAACGTCATTGAGCCCAAACATGATGGCACTGCTGAATGGAATGCTTATTGGGATGCCGAAGCGGTTAAAACCGTTTTTGATGCCAAAATTGATATTCAAATGGTTGGTTTGGAAAGTACCAATCAAGTTCCATTGAATGCCGATGTTCAACAGCACTGGGCCGACTTGCGACGTTATCCGATGATGGATTTGATTGGTCAAGGCTATGCATTGGTATCATCATATGAAGCAAACTCCACGTATTATTTGTGGGATGTTTTGACAACGGTTGCCAGCCAGTATCCAGAGATTGTTGAAACAAAAGATATTCGCGGTGACGTGATTGTTTCCGGCGAAGGTGCCGGTCGAACCTTTGAAACGGCTGATGGCCGCCCAATTAATTTGGTAACTAAAGTCAAGGCTGATAAGTTCTTTGATAAATTGGATGACCTGTTAACAAAATAGCGTTTTTTAAGGTTTGAGTCGTTAAATCTGAAATTATTGAAAAGAGTGAAACGGAGTGTCTTTTGGCTTAAGTGGCTTCGATTCATTCTTTTTGTGATAGATACAAATTGTTTGACCGGTGTGTGTCTTGGTTGCTACTAATCTGAAACGTGGTTTAGCAAGCAGCTCCCGGAAGATGAATATTTTAATTGGCTTGAACAAAATATCATTTGGACCGAATTCTTCTAGTCTAATCACAATAATTACCGAGTGGAGACGTGGGAAGAAAGGCAACTTCCGGCCGTATAGTCGGGTTAGCTCAATATTCAAACCCGGAATATTAAGCTAACCCGACTACACTCTGGAAGTTAACCGCCTTTCGTCCCACTTTACTTTAATTCCAACATCACCGGACAATGATCCGACCCATAAATATCGGTTAAGATATCAGCTGATTTAATTTGATCCTTCAAATCATTTGAAACGACAAAATAGTCAATCCGCCAGCCCGCGTTGTGTTCTCTTGCATGGGAGCGATAACTCCACCATGAATATTTGACTTCGTCGGGATGTAGAAATCTGAAAGTGTCAATGAAGCCGTTATTTAATAATTCCGTGAAGTCTTCACGTTCTTCATCCGAGAAACCGGGGTTATGGTGGTTGGTTGCGTCATTTTTTAAATCAATGGGTTGGTGAGCAACATTCAAGTCACCACAAAAGATAACCGATTTGTTTGTTTTAAGCTGGTTGATATAATTTAAAAAGGCTCGGTTATACGCGCGTTTAAAGGCTAGTCGCTTTAACTTTGGCTGCGAATTTGGCGTATAGCTGACAATGACGTAGTAGTTATCGTATTCCAATGTAATGGTTCGGCCTTCATGATCAAGTTCATCGACGCCAAGCCCGTTGGTAACATGAAGGGGTTCTTGTTTCGTGAAAATAGCGGTTCCGGAGTACCCCTTTTTGTCAGCGTAATTCCAATACTGGTGGTAGCCGGGAAGATCGACTTTAATTTGTCCGGGTTGAAGCTTGGTCTCGCCAATACAAAAGATATCAGCGTCTAAATTTTTGAACGTTGTCATAAAGTCGTGTCTAATCGCGGCTCGTAAGCCATTAACATTCCATGCAATTAATTTCATTTACTCGAATCCTCTTTTACTAGTTTTATTAATTTCGCGCGATTCCCTTTAACACTAAAGGGGAGCTGGTTGAGTTGATCAAAGATGACTTGGACCAACTGTTTGATTTGATCAGGTTGGGCACTACGATTCAAAAAATCACTTACCGCTTGGTCGTAGTTGTTTTTATGCGCTAAATTCAACTTTTTCCAATTAATATCCTTAAATGCGGCTAATAATTCCTTTGAATGATTTGGAAGGACAAGTTTACCCTGCTTAATGAGGACTGCGACAATTGGGTAGCCGGCATAGTGCTGCCAATAAGTCGCGTTGTCATTGGATGAATACAAATCGTCTGAAATCCTGACGGTGTAGCGTTTTGAGTAGTTTGATGAGGTTACCAATGCGTCTGTGTCCCGCATTGTGATCCGATTATCTGCGATTGCACTCAGAGCTTCATAAACTTTAGCAATGGGTGTTTGCTTTCTTGTGGTGTCAGTCATTAAATCCCTCCCGAAAACTCATCTACGTCTAATTTACCGCAACAGGGTGGATTGTGCTACTTTTCCAAGCTTTGTTTCACGTGAAACATTAAAAGGGGAGTTGTTGAAAGTGACTCTTCCAGCTAAAATTGAATCAAACTTAACGTTAATTTGGTCATCATTTAAAATGGAGGTGCCTTTTAGATGAGTTATTTACAAGTTGGAAAATCGTTAACGTTGCCCTGTGGGATGACGGTTAAAAACCGCTTCTTTAAGTCGGCGATGAGCGAAACTTTTGCGGACAACGATCATCAGCCCAACGCGCTTCACGTTAACTTATATCGAAAATGGGCGAACGGTGGTGCTGGTATCGTTGTGACCGGCAATGTGATGGTTGATCATCATGCGATGGCCGAGCCAGGAAATGTTGTGATTGAAGACGACCGCAGCTTGCCAATTTTAAAAAAGTGGGCGGAGGCGGGCACTCAAAATAATACCCAGCTTTGGCTGCAATTAAATCATCCTGGAAAACAATCACCACGAATTTTTTCAGAACAGCCGGTTGCACCGAGTGCCATTCCGATTAGTGGTCAGAATCACCATGCATTTAATCAGCCGCGGGAATTGCGAACGGCTGAAGTTAAAGAATTAGTTGCAAAATTTGTGCGGGCGGCCGAGATTGCGCAGTCCGCCGGATTTACGGGCGTTCAAATTCACGGTGCGTTTGGTTACCTGGTTAATCAGTTTCTCTCACGTAAGGACAATCGTCGAACGGATGAATATGGTGGGTCATTGGAAAACCGGATGCACTTTTTGGTTGAAATTTATGAGGGTATTCGTGAAAGTTGCGGGCCGCAATTTGCAATTTCTCTAAAATTGAGCGTTACTGATTTAGATCTGGATGGTTTTTCAGAAGCAGATTCAATTCAGGTAGCGAAAAAGATGGCTGCTCTGGGAATTGATTTGATTGAGATAGCAGGAGATAATTATGAGAATTCGGAATTGGGCTTTTCAGGTTATGCCCACATGCTGAATCAATTGGTTAATGTTCCAATTGTGCTAAGTGGTGGTTTTCGTCGGGTGTCAACGATGGAGGAAGCACTTGGCCGAAACGATGCGGCTTTAATTGGTATTTGTACGCCAATGCTGGTGATTCCGGACTTACCAAACCAAGTTTTAAACGATCAGTACCGTGCATTTGACCTACCATTAACAACTGGAAATAAACATCTCGATGCCAAATTGATGTCAGCAATGGTGACCAGCTATTGTGAAGAACAGGCGAAACGGCTTGCCGAGAATAAGCAACCTCAGGTTTATTCAAACGGATGGCGGGCGTTGGCTGCCAGTGTGGCGTTGCACGGACCAAAGGGGCTGGTGCCCAGAAGAAAGGTGTGAGAACAGTCTGAGTTGGAATGCGGTGGACGTTTGAAGACCTATCTTTTCGAAATTATTAATTTGTCTATTTATAGACAAACCGAAGTGGTTATCACTTGAATCTTGGCTGCCACTAAGTTATTATAAGTGTAGGTATTAGACAAATGTCCAACTATTGACATAAGTATACAAAACAAACAACAGCACCGGTTGACGGGTCCCCTCCCATTAACCGGTGCTGTTGTTTGTTTATTGCAGGTCTTTGAAAATCTCTTGCATGCGACTCTCAATATCATACAATTCGGTGGCGTATTTCTGGAGATTACCAGTGTGCTCTTTAACTTTTTTAGGATCGACATTGGTTTTATAGCGCAGCTTGTGCTCCAAGCTGGCCCACATATCCATCCCGATTGTCCGAATCTGAACTTCCACGGGGACGTCTTCAACACCAGTTGACTGAAAAACCGGTATCGAAACAACAATGTGTAGGCTACGATAACCACTGGGTTTGGGATTCTTAATATAGTCTTTTCGCCTAATTAGAGTAACATCGGATTGATCAATTAGGGCTTCCTCAATTCGATAAATATCATCGATGTAGTTGGTAATGACCCGGATTCCGGCAATGTCATAAATATGATTCCGGACATTTTCAATGGTCAGATCAAGCCCTTTGCGATCTAATTTACCGATTAGACTACCAATTGATTTCATTCGTTCTTCCATGTGGTGAATTGGATTATGATCATAATTCATTGAATACTCATCATCCAGATTTTCCAGCTTGGTTCCAATCTCGTTGGCCCCGGAATGGCACAATTGGAAAATTTTGACTAGCGCTTTAAAATCATCAATTCTACTTTTCTGCTGTGATTGTTTTAATTGCTGCTCAATTTGTTTGACGTTTAAAAAATTATTTCGCTCTAATATCATAAAGAGACTCCTTTGGTGGTTAGTGTTTTGTCAATACTATTAGGATAACTTTATTTTAGCAGAGTAAGTGATTTTCCCAAAAATAGTTATGAGTTCTTAGTAAAAACCTCCTTTGACTCATGGATTTTGAAAGAGTATCAAAATCATGAGCCAAAGGAGGTTTTTAGTTAAATCAGGATGGGTCACTTACTTGGTGATATAAATATATAACGTGGTTGTTGAATAACCAATTCTAAAGTCAACACCATTTGAATGGAGTGCCTTGGTGGTTGTTTTAGTGGTTTTCTTTGATTTGGCCTGCTTTTGGAAATCTTTCATAATCTGTTTTGCGTCAGCACCAACGCTGTTGGCTAAAATAGAGAACGAGAGGCCAAAGTTCTTAGCCCGGACTTTGTCTTTCATCGCGGCAACCGGTACCAGCATTGCGATTCCGGTTACCTGTTGACGATCTTGATTCATTCGGATGGTGACGTCTTTAGTGGTCACTAAATTATGAATACCGTCTTTGGACTTTGTGGGTAATAATTGATTGGCAACTTTGGATTTAGCATCCTTCATCGCTGCTTCAACCATCTGCTGAGTTTGCTTCATCGCAGTGGCCTGCTGTTTTAAGGCAGCAGCCTTTTTAGCTTGAGCTTGCAAAGTTGCGGCCGCAGAAGTATCACCCTTGGCCAACTTTTTTCTAGCCACGGCAACTGCCTGCTGAATCGCAACTTGCTCGCGTTTCAGCTTGGTGCCTTGAGTTTGCAAGGCAGCAGCTCTTTTTTGATCAGCTTTTGAAAGGGCGGTCGCAATCGTTGCTTGATTATAGGCGCGTTGCAGTTTTGGATAAGTTGTTAGGGAATTTACTTTGCCAACTTTAACTGTTTGTTTGACACCACCAGCTGATAAGACGACCCGTTGTGATTGGGTGGTTGCTGGAATCGTCAGCGCGAAGCTACCGTTGTTGGTTGATTCGGTTTTTGCCGAGCCGTTGTTAATCCGATAACTAATTTGTTTGTGGCTGCTCTGTCCCTTGATGATGGCTGCCAGACCATCAGGCTTGAGCTGGTGGCTTTTTACCGATAAAGTCGGTCGACCACAACCAGCCAAGCCCAAAAGAAGTAGGGCAACGATCGAAGCAATCCTAATTAATTTTTTCACGGTGTCCTCCTAACTAAACGAGACATTGTCTGAGAATTGACTGTTGTAAAGATCAGCGTAGAATCCATTTTTAGCCAGTAGTTCATTATGGGTACCAGTTTCAACCACCGAACCGTTATTCATCACAATGATGTTGTCAGCGTTTTGAATGGTTGATAATCGGTGCGCCACAACAAAACTGGTCCGATTCTTCAGTAGTTCGCTCATGGCGTGCTGAATTTGAACTTCGGTTCGCGTATCAACTGAGCTGGTGGCTTCATCAAGAATCAAAATTTCCGGATCAGCCACAAAGGCTCTGGCAATTGTGACTAACTGACGTTGACCTTGAGAAATATTGGAGGCGGCCTCGTTTAAAACGGTGTCGTAACCGTTGGGCAATTTTCTGACAAATTCGTCTACGTGGGCGGCCTTGGCGGCTTCGATAATATCATCGTGGGTGGCCTTTTCACGGCCATACTTAATATTATCGTAAATTGTTCCGGTAAACAGCCAAGTATCTTGTAAAACCATGGCAAAATGTGATCGGAGATCTTCACGGTCAATGTCTCTGGTATCAACACCCTTTAAGCGAATGGCACCACCTTTTACATCATAGAAACGTTCCAATAAATTAATGATGGTTGTTTTACCCGCTCCGGTTGGGCCAACAATGGCAACCTGCTGACCAGGTTTAACCGTTAAGTTATAATCGGTCATTAATAAATCTTGATCCTCATAGCCAAATTGAACGTGTTCCAATGAAATAACGTCATCGGTTTCTTTGACTTCACGATTGGCCTTGGTGTTCTTCATTTCTTCTTCGTCAATCACTTCAAAGACCCGTTCAGCAGAGGCAATTGTTGATTGAATCGTGTTCATGAGGTTTGCCAATTGAGAAATAGGTTGTGAAAATTGATTGGTGTATTGCAGAAAGGCTTGAACATTTCCCAGTGTTACCGTTCCGTTAGCCACCTGAATACCACCAATTACGGCTACAAACACATAACCAATGTTATTCATGAAGATCATAAGCGGCATGATAATGCCCGAAATGAACTGGGCCTTCCAAGCGGCTTGATAATATTTATCGTTTTGATCTTCAAACTTCTCGATCGTATCGGCTTCTTTACGGAAGCTCTTGAGCACTTGCTGGCCGGCATAGTTTTCTTCCACTTGATTGTTTAACAGGCCAAGACTTTTTTGCTGGGCCGCAAAGAACCTTTGTGATTTGGGAGCAACAATTCCCACAACAATTAAGCTCAGCGGGATAGTCACAAAGGCAATTAAGGTTAATTTCCAACTAATCGAAAACATCATCCAAAGGGTTCCAATAAAAGTCACAAAACTGGTTACCGCTTGGGTCAGACTTTGCTGAAGCGTGCTGGCTATATTATCCATATCATTAACTGCTCGGCTCATAATGTCACCGTTACTATGAGTGTCGTAGTATCTAATTGGCACAACCCGCATTTTCTGTTTCATTTGACGACGCAAACGATAAACGGTTCGCTGAGAGATCAGGGTCATGATGAATTGCTGCAGATAACTGAAGATAGCGGCAGCTAAGTACATGATGGCAACCACGATGATAATGTGGACAATTTTGTCGAAATTAATGGGTAAATTACCAATGTTGAAACCAGCCTTTTGTTCGGCAGTTCCCTTCATAACTCCCTTATAAATTTCGGTCGTTGCCTGCCCAAGTATTTTAGGGGTTCGAATTTGGAAGATCACACTGGTAATTGCAAAAATCAGGACTAAGATTAAGCCAACAATTCGGTCTGACATATAGTGCATGAGACGGGCAGTCGTGCCCCAGAAATTCTTTGGCTTTTCAACGACACCTTGATAACCACCAGGACCTCCCCGACGACCACCTGGGCCAGCTGTTGACTGGTTTTCAGATTTATCTTCTGCCATTATTTGTCAGCCTCCTTCCTGATTTGAGATTTGATGATTTCTTGATAAACTTTGTTAGTCTTTCGTAATTCGTCGTGAGTACCTTTACCAACTAATTTCCCATTATCCAGGACAAGGATGAGGTCGGCATCAGCAACGGTTGCAATTCGCTGGGCAACGATAATGGTGATACTTTTTTGAATATGGGGATCGTTTCGCAATTCACCCCGTAGTTCAGCATCAGTTTTAAAATCAAGGGCTGAGAAAGAATCATCAAAAATATAAACGATCGCTTGTTTGACCAATGCTCTGGCAATCGCCAGTCGTTGCCGCTGGCCGCCTGAGAAGTTGCCGCCGCCTTGTTCAACGTGTAAATCCAACCCTTCTGGATCTTCGGCAACAAAGTCCTTGGCGCGGGCTAACTCTAAAGCGTGCCAGATCTCATCATCTGTGGCGTCATCTTTTCCGTATCTCATGTTGTCATGTTCCGGTGAATAGAGTTGCTTTTTGGGGAACCAGAGAAACGGCTTTTCGAAGTTGATCTAATGACATATCAGCAACGTTGGTGTTATCCAATTTGATAGCACCATCTTCAACGTCGTAAAAACGGGGAATCAGGTTGATTAATGATGTTTTTCCAGACCCCGTCCCACCGATAATGGCAACTGTCTGGCCACTTTTTGCTTGAAAATCAATATCGTTTAGCGCGGGCATTTCAGCTTTTCGATATCGATACGTGACATGATCAAAAGAAAGGGTGTGGGTTGTGGCATCAGGATTGATTTTCTCAGGGGTATCAGCCACTTTAAGTGCGGAATGTAAGTTTAAGACTTCTTGAATTCGTTTAGCGGATGCTTGAGCTCTGGGAATGAAAACAAAGACCATTGACATCATCATAAAGCTCATTAGAATCTGCATGGCGTAAGTCATAAAGGCAATTAAGTTACCAACCTGCATTGATTGGGTGCCAATTAATTTTGCCCCGAACCAGATAATGGCGATATTGGTCCCGCTCATAATCATGGTCATGACCGGAAAGGCAAGCGCCATTAAAACGTTGACGTTAATGGCATTTTTGGTATAGTCTTGGTTGGCATCTTCAAATCGATCCTGTTCAAACTGATCTTGTCGGAAGGCTCGGATGACTCGAACACCAGTTAAACCCTCACGAAAAATCCGGTTGATTCTATCAGTCTTTGTCTGCATTGCCCGAAACATGGGAACGGCAAAGTAAAGTAGAAAACCGATAAAGAGCGCCATAATTGGTAGGACAACCAGGAAGACAGTTGTTAATTGATGATCCTTGTTGTAGGCCAGAAAGCTCGCACCAATCAGCATGATCGGTGCCATTAACATCATTCGTAACATGATGATCCCAACGTTTTGAATTTGGACCACGTCATTGGTAGTTCGAGTGATCAAAGAAGACGTTTCGATCTGATCATATTCATCATTTGAGAAATTGATGACCTTGTGGTAAATGTCGGTTCGCAAATTTTTCCCAAGCATCTGAGAGGTTCGGGCAGCGAGAAAAACGTTGCAGATCGCCGCGGCAATGCTGATCAGAGAAAAGCCAACCATTTGAATCCCGATTTTCCAAATGTAGCCAATGTCACCGGTGGCAACCCCGTTATTAACAATGTTGGAAGTTAAACTGGGCAAGGTTAAATTGGCAGTCACTTGAATGGCCATAAAAAAGACAGCCCCGAGGACTGCGAGATAGGATATTCGGCCCTTAGCAATTTTTAGCAATGCAGAAAGCTCCTTTCGATTTTCCTTCATTTTTAGAAACCCTATAATGAAGAAAATTTGTTAAACAATAAGCTAGTTTACTACCAAAATGGGAAAAAGAAAATCATTTTGGTACAAAGAGTGCGAAAAGCCGCGTTTAGCTTCCAGAATATAAGAGCCTTACCCCAATATCCCCGAACCTGGGATATTGGGGTAAGGCTCTTATATGGCCGGAAGCTGCGGCTTTTCGCACGTTTAGGCTCGGTAAAATTGGTGACTTTTGTAAAGAATGGGCAACCAAGTAATTTTATATGGCCGGAAGTTGCGGCTTTTCGCACGTTTAGGCTCGGTAAATTGGTGACTTCTGTAAAGAATGGGCAGCCAAGTAATTTTATATCCCCGGAAGCTGCGGCTTTTCGCATGTTTAAACTAGGTAATATTGATGATTGCTGGCATGAACAAGTAATTAAGGGATTCATATGGCCAAAAACTACGGCGATACACTTATTTGAACTTAGTAACCTTGAGGAAGTTGGCACGAATCTAGAAAACAGGCACCTAATATAACCAATATTTATCCTAATTCAATGAGGCTCATTTTTCCGTAAAAAAACGCCCATTAGTCGCAACCAATCTGCAACTGATGGGCGAATGTTTAGTTTCTGATTCAATATTAGAATTCTGAAAATAAGCTGTCGATTTGTTCAAATTCAGCTTTGCTTAATTGAACATCTAAGGCCTTGACGTTACTTTTAACTTGATCAGCAATTCGAGCGCCGGGAATGACAACACTAATGTCTGGGTCGGCGATGTACCAGGCAAGAATTGCTTGAGCAACTGTGGCTGAGTGTTTGTCGGCAATTTGCTTCACTTGATCAAGGGCCTTCATGATCTTGGTATATTGATCGGCGGAAAATTGGCTGAACTTCCCTTGGTCGCCTTGGGTATATTTACCGGTCAACAAGCCTGAAGCAAGTGGAAAGTATGGGACAAATGAAATCTGGTTTTGCTTTAAGTATGGGAATAATGCTTTTTCAGCATGTCGATGAGTTAGGCTGTAATTGTCTTCAACAATATCGACTTGGCCATCAGCGTTAGCTTCTCTGATTTGGTCCAAGGAAAAGTTGGAAACACCAATCGCCTTAATCTTACCAGCCTTCTTTTCCTCGGCTAAAGCGGCGACGGCTTCGGCTTTAGGTGTTTTATCATCTGGAAAATGAATGTAGAAAATATCGATATAGTCAGTTTGCAGACGATTTAACGCATCGTCAACCGATTTTTTCAAAAATGCCGGATCGTTATTGGGCTCTAAGTGATTATTGGGATCCTGGGCAGCCTTTGAAGCAATCACAAATTTTGAACGATCATAGTTTTGAGTTACTTCGCCAATAATTTCCTCGGAACGACCAAGTCCGTACATATACGCAGTGTCAAGTAACGAGATGCCGCTATCTAAGGCTGCTTTAACAACTTGTTTACCGTTCTCATCTTTTAAGCCATCAAACAAATTGTGACCACCAACTTTGTTAGTTCCCAGACCAAGTGGGGTGGTTGTGACATCACTTTTGCCAATTTTAACTGATTCTGCCATTGAGAAATTCCTCCTTATTTTTAATAAGTGTAACTAAGGTCATTTTAGCAGAGATGTCAATTAAGAAAAAAATAATTTAGTGGTTAAGAATTACCTTACAGTTATGGTTAATGAGATTGCGAATCGTTAAATAGTATGGCATAACAGATATAGAATAAGTAACGGGAAGGGAAGTGAAGCAGCAGTGAACTCTAGAAAAGGTAAATTGAAGAAGTGGTTATGGTCGTTAGGAATTCTTGTTGGGATTTTGATCTTGGCGGTCCTATCACTATCATTATCGCCTCAGGGGGCAGTTCGACTCAGAGCTTTGGTTGATGGTCATCCGATGGTGGCACTGACCTGCCGTCCCTATCACGATAAAGATGAAGGTTGCTATATTAATGCAACGGTTTATGATATTTCTACCAAAGATCAATATCTTTCAGTAGATGGTAGCTTTTACGTTAATATGTACCGGATTCATCACGCTACTTTTCTGTATTTTGCAACCGCGCAACCGGATATTTTAAAGTGATCTGCCCTTATTAAGCCTGTATCTGGTTGGTTTTCCATGGTTAAATACGATAAATAAAAATGAAGCCACGTTAAGTTCCTTCGGTGGCTTCATATCCATAAATTTAGTTATTCATCGTACGGCCCTTTTCCCAGGTAAGCATTGATCATCCAAATATTCTTATCAGTTTCGTCCTTGAAGCCGTTTAACATATCCTGAGTTGGAAAGTCTTTCTCAGCGTCAGTGATTTCGATACCCTTTTGATATTGATCGCGCAAATATTTGAATTGATCGGACAACCGTTGCATAAAATCACGCATGGTTAATTGATCCCAAGTGACCTTATCATCGGGCAGGCCGGTGTTATCAATGAACTCATGGGTGGTTGAAAAAGGGGAACCGTTGATGGCAATGAGCCGCTCGGCAGCTTGATCAAGTTGGTCAGCCAGCTGATCATTATAATCGTCCATTAAGGGATGTAGTCTAAAGAAATTCTCGCCACGCATATACCAGTGGGTTTGCTGAATATTAACCTGTAATTGGCTTAAATCTGCGACCAACTGATTCAACTGAGCACGAGTCTTTGGAAAATCGTATTGTTCTGCCATTTAAATAGCCTCCTATACTGTTATAAACGAATTCGCTTACATTACTAGTGTATCGGTTCTCCCTGGTGGATAGCAAGTGAAGTGATTTGCTTTACTGATAAGTATTTGAACAGAAAACATTCAAGGATAATTGGAACTTCAAGTTATAAAAACTATTACTGGCACAAATATGATTAGTGAAGGGAGTGCGAAGATCGATGAAGAAGGTTTTAACCAGTGTATTATTTCTTGTTGTGATGTTTTTAATAATAGGTATATGTCAATGGTCTTATACAGATTCTGCATATGCTAGCACATGGCATAAGTATAGTTCAAATATATTTGGAGTTGCAAAAAGGCAGCGAATACTAAAATATGCTGGAGCAAATTGGGGACAGTATGATGACTATGATCAAAAAGTGTATTTCAAGGATAATAAAGCAACGCAGTACAAGTATAGTAGGAAGACTCGAGTGATGCTTATTAGATATGTTAATAAATCAAAGCGCCTCATGTCAGAATATAATTATCGTAAGTTAATTTTTACACACGGCTATAAAGAGCCAATTATTAAGTATTATTACAAACTTGGACAAGAAAAGTATAGCTATTTGTACACTGTAAAGTTTTGGATGATTCATCCTATTCGTTTTTAGAAAGATAGATACATTGGTCAATATAGTACTAGTGATAGACTGTATTGGCTAATATATAGTGGATTTGTGTTTGGGGTGATAATTATTTTTACTTTCGATGTTTTACACGATTTATTACTAACTTGTTTAGAGAGTATCCCGGTGAAAAGAAAATCGAAATAAATAACGCAAAGGAAATTATTCCCCAGAATAAAATTTGATTTCTCCTAACAGTAAACCAAGCAAGTATTATAACTAAGATTACACTGCACCAAGAAAGATTGCTTATTAGTTTAGCCAATTTCTTATTATCCATTTGATTTCTTCCTTCCCAAATTAGTGAGGATAACTATAATATAAGTATAACTCCAGGGGTGTAAACAAAGATTTCACGGGGGATGTCAGCAACGGTTATAAAAAAGTGGTTTAATATATATCTTTCGCTGGTAATAGCAGTAGTTTTTGGAATGTTGTTTTTCACCCAAGTTAATACTAACGTGGAAGCAAGTTGGCGACACTTTAATGAAGGTGTTTTGGGTTATGCAAGCAGGCGAAAGGTATTAAAATATAGTCCCAGTGGCTGGGGAAATTTTGAAGCTGGGTATAAGAATGATTATTTTAAAAGTAATCGATATACACAGTATGTTTATTCAAAGAAAAGTCGAACAATGATCATCAGGTATAAGAATCGTGATAAAACCCTCAATGTTAAGTATAATTTCAGAAAAATAATCCTAAGACATGGTCATAAAACACCAACTTTTACTTACTACTACAAGGTTGGAAAGGATCGGTGGACCTATTGTTATACAATTAAGTATTGGCTTGATAAACCAACAAGATTTTGAAGAATACAAAGGTGTTCAATTAATATCTTTCACATCGTTCTTTATAAATTAACGGCTGAATTTTAGACACTTAAAAATAAACGTGGTAAACATCCAATAAATCTAGTCAGGATGTTTACCACGTTTATTTTTAGTGGATACTTTTAGCTACATCACATGTTCCTCTGGTTCGGTTTCACCAGTAGCTTTAGTCTCTTCGGTAGTGGTATCATTCAACGCTGAATGTTTAGATGTTTCCAACATTCGGACATAAACCAGGAAGCTGACAAAGGCAGCTGCTGAAACGTAATAGAAGAACCAATCTTCGTGACCGATGTGCTTTAACCAAAGGGCCACGTACTCAACGGTGCCGCCAAAGATTGCCACGGTTAAGCCGTAAGGAAAGCCCACTCCCAAAGCCCGGATTTCAGTTGGAAATAATTCGGCCTTAACAATTGCATTGATTGACGTGTAACCACTAACGATTAAGAGGCCACCCAACATAAGCAGGAACGCTGCAATTGGGCTGTCGAAGAATTGTAAGCCCATGAAAATTGGAACCGTCAATAGCGTACCGCCAATCCCGAACCAGTAGAGCAATGGTTTACGACCGATTTTATCGGAAATATGGCCAAATAATGGTTGAACTGACATAAAGATCAGCAGTGCCAAGAAATTAATCATGGTAACCAGCTTGGGTGCTAATCCTAATGAATTAATCATGTATTTCTGCATATAGGTTGTATACGTATAGAAGGCAATGGTACCACCAAAGGTTAGTCCCATAACCGTTAATACTTGATTAGGGTACTTTGCCAATTCACGCAGTGTGCCACGAGCAGAAGTCTTTTTCGCTGTGCTTTTAAATTGATTTGTTTCATCCATTGAAAGTCGCAGGTACAAGACGATCAGCGCACCGACCGCACCGATGGCAAACGGAATTCGCCAACCAAACGCGCGAAGTTGTGCGTCGGTGAAAACAAGTTGCAAGACGATTTGAACGACCAATGCCAGAAGCTGGCCACTAATCAATGTGACATATTGAAAGGAAGCGTAGTAGCCACGTCGGTTGGCCGTTGCCATTTCAGACAAATAAGTTGCAGAAATCCCATATTCGCCGCCCAGTGAAAGACCCTGGACCAAACGAATCAGAATTAATAAAATTGGTGAAAAGATGCCCACCATTCCATAAGTCGGAATCAAAGCAATCAGTAAAGAACCACCGGCCATGATACTGACTGATAACGTTAAGGCGGAGCGGCGCCCATGCTGGTCAGCATACTTCCCCATGATGAAACTACCAAATGGTCGCATCAAGAAACCGACTGCGAAAACGGCGGCGGTACTCAATAATTCAACCGTCTGATCACCATCTGGAAAGAAAGAATTTGCAAAATAGATTGCAAATGATGCATAAATATACCAATCAAACCATTCAATCATGTTACCTAAAGATCCTTTAATAATATTGCTCGTAATTCGTTTTTGACTTAACGATTGCATGTTAGCTACCTCCCTGTGGCGATCGAAACGGACATTATGATGTGAACATATCTAATTAGATTCATATTATAATTTAATATTTAGTAAAATACAACGTTACTTGTCATTAAAGGTAACATGAATAATCATTCGAATCGCCGTAAGTAGCTAACCCCATTGCGTTTTTAGCTTTCAAAACTTTTTTCAAATTGTTTCAGTATTTGCTAATATTTTCAGAGAAGCGTCAACTTTTTCAGCACACATCCTGCCTTCATGGATTCCCCAAATCACTAAACTTTGGCCACGGCGACAATCGCCCGCCAGGAAAATTTGGCCGTCATTGGTTGCGTAACTGTGAGCCTTTTTTATCACGCCAAATTCGTCAAACAACCACTGCTCTGCACCGGTAAATCCCATGGCTAAAAGGACCAGATCAGCCTTAATTTGTTTTTGAGTGCCGGCAATTGGCTTGTAGTGGTCAACTGTGCTCATTTCGGCTTCCTGGACGTGACCGTTTTTGCCAAAGAAGGCCGTTGCGGTGGCATCATACGTGGTGACGTCACCAAATAAAGTGCGGGCCTCTTTTTGACCGTAACCATTCTTTTGAACCATTGGCCATTCCGGCCACTGATTCTCTGGGCGTCGTTCATGAGGTAGGGCGGGATTGATTTCCAACTGGGTAATCCCGGCACATCCCTGACGAATCACAGTGCCGATGCAGTCATTTCCCGTATCACCACCACCGAGAACCAAAACGTGTTTGCCCTTTAGTTTAGTTGTTGCATGAACGCCGTCATTAATAACTGATTGGGTTGCCAGTCTTAAATAATCAACGGCTTGATAAATACCATCTAATTGACGGCCAGAAACGTCGATGTCACGGGCTTGACGGGCTCCCGTACAGATAACAATTCGATCAAATTGTTCTTTCAGATCTGCAGCTGAAATATCGGTGCCCACCTCGGTGTTGGCAACTAATTCAATGCCGACTTTTCGTAGGGTATTGATCCGGCGTTCAACAATTTCCTTAGGCAGTTTCATGTTGGGAATGCCGTACATGAGTAATCCGCCGAATCGGTCGTCCCGCTCGAAAATGGTAACGGAGTGGCCAAGCTGATTAAGTCGCCAAGCAGCTGAAATGCCGGCCGGACCACTGCCGATAACAGCAATCTTTTTACCGGTTCGATGGAGTGGTTTGCCTGAGTCAACGACCCAACCGTTTTTGAACGCCTGCTCGATAATGAACTTTTCATTGTTACGAATTGTGATCCCGGGGCCATTTAACGCTTGAACACAGGAAACTTCACAGGGAGCTGGGCATACACGACCCGTCATTTCCGGTAAATAATTGGTTTTGGTAAGTCGTTCAAAGGCCTGTTGATCCCGTTGCTGATAGACCAGATCATTCCACTCGGGAATCAAGTTGTCATTGGGGCAGCCACTGACTGCCCGGCCGCCGCTATAAAAAATGCCGTGATGACAGAAGGGAATCCCGCAATTCATACAGCGGGCCGCTTGCTGACGGCGATCAGTATCGCCTAAATTCAATTCCATCACGTTGAAATCTTTAATCCGCTGCATAATTGGCCGCATTGGATTGTCTTTACGTGGATATTTTAAAAAACCTTTTGGGTCTGCCATTTTGCTCACTCCTTTGTTGCGGTATAAAATGCTTTTTCAATAACAGCCTCTTTATCGATTCCCGGTTGCGTGTATTTAGCGATCAGATCTCGCATCTTATGGAAATCGCGTGGATAGACTTTAACAAACTTTTGTTTTTCACTGTCCCAGTTATCCAGGATTTCTTTGGCAGTTTCCGAATGGGTGTAGTCGTAATGTTTTTTAAGCAGATCCTTTAGGATGCTGTCATCGCCAGTTTCTCCCAGTTTGTAGAGGTCGACCAGTTCTTCATTACATTTTTGCCTGAAGTCATGGGTCCAGTCATAAACGTAGGCAACCCCACCAGACATGCCGGCTGCGAAGTTGCGACCTGTCCGGCCTAGAATAACCGCGACACCGCCGGTCATGTATTCGCAGCCATTGTTACCAATACCTTCAACAACGACCTTGGCACCTGAGTTACGGACACAGAAACGTTCACCTGCGCGACCATTGAAGTAGGCTTCACCACCGGTGGCACCAAAACAGGCAACGTTACCGATAATTGGTGAGTGCGTATATAAGACTCTGGCCTGGCGAGGCGATGTGACGATTAATCGACCACCTGATAATCCTTTACCAACGTAATCGTTTGCTTCACCGACTAATTGGATTTCCATTCCTTGAGTAATAAAGGCGCCAAAGCTTTGGCCGGCTGTCCCACGATAGTGAAATTTCATCGCACCGGGTTTAAGGCCGTAGTTGCCAAAGTGAGCCCCAATCCAACCGCCCATTCTGGTACCGACTGCCCGCATGGTGTTATTGATCGGCAGGCTGACAGTTGTTGAATTACCGTTTTGCAAGCTTGTTTTGGCGAACTGGTCAAGATCCGGCCAGTTGTATTTTGGCTTAAATGGATTGGTGACTTTTCGCTCAATTGGAATGGTTTTATTGATAATTCGGTCGTAGTTCAGGGTTTTAGCCTTACCTGCCGGTACATATCGTGGTTGGAGGTGCTCACCATGACCAACCATTTCGTCGATTGTCCGGTAACCCAAAGCGGCCATTTGTTCACGCAAATCCTGAGCTAAGAAATGCATCATATTGATGATATAGTCGGGCTTGCCCGCATATAGTTTCCGTAATGCCGGATTTTGGCTGGTGATGCCAACTGGGCAAGTGTTTAGGTTACATTTCCGCATCATGATGCAGCCAATTGAGACCATCGTTAGGGTGCCAAAACTAAATTCTTCAGCACCGAGCATGATGGCTACCGCAATATCCCGGCCGGTTAGCAGTTTGCCGTCAACTTCCAGAGTTGTTCGTTGTCGTAAGTGATTGAGGGCCAATGTTTGGTGCGCATCTGCCAAGCCCATTTCCCAAGGTAGGCCACAATCTCGGGTTGAATTTCGGGGTGCCGCACCGGTTCCGCCATCGTAGCCGGCGATGACAACCGTATTTGCCCCAGCCTTAACCACACCTGCGGCGACGGTTCCCACACCTGTCGATGATACTAGTTTGACGTTAATTTTGGCATACGGATTGACCTGCTTGAGATCATAAATAAGTTGGGCTAAATCCTCAATTGAGTAAATATCATGATGAGGCGGTGGTGAAATTAATTGAACCCCGGCAATTGAACCTCGGATACTGGCAACCCACGGATAAGCCTTCCCGGCTGGCAGCTGACCGCCTTCACCAGGCTTGGCACCTTGGGCCATTTTAATTTGAATTTCTTCGGCGCTCATCAAGTATTCCGTGTTGACGCCAAAGCGGGCTGTCGAGACCTGTTTGATTTTGCTATTGCGATCCAAACCGTCGGCCCCGACTTTAAACCGTCGCCGGTCCTCGCCACCCTCACCAGTGTTGCTGCGGGCGCCAAGTTTGTTCATCGCGATCGCAATCGTTTCGTGGGCTTCTTGCGAAAGAGCACCAAAGCTCATCGCGCCGGCTTTAAACCGCTTGACGATGGTACTGACCGGCTCGACTTCACTCAAAGGAACCGGTTGTTTGCCCGTCGCCTTGATGTCCCACATTGAGCGAAGGGTAACCGGATTTTCAGATGCCTCCTGATTCATTTGGGCGGCGTATTTTTGATAGTCATGGTAGCTGCCAACGCGGACAGCCTTTTGGAATTGATAAATTGATTTTGGATTATATAGGTGATGTTCACCGTCAACTTTGTATTGGAAACTACCACCGGATTGAAGGTCATCAATGGCATGATTACCATAGGCCGACTGATATTTTTGTTCGTATTCGGCTTCAATTTGATTGAGGTTAATTCCCTCGATTCGGCTTGGTGTGCCAGTGAAATACTGGTTAATGACGTTATCAGCCAAACCAACGGCTTCAAACAGTTGGGCACCCTTATAACCGGCGACTGTCGAAATCCCCATCCGGCTCATAATTTTGATAATGCCTTTGGTGGAAGCTTTGCAATAGCTGTCAAGTTGTTTGCCATAGCCGCGTTCTGTAAGGGTTGCAAAAGCACCATAGGGATGAATGGCAGCTGCGCCATAACCAACCAGGCAGGCAAAATGGTGAATTTCACACGCTTCGGCAGTATCAACCACAATTGAGGCGTCGGTTCCCTTTCCTTGGCGAACCAAGTAGTTATTAAGGCCGGCAACTGCCAAAAGAACGGGAATTGTCATCTGATTTTTGGTTACTGGCCGATCGGATAGAATTAAAATTGTTGCGCCATCGTCGATCGCATTTTCAGCTTGTTTAAATAACCGTTCGAGAACGTGAGCGAGTCGGTCCGGCGTTTCTGTCAATTCATAGGCTAATGAAAGTTTGACAACCTTGAGAGCGGGTAAGTCCAAACTTGTTATTTTTGCATACTGCTGATCATCAAGAATGGGACTGCTGATCTTTAGTTTTTGACAGTTTTTAGCAACATCTTTGGTGACATCAGCATCCCGGCCGAGGAATAGGGTCGTGCTAATGACGATCTTTTCACGTAAAGGATCAATTGGCGGATTGGTAACTTGAGCAAAGGACTGTTTAAAGTAAGTAAAAAGGGATTCTGATTTATGACTTAAGACGGCTAGTGGGGAATCAAATCCCATTGCCACGACTGGTTCACCACCATTTTCAGCCATCGGGATTAAGGCTGTTTCAATGACTTCGTGAGTATAACCATTTCGCCGCCAAAGCTTTTCCAATTGATCACCGGCAACTTTTTCTTCCGGCTTGACATCTGGCAAATGATCTAAAGTGAGCCGATTAGCAGCGAGCCATTGTTGATACGGATGGGCTTTGGCATATTGATGTTTTAAATCAGCTGACTTATAAATATGACCGTTACTGGTATCAACCAGCAGCATTTCCGCCGGGGCTAGAATGCCCTTATCAACAATATCTTGGGGAGCGATGTCGACCACGCCCGATTCTGAAGCGACGACCAATTGATTATTTTTGGTTAACGTGTAACGGGAAGGCCGCAAGCCGTTTCGATCCAGAAAAGCGCCAACTTGGATCCCGTCGGTAAAACAGAGTGCTGCCGGGCCGTCCCATGGTGCCATAAATGACGTATTGTATTCATCAAAGGCCCGCTGGTTGTCAGGCATGTCGGTGCCCTTACCGGATGCCTCGGGAATCATCATCATTAATGATTGTGGGATGCTGCGGCCATGACGGTACAGATACTCCATGCAGTTTTCCAGCTTGGCCGAGTCGGAGTCGTCTTCATCATAAATTTCGATTTGATGACTGGTCATCCAATTTTCAGCACCCTTTAGCGTATTAATTTCGCCGTTATGAGCGAGAAATCTGAACGGTTGGGCCCGATCCCAGCTTGGAAATGTGTTGGTTGAAAATCGGGAATGGATTAAACAAATGGCGCTCTTCATTTCGGGATCATGTAAGTCCGGATAGAAGTGGGCAACCTGATAAGCGTGTAGCATACCCTTGTAAATCAGCGTTCGGCTGGATAATGAGCAAATATACATGGCTTGTCGATCGAACGTTTTTTCTAAAGAACGGCGGAGTTCATACAACCGATCTTCAAAATCCTGACCGGATTGCATGTCAACAGACCGCTGTAAAATGACTTGGACAAAGCCCGGCATTGATTTTTGAGCGGCTGGGCCACAACTTTCGTAAACAAAGGGAACCGATCGGCAAAAAAGGACGGTAAATCCAGCTGCTTCAATTCGTTCTGTGACGGCTTTTAACATCGCTGCCTTTTTATCCGGTTCATGTGGCAGGAATAATTGAGCTACCGCGTAATCACCGGCTTTAGGTAATGAAATGTCATTTTTAGCCAGTTCATTGCGAAAGAAGGCATCCGGCATTGCCATTAAAATTCCTGCACCATCACCGGTATCCGGCTCAGCACCAGTTCCACCACGATGGTTCATTCGTTGTAACATCGTCAGGGCCTTTTCAACAAGTTCGTGGCTTGGTTGGCCGTCAACCTGAGTGATAAAGCCCATTCCACAAGCGTCGTGTTCAAATTTAGGATCATACATTAATTTTTCTGAGTGTGCTAAATGACTCATGAGGTCACCTACTTTCAAAAGTTTAGATTAAAAAAGGCAAATATATTTATCATGATATTCTCATTTTGTGACAAAGCAATGTTTTTTTGTATTTTTTTCAGGGAAAAGCAGGAGAAGCTAATCAAAATTGGTTGAATTTTCTGGATGAAACAAGGTATTAGGAAATATTTTTATTGATTTTAATAATTGAAAAAATTATGAATAAATATCCGACTGGAAAATCAAAAAACGATTTTGGTCTATTTTATAGTTTTCCTTTTGTTAAGGGGATTGTCGATTGTTTTGTTAAGATTGGTTGAACGTTATGATTTAGTCGATATCCTGAATTTTCCTAAGAAGTTTTCTTATATTATTAGAGTTTGCCATTGCATCGTGATGTTAATGGGGGTAAAGTAAAAATAATTTTTTAGAGTGTTCTGGAAGCCAACCGGCTGATATTTGGTTTTACTGATCAGCTTGTAAGGATTGTGTCTTCCAGTGATGAATGATTGTTAGAACGTCACCATCAGAAAGGAACGAACATTATGGCAACTTTAAAAGTAACGGACCTACACGTCAGCGTAACTGATGAAGAGGCCAAAACGAGCAAGGAAATTCTTAAAGGGGTAAATTTAACCATGAATACCGGGGAAACTCACGCAATCATGGGCCCCAACGGAACCGGTAAATCAACCTTGTCGGAAACCATTATGGGAAATCCCCATTATCAGGTCACCCAAGGCAATATCATGCTGGACGGTGTCAGCCTGCTTGGAAAAACTGTTGACGCTCGGGCTCGGGCCGGGTTGTTTTTAGCCATGCAGTATCCAGCAGAAATCAAAGGCATTACCAACATGGAATTTATGCGGGCAGCGGTAAACGCAACCCGACCGGCGGATGATCCAATTTCAGTTCGGGCATTCTTAAAAGAGCTGGATAAGAACCTTGAAGTCCTTAATATGTCGGATGATATGGCCGAACGCTACTTAAATGAAGGATTCTCTGGCGGTGAAAAAAAGCGAAATGAAATTCTTCAATTGATGATGATTAAGCCGAAATTTGCTATTTTGGATGAAATCGATTCTGGTTTGGATATTGATGCGTTACAAGTGGTGGCCAAAGGCGTTAATCAAATGCAGAGCCCGGATTTTGGCGTTCTGATGATTACCCACTATCAACGGCTGCTTAACTACATTCACCCCGATCAGGTTCATGTCATGATGGGTGGTCGAATTGTTAAGACTGGGGATGCAACGCTGGCAACGGAACTCGAAGCCAAGGGATACGCTGGTTTGCGCGATGAACTTGGGTTGGATGTTGATTTGGTTGATGAGGATGTGACTACCGGAAACGGGGGTCGATAAGATGGTTAAATCAATGACGTTGACGATGAATCCAGCCCTATTGGAAAATGCTAAACTGGCTAATGAACCAAGATGGTTAAGCGATCTTCGTCAACAAGCCTGGCAGAAAATCGCAACGCTTCCGATGCCAATTTTTGCAAAGATTAATTATCATCACTGGCCACTGTTGGATTTTGCTTCGGAATCAGTGGTTAACGTCACAGTTCCCGAAAGTGTGCAGTCCCAGCTGGCAAGTTATCAATTTGCCAGTGTTGGCCAAGTGGTTGCAAAGATTGCTCTAGATGAGGATTTGATGGCGAAGGGCGTGATCTTGTGCGATTTGCAGACAGCGATCCGTCAGCATAGTGACCTGGTAGCCAATTACTTTTTCAAGCAAGCCATTCAGTTTGATGAGAATCGACTAACGGCCATTAACGCCGCGTTGGTTAATGGCGGTGCATTTCTTTACGTTCCGGCAAATGTAGAAGTTACTGAACCAATCAATTTACTGCAAGTTCAAGATAGCCGACAGTCAACGAATTTTGTGAATCACACGTTAATTGTTGCTGGAGCAAACAGTCGGTTTAAAGTTCTTCAGCGATCCCAGACAGTTGGTGAGGTTGCCAATCCAGCTCATACTATGGTAGAGATCGTTGCCGAGGCCGGCAGTTACGTCAAATTTTCAGCGTTGGATTCGTTTGCGAAACAAACGCACGCTTACATTAATCGGCGTGGTTATTTAGCAAATGATGCCCGCATTGATTGGGCAGTCGGTGTGATGAACGATGGTAATACGATTGCCGATTTTGATTCTAATTTAGTTGGTAACGGTTCCCATACGGAAATGCAGACTGTGGCCATTTCAACGGATCAACAAACTCAGGGCATTGACACGCAGGTGACCAATTATGGTCGTCATTCCGAGGGTAATATCCTGCAACGTGGGATTTTGCTTGGAAAATCAGCATTGGTTTTTAACGGTATTGGCAAGATTATCAAGGGTGCCCATGGCGCGAAGGCGCAACAGGAGAATCGGGTATTGATGCTATCCCCCAAAGCCCGGGGTGATGCCAACCCAATTTTGCTGATTGACGAAAATGACGTGATTGCCGGCCATGCTGCCAGTGTTGGTCGAATTAACCAAGACCAGTTATATTATTTGATGAGTCGCGGGTTGACAAAGGAAATGGCGCAGCGGTTGGTTGCTCGAGGCTTTCTCGGCGTTGTTCTGCGTGATATTCCAGTCGCTGAGGTTCGAAGTCAGTTAGTTGATATGATTGAAAGGAAGCTTGCAAATGGACAGGGGACTGAATAATTCAAGGGATGATTTCCCGATTTTAGACCAACAGGTAAATGATGAACCGCTGGTTTATCTGGATAACGCCGCGACAACCCAAA
The DNA here is from genome assembly GCF_001434255.1 of Lentilactobacillus diolivorans DSM 14421. Taxonomy (GTDB): domain Bacteria; phylum Bacillota; class Bacilli; order Lactobacillales; family Lactobacillaceae; genus Lentilactobacillus; species Lentilactobacillus diolivorans. The sequence goes on from NZ_AZEY01000098.1 coordinate 78,375, forward strand.
AACCAATGCAAGTTCTAAATGCGATCATGCACTATTACGAAACTGATAATGCAAATGTTCATCGTGGCGTGCACACGTTGGCAGAACGCGCAACTGAAAGCTATGAGGCGGCGCGCGATAAGGTGGCTGAGTTTATTAATGCAGCTAGTCGAAAATCAATTATCTACACGCGATCAACGACCGAAAGTTTAAATTGGATTGCCGCCAGTTTTGGTAATCAGGTTGTCCGGGAAGGCGATGAAATTGTGATTTCCCAGTTGGAACATCACAGTAATATTGTTCCTTGGCAGCAGGTGGCGCAGAAGCAACACGCTGTCTTGAAATATATTGATTTAACGCCGGACGGTCAGCTGGATATGGATAGTGCCCGCAAGCAAATTACTGATAAGACAAAAATTGTTTCAATTGCCCATGCCGCAAATGTGGTTGGGGTGGTAAATCCCATTAAGCAGTTAGCCCGATTGGCCCATCAGCACGGTGCTTATATGATTGCTGACGGCGCTCAGGCTGCACCACATATGAAAGTCGATGTCCAAGATCTTGATGTGGATTTTTATGCTTTTTCCGGGCATAAACTACTGGCACCAACCGGGATTGGCGTTCTATATGGCAAGGAAGAGTTATTAAATGCCATGGCACCGGCTCAATTTGGCGGTGAGATGATCGATTTTGTTCACCATCAAACTGCCTCATGGAAGCAATTGCCTTGGAAGTTTGAGGCCGGGACACCCAATATTAGCGGTGCAATTGCCCTGGGTAGTGCGATTGATTACTTAAATCAATTGGGGATGGCTAACATCCAAGCCTATGAACATGAATTAGTGGCAGCAACGTTGCCAAGACTGTTGAAAATTGAAGGTCTGACGGTTTATGGCCCTCACGATCCCAATCAGCATACCGGCGTGATTGCGTTTAATCTGGATGGGCTACATCCACATGATTTGGCAACCGGGTTGGATATGGAAGGCATCGCGGTTCGGGCCGGCCACCATTGTGCACAGCCATTAATGACCTATTTAAACGTTAACGCGACTGCCCGAGCAAGCTTTTATTTTTACAATACGTTTGAAGATGCCGATAGATTAGTTAGTGGTATTCAAGCAGTAAAGGAGTTTTTCGCCGATGGGATTAGCTAAATTAAATCAGTTATATCGGGAGGTTATTTTGGACCATGCCCAGAATCCCCGGCACCACGGCGATTTAACCAAAGCGTCCGGAACACTGACATTAAGGAATCCGACTTGTGGTGATGTGATCAACGTGAGTGTGTTGATCCGAGATAACCAAATTGCCGACGTGACATTTTCCGGAACCGGCTGCACGATTTCACAAGCTTCGGCGAGTTTGATGACGACAGTTTTAATTCACCAGCCGGTTGATCAGGCCCGACAATTAATTCTGGCATTCTCGCATTTAATTACGGGACAACCAATTAGTGAGCAACTCGAAGAGCAGCTTGGGGATGCCGTCTTGGTTGGTTCCGTTGCGGAATTTCCGACCCGAATCAAATGTGCGGCACTGGCTTGGCACGCGTTGGATAATCTACTTGCCCAGAAAGGAGTTGGCAATCATGACTGATGTTTCAGAAATTGTTAAGGATACTGATTATGAATATGGTTTTCATGATGATGTCAAGCCGGTTTATTCGACCGGTAAAGGCTTAACAGAGGCGATCGTTCGTGAAATTTCTGCCGAAAAGCATGAACCTAAATGGATGCTGGATTACCGACTAGCAGCTTATCGGACTTATTTAAAGATGGCCGAGCCGGATTTTGGCCCCGACCTAACCAAATTGGATCTGGATAATATGACCTATTACCAAAAGGCAACCGATAAAAAGTATCGGGACTGGGATGATGTTCCAGAGAAAATTAAGACCACTTTTGATCGATTAGGGGTCCCAGAAGCCGAAAGAAAGTATTTAGCCGGTTCTTCCGCCCAGTATGAATCGGAAGTGGTTTATCACAATATGATGGACCAATTCGAAAAGCTGGGAATTATCTTTACGGATACGGATACGGCGCTGCAGAAGTATCCTAAACTATTTAAAAAGTGGTTTGGTAAATTAGTTAAGCCGACTAATAATAAATATGCCGCGCTAAATTCGGCGGTTTGGTCTGGTGGGACTTTTATTTATGTTCCAAAGGGGGTCACGGTTACCACGCCAATTCAGGCCTATTTCCGGCTAAATGCTGAAAAGTCTGGCCAATTTGAACGTACTTTAATTATTGTCGATGAAGGGGCTCATGTGGAATACGTTGAGGGATGTACCGCGCCAACCTACAAGAGTGATAGTTTGCACGCGGCGGTCGTTGAGGTAAATGTATTGCCTCACGCGTATTGTCGGTATACCACCATTCAAAATTGGTCCAACAATGTTTATAGCTTGGAAACTAAACGTGCCCAAGCTTTGGAAGGTGCCATTATGGAATGGGTCGATGGTAATTTGGGGTCTAAAATTACGATGAAATACCCCTCTGTTTATTTGAACGGTGAGGGCGCCCGGGGAACGATGCTGTCGATCGCGGTGGCCGGAAAGAATATTGATTCGGATACGGGTGCTCAAATGATTCATAACGCGCCAAATACGTCTTCGTCTGTTATTTCAAAATCAATTGCCAAGGACGGTGGGGCGGTGGATTACCGTGGCAAGATTAAATTCGGTCGTCATTCGGATGGTTCATTTGCGCATGTGGAATGTGACACGATTATTATGGATGACCAATCGTCCAGCGATACAATTCCGTATAATGAAATTTTGAATAATAACGTTTCGATGGAGCATGAGGCAAAGGTTTCAAAAATTTCTGAGGAGCAACTCTATTATCTAATGAGCAGGGGAATCCCGGAGGCCAAGGCAACGGAAATGATTATTATGAGCTTTGTGGAACCTTTTACAAAGGAGTTGCCAATGGAGTATGCGGTGGAATTGAACCGGTTGATTAGCTTTGAGATGGAGGGGAGCATTGGATAGTAGACAGAGTGCGCCAACAAGCGGTTAGATCCCAGAATATAAGCACCCTAAACCCAATATTTCGGGTTTGAATATTGGGTTTAGGGTGCTTATATGGCCGGGATCTGCTTGTTGGCACACGTTTCAGCTAGATAGCAGTGATAAATTCCGGTTCTGAATAGTAGGCTTAACTGCCTTATATGGCCGGGATCTGCTTGTTGGCACACGTTTCGGCTAGATAGCAGTGATAAATTCCGGTTCTGAATAGTAGGCTTAACTGCCTTATATGGCCGGGATCTGCCTTCTTTCACACGTTTCAGCTAGGTAGCAGGGATAAAAAAATATTCCGGGTTAAAATATTGGGCCTAGGGTGTTTATATGGCCGGGATCTGCCGTCCTTCACAGTTTTTGATTGAGCAGAAACTGTTTCATAAATTGTATAACTATCAGTCACGCTAAGAGAAAGGAAATGATCAAAATGGCTGAACAACGCGCCTTCAAAGAACAAGCCATGATGGCATTGGAAAATGTGGTCGATCCAGAATTGGCGGTCGATATTGTTAATTTGGGATTGATTTATAACGTTGAACTAGACGATCAAGGATTATGTACAGTGACGATGACATTAACAATCGCGGGATGCCCACTGACCGATTATCTATATGAAGCGATCAATGAAGAATTAATGGGATTTGATCAGGTTGACAAAGTTAAAATTAATTTGGTGTGGGAACCAGCATGGTCGATTGATAAAATGTCCCGAGAAGCGAGATTGGAGCTTGGCGTATGAAAGAAAAAGAGCTTTTGATGGATCCGGCAGCTACTAATTCAAACATTGCTGAAAAAGTGGGCCATTGGTTAAAAATCTGGGGACCTGGGTTAATTGTGATGCTGGCTGATACTGATGCGGGTTGTTTAATTACAGCGGCACAGTCTGGTGCTCAGTGGGGTTACGCAATGGTATTACCCCAAGTTCTGCTGATCCCTATTTTATATATGGCTCAAGAAATGACTGTTCGCCTGGGAATTGTGACTGGTAAAGGTCATGGTGAGCTTATCCGGGAGAATTTTGGTAAAGGTTGGGCTTGGTTATCGGCCGGAACGTTAGCCGTTTCATCAATTGGCGCGTTATTGACCGAGTTTGTCGGGGTCGCCGGCGTTGGTGAATTGTTTGGCATTTCTAAATGGATTACGATTCCAATTGCAACGGTTTTACTGATTGGGATTGCTTTTAGCGGCAGTTATCGGCGGACAGAACGGGCCGGCGTTATTATTGGCTTGGCTGAACTGGCTTTTATTGGAGCAGTTTTCCTAATCCATCCCAACACCTCTGACATGATCCAAGGTCTATTCACGGTTCCGTGGCAACATTCTTCATACATATATTTGGTTGCGGCAAATGTTGGAGCGGTCGTTATGCCGTGGATGATTTTTTACCAACAGAGTGCCGTAGTTGATAAACAGTTAACGACTGATTCAATTAAAAAAGAGAAACATGATACGTTAGTTGGTACGTTTATGACCCAAGGCATTATGATCCTCTTTGTGGTCGTTTTTGCAGCGACAGTTGGCAGCCACGGCAATCACGCACCGCTTAACACGGTCGGTGATTTGGCATCTGCCTTGAGCCCATTTATGGGTGTTTTCAATTCTAAATTATTAGTTGGTGTCAGCCTGTTAGGTGGTTCGTTAGTGGCAGCATTAGTGGTTGCATTAGCCGGAACATGGGGAATTACCGAAGTTTTAAACTGGAAACATAGTTTAAATGAACCGTTCGATAGGAAAAACATGGGCTTTTACATCATTTATTGTTTAGCACATATTGTTGGTGCTGTCCTTGTATTGGCAAATGTTCAATTAGTTGCAATGGCAGTGGCTGTTGAAGTAATGAATGCGTTATTGTTGCCGATTGTGTTGGGATTGCTGCTGATGCTGGAAGCGAAGGCGCTGCCGAAGAAGTATCAAATGCATGGATTTTATAAGTACTTGGTGACAAGTCTTTGCTTAGTGGTATGGCGTTTGGTCTGTATATGGTGGGGCCAACGACAGGGTTATGGTGAATGTAGCAGTTGAAAGTAGCTGGGACATAAGTCAAAAATTTCATCTCAATTCAAAATAAAGATCCTGTCAATCAGCTTTTCTATGAACTGGTTGAAAGGATCTTTTTGAAAATGCTTTTTTTCGGACATTTGTCCCAACCGCTTTAGTTTTATAAGTTGAAATAAGGAAATATAGTCCAAAAGTCAGATTACTCCAAAAATATGGGTAAAAATTGGACTATACTTTGAAATAGAAATGTTATTAAGTTGGGGTGTGATTTATGATGAAACTGAAAAAAAGGATAATGTTTGTTTCGTGGTTAATCTCACTAATTATAGTTGGAGGTGGCGTTTATCTTTTGGCCCAGATTGATCATACAGGCATAACGAGTTCTGCGTTTGCGTTATTGATCATATTTATTTTGCCATCTTTTAGAGTTGGACATCCAATGAACAGCAAATGTTATCAAATATTAGTTAAGAGAACTGGAAGACGGTTCTTCAAATACTGGATTTTAAAACTAATCAGTTTTTCCGTGATAACACTGTAATTATCATATAAGGCAATATAAATCTTGATATGTAAATTTGAAAGAAGATGGTCATTAAATTATTTAAACTTTCAGGTATTATATGGGTTGTCTTTATCATTTTTGCAGCGACAATCTCTGTTTCTAAAAATGAATCTGTTCGTTTGCGGATTGCGATGGATGGTCATCCGGTAATTGCTTTGAAATATAATCCTACGCGGAGTCCGTTTCTTAGCCAGCAAATGAATGCCGATATTTACATGATTGCTTATAAGTATAATTATGATCACTTAGGAATGGCGCACGTTGTTTTGTTTAAAATTAAAACAATTTTTATCTTCCATAATGCGACCAGCACCTACCGATATGCTTAATTATTTGCAGCTGAATCAGCCTGAGTAAGGGGGATAAAGGCTAATGAAAAAGATCTTATTAAGAGTGTTCTTTTTAACTATTGGTATGTATACATTATTACTATTCACATCATCGTTGACAACTCATGCAGCAATTTGGCATCGATATAATCCAAGCCTTTTAGGTGTTGCAAGAGACCAGCGGATTCTTAAATATGCAGGGGCTAATTGGGGGCAGTACGAAGGCTATGATCAAAAAAGGTATTTTAAGGATTCCAATACCACTTGTTATCGTTATGATGCACGAAGACGACTCATGGTTATTCGGTACGTCAACCATGATAAACGACTGAAGGTGAACTATAATTATCGAAAATTGGTGTTTAGACATGGCCAAAAAACCCCAATTATTGCATATTACTACAGACTTGGACATCAAGCGTTTGCCTATCTTTACACGATAAAGTTTTGGATGATTCACCCAATTCGATTTTGAACCTGAAATTTTCCTGGTGAACGAGTTATTTTACGATAACATAGAAAATTTTGATATTTCAAAAAGAAGGAGCCATATATCATTATTTAAATCGATAAGCTGTCGATAGTGATTTATGGTATCGCAAAAGAAAAAATAACATATTTTGGTGTCATGTTGGAGCAACCTTGGTTTCCGGGCTACTTGATGTCCTTTCTTAGTTCTTGATATATTTCAAGTTATCTTGGTTTGTCATAGACGATGACTATAAATAGTTAAAATGAAGGTGACGGAAGAGCAATGTTCAGAAGAAAGAACCGGAACAGAAGTTTTAATGGTGTTTCCTCGGATGATAACCTTAAAAGGTTTGGAAATATTTTAGCAAAAATAACCGGGGTTATTGTTTTGATATTCCTTTTAATCTCAGTCTCTCCCACAAATGCCATTAGAATGACAATGATGTTAACAGGTGCCGGCCCTGTGCAAGCCATAAAAAGTACACCAACCCATTGTGAAGAGGGGAGCTATAATGCAGGAGCCGATATGTATGGCCTTCCCGAAAAACAGGCATACACCTTTGATGTTGATAAGATTCAATACTTTAGAGTTTATACGTTTCTTATTTTTCACTTTGCTTTTCCCACACCAGTGTATTAGTTGATTTAATAAACGAAAAAAGAGACCTAACTGCCCGCGTAATTGCGTACAAGTAGGTCTTTTTAAAATTACAAGTATCCTTAAAATTTATTAGACAATGTTTTCTAATTCCATTAAACCGGCAATTTCATAAGTGGGATTTATCAGGGTCGAATTTTGCTGATGAGCTGGATTGAACCACACTGAATCAAGGCCATAATTGGCGGCACCAAGAATGTCTGAGGTTAATGAATCACCGACAACTAATGATTGCTGCTTATCAAAATGATCAATACTTTCAGCTACGTAGTCAAAGAATTGAGGTTCGGGTTTAGGATGGCCAACTGTTTCTGAGACAAACATTTTTGTGATATATTTTGTCATTCTGGATTCACGAAGTCGGCGTTTTTGAGTCGCTGCGATTCCGTTGGTTACAATATAGAGTTGATGGTGATGACTCAAATCGTTTAGCAATTGGACAGCGTTTGGGATTGGATCATGACCTGCCGATAAAAATTGGCGATATTGTTTCTCATAGGCCACGCCATCAACATCCAAACCGTATTGGCTGAAGAATATTTGGAATCGGGTATTCAGTAATGTCTCTCGTGAAATCTCGCCACGCTCTAAACGGCGCCAAAGCCCTTCATTCATTTGATGATAGTTTTGATAGGCTTTGGAAGTTAGTGGTCGATTGATTTGGTTAAACAGTTTTTGAATGGCCTGATGTTCTGATGCCTGAAAGTTAAGCAGGGTATCGTCAACATCGAATAAAAGGGTCGGATAGTTCACAAAATCACTCCTTGTCGTCACTAGTAATGACTTTGACTACTTTTTCGATGGCTGCAACTAAAGGACTGTCTGGTGAAATACCAGTTTCGGAAAAACGGGATTGCCACCATTCTTTACGAATATCATTGATAATGGGAACAATTTTCTTACCGGTACCGGTTAAATTTAAATTAATTGCCTTACCGGTGCCGGAAGTCTTGGTGAGGTAGTCTAATTGCTCCATCTTTTTTATTTCTCGGGTTGCCAGACCCTTATCAATAACCAGCGATTTAGCAACCTGATTTTGGTTAATGTCTGGATGATCGCGGACAGTTAACAAAATACAGGCAGCAGTTGGATTTAGATGATGTTTTTTGAATTGTTTCCCAGTATCTTTGTAGTATTGACGATGTAAAATCGAAATATCTTGTGCCAGGTAACCGATATCTTTCAATGTAAAAGTCCTTTCAAATTAGTGTTTAAAAATAAGGGAATAAAATCGATCATTATTGACACTTTGTAAGCTGTGTAAATTTCTTTCAAAGTGGGAATCTGTCGAAACTTCAGTTAATTTAAACAATTCTAGAATAATATATCAGCACGGTTAGCGCTTTCATTGCGATACCACCGCTGAATTTGTTGAAAATTATTTATTACTTACTTGATAAAGTCTACTGTTTTTTTGTTGACAATTCAACATAACGTGTCTATTATTTTGGTAAAGATTAAGTTGAATTGTCAACATAGAAAAGATGAGGTGCTTGATATGAGTAATGAAAAACGTGGATCCCAAGCTTTAATTCAAACGATGATTAACCAGGGTGTTAAATATGTTTTTGGTATTCCGGGTGCTAAGGTTGACCAATTATTTGAGGATTTAACATATAGTGATGATCCCAGAACGCCCAAGCTAATTGTGGCGCGTCATGAACAAAATGCCGCCTTTATTGCGGCGGGAATTGGGCGATTGACTGGTAAACCGGGAGTGGTTGCCACCACATCGGGACCAGGGGTTTCCAACCTTGTAACGGGTTTAATTACGGCTACCACTGAGGCTGATCCCGTAGTCGCTTTGGGAGGCCAAGTGCCTCGTGACGATCTTGCACGATTAACTCATCAAAGTATTCCCAGTAAGGAACTAATGGCTAACGCAACTAAGAGCAGTGTTGAAGTTCAGGATGCAAATAATTTATCAGAAGCATTTGCCAACGCTTATCAATCAGCCATTTCACCCAAAGCAGGGGCTGCCTTCATCTCATTACCTGCTGATGTATTGAGCGATAAGGTAGATCGGCCTGAGGTAAAGCCGTTGACGAAACATGAAAATGGTCGGGCTGCAGATGCAACTCTTGATCAAATTATTGAGTTGTTGAAACACGCGAAGTTACCGGTTATCTTGGCCGGCATGCGGGCTTCAACACCGGAAAACACGGCTGCAATTCGCAGTTTGCTTAAGAAGTTTCCGTTACCGGTTGTTGAAACTTATCAGGGTGCGGGGATTATCTCTCATGAGCTTGAAGATGATTTCTTTGGCCGGGTGGGCCTCTTTAGAAACCAAATTGGTGATACACTCCTCAAACGAAGCGATTTAGTTGTTTCGATTGGTTACGATCCGGTTGAGTATGAAGCCCGTAATTGGAATGTTGATCGAACTGGTAAAGTGGTTAATATTGACGATGTTGCCCCCGAAATTAGTAAAGATTATCAACCGGATGTAATTGTGGTTGCAGATATTGCGGGTAGTCTGGATGCTTTGGCCGACCGCTTACCTGGCGAATTCAAATTATCAGCAGATACTTCCAAAACGTTGGATAATTTACGACAGGAATTTGATTCTGAAAACAAAGTACCAACCGATGTCAAACCGGGAACGGTTCATCCATTGGCAATCGTCCGGGCACTTCAGGAACGGGTTGACGATGATACGACTGTTACGGTTGATGTTGGTAGTCATTATATTTGGATGGCAAGGCATTTCCGGATTTATGAACCACGTCATTTGCTATTCAGCAATGGAATGCAAACCTTAGGTGTTTCTTTACCATGGGCGATTGCAGCAGCATTGGTTCGGCCCGGCAAGCCTGTCGTTTCCGTTTCCGGTGATGGGGGTTTCCTGTTTTCGGGTCAGGAATTGGAAACCGCAGTGCGTCTTAATCTAAATATTGTGCAGTTGATCTGGAACGACGGTTACTACGACATGGTTAAATTTCAAGAAATTGCCAAGTACGGGAAACCAGCCGGTGTTCAATTTGGTCCGGTTGACTACGTTAAATACGCCGAAAGTTTTGGTGCTCGTGGCTTGCGGGTAACCAGTCCGGATGATCTTGGTACAACCTTGGATCAAGCATTTAAGACAAAGGGTCCGGTAATTGTTGACATTCCAGTCGATTATAGTGATAACATTAAGTTAAAGTCAGCTTTATTGAAAGATATTTTAAACTAAACGATAAGGAAGTCTTACGATGGCAAAACACACAACTTTATATCAACATGGCACGCTGGCCTTACTAGTACCAGGCTTGTTAACCGGGACGATTACGATGGCCGATTTACTGAAGCACGGTGATACGGGAATTGGAACCGGTGATGGCCTCGACGGTGAGCTTATTATTTTGGATGGTAAGCCGTATCAAGTCGATCATAGCGGCAAGGTGAATGTTGTCCCAAAGTCGTTTACGCTGCCATTTGCTAATAGTCATTTTGCAAGATATGCGCCACTTGCCGAATTAGAAAATGTTGATCAGGATGAATTGGATAAGCAAATGCTCTCGTTAAGTCGAGCGGCCAATACCTTCTTTTCTGTTGAAGTGAAGGGGACGTTCGCTAATATCAAAACACGGGCAGTCGAAAAGTCGACGCCGCCTTACGATACATTGGCTAAAACTGCGGAGAATCAAAGCATTTTTACTCGCGATCAAATTGACGGCACACTATTAGGCTACTACTCGCCACAACTGTTCGATGGTGCGGCTGTTGCCGGTTTTCATGAACACTTCTTATCAGACGACCATTCTTTCGGTGGTCATGTCTTGGGCTTTCATTTAGTCAAGGGTGAAGTCACCTACCAGCTATTTGATACGCTTGAACAACATTTACCAGTCAATAACAAAGCCTATATGGCCCATGATTTTTCGAAAGATGATATTCTTGGAAGCATTCATAAAGCTGAGTAACAATAGCTAAGCAGTTTTAAACTAAAGGGGGCTGGGACAAAAGTAATTTTGTCCCAGTCTCTATTTGTGTAATCACGATTATTACCAGGTAAAAACGCGGGACAAAAGGCAACTTTCGGTCGTGTAACCGAATTATCCAAATATTCAAGATCAGAATATCTCGCTGAACTTGTTACTTAGTTAAAACATGGGCCAGCAAGCAGACCCCGGCCATACAAGCCTCCTAACTTGACATTCCAAAATCGGGAATATCAAGTTAGGAGGCTTATATTCTGGGGTCTAACCGCTTACCGGCCCACTCTGTTTTGTGTTGCAAAGCTGCCAACCTTAACGGACAGGTGGTGATCTGTTTTGTAGTTAGCTATTCTTGTTCATCCGTTAAATTTTTTCACAGAATTTTCATGATTTTTCCAAACCTATTTGCTATCTTTATCATTACTGATAATAGATAATCTTATTGGAAAATAGATTTGGAGGTGAAGTCAATAGAGAATGATATTAATTAATAAACACTAAACAATACTAAAATTTATTCTAATATTAGTAAAATAATGTTGGTCGATCAATCCGCGGTATATTAGGCTTTAAATTCGATAATAAAATTTATTTGTCGGATAACAAATCTTTACAGTTGATTTATACGGATGAATACGTTAATATAACTTTCTGTAAGCGTTACAAGATTCGTTATTTTTCAATTTATTTTATTTAAAAAGTCTTGTAAGCGCTGCTATTAAAGAGTTCTTAACTGACTGTTCAGAATTTGTAGTTTTGTAGATTTATACGATTTGTTATGTAACCCCTTTCAACCCTATGAAATGGGAAGCCAATAACTTCAGTCGTATGACACTGAGTTTTATAAGGAGAGAGAGAATGGATAAAGCTGCTGTTACAGAAAAGAAGATTTCAAGCAAGTTTATTTACTTCTTCGGTTCATTCGGAGGAATCTTGTTTGGTTATGATATTGGTGTGATGACAGGTGCGCTACCGTTTTTGCAAATTGATTGGGGCCTTCAAAACCAAGCGGGGATTGTTGGCTGGATTACGTCATCAGTTATGTTAGGTGCGATTTTTGGTGGAGCGATTGCCGGCCAGTTATCGGATAAACTTGGCCGTCGTAAAATGATTTTAATTTCTGCCATTATTTTTGCCCTTGGCTCCTTACTTTCAGGAATTTCTCCAAATAACCAAGGTGAATATTACTTAATTGCTGTTCGTGTCTTTCTTGGACTGGCTGTTGGGGCTGCTTCTGCGTTAGTGCCGGCCTATATGTCTGAGATGGCGCCCGCTAAAGCGCGTGGCAGTCTATCCGGATTGAATCAGACGATGATTGTGAGTGGGATGCTTCTATCTTATATCATTGATTTCTTACTTAAAGATTTACCGGAAAACTGGGCATGGCGATTAATGTTGGGTCTTGCCGCTGTCCCTGCCATTATCTTATTCTTTGGGGTTTATAAACTACCCGAATCACCACGGTTCCTTGTTAAATCAGGTCGTGAAGATGATGCTCGAAAAGTTTTAAGCTATATTCGTCAAAACGAAAATGAAATTAATACTGAATTAGATCAAATCAAGAAAACTGCTAACGAAGAAAAAAGTGTTTCCAAAGCAACATCATGGGCCACGGTCTTTAGTGGTAAATATCGTTACTTGGCTATTGCCGGAATTGGGGTTGCTGCTTTCCAACAATTCCAAGGTGCCAACGCAATCTTCTACTATATTCCGTTGATTGTTGAAAAGGCAACTGGTAAAGCTGCAAGTTCTGCTTTAATGTGGCCAATTATTCAAGGGGCAATCTTAGTCATTGGGTCACTGGTTTACATTGCGATTGCTGAGAAATTTAATCGTCGGACGCTGTTAATTATGGGTGGTACAGTAATGGGATTATCATTCTTGTTACCAACAGTTATTAACATGTTGATGCCAAATGCCAGCCCGATGATGATCGTGATTTTCCTTAGTATCTATGTTGCTGCCTATTCATTTACTTGGGCACCATTGACTTGGGTACTGGTAGGTGAGGTCTTCCCGTTAGCTATTCGAGGCCGTGCATCCGGTGCCGCTTCATCAGCTAACTGGATCGGATCATTTGCTGTTGGGTTGTTGTTCCCAATTATGACCGCACATATGCCACAGGATGCTGTATTTGCAATCTTTGGAGTGATCTGTCTCTTAGGTGTTTGGTTCATTCTTAAGGCCGTTCCCGAAACAAAGGGCCGTTCACTTGAGGAAATTGAGGAACAAGGAACTAGAAACAAATAAACTTAGTCGTTCATAGGTAAGCTTCCAATTAAAGAGTGAGGCAAAAAAACGCTTAGCTTCCACTCGGCAATAATCATGATGATACAAAACAGGACTGGACAAAATTACTTTTGTCTCAGCCCTGTTTTTGTGAGTTGAATTCTATAATTTATTTATATTCTTCGAATAATTTTTCAAAATTAACCGTCCCTAATCCTGAAGCTTGATTATAGACAGTGCCAGGCTGTCCGGTATAATACATGTTATTGTTATCAACCGTACTGTTTAAAGGATTAAACGGGGAATCTTGTGTTGTTGCCAATTGATAGATTTGTGCATTTAAGAATCCCATACGTGTATTTCGACCACTGTTTAAATCAGCAATTGCTCCTGCCATTTGTGGTCCAACAATACTGGTACCTGCTCTTAAAACCCAAGGGCTCCGTCTTTTTTCCTTTTGATATACAATATAAGGCGTCAAAACATCTGCATTAGCAGAGATATCTGGAAAGTTTCTTCCTTGACCCGTACCCGAAATAAGCGGTGCATTAAAGATTGGATAATTGTATTTTGTAAGTAATTTTCGAGCATTAAATGTATTCACACCAGGAACGCTTTGTTGATAGCTCGGTGTTGCATATGATTCGGAAAATCCGCCACCATCACCGACCGTGAGTCTAAGTCTAATCATAGGATTCTTTTTTACTAATTCAGGTTTACTTTGTAAAGGTTTCATGAGGCTTGATCCCCATGCCCGTTCAGTTTTGTTACTAATGTTTCCGAATTCTGAATATCCTAGCGTGGATCCCTTGTAAGAATAAGGTAACGTTGTGCCGCCACAACTTGTCAGCCAAGGGTTGGTAGTAACAATATCATTAGAATGCTGACTATATCCTAAGGTCGCATAATTTTTCTTGATTCGTTTCACATAATAATTTCCCGCGCCCGTATCACCGCTACCAACAAATGTCGAGATTCCTTGAAGATCACCTTGCGCAAATGTTAAGCTAAGAATTTTTAGATAGGCTTTAGGAAGCATTCCATACTTTTCCATTAAAGCATTAGTTTTGCTACTTTGAAGTCCCCAACTCATAGATAGAGAGCTGACTTTATTTTCATCATAAGCAGTGTTAAATAAACTTACAGTATTAAGAAGGCTTGGTACTGCACTTTTTTCGCGATACATTCGAATATTGGCTTGTGGTGCAACCGATCCTGCATATTCAACATCCATGGTAGCTTCCATACTGTCGTTTGAAACCATCTTTGGATTAAAGAAACTTCCTTGGACATTTTTTACCGTAAAACGATCTGGGGAAAGACCGGCGTGCTCATGCTTCCAAAAATGAAACACATTGCTTCTATGGATTTCCTCAAAAGAAACGATACCAACAGTGTTTCCTTTACCGTTAAAACCTCTTTCAAGCAATGAATTTAGATGATAAGTTTTTGTGAAGCGATTCGTATAACCACCCATCTTATGAACCAGAGAACTTGTTTTAGTTAACTGATCTGTATTAGGAAAGACATTATTATGACTATGGTCAGTCATTCCCACGATTGCTAATAAGCTGTTAGAAAGACTTTTAGGAAATTTGGGTCTCACTTTTCCGAATTGAAGTGGATTATGGTGATACTTAGCAGAATTTAAATTTGTTTTGAAAAGTTTACCGATTGTACCGGCTTTTCCGGACACAAAAATAACCCGTTTATTCTTTGATATGGTAGTTTTTAAACCATGTTTTTTCAAAAAAGATGTCCAGTCACTTATGACTGAATTTGATTGCCCGAATTTATTGCCGATTTCAGTTGGCGTCAGATAGTGCTTAAATTGACCATTCCCAGGAGTATTGACATCAAGTGATTCTTGGAAATATTGATGCTCGTGTTTAGGCTTTAAGAAAACATCAAAGGTAGTTTCTTGATCTGATTTGATTTTTGATGGTCGTTGTAGTTTCGATTTAGTTAAAATCTCATTAACTTGTGTATTATTTAACTGTTTTGCCTTTGCATTTACTTGAACATTGTTCATAATAATTCCGGTAATTACAGTTGAAATTGCCAGTATCGATAGCCAAAAACGCTTCATCTTATTCATATCCCACTCCCCCATTCTCCTATAATTCGTTTTCAGTATACATCAAATCAAATAATTTCTATAAAAGATACTCGTCATAAATCAATTCAATTAAAGGGCAATTCTGTATATACCTATTACTATTGTCTAAGAAATAAATAAGATCCATCCGAAGTAATCTCTCAATCCCGTTCAACATGTTACAACTGAGCCAGTAAAAACTATTCGGGGGATATCTTGATGAAACATCGTAAACTTATTTTTGGAGGTCTGGGAATCGCTGCACTTATCGGGATTGGATTGGTTTTTGTCAAAGCGACTTGGAGTCCCAACGAGGTACCAACTTCTGTCACCGAGGTTAAACAAACTGTGGCGCCAAATCACATTTACCAATCATATCGATTCCCATATAAACTAACTATTTCGACCCCAAAAGCCAAACTATACACTGCGCCTGCCGGAACTAAGGGGTCGCAATACTTGGGAACAGTCGGCACCAAACATCTCCAGAACCACATTACGGGTCGGATAAGAGATGATTTGAATCATAATCAGCGCGCTGGTTATATCAAGTTTAAGCAGGATGGTCACACCTATTGGATTAGCGCACAGCAAACGCGATTTCGCGGTTTAAATGCACTCAAAGGACATAACAAATCAATTGAAACAGCCATTAACGCCGGTCTAAAACTTGTTGGTCATTCTAAATACGACTATGGCGGCGGTCGAAATTCAGCCGATATCCGTCATCATCGCTTTGACTGCTCATCATTTGTGAGATATTGCTACGGTAAGGCTGGCATCACACTTGGAAATCTGGATAGCGTAACGACTTTTACGCTGGTTACAATGGGCAAGCCGGTTGGTTTTAATCATATGAAACGCGGCGATTTGTTCTTCTTCACAAATGCAAAGGGCCAAGTGAACTCACACGTTGCCATTTATTTAGGCGATCATTTATTCTTGCATGATCATGGTCAATCAGATACCGGTGGTGTCGGCATTACCTCGCTTAATGCACCCAGCTGGCGAAAAGAAACAAACGGAACGGTTAGACGAATTGTTAATTAGTCAATACTCATTTATGTCTCCTTCACTCGGAAAGAATGTTTTAATTAATCTAATTTGGGTTATAAAGAAGAGGCTGAGGCAAAAATAATTTTGTCCCAGTCCTGTTTTGTGTAATCACGATTATTACCGAGTGGAAACGTGCGCCAAAAGGCAACTTCCTGCCGCGTAACCGAATTATCCAAACATTCAAGCCCGGAATATTCGGATAATCCAATTACGCTCTGGAAGTTAACCGCCTTTCGTCCCACTCTCTTTGTTTATTATTGGGCTAAATGGGGACAAGACCTTTTTGCCTATCCGTAAGCCGACAATCATTTTTTATTAGCTTCTTTTTTGGAAAAACATGAAAACCTCAAACAGAAATAGGACGCCTACAAGAATCCCAATTACGCCAATAATTAGTGCATAGCCAAAGTTATGAAAGGGAGAAATTAGAAAAATAACGCCCAATCCATTCGAAGCCAATCCGATAAGCGTTAGTAAAACTTCCAAACCGATTTTCAATGGCTGACTCTCGGTTACGTGAACCCACTTTGATAAAAGTAACCATGTGATACCGCCGAGAAGAATCACTAAAATTAATAAATAGAGCGTGAAATCACTCCAGATTTGCATGATAGGCCTCCTGTGGTTATTATAGCAAATCCTGGACGTTTTCCTTGATGATCGGAAATCCGTGTTGAGGGTAAATGTACAAAAAGTGTCAGTAACGTTTGGCCATATAAGGTACTTAGTCCCAGATATCCTCTGTGGTTAATGTTTTGGGTTACAGAGATTAAACGTGTAAAAGAGCCGCAACTTCCGGCCAGATATCCCAATATGGTTAATGTTTTGGGCTACCCAGCCAAAATGAGCAAAAGAGCCACAACCCTCGGCCATATAAGCTACTTAGTCCCAGCTGTCCTCTGTGGTTAATGTTTTGGGTTACCGAGACTAAACGTGCAAAAGAGCCGCAACTTCCGGCCATATAAGCTCCTCAAACTAATATCCCCCAAAAACGGGAATATTAGTTTGAGGAGCTTATATTCTGGAAGCTACCCGCGGCTTTTTGCACTCTCCTACTTCAGCAACGCCTTAATCACCGCTTCGCCCACACCCGTTGCCGAATTTGGGTTTTGGCCCGTAATTAGTTTGCCGTCCGTTACCACATTGGGTTGGAACGGATCACTCTTTGAAAAATCCGCTCCCGATTTTTTTAACTCATCCTCTGGTAGAAACGCGACATCATTAGTTAAGCCGTTTAGTGCCTCTTCGTCATTTGTAAAGCTGGTTAGTTTTTTGCCATGGACGAATCGTTTGCCGTCAGTTGTTCGCATTGCCAGCAATCCTGAAACGCCCACACAATTTGCAGATAAAACGCCGCCCCTTTCGTAGATTGATGACGCAATCTTTGCCAAGTCCTTATTTTCAGGAAAATCATACATTGCACCGTGACCACCTGCGTAGTAGATGACTTGATAGTCGTCCGGATTGACATCAGCTGGCTTCAGCGAATTTGCCAAGTGGACGTTTCTGGTCTTATCGTCCAGATAGAAGTTCCAATCAATAGAATCCATATCATCTGGTGCTAAACTTAAAGGATCTATGGGGACGTAACCGCCATTTGGGCTGACATAGTCAACATCGATTTCATTTTCTTTCATCACATTATCGAAGTGGGCTGCCTCGTGAAACCATAAGCCGGTGGCTCGGTCCATTTCACCAAATTTGGGATGATTTGTGACGACAATTAATGCTTTCGTCATATATTGCATTACCTCACTTTGAATTCGTAGGTCTAACATTGTCCGTGGGAGATAATAACCCTATTGACGAAATTAAGCAAATCTTAACTCTGAGTTCGCATAAATGTTATGAATAATATAGAAAGTTTCTGATTTTTGAGGTCAGGATAAACGATGTCTCAAAGCGCAATTCCAGTAAGAAATGCCATGTCGCTATTGTCTGGAAGCGGTTTAGTATGTTATTATCAGTGCAACTTGTACATATTAGTTATGGTTAACTTAGCTAAATAAAATAATGGCAAGTGATGACTTTTTGCGTATATAAGTATTGTAACCTTACCATCGTCCATAAGGAGGAAAACATGGCAGATACAGATACAATTTTGCAAGTTGAGCATCTTAATAAGAGTTTTGGCTCTAAAAAAGTATTACAAGATGTTTCATTTACAGTTCAACGCGGACACATTGTTGGATTAGTAGGTCCTAACGGTGCCGGTAAATCAACAATCATGAAAGCTATTTTGGGCTTATTCAATTATTCAAGTGGTCATATCAGCATTGATGGTGAAGCTGTTTCACCAACTAGCCACAAAGCAATGGATAAAGTCGGGGCATTAATTGAATATCCAGGGATTTATCCGTTTTTAACCGGGTATCAGCATTTGAAATTATTTTCAAAAGATGGGACGCCTAAAGCTCAGATCATGGATATTGTTGATAAGATGAAAATGGGCGGTTACATTAATCGAAAGGCAAAGACCTATTCGCTGGGAATGAAACAAAAGCTGGGGATTGCGTTGGCATTGGTTAATCGGCCGGACTTAGTTATCCTTGATGAACCAATGAACGGATTAGATCCACAAGCCAACAAGGACTTGCGGACAATTATTCTTGATTTGGCCAAACAAGGAACGACATTCTTAATTTCAAGTCATATTTTGAGTGAACTGGAAAAGTTGGTTGATGATTTAGTCGTGATTGATAAGGGCCAGATTGTTTATCAAGAAAGTATGGCAGCTTTGGAAAACGGCAGCGCTAAGTTATTGATTTTAAAGACATCCAACGATTCGAAGGCTAAAGATATTTTAACGCAAAATGGTTACGAACTTAGTCAATCTGATCAAGTTGCAGTGGTGGAAAAAGCAGATACGAAGATGCCTGATATTATCAAACTATTATCAGCTAGTGACATTGATATCGATGATGTTCAGCATGTTCACAGCGACTTGGAAACTTCATTATTGAAACTGTTGCAAAACGATAAAGTAAAGGAGTCGTAGGCTGAAATGATAACTTTAATTAAAGAAGAGAGCTTTAAATTACTGCATAAACGAAGTACGCCGGCAATTACAATTATTTTGTTGGTCCTTATGACCGCCTTTGGCGTACTTGCTAAGTCTTATCCGAAGTTTTATTCGCCACGGACATTATTCGTGCAATCATTTACTGGTGATTCTTGGGTGGTTTTATTTATGATTGCGGCATGTAGTTCAATTATTGCCATGGAATTTCAATATGGGACGATTAAAGAGGTGCTTTATCGGAAATATTATCGTGGCCAAATTTTAGTTAGTAAATGGTTAACAATGCTGATTTATTCGATTTATCTCTTTGCCTTAGTGTTCGTTTATTCACTGATTTTGAAATTCGTTTTGTTTAACAATACGTTTGATCTTGGCAGGAAATACGGAGCTGAACATAGTGTCTTTACGTCATTTTCTTATACCTTAATTGGTGATTTTGTGGGTTTGTGGCTGATTTTAAGTTTGGTTTTGTTACTTGCTAATATCTTCAAGAGTTCGGCTGCTGCGATTTCGGTCGGAATTATCGGGTATTTTGCCCTTGGAGTTATTGCTGGTCTCATGACGTTAGCCATTCAAAAATGGAACTGGTTAAAATGGAATCCATTGAATATGATGAATTTGTCAGGTCAAATGAACACCCCATCAATGTCTAAGGTGACGATGTTGTCGACACCCGAATTGGCATGGGGAAGTTTGGCTTACACGGCGATCTTCTTGGCAATTAGTTACGTTGTCTTTAAGCGTCGCAGTGTTTAGTTATTTGATCATCTTGTGAATCATTATTGAGTACTATTTAGAAAAGCGGGGCTGAGACAAAAGAAATTTTGTCCGGCCCCGTTTTGAGTTATCATGATTATTACTTAGTGGAACGTGAGGAAAAGAACAGCCCCCCTACACTCTGTTTTGATATTCGGGAACATTTATTAAATCTAGAATTCAGTTATGAACGATCACTGACCGAGTTAGATCGAGTCTTAAAAATAAGGTAAACCGTATACAGAACCAGCCAAATCAAAATATTGGTCAGTGTTCCCCCACCAAATAAACTAATTCCGGTAAGATTGAAAATCTGACTCGCAAATGATCCGATATAAGCGGCCACGATATAACCACCGTCAGCGATCAGGATTAATTTGAAGTTAGTCATATTGATGGCATCCAGAGTGGGCTGTTTACGAAAATCATCCGTCAATCGAAACAACCCAAGGGCAACTCCAAACCGGGCTGCCAGGGTGATCAGTAGTATTAACCAAAAGAAGATAATCTCCCACAGGGAAGCGTCTGTCATACCAGCGTCGATTAGTTGTTGCATCATGAACGAGTGAATGGTTGGAATGGACATTAATAGGAAACCAAAGATGGAAATGAAGGTAAACAAGACAAGTCGGATTCCGAGAATAATAGAAAAAACAGCAGCAATGCCATAAAGAATGTTCAGAGATTGGTTCGAGCGTTTAGCTGAAATCATCATAAGTCACTCCCTTCTTGTCGTTATTTTATGCCATTCGTTACTCTGCATAAAGAAATAACCACTTTTATATTTGAGGATAAAAGTTGAGAAGCCGATTTTGATATGTGCAGAATTTTCTTCGTTTATTTGAATAAAATCGAACTGATAATTCATGATTTGGAGAAAGCGACTTTCTGTTGCACCCACAATATATTGTGCCATAAATGTACATAACACATATATATTGTATTTCAAGGCTTTCTTTTATTCTTTTATGAGATAAACTAAAGGGTAGTGAAATCGAATAAATAAGCAGAAAGCGGTGGGCGAAATGGCTTCAGCAACATCATTATCAGAGGAACGAATAGCAAGGTTACCAAAATATGCCGGTGTTAAAGTTGCCACATCCCTATTTGATTGGCATCAGCTTGGTGAGACTTCCTGGAATTGGAATGTTAATCCAGCCGCCATGCAGGAATTAGCGTCTGTTGGTGGCCGGATTCCGTCATTCTCCGGTCATTTGTCAGATAAGACAATTCTCAAGTTGTTGGCCGCTCAAATGGAAAAAAGTAATCGGCGTTCGGCTTTATTGGCTCATTATCAACAGGCAATTAATTGCATTGCAGTGCAGTGCTTGTTCCTGATAATGTCCGGTTGCATCACAAGTTGAACTTAACTATTGATGCGGATAGCAGCCACCCGGAAGCTTTAACAGTAGTCACGGTGATGGGAAGCAATAGTAGGCTCAGTTTAAATCAAGACATTGAAGTGAGTGGCATGGCGAACTGTGTCAGTGTCATTGTTGATGGTACGGTCGGCACGAGTAGTCAGTTAAATGCGACGACGATTGTCAGAAGTCACCAGCAGGTTGATATGACAATTGTCGCCAATCAAGAATTATCAGCCAAAGCATCCAATAATTGGTCAGTCATGGCAGCCACAAAGGGTGCGTTATTAGGAGATGTTAAAGTTAACTTGAACCAAACGGGCAGTCGAGCTGAACTGAGTACATTGGGAATCAGTGAAGATCAAGAGGTTGGTCTACCGACAGAAGTGAACCATTTGGCACCGCATACGGTTAGCAAGGTAAATGTTTAGACGATCTAATCAGACCATTTATTTGTGATATTCTGTGGAGCGAAGAAAAAATGGAAAAGGCGAGACGGTGATAGATGGGGGATTTCCCCCACCTGTCACTGTCTCGCTTTTTTTTATTTCAAAATGTGATGATTATTTAAGATAGTTCCGTTTTCGTTCAAATAAGAGACTGGCAAGTGCTGCAATAACAGCAAATGGAAGTGCCGTTTTATACAGTTTCATAAAGGCGTTTGTCATGTTTTGCTTAGTGTTGGACTTGATTACTTTTGCAATTGCGCTAATTTGAAGATTTTGTTTTGCGACCGTCTTTTTGACAAGTTTTGCAATTTTGGTGTGAATCAAGGCTTTTTGTTTTTTTGGCATCATTTTAGCATTTGGAATTTTGGCAATGGCTTGTTGATAATTGGATTGAATGAGTTGGCTGGTCTTTTTAGGCGTGATGCCCTGAGCACTATTTGAATCAGTTGTCTTACCATTGTCTGAGATGGCTTTTTTGACGTTAGCTGCGACATCGGTTTTTGCTTTGGTAGATAGCTGAGTGGTCTCAATTTGGGTGTTGGCTTGAGTGATGGACTGACTTCTTGCAGTAGCCAAGTTCGCGGTTAGAGCAGAAACAAAGATGGCGACTGCAAGTAACGTGCCAACTTGGCGAAACACGCCAAGGACGCTTTGGGAGGCGGAAAGGAGTTTTCCAGTAAAATTTGAAGCGCCCAAAACAACGAGGGGACCGGCGATAATGCCAAAACCACCACCAATTAACACTAGACTAATTATTGTTTGACCATAGTTTGCCGGATTGATAACTGAAAGGACAATGTAGCCGATGATTATTTGAAGAAAGCCTACCGAAACTAGTAACCGAGGCCCAATTTTATCGTTTAATAAACCGCCAATTGGTGAAAAAATAAAAATCATGAGTGATGTTGGCGTAATCATAAAGGCAGCAATAAGCTCTGATTTATTAAGAATATTCGTGAAAAAAGTGGGCATGATGACCAAGACCGCGACTAAGAAAATTTCTGTTAAAACGGTGACAAGAGAAGCGCCGGTGAATTGACGGCTTTTGAATAGCGTTAATGGGACCATCGGATCTTTGGTAAAATGTTCAGCGACAATAAAACCAATCAGAGAAATAACAGCCGCTATAAATAATCCAACGATAATATGGCTGGACCATCCCCAGTCATTGCCTTTAACTAAGGCCAAAGTTAAGCTGAATAATGTGCCCATTGAAAATAACATGCCCCAGAGATCGATCTTGGCCTTAAATTGGTGTTCGTTTTTTAACGGTAGTAGGACAACACATAGAATTAGAACGATTAAAATGAGTGGCAGGTTGATCAGGAAGACGTAGCGCCAACCCAGATATTGAGTGACAACACCACCAATGGTCGGGCCAAAGGCTGAGGCGAATCCTTGGGTTACACCCAGTGCGGCTAGAATGCCTGTTCGATGTTTCACGTCGGCTGTTGAAATACCGATAGTCATGCTTGCGGGAAAGATAATTGCAGCGCCCAGACTTTGGATACCTCGACCGGTGATTAAGAATCCGGCACGATTAGCTGATCCGGATAGTAGAGATCCCAGTGCGAAAAGAATTAAACCAAATACGTACATCTTATTTCGTCCCACAATGTCGGCAATTCGACCAAATGGAATAGTAAAAACCGCAAATGTGATTGTGTAGATATTTAAAGCCCATGATAAGTTCCCCAAGTTTACCTTGAGGTCGCTCTGAATGGCTGGCAACGCAATATTCATAACAGTTGTATCCAGCATACATAAGAAGATACCGATCATCATGGAAAAGATAATGAGTTTTTGTTTTTTGTGCATAAGATTTTCTCCCTGTAAAGTAAGTATGGTTAAGCGGAGAATGACGTTATCTGTCTTTGACCCTCGCTTGCTTTCATACATTAACATGCTGTATCCTTATCAGAAATAAATAGGTTACAAAAGGGAGGGAATTGTAAACCATGTCTCCACACGAAGTTAAAGAACAAAAACTAACAGCGACATTTAAGGCATTAATAAAGTTACTAAAATCAAAGCGGTTTGAGGATATTTCAATCACGGAGTTGACTCGAACGGCCGGTGTATCGCGGACTTATTACTATCGTAATTTTAAAACATTGGATGATGTGATATCAGCTTATGAAATGCTGAGGATTATTCAGTATCTTCGGCAGTTACCAAATAATCCCGTAAAATTAACTTTCGAGACGATGATGACCCACTATTTTCAATTAGTTGCCGATGATGCGGATGATCAGCTTACTTTAATTGCTGCTGGTAAGGAACAAGTGATTATTAAGGCGTTTAATACGTCTTATCATTATTTGCAAAAAGATAATGTTGAGCAAATTGATGAATATGACTATGATTTCCTATCCGGAGCGGTTGTTAATGTTTCAATTCACTGGTTGAAAAATGGCATGGTTGAATCGGCCGAACTAATGGGGAAAAAGATTCGGCAGTTCCTGTAGTTGCTAATTCTCTTATTAAAAATAGAAGAGTTAGCCGTTACTTATCAGCTGTCGTTGACCTGATTTTTGAGTATAATAAATTGTGCTAAACGTTTTCGGCTTATTTAGAGTGACCATTAGCCATTGTTTTGACAGATCAACCGAGGGGAGTTTGATTATTACCATGACCTTTTACACCTATAATTATTTGCACGCGACTCAGCACACTTGGCAGTACGCGCGGGTAATTGTGATCAGTATTTTAGTCGTTATCTTTATTCTATTCATGCTTCATTATCTACGAAACAAAATGGATATTAAATATAAAGACCTAAGTGTGATTATCGCAACGTTGCTTTTATTAATTTTGGGGATGCAGTATGACGATTACAGCAACATCAAGTCATCGTCGCAGCAGACCGGCCAGATGACAACTTTAGTTAAGGAAGTTGCCAAACGGTTGGATGTCCAGACAGATGAAGTAAGCGTGAATGCCACGTCTCAAAATCAAAACTTGTTGGTAAAGACGCCAAAGGGGTACTATCGAGTTGATTTTAATACTGATGGCAGCCAGTTTGTTCTTGAAAAGGTGGATTTACACCAGGCAAATAATATTCAAGTGGAGGATAAATAATGTTTACATATTCAGATGTCACAATGAAGTTAATTGTTGGATTTGCATTTATCACCGTCCTGATTAACTTGACCGGAAAGGGAAATCTCGCGCCAACTTCGGCAATGGACCAGCTGCAAAACTATGTCCTTGGTGGCATTATCGGTGGTGTGCTCTATAACCCGGCAATTACAATGGCCCAATTTGTGGTTGTTTTGCTGCTTTGGTCATTGTTGATTTTGGTGACTCGCTATTTAAAAACTCATATTCACTGGTTTGGCAAGTTTGTTGAAGGTGAGCCGATTACAATTGTTCGAAACGGCGAACTGTTGGTTGAAAATTGTTTAAGAGCTAATTTATCAGCCAAGGATGTTGATTTTAAATTGCGAACGGCTGGTGTTTATGACTTTTCAGAGGTTAAACGGGCAATTGTGGAACAAAACGGTTCGCTAACAGTTTTGCGTCATGGTGACGGTAGTATTCGCTACCCGGTCATTGTCGACGGTCAGATTGATCCCGATGTCCTTGATATTATGGAAAAAGACGAAGACTGGTTGATGAGGATGTTGAAGCAACAGGGAATCGATAATGTTAAGGATGTCTATATGGCAACTTACCGGGATAATAAGATGACAATTGTGAGTTATAAATAAAGATTCGTTTGGATAAGCATTGCCAATTAAGCCATTTTAAGCGGTCATCAACAATAGATAAAAAATCAGACCCTCAATTTAGAATCCTGAAGTTTACTAAGCTGACTTTCCGTTACATTTCTTCAAAGTTCCACATGAAACATTGCTTGAATCAGTTATTTTTCAATGGATTAGCTTATTTTTCCAAACTAACAGGCTGATCCCTTTTTGCTTGACCGGCTTGTTATAAAATCTAACACTACGAAAATTTGAAGTTGAAGTGAGACCTAAGAAAAACTGTATGAATAAACAATGAAAGCGATAGAAATGATTGAGTATTGACGTGAAGATGTCATAAACGTATTTTTATGCAAATTTTCTTGGTTGAACACATTGACTTCTCATCATTTTGTTATATGATTAAGTTTAACTTTTAGCAAGATCGTTGGAAGTCAATTCGGTGTTGATTTATCAACAAACTAAACTCTCGGAGGTAGTAAAATGGAATTAGATGAAATTAATCCAAACGTGTTAAATGTCAAACCATCTGCCATGCGAAAATTTGATCATGATATTAGTTCAGATCCTCAAATCGTTAAGTTAACGCTGGGCGAACCAAACTTTAATGTTCCAGAGCATATTAAAAAAGCAGCTCATGAGGCCATTGATAAAAACGAATCTCATTATGCGTACTATTGGGGTGTTGAAGAGCTTCGCGAAGCAGCATCTAATTACTACCGAGATAAATTTGGCTACCATTACACGAAGGATCAAATTGTGGTTACGGTTGGCGCAACTGAAGCTTTATCGTCAACGGTTAAGACTTTGTTTAAACCTGGCGATGCTGTTATTTTACCAACGCCGGCTTACCCACTCTATAACGCGCTATTAACATTAAACGATTTAAAGACGATCTTAATTGATACGAGTGATTCTGGATTTGTATTAACCCCGGAAAAAGTGCAACAGGCGATTTCTGATTATCCCGATTACAATATTAAAGGGTTGATTTTGACTGATCCCAACAATCCAACCGGTGTGGCTTACACGCAAGAGCAGATTGAAAATTTGGCACCTGTCTTAAAAGACAATGGTATCTGGGTGATTAGTGATGAAATTTATGGTGAACTGACTTATGGTCAAGCACACTATTCGATTTCGAAGCTATTGCCGGATCAAACCATTGTGATTAATGGTTTATCCAAGTCACACGCAATGACCGGCTGGCGGATTGGTTTTGTTTTTGGCCCAACTGGGTTTATTGATCAAATTGCCAAGGTGCACCAATTTACGGTCACGACACCAACTTCAATTGTTCAATATGCATCGATTGAGGCACTGACAAATGGTCAAAACGATGCGGCAGCGATGAGAAAAGAATATCTGAAGCGGCGGGACTTTGTCGCAAAAGAGATGAAAGAAGCCGGTTTTGATGTTGTCCATCCCGGTGGGGCATTCTACGTCTTTGCCAAGATTCCGGCTGGATTGCATATGGATAGTTGGGATTTTGTGAAGACATTAGCCAAGGAATATCATATCGGCTTAATGCCTGGGGATGCTTTTGGCGATAACGCGTATATCCGAATTAGTTATGCTGCTAGTGATGAAGCATTAAGTACCGCAATGAAAGCCATTAAACAGATGGTAAAAGATAAGACAAAGGAAAAAGTATAGGATTCCAGTCATTATAAAATCAACTTACCTTTAGAAAAAAAGACCGTTGCAGTTGATGTCAGTTTGTGACACTCACTGCAACGGTCTTTTAAAATATTAAAAATTAATGGTGGACGGGTACATGGGACTGTTGATAAGGTACATGTGATGAAACAGGCCTTAGAGATACGTTAATTGGAAAAATGTATTGGGATGGAACCGATTTTGATCAAACCCCTATTCTCAATAATGATTGGACACAGTCGTTAACAGAAATTGAGAATTTGCAAATCTTCGGTGATGAATTGTATATTACGGTGACTCAGCATCAAAGCCCAACGAAAGTTACGTATATCGAGTAGACAAATCTGATTTTTAACTATTACTTTTAGCTTTTAATCCAAAGAAGCCAGAAATGGACTGTTTATCCATTCCTGGCTTCTTTGTTTTGTAATAAAAAAGAATTTCTAAATCGATTTTGTCACAAATAAATACATTTAAATCAAGATAAAACTAATAATGGCGATTAGTTCTTTGGTGGCATTAATATTAATGCACCAGATCCGTAATAGCTGCTTGAGTATGGATAAGCATAGATCCCCATTCGCCAATTTTGTAGATCATTAATTGACTTTCCCAGTTTGGTTTGCAAAGCATTTGTGATTGCGGTTTTTACGTAAGGGCCATAGTTTTGTGGGCTTTGAAGGAGAGGATTGACTGATTGATCATCAAAGATAACCAGTTTGTGTTGTGGCCCTAATACACGGTCTAGCATGTTAGAATATTCGTCGAAATCATCGCCCGTTATATTCTCACCATAGGCGTTGGCTAGTGATTGAAGCTGTTGATCGGATTCTAATCCAGGGAGTTGATTAATAAGTTGTTGCTCTAATTCAGCGGAATTATTTAGGCTGCGAGCAGGGTTCCATCCCTTGGTTAAGTAGCCTCGATAAATATAGCCGTTAACATTACCGATACTAGATACACGATAGAATATTTTACGTTTTGTGCCTTGTCTTAGTTCAACACTCTTTTCAAGCCAAAAACTAGTTCGAGGGTAATTTTTTAAATTATGAAGTCGCTTGGTATGATGCAGGTTCCACATGTATACATTACCCTTTTTATTGACATAATATGGCGTGGATAAAGCTGATCGTGAATGAGTGTAATCCCTGGTTTTAATCACCTGCCAGGCAGCCGCATCAGCAGGTTGTTGGTTGGCGATAAATCCTAAGCAACTTGTTAAACCACCTAATGTTAAAGCGATTAAGAATGTTTTTTTCATTTCTATCATCTCAGCTTTCAAATCCATTATATCGCTAATTAAGGTGGTTATTCATTTTGGTTAGCAAAAACCGTTTCCCAGTTAAACGAGAAACGGTTTGGGATTTGATATTAACGATGGCGATTATTTATCTTATTTTAGACGATGATAATTGTGAGAACGTGTTTAAGGCTACGTATATCAATTCTAGTCAAGTTCTCAATCGCCTCTAAGCTTGCCGATCATTCGTTATAATTACTTAGAACCAAAGTTGGTCGTCTTTTGCACCATTTTCTTGGACAAAGGCAACATACAAGGTATCGAACGGCTTAGTAATCATGTCTTGGATCGTTAAACCAATCTTCTATTTTTTGGGGGGTATCTAAACGTTCTACAGGAGTATTTTTTGAAAGCTGCTGGATTTCATAGGCATCTTTATCATCTTGATTCGGTGTTAAGTCAAATGGAATTCCGCCGGTGCTAATGACCTTTCGATAAAAGGCGTTGATCGCTGCGGTGGGAGTTAAACCGACCTTATTAAAGATATCTTCTGCTTGATTGGCAACGGTTTGATTAATACGAATTTGAATGAGCTGATTGGGTTCTTGTTTTTGGGGCTTAGGGTCCATTACGAATATTCCTTTCATCTTTTATTTCCAAGACTATGATGTGTTATTGGTAACAAAATATGTTGCTGGTTTCCTGCCGATATGGAACCAGTTAAGCTGTTTAGAAAACAGTTTGCTCACTGATGATCATACAATACGTAAAGGACTAAATGACCATCACCAAAAGTAATATTAGAAAACAGATTTCAATAAAAGCCACAGAAAGGATACCACCGTCGTCATAAAATTTGCTGAAGACAATGCCACTTATTGTTTTGAAAATGCTGTATAGGAAGATGATGATATAAAGCCCAAGAATCACTCTACTGATCCCTTCGTTGACATCAAAAGCTGAAAGAATGCTAAATGACAAGATACAAAAGAAGTCCAGCAGTCCCCAAAGATAGATATTTTTGGAAGTTGGACGACTGATTTTATTCATAGTGATCTCCTCCAAACTATTCGGTTACTTTTTCTTCAGAATATACCCATTGTGAAATATGTTCAAATAAATAGGTCTATAAATTGTCTATCTATTTGAAGAGGGGTTCTGAGCAATTAACGTTATTGGTCCGTCGAAAGTTATTGATTAACTTTGTCACAATTTAAAGATTTGATAACCTTTTTGCTGAACTTGAATTAGAACCTGATCTATCCTGTAAAAGTTGTTAGACTGTGATTAACGATTGAGAATATTTTGAGATTACAATTGAAGGATAAACAGAAGAGGGGGTTAATAGTCGTGCTTAAAAACGGCGAACATAAAAAGTTGAAACTTACATTAATAACATTATTTGTTATTGCGGCTGGTGTCGTCTTTTTGTTTTTTTACATGGGCTTTAACGTGAAATATGATTTACGTTGTCAAGTTAACTCATACTTGGCAACCCCTACAAAAAGGAATCACAGAATTCTAAAGAAGATATCCGCTAATTGAAGCACCTTTATTTTCTTAAAAAACGCTCCCGGTAACAAAGTTAGCAGCCTTTCAGATGCGAAGGGTGGCGATTTCAACGATGAATACTTTGCCTGTTCAATTAACGATAAACAAACAGATTTAGTGATGACCAAGAAAAATGGATACTGGCATGTGACATCAATTCAAGTATCCAGGTAACAAAAGTTGGAAAGTGATGAAATCAAATCAAAATTAGATCCGGCCAAAAACTGATTAAACAGTCTTAACCGGATCTAATTTTAGATTATTTTTTTACGTATGTTCTATAACAGAAATTATTTGATAAGATTTTCAGCATAGTACAGTTTGATTGTATCGCCGTACTTGGCATTAGCATTGGCTTGCTTAGTTTTATTAGCATCAAATTTCCAACTTGGCGTAACGAGTTGGCCGTTGGCGCTTACTTGATTGCCAGTTAAAGCGGCTAATCTTCCAGTCGTGAAGATGCTGTTATCAAACAACGTTGGTGCAATTGTAGCTTGGGTTGAACTGCTGAAGAGACCCTGTTCAGTTGTGGTTAATTGTGGATATGAATTTTCAACCAGTGCTGAATTTGGAATCGGATTACCTGTGTTTGAATCATAGTATGTCAGTTGTGATGCATACTTTTGAACCGCTTGATCAACATAAACCGAGTAGGTGCTGCCAACGGTAACATTGGTGTAAGGATGACTTGGATCTTGCGTCTTACTTACTGTATAGCCGGTAGGAACGTTCTTATTGGCAACATCTTCAAGTTGAGTGGCATTGGTTAAGATATCAGTTAGTTTAGCACCATTAGTTAGCTTAGCGCCACTTCTCAAGTCACTGTTTTGGATAATCCAGTTGTATGTTTGACCAACCTGTTGACCTGAAGCATTTAAATAATTAATTTGAACGCTATTATCTTTGGTAGGTGTCGTAGTTGGTGTCGTTGGCGTTATCGGTGTTGTACTTGTTGGTGCGGTCAGGCCGCCAGCAAATACCCAACCAGTAACCGCTGAATTGTTGTCATCTGTGACTTGATAATATAACCAACCTTCACGGGTTTTGGTTGCAGCACCGGTAATGGTAAAGGTATCGCCGGTTTTGTAGCCGCTCATATCAGCTGCCTGAGCTTTATACTGGCTCCACTTTGGATTAACCCAGAGTGAATTCTTGGCGGCGTTCGTTAAAGTATATCCCTTGGTGATAGTTGGTAGACCAGCTTGGGTCATTGTGTTTGTGGATGAGATACCACCGCCAAAGGTGTTTGTACTTTTGCCGCCGTAGATCCAGCCACGAAGATTACCATTGAAGGAGACAACCTTGTAATAAACAGAACCGCGGTTGGTTGTTGCGACCCGGTATGCCCGGAAATATTGTTGCGAACTATTTGAGCTGCCATATGATGATAAGGTCCCCTTACCAGCAATGACTCGGGCACCACGTAAGGTACCAGCTTTAGTATACAAAGCGTTGGTGCCGTTTGTCGCCACGTTGCGGGTGGTTGGGTCAGTTGTTAATGTTGAGTTCGAATTCACAGTTGCGTAAGTTTTGGCACTAGCGTTGGTTGCGGCAAAACCCGTTGCGGTAACCATGGAGAGTGCGGCCAAGCCAACGTAAAGTGACTTTTTTAAATTAGATTTCATATTCTTTATGCCCCCATATCTGATTTGCGCGATATTTCTATCACAACTCCAATGTAACACCAGGTAGAAACGAAGGCCTAATTTTAACACTGAGTTTAGCCAAATGGGCATTTTCTTGGGATAATCTTAAGAAGTGTGACAGATAAAAATCCGCTGGTCAACGAATTTCATAACTCGTTTAGATCAGCGGATTTTTATCTGATTCATTAAGCGTGGTTTTCTTTAATGGTTAATGACAGGCTAAGCGCCAAAATTGCAAATACTAATGGGAAAATGAGACCGACGTGGACACCGGTTGTAAAAGCAACCTGATGACTGGCGGTACTAGATAATTGTTGACCAAATGCCAGTAAACTAGTCGCGATCGCGGTGGCAATCGCACCAACAATTTGTTGAAAGGTATTCATAATTGTGCTGCCGTCACTGGAAGTTCGTTGATCTAATGCACCGAGGCCAAACGTTTGGGCCGGCGACATCGATAGTGGGACACCGACCATCATAATGATGTGTGCCATGATGACATACCAAACCGGTGATGTCGAAGTGGCGAATAATAAGGCGATGATCCCAATAATGGTGATGCCAAATCCCAATGTGGTTAGTAATCGTGGGCTGACTGTATCAGAAGATCGACCGGCGATCGCGGAAACAATTGCGTTGACGATGCCACCAGGCAGCATGACAATTCCAGTTAACGCAACCGGGATGGCTAATCCATTTTGCCAGAACATTGGTAGAAGGTACATCGATGATAAAATGATCCCGAAGTCCAACATAACCAGAATGGCACCGGTCCGGAACTGTTTGTTGGCAAAAACTTTGAAGTTTAATATTGGCGTGGCTGATTTAACTTGGCGATGAATATACCAGCCAAGTAAAATAACCGCAACAACAAGGGTTCCCAGCACACTGGGGGAAGTCCAGCCGGAGTCGCTGGCCAGGCTGACGCCAGTTACCAGGCCGCCAAATCCCAGTGTTGATAGTAAAATTGAAAAACTGTCAATTTTTGGTTTCGTAATGGTTCCGACGTTTGGCAGATATTTGAAAGCCAAAAAAAAGCCAATTAATAAAAATGGGACGAACAACCAAAAAATCCACTGCCATGAAAGGATTCCTAAGATCATTCCGGCCAAAGTCGGGCCAATGGCTGGGGCAAACATAATGACCAAGCCAATCATCCCCATTGCGGATCCTAATTTATAAGGTGGGAAAATTAAGGTTGCAACTGTGAACATTAACGGTAAAATCAAGCCGGTCGCAATTCCTTGAATCATTCGACCAATTAGCAGCATGCCAAAGCTGGGAGCCAGTGCAGAAATGGTGGCTCCAACCATGAAGTCAATTAAAGCGAATAGAATAATTTGACGAGTCGAGAAAATTCGGCTGAGTAGACTTGATAATGGCAAAACAATTCCAATAATGAGCATGTAGCCAGTAACCAACCATTGGATAGTCCCAATATTGACGTGCAACTGAGTCATTAAGGTTGGCAGGGCGATGTTGAGGGATGTTTCGCTGAGCATTCCCACAAAGCCACCAATCAGCATTCCCAGCATGGCCAGAAACGGGCGGGTAACCGGTTTGGCAGCTTGTTTTGGCTCTGCAGCTTCATCGGCTGTATTTAAAGATTTTTCCATTTAAGTAATGACGCTCCTTTTCTGAAAACAATTCTGTAACGACAATTGATTACATTACCATAGTTGGGAGTTTTTCGTAAGTGTTTTCTGGTATAGAGTGTGACAGCAAGCGGTTAACTCCCAGAATATAAGCCCCTTAATCGAATAATCTGGGTCTGAATATTGGATTAAGGGGCTTATATGGCCGGGATCTGCTTTCTGTCGGCTCTTTCCATGCTTCAACGAGCAGGTAAGGATATTTAGACCACAAAAATCACGAAAACGCTATGGAATCCTTTTTACATTTTGAAATCTTATTTGTAAAACCATTAAATAAGAATGTCGCTCAACCGTGGAAAGAGCCTTTCTGTCACACGTTTCAGCCAAGTAAACAGGCCACCGAACATTCAAAGTTTGAATATTGAGTTAAGGGCTTATATGATTGGGAGATAGTCGTCCTTTGTCACCCATTTCAGCGCTGTAACTTGGGGAACATGGAGATTTCAAAATTAAAAGCTTTGCCGATTAAGGGCTACACGTGGCAGTTTCAATTAATAAAAAATTTGATTGAAAAAATGATTACGCCAAAAAATCCTTTTTATCCTGTCATAATTGCCGGCTATAATATAGGTAAATATCCAACTCAGGGAG
This sequence comes from Lentilactobacillus diolivorans DSM 14421, assembly GCF_001434255.1. Classification (GTDB taxonomy): domain Bacteria; phylum Bacillota; class Bacilli; order Lactobacillales; family Lactobacillaceae; genus Lentilactobacillus; species Lentilactobacillus diolivorans. The sequence continues at coordinate 112,343 of NZ_AZEY01000098.1, forward strand.
GGATGCAGATGGCTAAACAAGCGACGAAATGGAAACTGGCTGAAACGTTAAAAACAATGATGTTAACGACGTCCGTTGACCATATCACGATTGAAATGCTGACAAAAAAGGCGAAGCTGACCCGAAATACGTTTTATTATCATTTTGATGATATCTATTCATTGCTAGAGTGGATTTATAAGCAGGAATTATTGGCAAACATTGAAGCTTATACAAAGATTGAGGATTGGAAAATTGCCTATCGATTGATTCTTGATTACATTGAAGATAACCAACAATTTTGTCTGGAAACATTTCGTTCGGTTGCCCGTGATCTGCTTGAAAACTTTTTGTATTCAGTTGCCCGTGATTTAGTGAAAAAAGTGATTGTTCATTCTCAGTTGACGGTTTCACCCAAGCTTCAAAAGTCGATTACCAATTTCTATGGATGGGCGTTGGTGATGCAAGTTGTTCAGTGGTTGGCCAATGGTTTGAAGGAGCCTAAGGGGGCAGTTGTCTTACGGGCAGAAATTATGCTAACCGGTGGAATCGAAAACGCGATTCAAAATGGTCGTCAATTCCCTGATTTTGGGCAAAGTTAACCAATTGACCATTTATTTTCGATTGGAAACCTTTACAATGATAGGTAGAACAAATTAGTAACATTTAAAACGATGACTGCAAGGCGTCATGTTTGAGGAGGCTTTCCGATGAAACATAAAAAATTAGTTGTTACCGGTGTGGGAGTTATCATGCTGGGCGTTTATTTCTTAAAATCAATTGGCTGGTTTGAAAATGATGCTCATTTATACGATCAGTTTGAAGATTCCGATAATCGATAAGGAGGAGTTCACATATGACAAAAAGTAAAGCCATTATGATTGGTGCCGGTCTGGCAAATATGGCTGCCGCTGTTTACTTAATTCAAGAAGGTCATTGGCAGGGTAATCAAATCACCTTTTATTCAATTGATGATCATGGTTCCAATGATGGTTCGGCTGCCGATGAAGCTGCTGACGAATATTGGAACAAGAATCATCCCTTAGATAATACAAAAGGGTTTATTGCTCGTGGTGGTCGGATGCTTAATTACCGGACATACGTTGATTTGATGGATCTGTTGGATCGGGTACCATCAGCTACTGAACCGGCAATGACGGCCGCTGAAGATACTCGTGATTTTGATGCCCATCACCGGACCTTTGATAAAGCCCGGTTGATGGAAGGCGGCAAGGGCATTATTGACGGCGGTAAGTTGGGTCTCAACAACAAGGATCGTTGGTACCTGACGAAACTAATTCTGATGCCGGATTCTAAGGAAGAAGAACTTGATAACGTCACGATTGCTGATTATTTCAAAGAAGATCAACATATCTTCCAAACTAATTTCTGGTATATGTGGGAAACAACCTTTGCTTTTCGAACTCAGAGTTCAGCTCAAGAGTTACGTCGATATATGCACCAAATGATCTATGAATTTACTCAAATTGAGCATTTGGTTGGGGTTAACCGAACCCGATATAATCAGTATGAGAGTATGATGCTGCCGCTAATTAACTATTTGAAAGAGCAGGGCGTCAATATTGTTTTGAACCGACGAGTAACGGATTTTGAATTTAAGGACACGCCAATGCAGGATCAAATTACTGTTACTGGCTTAAAAATGACAAATACTGAAACAGATGAAGTCGAACATGTCGATGTTGATGATGACACCGCCGTTATCTTCACCAATGGGTCAATTACTGATTCTGCAACGTTAGGTGATTATAATACGCCTGCTGCGGAAAATATGGATTATGGGGCCGCTGCCAGTTTATGGAAGAAAGCAACCGATCGTTTCTACAACTTGGGCAATCCTGATAAGTTCTTCGCGGATCGGGATGCCAGCGAATGGGTTAGTTTCACATTAACCACCAAGAATCATACGTTGTTAAATGAAATTACCCGAATCACAACGCAGGTTCCTGGGAATGCGTTAAATTCGTTCTTATCAACATCTCCAATTACGCCGTTAGGTAACAAGGATGTCAATATGTCGATTGTGGTTCATCATCAACCACATTTTACAACCCAAAAGCCAAATGAATCGGTAATCTGGGGGTATTTCTTGTATCCACGCCGTCGGGGCGAATTTGTTGAAAAACCGTATATTGAAATGACGGGTAAAGAAATGGCCGAGGAGTTAATTGGCCAATTATCCAAGGTTGATCCAGGTCCGGGTAATATTATGGATAAAAAGCAGGAAATTTTGGATAGTATTATCAATAATATTCCGTCATATATGCCATATGCGTCCGCTCTATTTAATAATCGGGCAAAGGCAGATCGCCCGTTGGTCATTCCGGCTCATTCAACAAACCTAGCCTTCACGGGTGAATTTGCGGAACAGCCATATCAAATGGTCTTCACGGAGCAGAGTGCGGTTCGATCCGGTGAAATTGCCGCATATCACTTTGCGGGCATCCCAATGTCTAAGTTAGTGAAAAATCCAAGGTACGATAAGGATCCAAAGACATTAGCGAGAGCAACGCGGAAGATGTTTAGGTAACAGAGTGTGACAGAAAGCGGTTAGATCCCAGAATATAAAGCCCCTCAACCGGATACCCAGAACTTAGGGTATCCGGTTGAGGGGCTTTATATGGCCGGGATCTGCTTTCAGTCACACGTTTTGACTAGGTAAAAAAAGATATCCCAGAACTTGGGGTATCGGGCCGAATGGCTTTATATGGTCGGGATCTGCTTGTGGTCACACGTTTTAGCCGGGTAAAAAAGGATATGCAAAACTAGGAGCACTCAGCCAAGAGTTATCTTCCAAAACATGTCCTTATTCAGCAAAAATTAGTGCTTAATTTTTAAGACTTTCCAATTTAGCCTGAACAAATCGAAACTAATCTTCTCCTAAATCTTCAGTTTCGTGTTATAAATGTGGGTGAAAAGAAGGGGGAGTTCATTATGGCTGAGAGTAGAGGGAAAAATCTTTCTGTGATTGGCGTGCTGGGGATGTTTTCATTTCTAACAGCACTTTCAGGTTCGAGTACAAGTTTAGCAATTCCCAAAATTGCGGTTACGATGGACGTATCGAGTAGTGCTGCTACCTGGGTTGTTCAAACCGGATTAATTACAACTGCCATTTTATTAGTTATGTTTGGTCATTTAGGTGATATTTTATCCAAAAATTGTGTCTTTTTAGCCGGTGGTTCTATTTTTGTTCTTGGTGCTGCGATAACTGGGCTTGCACCAAGTTTTGTTATTTTGCTATTTGGCCGAGTGATCGAAGCGATTGGATCGGCGATGATTATGGCCAATTCGATGGGGATTGTGACGCAATACTTTCCAAACGACCGGCGTGCTGAAGCATTGGCAATGATCTCAATGTTTATTTCGGTGGGATCAATATCCGGTCCAGGGATTGGCGACTTCATTATGTCAATTTCGAGTTGGCGATGGATTTATCTATTTAACGTGCCATTCGGCCTGTTTGTCTTATGGCTGGGATTCAAATTTTTGCCCATTCCAAGAGAAACTTGGTCAAATATTCTAAAGGTAACCAAGGGAGCTAATTGGACTGGCCAAAATCTGTTTACAATTGGTATTATCTTATTTTTCTTGAGTGGTACTTTTTTCCAAAGTGGTAGATCCGGGCTGCTGATGGGGTTAGGATTCTTCGTGGTTGGTGGTGCAATTACGATTTACTCGTTTTTCCAAGATGACAAGGCAAATTTGCCATGGATTGCCCCCGAAGTGATTCGAAACTGGGGGTTTATGACGTCAATTTTAGCGCTGATGCTGGTCATGCTGGTAAATGCAATTTCAAATATCCTGTTGCCATTTTATTTCCAAAGCTTCAATGGGATGACGCCTTTTACCAGTGGTCTGATTATTATGTTGCAATCCGTTGCGATGCTGGTTACGACGCCTTTTACCGGTTTCCTGGCCGATCGAATTAATCGTGAACTAATGACCGTCATTGGGCTGGCAGTGTTGATGATTTCTCAAATCGGTTACGCACTGTTTCCGGAAGGGTTGAACATGTATCGTATTATTCCCGCAATTTTATTAAATGGGATTGGCATGTCAATTTTCTTATCACCCAACAATGCCTTAACAATGGGAATGGTTGATAAAAAATTAGCCGGGGTTGCTGGCTCATTTAACTCATTTGCCCGGACACTGGGGTTGACGATCGGGATTAGTTTTGGCTCCGCAATCCTGTTCTTCCAGCTTCCAGGAGTTGGTCGAATTACGTCAACTTTAGGTAATCGGTTTATGCAGGCTTTCACCAATGTCTTCTGGGTTGCAACGACGGTTTCCGCGATTGCATTGGTCATTGTTTTAGTAAGATATCTGAGTTCGAAACGTCATCCCGAGAAAGCTGTCAACCAGTAGCAACTGTATCCAAGTTACAGCGGTTATTAGTTCGTTGAGAAAATTATTATTAACGCTTGATTAACGTCAGCTTTGCGAGTAAATTAGTCGTTAAAACATTATTTAGATTGATACTATTTTTGGACGATTAGAGGTTGAATTAAGCAGTGACAATTTATCAGAAAATTTTCGCAATTTGGGTGATTCTTTTGGTAGGTTTGCTTTATGCAATTGTTCGAAAAAATAAAACGCAAATTGCTTTTTGTGCAGTGGCGTGGGTTGGCTTTACATTATCCACGTTTGCTGGGGTTGTGTTGGTGTTAAAATAGTTTTTGAATACACACAGTCATCGTAATCAAGTTGATCGGCCGCCGAAGATTATTGAAAGATGATCTTTGGCGGCCGATTTTTGATGTAAATGGAATGATTGTTTTTAATCCGATGTTATTTTACGTGTGTTTCAATCAAAGGATATATTATGTTTCAATTTGCCTTTGGAGATAGTTTTGATATGTTTAGTAAAAAATTCATAAAGTGAGAAGATTTTTCATAATAATTCTGATAATATAGATAACATACCGACGTAAGTTATCTTTAGTAAGCTGTATGTTGGTCTGTTGATACAATGTCAAAAGAAAGTGGGAATTTATCGTGAGCAATGCTAAATCATATATCCAATCTGTTGAGGATGACATTCAACGTCGCGATCCAGATCAAGTTGAATTTCAAGAAGCTGTTTTTACGGTATTAGATAGTTTAGAGCCGGTACTTGAACAGCATCCTGAGTATATTAAAGCAAATTTATTGGCTCAGTTGGTTGAACCTGAACGGGCAATTCAATTTCGGGTTCCCTGGCAATCAGACGATGGTCAATTTCATGTTAACCGCGGCTGGCGAGTTCAGTTCAATTCAGCCATTGGCCCATATAAAGGTGGTTTACGATTACATCCCAGTGTTACGCTAAGCGTGGTCAAATTTCTTGGGTTTGAACAAATTCTTAAAAATAGTTTAACCGGTCTACCAATTGGTGGTGCCAAGGGCGGTAGTGATTTCGATCCGAAAGGTAAATCTGATTCAGAAGTCATGCGTTTCTGTCAGAGCTTTATGACCGAACTTCAACGTCATATTGGGCCGGATCTAGATGTTCCAGCTGGTGATATCGGTGTGAGTGGCCGTGAAATTGGTTATTTATTTGGCGCGTATAAACGTTTGAATGGGTATCAAAACGGTGTTCTAACTGGAAAAGGACTCACATTTGGCGGTAGTTTGGCTCGAACAGAGGCGACCGGTTTTGGTTTGCTTTATTATACAAATGCACTGGTTAAAGCACAGGGCGATACGTTAACTGGTAAAAAAATCAAGGTTTCCGGTGCTGGTAATGTGGCAACTTACGCGATTCAAAAAGCAACTGAGTTGGGTGCAAAGGTGATTACCTGCTCAGATTCCGATGGTTATGTGTATGATCCAAGTGGCATTAATTACAAAATTGTGCAACAAATTAAGGAAGTTGAGCGTGGCAGAATTAAGGAATATGCTGATCGGGTTGCAACTGCTCAATACCACGAGGGCTCAGTTTGGGATTTTGATGTTGATTATGATTTGGCATTACCATGTGCAACTCAAAATGAAATTAATCAACAACAAGCTGGCCTAATTGCCAAAGATGGTGCGAAATATCTTTGTGAGGGTGCTAATATGCCAAGTGATCCTCAAGCGATTGCCACATATCGCAAGAATGGCATTGTTTTTGGACCCGCCAAGGCTGCTAACGCTGGTGGCGTAGCTGTTTCAGCTCTTGAGATGAGTCAAAATAGTGAACGGCTCTCATGGAGTTTTGAAACGGTTGATAATCGATTGCATGATATTATGGAAGATATTTTTGAAAAGTCGGAAGCCGCTGATAAGAAGTACCATCTGGATAAAAATTATCAAGCCGGTGCGAATATTGCTGGATTTGAAAAAGTAGCCGAGGCAATGTTGGCACAGGGATTGGTATAAGCTAACCATTAAAAATCATTTAGACGCCTCAAGCTCGCGTTTGGATGATTTTTTATTTTGGCAGTAAATGTGATGTTTTATGTCATCCAAGGCATTAAATGTATTAATATTTTAAAAGGTGAATAAAAAAATAGCTAAAATTAGAGAAACACTCATAAGAATTGTTATTACAAGTGTTTGTTTGATAAAAAAACGTCATTTATATAGTAAAAAAGTAAATAAAAAAATGATTTCACTTCCTATAAGGCTGATATAATGCTATATTTTATAAAACGACTTTTAAGGAGTGGGTATTTTGAAGTGGATTAGAAAAATCCTAATTTCAGGATTGATAATTTTTGCGTCGATGTTTTTAATGAATAATATTGCATCCGCAAAATCAGCAGAACATTATACGATTGGTGTGGGGCCAACCTTTGTACCATTTGAAATTCAGAATAAGCAAGGATCTTATAATACGAAGCATCCGGGCTTAGATGTTGAAATTTTGCGGGCAATTGCCAAGAAGGAAAATTTTACATATACGTTTAAGATTATGAACTTTGCCGGTGCGGTTCAAGCGCTTGAGGGTAATCAGGTAGATGGTGTTATCGCTGCAATGATGGCGACTCCTGAACGGGCAGAGAAAATTGATTTTTCCAAACCTTATTACAATGTTGGTTTGGCATTAGCCGTTCCTAAAAACAGTGACGTTAAGAGCTACAAAGACTTGAAAGGAAAGGTAGTGGCTGTTAAAACCGGGTCAACTTCGGAACAATATGCTGAAAGCGTCCAGAAGAAATATGGGTTTCGGGTTCAGCGGTTTAATGATAGTAACACGGAGTTGAGCAATGTATTAGTTGGTAATTCGGATGCAGCAATTGATTCGACTGCCACATTATTGTACTCGATAAAAAACCACATGAATTTAAAATTGGTTGGCGCCGCCAAGAATAAAAATCCAGTTGCTTTTGGTGTTAAAAAGGGTCAAAACGCTGAACTGTTGAAGCGGTTTAACGCTGGCTTGGCCGCCATTAAGAAAGATGGCACGTATGCTAAAATTGTCCACTTTTATACTGGTGAAAAGAGTAAGTCAGCGATTCCGGTTGAATCTAAATCGGATCGAACTTACTTTGGCTTATTAAAGAGTAACTCAACGTCATTTATTAACGGTATCAAAATGACGCTGGAAATTACGGTTGTGGCCATCTTTTTTGCGACGATTATTGGGATCATTTTAGGTGTCCTAGGTTCACTGCCAAGTAAACTCTTACGGGGGATTTCATCGACGTATGCGTTTGTTTTTAAGAGTATTCCCGTCATGGTTCTGGCCTTCTTCGTTTATATTGGGATTCCGAACTTAACAGGTGAAAAAATTCCATTATTTATCGCTGGGGTGATTACCATTGTTATGGAGAACAGCGCCTATACGGCATCGTTTGTTAGAGGTGGCATTGAGGCGGTTGATTCAGGACAAATGGAGGCCGCACAGTCGAACGGAATGTCTTATTGGCAGGCAATGCGATACATTGTTTTACCACAGGCATTGCGAATTATGGCACCGTCGTTCATTAATCAATTTATTATTGCATTGAAAGGAACCTCAGTATTATCGGCCATTGGGGTTGCTGAATTAACGCAACAAGGGACCATTATCATTTCACGAAATATGGAGGGCTTTAAAGTCTGGTTGTTAGTATCGCTGATGTATTTGGCCATGATCGGACTATTGTCTTACCTATCAAACTTGGTGAAGAAGCATTATCAATTGGATAAATAAGTAAAATGAGGCTTGATAACAAAATTAAAATCGGTAACTAATCAGAAAGTAAGTGATTGATTAGTTGCCGATTTTTTGGGAGATGAAAGGTGATTTATAGGGAAAGTGAACAATCCGTTTTCAATAAATGAGAACTTAAAAGAAACCAGTTTTCATTTATTGAAAACTGGTTTCTGATGACTATTTTAAATATTGGCTGCCAATTTCTTGATAAGTATCAATCATGTTAAAGTATGTGTTTAAGTCGACATACTCATCGTGTTGGTGGCTGGTGGTGTTTCCTGGTCCTAAGACAACCACGTCCATTTTAGGATTTACCCGAGTATATTCTGAAGCGTCGGTTCCCAGTGATACCCCAATCGTTGGTAAATCAAGTGATTCATGAAGATGGTGTTTCCCGGCTGCTTGCGCAATATCAATAATCTTTGAACCTGGATGGTTAATGACAGGTCGTTTACTGGCAATTTCAATTGACAGATTGTAGCCAGGTCGCTGATTGAGTTCGGTGATCATTTCATGAAGTTTGTTGATGATTGTCTGGTTATCGAATTCGGGGATTGTTCGAATTTTAACTTGGAGAGTTGCTTTGTCAGGAATACTGTTAATTTGTTTCCCACCCTGAATAATTGTTGGTGCATAGACTGTCTCACCTAAAACCGGATCTGAAGCTTTAATCGTTTGATAAAATTGCTTTTCTTTTAAGTAGTAATTAATCAGCATATCAATTGCGTTAACGCCCATTTTAGGCATTGAGGAATGAGCGGCTTTACCATGCGCCGTTACTTTATACATGAGCCAGCCCTTATGAGCGTAAAAAATAAAATGTTGTTCTGCGGCGCCATTATCGTGGCTGACTTGATGAAGCTGGGCTGCTAATTTTGATGGGAACTTAGCCCCGCCGCTGTCAACATAGTCATCTAAACGTTCTTTTGAAACACCGCTGGGTTCACCAATTACAACCGCATCCAAGTCATCAACCAAGCCGTCGTCGGCTAAAAGTTTAGAACCGAGTTCACCGACCTCTTCACCCATTGTAACGTAAAGTCGCAATTTTCCCTTTTTGATTTGATGTGCTTCAATTAATTCAATAAACGCAATTGTTAACCCGGCTGTACCGCCTTTCATGTCAGAAGTGCCCCGACCATACAAACGATTATCGCGAACACTGGGTTCGAATGGCGGTGTGGTCCAAGTTGAAAGGGCTCCCTCATGGACAACATCAGCATGACCGGAAAAACCAAGAACCGGGCCAGGGTTTCCAGTATCAAATTCTGCGACTAAATTATCCCGACCCTCGGCATATTGAACATATTTGGATGGGATACCATGATTAGCTAACAGATCGTGTAAATAGCTGGTCACTAAATGTTCATTATCGTTAACAGTCCGGAATGAAATGAGATCTTCTAATATTTGTAGTTTTTCACTTTTATCCATTATGGTTAGTCCCTCTCAAAACTTTCGTGATGGTTTAATGCATTAAGCAGTGCTAATGCGGCCTGTTCATGATATTTGGCAGCATATTGAAGTCCGTCTGGATTAGCGATCATGTCAGGATGATGGAGATTTGACTGTCCCTGACTTCCCATGAACGCGTAGCAGCCGGGAACATATTCTTCATAGGTAGCGAAATCGTCGTCAGCATTTGAAGGAATTGCGGGGACAACATCCATGAAGGTTTCTGCTGCATGCTGGATAATATCAGTCACGTCTTCATTATTATCAACTGGTGCCGGTCCCTGGTCCCAACTGATGGCAGCTGACTGATCATAGGCAGCAGCAGTCTGATTGACAATTTCGTAAAATCGTTTTTTAGCAAGTTTGCGGTCGGTTGCCGAAAAGGCTCGGATAGTTCCCTTAAAACCAGCCGTCTCAGGAATGACGTTATTGGTGTGACCACCACGAATTTGGCCAACGGTTAATACTAACCGATCCGAGGGTGAAATATTTCTGCTGACGATGGTTTGCAATAGCATGATAATACTGGCAGTAGCAACAATTGGATCGCGACCAGTCTGTGGCATGGCAGCGTGAGAGCCAATTCCAGTAATCGTGACGTCAAAATTATCGTTTGAAGCCATCAATTTACCAGTCTTAATGCCCACTGTTCCAACTGGTAGGGTGGGCATATTATGGATGCCTGAAATGGCCTTAACATCCTTTAAAACGCCAGCAGCAATCATTTCGACTGCCCCGACGTGTCGTTCTTCACCAGGTTCGAAGATGAAACGAATTCGCCCCTTTAATTGCGATTCTTGCGTTTTAAGTAATTTTGCGGCACCAAGCAATGCCATGATATGAAAATCATGACCACAGGCATGGGCAACACCAGCAATTTTGGATTGATAAGGCAGACCACTCTCCTCTTGAAGGGGCAGTGCATCAATATCTGCTCGCAGTGCGATGATTGGGCCATCGGTTCCAAGTTCCGCAACAACACCACTTTTGATCGGAAAGTCCAGCAATGGAATTCCGATCCGGGTTAATTCGGCCTTAATTCGTTTGGTTGTCCAAGATTCCTGATGACATAGTTCCGGATGTTCATGGAATTCTTTAAAAATTCGAATCATCCGTTTATTTAATTCCGGCGGCACTACAGTTTGCCCATTCATGAAGGTCACTCCTAATAATTTTCTAATGCATATTTAATAATACACTAAGAGTTCTATTCAGGATAGTCAAGGAAATTAGCTGTTATTATTAATTTTTGATAACTTATTATGTCAAAGCAGGTCAAATGAGTTTATACCAGAAAGCATAGCTATTTCTATCTATAAACAGACAAAGGAGTGTTTTTTTAATATCGTGTAAAGAAATAATTAAATGACGTGATTGTAAGGGTCATTTAACCCCTGGATGAAATCCTTGATTTACAATTAAGTTGTATACAAAAAAACAAGAATTAGTTAATTGTTAAGGTTAGCGGCCAAAGTATCTTTTCCGAACCACCCTGATATGGTATGTTTGTAGTCAAATAGAACAAGGAGGACCCAAAATGATATTATTAATTTCTGGAATTATCATCGTCATTATCATTTTCGCCGTGATTGCGTTGTATAACGGGCTGGTTAATCAGCGAAATCTGGTTGACGAAGCTGCCAGTCAAATCGACGTCCAATTGCAACGACGTGGCGATCTATTGCCCAATTTACTGGAAACAGTTAAAGGATATGCTAAGCATGAACAGGAAACTTTTACCAAGGTAACTGAAATGCGTTCACAGATTTCTGACCCGAACACGAGTTTAGGTGACAAAGTAAAAGCTGATAATGAATTGACCGGTGCCTTGAATCATTTGTTTGCCGTTTCAGAAAATTATCCAGAATTAAAAGCAAATCAAAACTTTCTTTCGTTACAAGAGGAATTGTCTAATACGGAGAACAAGATCGCTTTTTCTCGGCAAAACTATAACAGCAATGTGATGGCTTATAATAATAAGCTACAGACTTTTCCAAGTAACTTAGTTGCCAAATTCGGAACCTTCCCTGCCCATAGTTATCTGGAAGTTCCCGAAGCATCTAAAGAAGTTCCTCAAATGAAATTTTAGTTGAAGGGGGACTGATCATGGATACCATAAATCAGCAGGTTAAACAAAATCGCTACCGCACGTGGTTTGTGATGAGTGGCTTTACTATTCTGATTGCGATCATTGGTTTTCTGATCGGTTGCATATTTGCGAATCAGAATGATTATTTTGATATTATGATTCCTATTTACACAATGCTGGGCTTTTTGGCTGGAGCAGCGATTTATTCAGTAATTGTGTACATGAGTGTTACCAATATTTTAATGCGATCAAGTAAGGCTGTTCAATTGCAGGAATCAGATGACCCACAGCTGTTTAATATTGTCAGTGATCTCGCAATGGTGGCCAACATACCAATGCCGGATATTTACTTAATGGATGACCCGGCACCGAATGCATTTGCGACCGGCCGCGATCCAAAACATGCAGCAGTTGCCGTTACAAGCGGGTTGCGAAAGATGATGGATCGAGAAGAACTTGAAGGGGTTTTAGCCCACGAAGTTTCTCACATTAAGAATTATGATATTCGAGTCTCTTCAATCACGGTTGCCCTAACCACCTTTATTGCTGGAGCAGGTGCGACATTAATTATTTTAGGTGTTAGTCTGATGCGTGGCGGTAATTGGATGGGATTTTTCGGTGGCAATGATCGTGATAATGACTCAAAGAGCTCCTCTTACTTTTGGCTGGCAGTCTTAGGCTTTGGTTTTATCATCTGGATCGGTGGTTGGATTATTCGCATTATTGGGGTACCAATCGCACAAATTATGCAGTTTGCGGTTTCCAGACAACGAGAGTCGCTGGCAGATGTTTCCGGCGTTAACCTGACGCGTGATCCGCAGGGCTTAATTGACGCGCTAACCCTACTGAAAGATGATACCACTCCAACATCTAATCCGGCGGCTAAAGGGGCGGCTCTTTACATCAATGAACCGGTAACGAAACAAGGACGCACGCCGTTTTTAGTTAAAATGTTTGATACGCACCCACCTTTGGATGAACGAATTGCTCGTCTAAAACGGTTGTTGGGTGAAAATTAAATCTATTTTTTGAAAAATAATCTCGTTAAAATGTTAGTTTCCTTGGCATTTAACGGGATTCTTTTATATTAAAGGCCAACTAAAAACGATTATTTTTAAAATTTATGTTGACAATTAAAATTTCATGGGTTAGATTAAAGTCACATTAAAATTTGATTGAAAGAAATGCAGCGATGAGGAGAGTAACTTTGCGAAATCATTTCAGGGAGTCCCGTTAAGTGAGAAGGGATAATGAGTCGTTAGGTGAAAGTAACCTCTAAGCAGTAAATGCGAAGAAATGAGTATTTACGGTGGGCACCCCTTAAAGTGCTAGCGTATCGTCGTCTTAGACTGTACGCGAAGAGACGATTTGTGTGAGCAGATCGTGAATAAAGGTGGTACCACGCATAAGCGCCCTTGATCTTATAAAAAGATCAAGGGCGCTTTTTTTAGTCAAAAATATATTAGAAAATGGAGAGTGATTTTTATGAAGTTCGCAATGATTGGTGCAGGTGCAATGGGGTTACGTTACGGAATTTTACTGCAGGAGGCCGGCAACGATGTCACGTTTATTGATACTTGGCAACCACATATCGATAAAATCCGTGAGCAGGGCGGCGTCTACGTTATGCGGGATCATAAAGATCGCCACCTGACAAAGATTAAATTGGAAACTCCTGAAACTTATGATGATGATCCGGATATGCTGATTTTCTTCACAAAGCAAATGCAGTTGGAAGATTACCTGAAACGCTGCGAGCACTTCTTTAATGATCGTCAGTATGCCTTTACCTGTATGAATGGGATGGGCCACATTGAAAAACTGCAGAAGTACTTTGCCGATGACAAAATCATTGGTGGCACTGCTTTAATTGCCACGGTTTTACCAGGTCCCGGTGAAGTTGATTTTATGGGCAAACGTGGTGCCGGTATGATGAACATGTGCCCGTTGAATGAAAAGCCGGATGACATGTGCTATCAACTATTCAATGAGTTAAAGAAGGCCCAAATGAATCCAACTTTAACTAATGACTTTACTGGAACTTTGATGACAAAAGTTATTTTTAACTCTGTTATCAATACGATTTGTACAATGTTTGAAATTCCGATGGGTGAATTTGGTAATTTCAAAGGGGCTTATCAAATGGGCCGTCAATTAATTGATGAAGCTTATGACATTTGTGCTCGTGCCGGCATTCATTTGGTTTCAACCCGAGATGAAGAGATGGCAGCTTTGGATCACAATACCCGAATTGATATGCCGCTTCATTACCCTTCCATGTATCAAGATATGATTAAGGATCGCCCAACTGAAGTTGATTATATCAATGGCTACATCGCGAACTTGGGTCGTAAATATCATTATGAAGCTGCGACTCACTTGTTTGTTACCCAAGCGGTTCATTTAGCAGAATATCACCGACAAAATGAAGCTAAAAGGCGAGCTGCTGAAAAGCAACGGGCAGAAATTGAAGCTCAAACGGCTCAAACAGCGTAAAAGCCGAGTAGGTGAACGTGATATAGTGAAGCAAGTTCTGTGAGCGTTGCGAATATTTCCTCCTGTTGATCGCGCGTTCCGGAAACTTCAATGTAAAACGAGTAAACACCAAGCTCAGTTTTGGTTGGAAGAGACATTAGGGTAATTAAGTTTAGCTTAGCCTTAGCAAAGTAACCCAATATCTCATATAGTGTTCCTGGTTGGTCGTTGAAGGAAGGTGTAACGAAGAGTGGGGCCTTAAAGTGGTTTGTATCAAGGGGTTGTTTGGATAATTCATCCAAATTGGCTGGTTGGTTTTTAAAAATGATGAATCGGGTGTTGTTATCATCTTGATCAGCAACATGATTCTTCATTAACGGAAACTGTAAACCTGACATTTCTGATTGTGGAACGATCGCAGCGTCGCCAATCTCGCCCGTTTGAAATTTTTCCAATGAAATCATATTTGATGATGTCGTCATGATTTGCACACTAGGTAATTGAGAAAGTAGATTTTGGCACTGCCCTTCAGTTTTGAATTGAACATAGATTCGCTTAATTTGATTTAAGTTGGCAACGTTTGCCACTAACCCGAAGTTAACTGGGATAGTGACTTCACCGATTTCCGTGACGTCGGCAGTTTGTAAACGTTGTAAGGTTGCGGACACATAACCATCAAGCTGATTTTCCAGGGGTAACAGACCAAGGTTGTCTCGGCAAACAGCTTGATAGACCTGATCAAAAGTGGGGTGATAGTCAAGCGTAACTGTTGTACCAGGCTGGGTTTTTAAATAGGCTTTTGCGGCTGCATCGGTAAACGTGCCGGCGGGTCCAAGAACTGAAAGTTTCATAAGCACCATCCTTTAAGTGAGCGATTTGTTGATTAATTGAAAGTTATCTAAAATTCTAAATTCGTTAACTGATATTATCTCACATCCACCACGATTTAAATACATTCGAAAAATGATAAAAATGAAATTGAAATGACTCCCTTCAAGCCATCTTAAGAAAAACGGAATTTCTTAGGTTGAATTGAAGGGATTTTATTGTAAAAAATAAGATCTGGTAAATATGACCTTGGGTGAAGCACTAAATGACATCACTCTGAAGGAAAGTTGTTATAATGAATCTTATGTAAGAAGGGGTGTGCCAACAAATGCTAATGCAGAAAAAGTCATCACTAAAACCGTTACTAATTCCACTAACCGCTATTACAGCTGGCAGCTTCTGGATTAGTCACAAATTATTTAACGTTGCTTTTAAACGGGTTAATTATGTTCCAGAAACTTCTAAAGAAAAGCAAAAGTATGCTGATAGTTATTATGAATATGTTGATTGGTTTCATAAAGTGCCATCCGAAACATGGTATCTAAATGATCGTTCATCGGAGAACAAGGTGGTTGCAACCTATATTCCAGCTGCCCAGTCAACGACTAAGACCGTTATTATTTCCCACGGCTATAAAGGGAATCGTGAAACAATGGCCAATTACGCGAAAATGTTTCATGATATGGGATTCAATGCGTTGGTTCCTGATGATCGCGGGCATGGTGAAAGCTCAGGTGATTATATTACTTTCGGCTGGTTAGACCGACTGGATTATTTGAAATGGATTAACCGCGTGATTAATTATATTGGGACAGATAGTCAAATCGTTTTGTTTGGTGTCAGTATGGGTGGCGCTACGGTCGAAATGGTTTCTGGTGAATCTTTACCATCTCAAGTCAAGGCATTGATTGCAGACTGTGGTTACGCCAGTATCCGCGAAGAATTGATTTATTTGTTAAAGCAACAGTATCGATTGCCCAAATATCCTGTTGAACCACTGGTAAGTGAAATTAATAAACGACATTCAGGCTTTTATTTGGGGAGTGCCTCATCAGTTGATCAACTGGCTAAGAATGACCGGCCAATTTTGTTTATTCATGGTGGCAAAGACACTTATGTGCCGGTGAAGATGGCCTACGAAAATTATCGGGCAACCAAGGCGCCAAAGCAGTTGTGGATCGTTAAAAATGCGACTCACGCCGAAAGTTTTTGGTATGACCCGGAAGCTTATCGACGACGGGTACAAGGATTTTTGAAGACGTATTTGTAATAGCGCGGGATAAAAGATAACTTCCGGCCGTGTGACCGAATTATCCAACTAGAGCTTATTCGAACAATCCAATTACACTATGGAAATTAAGCCCCTTTTATCCTGCGCCCTTTTTAGGCTTAAAAGGGGCACTTGTGTCGTGGGTTGCTCGCTTATGTTACTAAATGATTACAAAAGCGGTGCTTTTTTATTCAAGAATTGATAAATGATTATTCCCAAAAAATCTACTGTAAATATTGATATATCAGTCTTTGTGTAAAAATTCCTTGGAATGTTTCACAAAGTTTAACTTTTAATTAAGCCAATTAGGTTACAAAAACATTTCGTTGACATTATTTTGTAACGTGGTTAAAATGAGTCCATAAATAAGGAGGTATCATTGTTATGAAAAAATTTGCGACCGTTATTACCGCTGTATCACTTGCATTACCTTTAGCATTTGCCGCACCACTTGCTGCCAATGCTGCAACCAAGCCAGTTGCTACAAAGACTGTTAAGGCTGCCAAAGGGACGACCTACACGATTGCTAATAAGGGTGCTCAATTCTTTAGCAAAGCAAAGACTTATCACACCAAAGATGCTTCACCAGCTGTTTACAAAGGCTTAGTTTACGCTGATGCACCTAAAGTAACGTTTACTAAGAAGGGCAACTTAAAGTCTGGAACAACTTATAAAGTAACCCGTTCGCTGAAAACAGCTGCAACCAAGACAACTAAGGCAAAAACGTTCTTTTATGTAAAGGGACAAGGTTGGGTATTGGCTTCTGCATTAACTAAGGGACCATTCCAACAAGCTGACTAAGCATCTTGAATTAATAATATGCTCTAAATAATCATTATTTTAAAATGTATTTGAACTAAAATAACATCCAACTTCCACAAAAAGCTGACCATTTCCGGTCAGCTTTTTGTGTTGTACCACACTTTAATTTAGAAAAAATTGGTTAATGCTTTGATCGCACTAAATAAGCAGGCAACTAAATATGAAGCCACGGCGCTAAATGACATGTTCTCACTTCCCAGGATTTGTTATTGCTATTTTAACTCAATTTGTAACGATTGTTATAAGTGACTTGGATTTGGATCCAAAAGGTTCGGGTCGATTTTGGATGGTTGGCAGATCAGGTCCTTTTTACTCGCTCGCATTGGCGTGAACGATTTTGACAATTTCTCTTAAAAGCGCCTGGGCAGGTGAAGAGGGTGATGCTTCTTTATTCCAAACGAGAGTCGACTGGGCCGTTAGTTGTGGATAAAGTGGCCTGAAAACAAGATTTGTACCATTTAAATTAAGGATGCCATCAAAAGTAAGTGCGTAGCCAACTCCAGCCGAAACCAACAGTGAAGCATTATAAAGCAGATTGTAGGTTGAGACGATGTTCAAAGCATGATGAGTGCCACCAAGCCATTCATCAAATTGCTGATTAACCCCTGTTTGGGTTGAAGCAATTAGTTTTAATCCATTTAGGCTGGTAGGTGTAATTGTTCTCTTCCGGGCAAGTCGGGTATCGCGAGGCATCAATAGCCCCCAGATATTCTCAATGGGTAAAGTAAGAAAATTAAAGTTTTGTTTGTTGGTTGGACCGAGAACGACCCCGAAATCGAAGATACCAGTTCGCAAACCTTTGCTGACTTCATCAGCGTTTGTACTAACGATGTTTACACGGATATGCGGATATTGTCTTATAAGGGACTTGATTGCTTTGGCGATCAATCGAACGGCTGGGGATTCGCCGCTGCCAATGGTAATGCTACCGGAAAGATCCTTATTTTGATTCATATTGCTTGTGGTTTGGTCAGCGATTGAAATGATATGCTTTGCCTGTTGAACCAAATAATCGCCATGTTCAGTCAATTCGATTTTGTGTTTTGATCTGTTAAATAGTGGGACACCCAATTCGATTTCGAGTTCCTTTAACTGACGCGAAATGGTGGGTTGAGAAACATGCAGTTTTTTTGAGGCTTTAGTCATATTTAATTCTTGAGCAACCGCTAAAAAATAACGTAATACGCGAATTTCCAATTGAACGCCTCCTATAGGACCAAGTTATTAATCATGATTGATTATAGGTATTAGACATCAATCGCGTCAACTTTTAAACTGGTTATTGAAAGATAATTTCGAACGGGAGGCAGTTAATAGATGAGTTTTAATACTTCAGAAAATAGTTTGTTGGCAGATGCTTTGGCGGGAAAACAAATTTTATTTGATGACTCGAGATTTAGTGAAATTGATCGTATTGTTGAGCAGAATACAGAGTTACTACGGCAATTTAACTATATTGCCAATACTCGGCAGGCCCGGCGGCAACTTATTAAAAAAGTAATTGGTAAGCCTATCCAAGAGGGGACTGATATTAATCCGCCATTCAATTCTGATTTTGGTCGGCATATTTTTATTGGCAAGAGAGTCTTTATTAATCGTGATTGTATGTTTGTTGATCTTGGTGGTATTTATCTGGAGGATGATGTATTAATTGGGCCCAAAGTCAGTTTACTATCGGTTAATCATAATCAGGAAAATGGCCATCGACGAGACTTATTACCACAAGCTGTTCATATCAAAAAGCACGTCTGGATTGGGGCTGGCACAGTTGTATTACCTGGTGTAACGGTTGGCGAAAATGCGATTGTGGGCGCTGGATCGGTTGTCACAAAGAACATTCCAGCTAATACAGTAGTGGTTGGCAATCCGGCACGGATGGTTCGCAAAACAATATAGGGTGTTTCCTGAGATAGAAAGGTTCATCATAAAAAATAGAAGAGGAAGAATAAATATTGCTTCGAGCTTTTGATGTCAAAAAAATGATTGATCGAAAACCTAAAACGAGAAACAGCAACCTCTAAAAATGATTACTGTTTCTCGTTTTACATATACTGGATTGTGATTGAAAGTGGGCAACTATTTTAAATTTGTACATGTCACCTAATAGTCTTATTACAGCTTATTCAACATTATTGATAACGTATTGTGGCTTGTTGCCTTGATCAACAGCAACCGTATTTTGAGCAACAATTTCTGCCATTGCATTACGTGCTTCGACAGTTGCGTTTCCAATATGAGGGGTCAAGATAACGTTCTTAAGGGCTTTAAAACCATCGTCGACATGGGGTTCCTGTTCGTATACATCCAAAGCAGCCCCGGCAATTTCATGATTGACTAAAGCATTGTATAAGGCTTTTTCGTCGATAATTGGTCCACGAGCAGCATTAATTATAAGGGCGTTGGACTTCATTGCCTTAAACTGATCTGCACCTAATAAGTGATGAGTTTCAGGAGTTGCCGGTGCGTGAATGGTGATGACATCAGATTTTTTCACAATCTCATCAACTGATGCAAAGCTTGCACCAAGTTTGCGCTCGGTTTCCGAATCTAATTGGTGATGTTTATTGTATAAAATATCCATATCAAATGCGTGCATTCGTTTGGCAACCGCTTGACCGATATTCCCCATTCCAATAATGCCCAAAGTTTTATGTGCTAATTCATTTCCAAGGAAGAAGAGGGGTGCCCAACCGGTGAATCCAGTTGTTCGCATCACCTGGTCTCCTTCAACAATTCGGTGAGAGAGGCTTAGCATAAGCCCCGCCGTTACTTCGGCAACAGATGTTGTTGAAACACCTGGTGTATTGGTAACGGGAATCCCTTTTGATTTGGCATAGGCAATATCGATGTTATTGAAGCCGGCACCATAATTTGCGATTAATTTCAAATTGGGTGCACTGTCAATGACCACTTTGTCCACCTGTGTTGAGAGTGGCGTAATTAAAAAGTCTTTATCTGCGATGTCATTGATTAATTCATTCTTTGTAATCAAATTCTGACTATCATCATAAACATCAACATCCAGTCCAGCATCTTTAAGAATACTCATGGCATGGTCTGGAATCCTACCTGCAATTAATACTTTTGACATAAATGTTCACTCCTTTGAAAGATTATATACAATTCTATTATAGAGCTTTAGATATCAGATTGGAATCGCTTTCTATTTTGTACAGGTTGTGTTATTAGTGACAACTAATTAAAATAATTTAGTTGTCACTATTGACATTTCTATGACAGGATATTAGTATAATTGGCAAATAGTTAGAAAACGCTGTGAGAAAGTTGAGTAATGTTTTACGATTCTAAAGCGAGCTTCGTTTGGTGAGAGGAAGCAGAACGATAAACGTGAAAATCCCTTTCGAGCGATGTACCGAAGACAAAGTAACGTGCATTGGTGACACCCATTATCGTGTTAGCGTATCGCTTTTTTAGCCGTACGTGAAAGGCAGCTTTAGTGATAGAGCTGCAAACATAAGGTGGTACCGTGCCATAAGCACCCTTAATTCAGTGTCAGACTGAGTTGGGGGTGCTTTTTTATTTGTCGTTATCAAGGTTTAAAGTTCTAACTGTCATTAACTCAAATCTCAATGATGAAACGGAAGTGGTTTTCTTGGAATCTCAGATTAGTATTGGTCCGATTAGTCAGCTGGTAAAAATTCTATCAAAAACAAAGGGAGTTCTTCATAAATGCGAGATTTACAAGACTTAAATCCGAATCCATTATCAAAAAAAGATTACTTTATCGTGAGTTCAATGTTGTTTGGGCTATTTTTTGGAGCCGGTAACTTGATTTTCCCAATTCATTTAGGGCAATTGGCCGGTTCACATTGGGTGTTGGCAACGGTTGGCTTTTTGGTAACCGCGGTGTTACTACCGTTACTATCAGTGTTAGCTGTTAGTGTTACCCGTTCCGAAGGGGTTTACGATATTGGTAAACCACTTGGGCCGGTTTTCGCGCTTGCTTTCATGGTTCTTATCCATGCAACGATTGGCCCTTTGTTTGGGACACCCCGAACTGCAACGGTACCATTTACCGTGGGGATTCAACCTATGATTCCTGCTTCGTGGGCACATGTCGGATTGCTATTATTCTCAGCAGTATTCTTTGGACTGGCATTTCTGATTTCATTTAGGGAGTCCAACATTATGACCAGTGTTGGGAAGGTTCTTAATCCGGTATTCTTATTGCTATTATTCAGCGTTTTCCTGTTGGCCTTTTTAAATCCAATGGGTCACGCAGCTGGTCAAGCGACAACCGCTGCTTATAAACATGCCTCTTTCTTTAACGGTTTTCTGCAAGGATACAACACCATGGATGCACTTGCTGGTTTGGCATTTGGGGTGACTGTCGTGACTGCTGTTCGTCAACTCGGTAAAACCAAACCCAGCAGTAATGCGAAAGTAACGGCTAAAGCAGGTCTGTTCGCGACATCAGCAATTGGGTTCATCTACGTGGTTCTAATCTGGATCGGTGCAACAACGTTATCGACTTATCGCCCCTCGGTTGATGGTGGCGTTGCCTTCAATCAATTGGTGACTTATTATCTTGGTGGTTTTGGCCACGCACTATTAGCAACCTTGATTACAGTAACTTGTTTGACGACCGCCGTTGGCTTGGTTGCCGCCTTTGCTCAAGATTTTCACAAACATTTTTCTAAAGTCAGTTATCGCACGTGGTTGGGTTTTATGTGTTGTGCTTCATTTGTGACTGCCAACTTTGGTCTTGATCAGATCATCTTATGGTCAACACCAATGCTTATGTTTCTATATCCATTCGCAATGGTTTTAATCCTTTTGTCAGTCTTTTCACCATTGTTCCATCGTGATCCGGTTGTTTATGGATTTGTCGTTGGTTTTACAACGGTTCCGGCACTGCTTGATATGGTCTCTGCATTTCCTCCCGTTGTTAGTCAAAGTGCATTTGGCCA
The DNA here is from genome assembly GCF_001434255.1 of Lentilactobacillus diolivorans DSM 14421. Lineage (GTDB taxonomy): Bacteria > Bacillota > Bacilli > Lactobacillales > Lactobacillaceae > Lentilactobacillus > Lentilactobacillus diolivorans. The sequence continues at coordinate 134,320 of NZ_AZEY01000098.1, forward strand.
AGCCTTAACTGCCTTCCAGCATAGCGTCTTACCATTTGCCAACTTAGGAATGGATTGGGTAGTGCCAGCGGCTGCCGGTGCGGTTCTCGGTTTGGGTTTGCATTTCCTGAAACCGGTATTTGGCAGAGCACGACAAACAACTTCTGAACATGATTAGATCGCTTCTTACTTGTAAAACAGGTTAGCGAAATTAGTATAGATTTAAACGACATATCATTACTTTCCTCCTAAAACACATAAATAAAGAGACTAACGGGCTTTTTGACAATAACCTGTTAGTCTCTTTTACTGTTTTTGAGTGATTAATTAGAATTGGGTAAAGGCACCAACTTCACTTAATGCTTGAATAAAGCCGGGTACGGTATCAGTCCGATTCCAATCACGTTGTAATTCACAAGCTAATTGTGGAATCGTGATTAAATGTGCGCCGGCCTGCTCAACTCGACGAAGCGCTGTCTCATGAGAAATGGTGGATGTTCCACCCACGGCATCGACAACCGGATAAACATCGTAGCCTTCCGCAATGGCATCAATTGTTGGGAAGGTTAAACAAGCTTCGGTCCATAGCGCAAGAATAATAATTTTCTTTCGTTTTGTGGCCTTGATTGCCGCGTTATATTCCTTATCTTCCCATGCATTGATTGATGAACGATCATATGAAGGAACATCACCAATTTCCTTTTGTAACGAAGGAATGGTTGGTGAATTTCTTGAAGTATGGGCATTAACAGTTGAAAGAATAATTGGAATTTTATACAGATTAGCAATCTTAGCTACCAATTCTGCATTTTTAATTAAATCAGCGTGTCGCATTGAGCCAATCGAATTGATTTGGACTGGTTGGTAGTCAATAATTGTTAAAACTGAATTGTCGGGTGATAATAAGCGGTCCTCTGGGCCTCTTTTTTCAAAACTTGCCATATTCATAAGCCTCCCTAGAAATTTAAATATCTGAATTCGTTTTCATAATACATCAGAAAGCGACATGCGACTATTATTTGCACTCCCAGAATGACAGTTCTGTGACTTTACGATTAAAAACATTAAACTTTTCATTTTAGCTTGTTTTGGAAACGCATTAGGATACACAATAAGAATAGTTGTTTTAGGTTTAATTCATCATTGGTAAATACATACAAGCCGATAACAGAGAGGGGTATTTTTCTAATGGATACGGTAACGACCCGTTCAACTAGGAAGACACGAAAAATTCCAATATTTTTACTATATACAATTTGTTTTGGCATTATTTGTTTATTAACCTACTCGTTACCCTGGTTAGCGGGCCGGACGTTAATTTGGAATGTGGATGGCATCGCCCAACATTTTCCGATTTTGGCGCAATTTCAACGAATTTTACAAGGAACGGCTCATCAGTCGCTATTTGGCTGGTCATGGAACTTAGGGGCCGGCGCTGACCAGTTGACGACATTTGCCTTCTATATTGTTGGTGACCCGTTTAGCTATTTGATTGCACTATTTCCTGCCAGCCAACTTGAGCTCGGGTATCAAGTTTTAATTCTTGTCCGACTTTATTTCGTTGGTCTATCATTTCTTGCTTGGGCAAATCAGCGGTCCTTTAGTCGTCACAGTAAATTAATCGGGACGTTGATTTATACGTTTGCGGGGTATAACTTCTATGTTTCAATGCACCACCCGTTTTTCCTACTGCCAATGATTATTTTCCCATTACTCGCGATGGGGATCGAAAAAGTCCTTCATGGACAAAATTGGTTACCGTTAGCCATTGCGGTTGGCCTAGCGTTAATTAGCAACTTTTATTTTGCGTATATGCTGGCATTAGGGACATTGGTTTATTTACTAACCCGATACTTTCATTTGCGGGCGATCATTCTGGATCATTTACCACCACTTAGGATTCTATATTGTCTTGGTCAGGCAATTGTGACCGGTTTATTAATGGCTGGGGTAGTCTTATTTCCAACCTTATTAGCCGTTTTTCAATCAACCAGAATTGCTTACCACGCGAAGTTTGCGAATGGTTTGCTGTTATATCCGCCTAAATACTATTTATCCATACCAAATCAATTAATCACCAGCACGACAATTAAAGATTATTGGCTTGTGTTGAACTTCTGTGGGGTTGTGTTTCTGGCAGCGATCTTTGTGTTGCGGCATTTTAAACAATACCGAGCCTTAGCGACTATTATTGTATTAACATTCGTTGCGATCTTATTGCCACAAGTCAGTGCAGCCGCAAATGCACTTTCGACACCATCAAATCGTTGGTTATTTTTAACGGTGCTACCACTTAGTCTGGCTGTGATGATCTTTGTTGATCAGTTACCTCATTTAACCAGTAGTGATTTACGGTGGCTGATTGGGGCAACATCGGTTTTGATTGTTTTAGTTTTTGTAAGTAAAGGATTCACACTTAAGATTCCCCAAAATGATTTGATTGCATATGGCTTTTTAATCGCTTTTCTACTGTTAATTGCTTGCCAAAAGTCGTTGAACCTTTCGGCTAAAGGTGTGGCACTTGTGTTAACTGGTTTGGTATTAGTTAACATTATTAGTAATGGTCAGGGATGGCTCAGTCCAAATAACAGTCGAAATCTGGATTCCGAATTAGGGACTGGAACAGCATCGAAATGGGCAAAAAATTACTATGATGGTGCTGAAAAGGGATTGCCTAAGAATGAAGGATTTTATCGGACAACCACGATGACCAATTTTTATCCTCGCCGAACGGCTGGCAACAATATTCCAATGATTTTGGGAACTCATGATTTGGGCGATTATTATTCAATTCAGAACGGTTATCTTTATAAATTCAGCCGGTCACTTGGAAATGCTCAAGCGGTTGTTAATTCCGTGGTTGGTGAGGGTGATAGTCGGACAACGTTGTTAAATTTGCTGGGCGTTCGTTATATGTTTGCAAAAACGGATATTGTTAAACGACCACAAGCAATTCCATATGGGTTTCACTTTGTCAGAAATCCTAATGGGTCAATTACGGATTTTCCAGAATTGCCAGTTCCTGGATTAAGTAATCACTCTGGAACGGTTTTGTTAAAATCTGATTTTGCGTTGCCGTTAGTTTATATGCAAAAGCATGTCATTTCAGCAACTGATTATCATGAAATGGATGTGCTGCAGCGGGAACAGTCCCTTTTACAGGGAGCCCAGGTAGAAAAGCCGGTTTCAGGTATTTCGCGCACTCAGCCTAATCCCAAAACAGACTCGGTTTCTTATACAACCCGTCTGTTTGATCAGCATCTTGTTGATAATCCGGTTAAAGCAGTCATGGCTAGATTGCGGAAATCTCCGAATGCCAGATACCGGGATACGGCTAAGAAGTATCAAACTACGTTACCAGCAAACAAGGTGGCAATTTGGGAAAAGGCAACCGGCCTTAATCCAAATGGCAAACCGCTAAATAAGATCATTTCTCAAAATAGGGCAGTGATTTCCCGGAATATTAAGGAAAATCGGTCAGGGTTGCATTTAATGGATAATGACGCTCAAGGCCGACACCTGTCATATCAATTGAGGATTAATCACCCGCAACGTTATCGTAACAGTGAACTGTATCTGGTTATTGATGGCATTTCAGAGACTCGTCATTCAATGATGGATCGATTAAACACTTTAAGAGCTGATTCTATTGTAACGGGGACCCCGGTTTCGAAATTACAAAAAATTGATCGACTTAGAACAGCTGCCCAAGTACCTGATTTAGGCGGCTTCAGTGTTTCCGTCCGACTCGCCAATAATTTAGCGAAATTCCGACAATTACCAATGAATAATTTGTCGGATTATGAAGACCGGCAGCACGTGGTCCTAAATCTCGGCTATTCAAAGCGGCCCCAACAGTCAATGGTCGTTCGATTCGCTGGGGTTAAACAATTACGTTTCAAGCGTTTGAAATTGGTTGCAGTTCCATTTAACAAAAACTATGATCGTCAGGTTCGCAAACTTCAACGAACTGGTCTGCAATCCCAAAGAGTAACTAATGATGCCGTTACTGGTTACACACGGTTTAACAGTCAACCGCAGGTGATGGCAACTTCAATTCCGTACTCACCCGGTTGGCAGTTAAAAGTGGACGATCATCCAATTAAAACTTTTAAAGTTAACCAAGGATTTATTGGCGCTAGAATCCCAGCTGGAAGGCATTATATTCAGTTGAAGTATGCGACCCCAGGATTTAAATTAGGTATTATTTTGACAATGATTGGTATTGTCTGGTTTGGGGCTTTCTCAATTGGTTCTGGAATTCAGTTCCTTTATCGAAAGTGGCATTAATGGCTTAAAACCCGGTTGGCAATTGAGAGTTTAAGAATTAGCCGAGTGAGCGTCATTATTGAACTTATCAGAACACATCTTCTTGAAAATTGAACGCATAATGACTAGCATATTAATTGAATGCAAAAGATAAAGTGGTGAGGCTTAGGAATAATGAAGAGACTAATTGAATTGATAATGATCGGATTTGTGGTGATGATATCAATGGTGGTAGCAGATACTCAAGTGAGTGCTTCTGCGGTTAACAATTACATTGCAAGTCATAACATTACAAATGTTTCGATCACTAAGCAGATTTGGGGAGGGTTTCCAAAGTATAAGTATCGTCATGGTAAAGGCAAGCCTGAGGGAGTCGTGGTCCATGAAACAGGCAATTCTAATTCAACTATTTTTGACGAGATCGCTTATATGAAGAAGAATTATCGGAACGCTTTTGTCCACACCTTTATTGATGATGATCACATTATTAATATTGCCAACACCGATTATCTTTGTTGGGGCGTTGGTTATCCGGGTAATGCGCGTTTCGTTCAATTTGAACAGGTTCAGATGCACAGTAAGTCCAGCTTTGCTCATGAAGTTGAAAATGCAGCTTACTACACGGCATATATTTTGAATAAATACAATCTTAAGCCAAATGATGCCGCGTATGATGGTAAAGGGACGGTCTGGTCACATAACTCAGTTGCCAAACATTTGGGCGGCTCCGACCACACTGATCCGGTTGGGTATTATAGCCGAACTAGTAAGAAGTATTTTCATCATAAGTATACGATGAAACAGTTTTATCATTTGGTTTTAACAAATTATCACAATTTAAGCTAAAGTAAAAAAGTTGTTTGTAAAAGTCATGATTACTATTTACAAACAACTTTTTTTATATTATGATCATTAAGTGTAATCGTTACTATTTAATAGGAAGAGGTAGAGTTATGTTACATAAGTTGTTTAGATTCAAAACAGTTTTGCTGGCAGGATTGTTGGTCATGCTGGCAGTAGTTGGTGCGGGTTGTTCACAAAGCTCGTCACCAAGCAATGGTAAGATTAAAATCACGGCCACCACTGATTTTTATGGTGAGGTTGCCAAGGCCGTTGCCGGAAATAAGGGAACGGTTAATTCAGTAATTACCAATCCGAATGTTGATCCTCATGATTATGAGCCAACAACCAAAGTAGCCAAGGACGTGGTTGGTTCAAAAGTTGTTCTTGCCAACGGAATTGGTTACGATGGCTGGATGGATAAATTAGTCAAGAATACCAAGAACGTTGATTACATTAAAGTTGGTAACGACTTAATGGGGAAACAGAATGGTGATAATCCACATCTTTGGTATAATCCAAAGACAATGCCAAAAGTTGCCAATACCATTGCAACTAAGCTTGGTAAGATTCAGCCAAAGAACAAGCAATATTTCAAGAATAATGCGAAGAAGTACATTAATTCACTCAAGCCAGTTAATACGAAGATTGCGCAATTAAAGAAAGTTGCTGCAACAAGCAAAAATAAGGATGTTTATACGAGTGAACCGGTTTTCGATTATGCGTTAGAGGCAATCGGCTTTAAAGTTGGCAATCCTCAATTTGAAAATGATACTGAAAAGGGTGTTGATCCATCACCACAAACGATCAAGACGATGCAAAATGGAATTAAGTCACATAAAATTGCCTTCTTCGTTTATAACTCACAGGTTGACGATAAAACCGTTAATAATCTAGTTGCACTTGCTCATAAGAGTAATGTTCCTGTTTTGAAAGTTACTGAAACGTTACCATCTGGCAAAAATTACAAGTCATGGATGGTCAGTCAATATAGTAGTTTGCTACAGATCTTGGAGAAGTAATGATTTGAGTTAGTTGTTAATAAGTTTACAAATCAAAAACGGGAAGTTCAAACAAAGATAATCTTTGTCTGGGCTTCCCGTTTTTTTGGAGTCGTTTTAGTGAACAGGTTTTAGTTGAATCGCTTCTTTGAGTAATCGTTCAAGAATTGCTGCAAAAGTGGCTAAGATATATGGAACTGCCACGATGGCACTCATCATCAGAACCATCCCAGGTGCCTGTTCGATAATGGCAACGCGATAGATAAATGGTAAGAGAAACATATAGCAAACACCCATCCCAAAGACGGCTTTTTTAACTTTAATAATCGCGTTAAGTGCCGTGGTTGAGAAAGCAGTGTGATGATCGATAAGATTCAAAATGCGATAAGCGTTTATCGAAGCAAAGTAGAAGAGAATGGCTGATGCGTAAAGACCTGCTATAAAAAGTGATTGTTCAAGGAAGTAATGTGGATAGATTATTTTGAGCTTTTCAAATAAATCAGGGAATCCCAAAGTGCAAAGTAGTAGAACCATTAACCCAAGGACAATCAATATGAGCTTTAAGAATAGAGTTAGAAATTTCATTGTTAAATCCCTCCTCAATTGGACCAAGCGTATCATTGCCCACTTGGTTAATCAATCAAGGGTGCTCAATCAAGGCGAACTTTAAGCAAAACTGAAAATTATTACAAAACATTGACAGGGTGGCTGAGATTGTCATGTGAATTTAACTAAAGTAGTTAGATTGGTGAGGCAGAAGAATTTATCAATATCATTCTAATTTCGGAATAGTCGGGTTTTATGGTATATTGCTATTATATTTGTCATTATCGTTATTTTTGAAAATGGATTAGCAGGAGTGAATAAATAAATGAAAAGATCAAAAAAGATAGTCGCAGCGTTAATTGCTCTGACTGCTGGCGGCTTTCTCGCCATTAGCAGTACAAGTGTTTTGGCAAGTCAGCCCAAGACCGACATGGTTGATTTGTCAGCTTGGCAGGGTGCGATTAGTAACCTTGGTTACCAAAATATGAAGAATTCAGGCGTTAAAGCAATTACGATAAAAGCAACGGAAGGCACGTTTTATAAGAATCCACTGCTTGGGCAACAAACAGATACGGCGGTTCAGTCAGGGATGAGCATTAATTTTTATCACTTTGCTAATTTTACGACTAAGGCACAGGCGAAGAAAGAAGCCAAGTACTTTGTTAAAGCAGTTGAGTCAGTAACGAACCAGAAGAATGTGGTGATGGTTATTGATTTTGAAGCATCAAAATTGGCTAAGCTGCCCATTGCGACTAATAATCGAAATGTGAAAGCCTTCAATAAAGTCGTTAAAGCTGCCGGATATTCGAAAACCGATCTTTATACGAACGCAAACTGGGTTGACAGTTATATTAGCATGACTTCTAAAAATAAGGGGTGGCTGGCGTCATACCCAACTAATCCAACTGGGGTGAGATATGCCGCAGCAAATGCCTGGCAGTGGTCAAGCAGTTATAAATTTGGTGGTAAGACGAGCAGCCTTGATGTCAGCCAGATGAATAATGACTACTATACTTAACTCATAAAAGCAAGTGGACGTTTCTTCATAACGTTTCGATTTTTCATGATCATTAGCCGTCAAACAGTAAGCAACTGATGATTGAATGGATTTTAACGATAAACACCCCCGATACCTTAGCGTTTTGATGAGGTATCGGGGGTGTTTATTTAATTGGAATTATGCTTAGTGACAACCAAAACTATGAGTTATCAAGAACGTGGCCTGAAAGACAACTTTCGTCCTACTATCTATTTATTGAGATAACCACGCCAGATCCAGCCACCGTGATTACCAGTCGTGCTCTTAACGTGGTAGTAAATGGCATATTTGCCAGTATTCTTTTTGTATAATTTTTGGTGTGCATCTGTGACCCAAGTAACATTTGGTAGATCAGCGTTATAACCGTAGCGAGTTCCCAGGTGTTTTGAATAACGGGCACCAGCAGTTGTTTTATAGTAATGACTGTTCATCCCTCGTCGCCAAACCAGTTTGACGGAATTTGATCGGGCTGCTGAGTATTGACTACCTGAGGATTTAGATGGTCCAGGAACCATCACAACATTACCAGGTTGCTTACTGGAGCTGGAGGAAGGCGTTGAACTTGATGATGAACTGATTGAAGAACTCGAAGAACTTGAACTGGTAGTGTCTGTTGAGCTCCCTGTTGTTGATCCGGTACTTGCAGCCGTCGAGTTAAGATAATAATCGTTATTTAATTGACTGACATCAAGGTTTTGATTAATCGATGGGAATCGATAATCAGAAGCCCATTGCCAAGCATTGGCGTTGGGATATTTGGAACCGCTTGGTGCAGCCGGGTAGTCAGCAATCCAGCCTGCATTAGCTGAGTTGGTGTCGATTACCTTGCCAACCCAGCTGGCCATGGTATATAAATCAGTCTTGTTATAACCAGCTTGATTCAGTGCGGAATCAAAGGCAGCTAAATTAGCATCATTGTTTGCCTTGCCAAGGGATCCTAATTCGGAGGATTCAAAGTCGGCAACCATGACAACGTCCTTTGATGATGTCACGGACTGGACGGCGTTTACAAAGTTTTGGGCTTCGCTGGTTGCGGCTGACGGACTTGTAAAATGAACAAAATGGTAAAAATTAATACTTAAACCGGCTTGTTGCGCATATTGAACTTGTTGGCTGAGGTCGGGATTAATGTATCCTTGACCCTCAGAGGCTTTGATGGTGACAGCTTTAACACCATTAGCAGCTAATGTTTGGTAGTCAGCGGCAGTTAAATTTCCCTGCCAGCTGGATACATCAACCATGTTGGTTTGCGGTAATGTGCTCGATGGGTAAAGTGCGGCATTGGCTGTCGTCGATGTGCCCATTAAGATACCACCAGCAATTAGGCCAAGAACTGCCAGCCCGTATTTTCGGTATTTCTTCATGATTATATTGCCCCCATATCACATTTATCGTTCATCGTGATAGTAACATGAATGGCGCCTTTGCAAAAGGCTTTTAACTTGGTTTTAACTTAATGAAGATCAATTGAAAACCGGTGGTAAATAATTGGTAATATTGGCTGGAAAATGTCATTAAAACTAAATCTTACGAGCTTGACAGGATCAATTTTGTGATGCATTTACTCTGGAATATCGCCATTTTCAGGAATATAGTCAATCGAATCGGCAATTCGTTTTGGAATTGGAATTTGTGGGTCAACGTGAGGATTGTTTAAATGAATCAGGTTGTATGATTTGCGATACTCAGTCGGTGATAGGCCGGTTGAACTCTTAAATCGACGCATAAAGACTTTCGGATCGTTGAAATACGAGCTGTCAGCAACCTGTTTAATTGGCATTTCAGTTCGGATCAGCAGCAGCGTTGCCACTTCTATTTTGACGTGGTTGAGGTACTGCAGAGTGGTCATCCCAGTATATTGTTTAAATAGCCGCGTTAGATAATCTGGATTAAGGTGGACCCGGTTGGCAATTTCAGCTACGGTCAGGGTACTGGACATGTTGGCTCGAATCCATTCTTTCATATAATTAATCCGGGTGCTGTCTTCATTTGAATCGGGTCGATTAAAGTATGACTTATAGAGCTGAATTAAAAGGGCAGATACCAAATAGTCGCGTTCCTCAATAAATGAAAGTTCGTTATGGATCGATAAGATCTGATGAATTAGGATTGTGGCCTCTTCATAATCGGTTAACTTAAAATACATAGGAAGAAAGATTTTGTGCTTGGCGGTTTTGTTTGCCCGAACTTCAGAAGTCATCGTTGCTTCGTCGGATTCAAAAGCGTCTTCCTTGTGTTGTGAGAAGAAGTGAAGCCAGTAAAAATCAACGTCATTCTCTGAGTCCTGATAACCATAAAATGTTGTAAATGGTGGGACAATTAAGACTTCGTGGGGCTTTAACGTAAAGCGTTGATCGTTAATTTGTAAATAAATCGGTCCCTTAATACATAAAATGAGTTCGTAATCGCCCTTATGGTACATGCGACGATGCTTCCACGGACCATGCGCGATGAATTCACCACCTTTGTAATAAAGAAGTGTTTTTGCAATTGTAAACGTTGAAAATAACATTTTTTAGAGCCTCCAATCTTATGTCGGAAATGATCACCAAACCTACACAAATTAAGAAAAACACAAACATCGGAAATCATCACCAAATGTTCAAAATGTATGAGTAACGGGCGTCTTAGCGGTCTGTTCAAGGATTAATTTATATTAACTAGTCGGATAAAATCACCTCTTGTGCTATTATAGACCTTTTTTATTTACTTGGAAACGCTTACTATAATAACCGTAATATGAATCATATCTTTTAACTCAAATCAACGAGAGGGTGATTGTTTTAAAAGCCAGTGTGACTGGTTGACACTGGTAACCAGATTCAAGCGTCAGCTATTTTTTATCATCTTTATGTAAGCGTTTAAATTATTCTATATGGAGGCTAGTATCATGAGTTCAAACTCAAATCACGTAGATGCAAATACAGCATCTGCCCAAGCATTATTGGCAAGCGACACGTTGCCATGGCACAGAAAGATTACCTATGGGTTTACGGATATGTCCGGGAACCTGCTGTACTGTATTATTAGTAGTTACATGCTTTACTTCTTCACCAACGTTTTTGGTCTCTCAGTTGGAACTGCCGGTGTCTTACTGTTAATCGGCCGGATCTTTGATGCCATTGGTGCACCGGTCATGGGGATCCTGGTTGACCACACCCACAGTAAATATGGTAAGAGTCGTCCTTGGTTCCTGTGGATGTCATTACCATTTGCCATCTTCGTTTGGCTACTGTTTACCACCCCTGCTTTGAGCGGAACGGCTAAAGTTCTGTATGCCGGTGTGATGTACATTTTAGCCGACTTATCATATACGGCAATGTCAACACCAATTACTTCAGTATTGCCAAACTTGACATCTGACACTGACGGCCGGATGCAAGCCAACTCAATTCGTTTAGTTCTTGGGAATGTTGGTAACTTCTTCGCTGTAACTTTCATCATTCCATTCGCCGGTGTTTTAGGCAATGGAAACGAACAACGCGGTTGGTCGTTAGCCGTTGGGGTTTACTCAATCGTTGCCTTTATTCTTTTGATCGTAGCCTTCTTGGATATGCGTGAAAAGAACATCGAAAACGAAAAAGTAATTAGTATTAAGGAAAGTTTGAAAGCCACAAAGGGTAACTGGCCTTGGGTCTTGATCGTTGTTGCCAACCTTGCTTACTGGACAGCATTTATTGTTCGTAACTCATCAATGCCTTACTACTTCCAGTACAATATGGGCAGCAAATCATTAATTTCATTCTTTAACGGTTTCACAATTATCCAGGTTATTGGGATGGCATCTGTTCCATTCTTCGTTAAATTTATGCACAAGTGGGGCACAACCGTCTTCTTCCTGGCAATGACCATGGTTGGTCAAGCTTGGATGGGCTTTGCCGGTTCAAACACGACTTCAGCATTAATTGCTTGGTGTGTGGCATGTATCGGTTCCGGCTCTGCCTGCACGATGTTCTTCGCCATGGTTGGTGACACCGTTGACTTCGGTGAATGGAAGACCGGTGTTCGTGCTAACGGGTTCTTAACGGCGATTGGTGCTTCATTCTGTATCCAAATGGGTTCAGGATTCGGTTCATTTATCGCTTCAATGATTCTGAGTGCCTTCGGTTTCAACGCTGCTCACGCCACTCAATCTGCTGGTAGTCTTTCAGGAATCAGCTTCACCTTTGTCTGGGTTCCAGTCATCATTTACGCAATCAGCTTGATCTTGATGATTGTTTACCGTAAGTGGGAAAATCATGAACCAGTTGTTAAAGCTGATCTTGCAGAACGGAATGCGAAAGCGGAAGCTGCTGCAGCCAACAACTAATCGATTTGTTAATTAAAAACAGTTTAAGTGATATCTTAGGAGGACGACACATTTATGCAAGTTAAAACGACACCCAAATTAGATAAGGTGGAAGTTACTTCAGATTTTTGGAAACGTTATCGTGAACTCGTTGTTAAGGAAGTCTTACCATATCAATGGAAAGTGATGAACGACGAAGCCGATATTTCAATTGCTGAAGATCCGCAAAACAACGGCCAAGACAAAAATAGTCACGCTGTTGCCAATTTGAAGATTGCTGCCGGCGAAATGAAGGGCCATCACTATGGGTTCCCATTCCAAGACACTGATGTGTACAAGTGGTTGGAGGCCGCCGCATATTCATTCGGTTACCATCCCAATCCAGATTTGAAGGAAATTACCGATAATTTGGTTGACTTGATCGCCAAGGCGCAAGACGACGACGGTTATTTATCGACTTACTTCCAAATTGATGCTCCGGAACGTAAATTCAAACGATTACAGCAATCTCACGAATTATATACAATGGGTCACTACATTGAAGCTGGTGTTGCTTATTACAATGCTACCGGTAATGAAAAAGCCTTGGACATTGCTAAACGCATGGCTGACTGTATCGACAAGCATTTTGGCCTTGAAGAAGGTAAAATTCCTGGATACGATGGTCACCCTGAAATTGAATTGGCATTGTCACGACTCTATGAAGTTACCAATGACGAGAAGTATCTTGATTTAGCGCATTACTTCTTAACCCAGCGTGGCCAAGATCCTGCCTTCTTTGAAAAGCAGATCAAAGCTGACGGTGACAGTACTGATCGTGATTTGATTCCCGGTATGCGTGATTTTCCTCGTGAATATTACTTAGCCGCAGAACCAATCAAGGATCAAAAGGTGCCTCATGGTCATGCTGTTCGAGTCGTTTATCTTTGCACCGGAATGGCTTACGTTGCCCGTTACACTGGCGATAAAGATTTATTAGCTGCCTGTGACCGCTTCTGGAACGATATTGTTAAACGTCAAATGTACATCACTGGTAACATTGGTCAAACCACTACTGGTGAAGCCTTTACCTACGACTATGACTTGCCCAATGATACGGATTACGGTGAGACTTGTGCCTCAGTCGGCATGTCATTCTTTGCTCGACAAATGTTGAATATTCATGCTAAGGGCGAGTACGCTGATGTTCTTGAAAAGGAACTCTTCAACGGCGCTTTAAGCGGGATGTCACTTGATGGTAAACACTTCTTCTATGTTAACCCGTTGGAAGCTGATCCAGCTGCCAGCAAGGGTAACCCAGGCAAGTCACATATCTTGACTCATCGGGCTGATTGGTTTGGTTGTGCATGCTGCCCTGCCAACCTGGCACGGTTGATCACTTCTGTTGACGAATACCTTTACACGGTTGACGAAGACACTATCCTGAGTCACCAATTCATTTCCAATAATGCTGAATTCGACAATGGGGTTAAGATTTCGCAAACTAACCACTTCCCATGGAGCGGTGATATTCATTACGAAATTGCCAATCCAAACAACGAATCAGTTAAATTGGGCATCCGAATTCCAAGTTGGTCAGTTAACAATTACGACGTTTCAGTTGATGGCAAGAAGGCTGATCCTGAACTTAAAGACGGCTTTGTTTACTTCGATGTTGATGGCAAATCATTAACCATTGATTTGACACTTGATATGAGTGTTAAGTTTATGAAAGCAAACAATCGAGTTAAGGCTGACTTTGGTAAGGTTGCCGTTCAACGGGGACCAGTTGTCTTCGCCGCTGAGCAAACTGATAATGAAGCCCCACTTTGGGACTACGAAGTCAATACCGACGCTAAACCAAGTTATCACTATGATGATAAATTATTAGACGGTGTTGGTGTTGTCAAAGTAGCTGCCAAGAAACAAGACCCTGACTCAACAGATGCCCCATTATACACGGAGGTAGCCTCTGAGGATGCAAAGGATGTGGACTTAACCTTAGTTCCGTACTATGCATGGGCTAACCGTGAAAATGGTCAAATGAGAGTTTGGTTGAATAAGTAATCTGATTGTCATATCAAATCATTAAGAAGGGGGGATGGGAGATTGAACGCGTCTTCCATTCCCCCTTTTTGTATCAGATGTTCAGTGTTAGAAGAAGGCAGGATTGGCATTTAAAAGTGACCATTCTAATCTTGTAAAGATGGTTACTGAGCTCGTTAGAAAGATCAAAGTAGTTGTTGATTGATCGGATTAATTTTGAGAGCTGCTGGAATTGTTTAGATTGTTAAACCAATGACGAAGCTTCTTCTTGAGTTTCAAAAAGGTTGAAACCTAATAACACCTCATGTTACACTATTAAAAAGTTATCAATCGAATAAGTAAACGCTATTTCTGACATGGCGTTTCGAAACCCCATTCGATCTTATTCGAGATAATATTTGAGCTTTGCAAAGTAGATGATGCTATTTTGCAAAGCTTTTTTATTTTGAAAACTAAGTTGTGTTTATTCAGAGACATTTTCACAAAAATCAGGAAAACAATTTCAACTGTAGATCTTTCTGATTAATGGTTATAGGGTGTCAAATGAGCTGGTATATCACATTTTCAGTTGACTTTCATAAATGAGGACACTATAATTTCTAGTTAAACGACTAATGAAAGCGGGATGAAAATACCTTGATTTAGTCAAAAATTATGAAAAAGAGGTTGATTGAATGGATGTCTTAACGACATATCAAGCATATTTAGCTGGTAACTGGCAAGACAGTGATTCTAAACGAACGATTGAAATTGTTTCGCCATGGCAGCATCAGCCAATTGGGCGAGTCCAAGCAGTTACCCAAGACGAAGTTGATCAAGCAATTCAGCAAGCTCAAAAAGCGCAACCTGCATGGGCCTCATTGTCACTTGGCGAGCGCGGCGCCTATTTAAACCGTTGGGCAGATCATTTAGATCAATCCGCCGATGATCTGGCAATCTCTGTAATGAATGAAGTTGGTAAAAACTATGATGACGCTAAGAAGGAAGTTCTTAGGACAGTTGATTTAATCAGATATACAGTTCAAGAGGCATTGCATATGCATGGTCAAAGTGTCCGTGGGGATGGCTTTCCCGGTGGCTCAAAAGAAAAATTGGGGATTGTTGAACGAGTCCCATTAGGCGTTGTTTTGGCAATTTCACCGTTTAATTACCCTGTGAATTTATCAGCATCTAAGATTGCACCAGCGCTGATGGCTGGTAACGCAGTGATTTTCAAACCAGCAACCCAGGGATCAATTAGTGGTATTAAAATGATTGAAACGCTTGATCAAGCTGGCCTTCCTAAGGGTTTGATTAGTTTATTAACTGGACATGGTTCAGAAATTGGGGACTATTTGATTGAACATCCGGGTATTAATATGGTTAGTTTCACTGGCAGTACCCAAACTGGAAAGCATCTTTCAGAAAAGTCAATTATGGTCCCAATGGTCTTGGAACTTGGTGGCAAGGATCCGGCCATTGTTTGCGAGGATGCCGATTTAGATGTAACGGCTAAAAATATTATTGGCGGTGCTTTTGCTTATTCAGGTCAGCGCTGTACGGCCGTGAAACGGGTATTGGTTAATGATCAGGTTGCTGATAAATTAGTTGAGAAACTTAAGTCAGGCGTTGAAGGTTTATCCGTTGGGAATCCAGACGAAGACAATACAATTGTCCCGTTGATTGATGATAAATCAGCGGACTTTGTTCAAAGGTTAATCGACGATGCATTGGGCAAGGGTGCAACACTTGTAACAGGAAATCATCGTCAGGAAAATTTATTGGCACCAATATTATTGGACCATGTCACCCAAGATATGGATGTTGCTTGGGTTGAGCCGTTTGGGCCGGTGCTACCTATTATCCGGGTTCATTCTGATGAGGAAGCGCTCCGAATTGCTAATAAATCGCAGTTCGGCTTGCAGGCTAGCGTGTTTACCAAAGATTTAGATGAGGCTTTGGAACTTGCAGGGAAGCTTCAAGTTGGAACTGTCCAAGTAAATGGTCGACCACAAAGAGGACCTGATAATTTTCCGTTTCTAGGGGTTAAGGCATCTGGAATGGGGACTCAAGGTGTTCATAATAGTATCTTATCGATGTCACGGGAAAAATTAACCGTTATGAATTTAAAGTAGGATTTTCCAGGACGATTGCTATTGGTAAGTAGGGTGAAATTGATTTATCATTGACTTTCCCTAAATAATTTGAATATGATTGTTGTTAGCTAGGCTCTGAAAATTAATCTAATATTGATTTTCAAAGCCTATTTTCATAAATAAACGGTTCCAAAACACCGTGATAACGCTTTATTAGGTTCTTTTAAAAAAATAGTTATTTAATCTTTCTTTCGCTTTCATTTTGGCTTACAATGTTTTTGATCTTTAAAGATATGTTGTGGGTGGATTGAACTGGGAGGATAAAAGGATGCAAAAGAAATCAGGAATGATGGCATTTTCACTATTAGCGTTGTCGTTATTGCCAATGTCAACTGGTGCAACGGCTGCAACAATTCCGGACTTGATGAAAACATTTCCAAGCATGACACAAGAAACGGCAGAATTAACCGTAACAATGCCATCTTTCACAATGGCTTTAGCGATTGTGATAAGTAGTTTTATGGTAAAACGCTGGGGAACAAAGAAACTTGTGCTTACCGGCACAGCTTTAACAGCGGTTGGTGCTCTGGCTTCAATGCTGGCACCAAATGTTTTGATTCTGCTTGCTGCCAGAGCCGTGATGGGAGCTGGGATCGGTCTATTTAACGCGCTTTGTATCAGTTTAATTGATCTACTATATACTGGGCAGCAACGTGAACGTTTACTAGGCTTTCAAAATACGTTTCAAGGACTGGGTGCCGCTGGTGGTGCATTGATTGTTGGCCTTATTTTAATGAATACGAGCTGGAAGATGGCATTTTCCTTCTATTTAATTAGCATTCCAATATTCCTTCTATATTTAATATTTGTTCCCGAGGTTCGGTATGATGCACCCGATGTTAAAGAAACAGTCTCCGTGAATGAGAAGGTGACAACGGCATCAAAAGTTCAATTTGGTTATTATTGGATTGTCTTATTTATTGTGATGGTGTTCTATATGACGGTTAATGTTAAGATTCCGAGTTATATTTTGAACAATCATTTTGGCCCATTAGCCGTTGGATCAAGCGCGGTGGTCATGATGTCGGTTGGAACGATTATTGGCGGTTTAATTTATGGTATTTTCTATGAAATTGCTAAAAAATATACATTGCTGTTGGCGATTGTGATCGAGGCTGTCAGCGTCTTTACAATTAGCGCCGCCGATTCATCGATTGCCTGTTTTGTGGGTGCCATTGGGGTTGGCTTTAGCTTCGGCCTATTTATTCCGTTTATCTTTTCCAAGGGACTTTCCTTTGTTCCTAAAAAGTATGGGAATGATGCCAGCACGATTTTAATGATTGCGACCAATTCGGCGAACTTCCTCTGCCCGTATGTTGGCAAATTAATTAATGTTGGTGGGACGGATCAAAGCTTGTTTATGGTTTCAGGCATTATTGCCTCGGTGGTTGCAATGATTGAACTAATTAAACTCTTGAGTGGGCACCGGATGGCTGCTTTACGGCAGGAAATATAGATATAAACCAAGAGATAAAAATCAAAATGGATGGATTAGATGATCAGCTGCTATCGACGAGATCAATCCACGATTATTTCAAAAAATCAGAGCGGGACAAAAGGCGCTTAACTTCCGGCCGTGTTTTTACTTGGTAATAATCGTGTTTACACTAACAGAGACTGGGCAAAATGACTATTGTCCCAGTCTCATCTTTTTTATTTTCCTAAAATTTTTACATGTGTTGTTATCAGATTGAAACCTTACAAACCGGTGCTTTTCTTTACTGAATTGATATTATCCCAATTAAATCACTAATTAAAATCATTAAAATAGTAAAACTGTGTTGAAATTTAGTAAAATAAGCAGTATTCTTTAATTGTTGAAGCGCTTACAAAAATAATCAAACGAGGTGAATTTTAATTGAAACGCAAATTATTTAACGAACAAATTAAAGATAATCCGTTGCGCAGTAAAGCTGATGTCAAAGCAGCTTTAACTGATATTTTGGCACCGGCAATGACTGTTCTGGCTCAACAGAAACAAAAGGGCCGCTTCCGAATGAGCGACAGTGGTGCGGTATATATTCAAGAAAAAACTGAAATTGAAGGATTCATGCGTCTTCTCTGGGGACTAGGCCCCTATTTTAGTGACAGGGAGCGTATTTATGAACATCCGGATTGGTATGAACTAACCACGGAAGGTATTTTAGCGGGAACTGACCCCGATTCGCCCGACTATTGGGGTGGCGAGTTAGGTGACTATGATCAACTATTTGTTGAAATGGGTGCCTTAACTGCCTTCTTATATGAAACCAAATCGACCTTCTGGGATCAAATGTCTACTGTTCAGCAGAAACGAATTGTGGATTGGATGGATCAGGTTAATCATAAGACAATTCCAAAAACAAACTGGCTATTTTTCCGAGCAATGGTTAATCAATTTATCACTGACTCAGGATATCACGATAATCAGAAGTTGATTGACGATGATTATGCCATCACAAATCCACAATATTTAGGCCATGGCTGGTCATATGATGGCTATGTTAACCAAATTGATAACTATATTCCATTTGCCTATCAGTTCTTTACAATTTTAACTGTTGGGTTGGCCAAAACAGATAACAAACAGGCCAAACTACTGAAAGAACGTGCTAAAGCATTCGTGCCAAGCTATGCCAACTGGTTCGCAAAGGATGGCGCAGCGCTTCCATTTGGACGCAGTTTGGATTATCGATTCGCCCAAGCAGCATTTTGGGCTGCCTATGCTTATGCGCACGTTGATCTACCGGATGGTTATACGCTAGGTGATATTAAACATCTATTGTTGCAGAATTTACGTTGGTGGTTCCGGCAGAATATTTTTCAAACCGATGGGCTGATTCCGATTGGGTATTCATATCCAAATATGAATTTTGCTGAAGGATACAATGGTCCGGCCTCTGCTTACTGGGCGTTAAAGACGTTTATTTTCTTCGCATTACCGGACGATGATCCATTTTGGACAACTAAGGAAAGCGATGACTTTAAGTTTGAGCCTTTGAAGAAGCAACCCGAACCCAGGATGTTAATTGCCCACAGCAAAACTGGTTTGGAGGTTCAATCATTTACAGCTGGGCAACACTCACATGAACATGCTCATGGTGAAGCAAAATATGAAAAGTATGTTTATTCAACGACGTTTGGTTTTAGCACGCCTAAAGGGTCGGTATTGCTGAAACAGGGGGCTTATGATAATACGTTAGCGGTTTCCGAAACGGAGAATTTCTGGCGGACAGCGTTCAAATATGAAGATTATGCGATTCATGATGATTATGTTTACAGTGATTGGAAGCCATGGGACGATGTTGAGATTAAAAACTTTGTTGTACCATCAATGCCTTGGCATGTTCGGGTTCATAAAATTGATACCAAGCGGACAGTTCATTTAGCAGAAGGCGGTTTTGCGGCGCCAGACTATGGGACGGACAATCAAAAAGAAATTTCGACCAATATTAATAATGCCATTTTTTACAGGACTGAGGTTGGGATTACCGGAATAATCGGGTTATCCAAGGAACTTAAAGCCGAATTATCGGTTCCTGAGCCTAACACGAATATTCTTTTTCCTAAAACAAAGATTCCTTTACAAACTGGTGTCCTAAAACCAGGCAAGTATACACTGGTTTCACTTTATTTAGGTGATCGCGAACTTGAAAGCCTTGATGAAAACGGGAACTTAATCATTCCGAAAATTCAATTAAATGGCAATCAGCTTTCAATTTCAATTAAAAATCATACCTCATCAATAATGCTAGCTGAATTTTAGAAGCGGTTTGGTAGTTGTAATGATTGGAAAATAAGTTTGTGTGAGACTCTTAATGAGTGCTAATCCTTTACCTAAGTATTTTTAAAGGGTTGGGACTCATTTTTTACATATGTTGGCGCTATTTGATTGATCCACTTTAATTATCGACATAGTTGTTTATTGCGATTAGTCCAAGTGTTACACTAAATTAGTATAGATTTAGGCACAATTTTAGCGAATAACCATTTCTAAAGTGGGAAGTTTTACCAAATGAATATTAATGGGTGATTAATGATGACAACAATTAAGGATGTAGCAAATGAAGCTGGTGTTTCGATTTCGACGGTTTCACGAATTTTAAACTTCGATGATACTTTGTCTGTGGGGGAAGATACGCGTCGGCGAGTACTTGAAGTGGCTGAAAAATTACAGTATAAGAAGCGAAATAAGCGCCAAGTTAAAACCGGTAAGCAAATTGCCATCGTTCAGTGGCATACAGATAAGGAAGAATTATCGGATCTCTATTATTTACAAATTGAATACGGTATTGAAAATAAAGCTGCTAGCTTGGGTGCCACTATTGAGCGGGTAACGTACGAATCAATCGATAAAAATCGAATTAAAAATTTCGACGGCATTATTGCGGTTGGAAAATTCGATAAGACTGAAGTAACAGAGCTAGCGTCCTATGGATTGCCAGTTATTTGTATTGGTGAAAACTATCTTCAATATGGGCTGGATTGTATTAGAAGTGATTTTGAATCACCAGTCAGGAAAATTGTTGACCGGTTTATTGAAAAGGGGATTAATGATATTGGCATGATTGCCGGTAAAGAATTAACGGTTACTGAGAAGCAGGGCGTTCGCGATCCACGAGTTGCGACTTTTAATCAGTACTTAAGCGAAAAGGGACTTTATAATAGCGATTTTGTCTTTCAGGGACCTTTTGGACCGGATTCAGGATTTGAATTAATGAATGAGGCAATTGGGAAGTTGGGTGATAAACTTCCCCATGGATTTATGATTGGTAGTGATTCGATGGCTGTGGGGGTCTTGCGTGCGTTGCAGCAGCACAACATTAAAGTCCCGGATCGCGTTAGTATCATCAGTTTTAATGACGTCGCAATTGCCAAATATACAAGTCCAGCTTTAACGACGGTTCATGTTCATACTGAACTAATGGGCGAACGAGCCATTGAAATGCTTTTACAACGGATCAAGAATCCTAAGAAAGTTCCAGAACTAACGATTATTGCCACTGAATTAGTTAATCGTGAGAGCAGCAAATAATTTATCTACTTTTAGTGAAAAGTCCGGTTTTCGAAAATCGCAAACCGGACTTTTTTATTGTGCCATTAATTAATTTTTAACTTGTTTATCTATTTTAGTAAAAGGAGACCATGTTAGTATAGTTTTTTGCAATTTAATTATTCCGAACGCTAGATATAATCAAAGATTGATTTTTCTTTAAAGAAGGTAAATCAGTTAACCTTGCGATTTAATAGTCGTTTCAAGAAATAAATTTACGAAAACTCATATATTAATTCGAATATTTTACTAAAATACTATTTACATTACTAAATGAAAGCGCTACAATCTGTTTGTAAGCGTTTAACATTTCTTTTCTATCTCTGTAATTTATTTTATCGAATGGAGTGATATATCATGTCTCAGAATAATGATTCCAAGGAACCGGTTAAGACAGTTGTTGGGGAAATTACTAACGCTAAAATAAAAGATTCACAACAACCAAAACTACCTTGGATGGTTTCGTCGGCTATGTTTTTAGCACCACTTTGCTGGTATGGGCCAATTGGTT
>NZ_AZEY01000013.1 GCF_001434255.1 Lentilactobacillus diolivorans DSM 14421
AGTTCTATAAAAGATTTAATTGTTAAGAATATGGCACAACTAGCACAACGCGTTAAATACTAAATAATGTTACTTCTAAAAGGCGTGACCGGGACAATAGTCAGAAATCCACAGTTTAGCATCTTATTTCAAAGTGAAAATAGGGGTGAGACAATAATTGTTTTGCCTAGTCTCTGTAACTATTACCAAACAAAAACGCAGGGCAAAAGGCAATTTCCGGCCGCGTAACCGAATTCAAGTTCAGAATATTTCGTTTAAAAAACGTGGACCAGCAAGCAACCCCAGAATATAGCCCCTAACTTAACATTCCAAAATCAGAAATATCAAGTTAGGGGGCTATATTCTGGGGTCTAAACGCTTGCTGGTCCACTCTATTTTTTGAAAAATAACTATTTTATTGACTGATGTCTCAACCACATTCATTCTAAAAATAACG
This sequence comes from Lentilactobacillus diolivorans DSM 14421, assembly GCF_001434255.1. Lineage (GTDB taxonomy): Bacteria > Bacillota > Bacilli > Lactobacillales > Lactobacillaceae > Lentilactobacillus > Lentilactobacillus diolivorans. The sequence goes on from NZ_AZEY01000013.1 coordinate 437, forward strand.
ATAGTCAATATTAATTAGTATCAGACTTTTTGGCCTGTTAAATCTTGAATATCAACTTCACTGTCCAAAACGCCGCTATCACCAGACAGGACTAATTGATTATTCTTCACATCCAATTTCATGTTATCGTTCAAATAAATCTTAGAATACCCTTTATAAGCCCAACTTCCCTTATTTGATAATAGCGCTTGATCGTAGTCCGATACATTCGCATCAGGGTCAACCGCAATAATATCAAAAGCGGTATCTAACGAGCAAACACCAACTTTTGAAAATGGGCCAACCCCATCATCAAAGCTTAGAAGCAGCTTACTATTTAACGGTACATGAGCCATTATTTTTTGATAAGCACGATCTGTCACTGTTAATTTCATTTTGAACCCTCCCAACATCCAATCAAGTCCATTTTATTCCCATCCATAACAATGTCAATTGAATTGTGTACAACCTTTTTAAGCTGCTTCTACCATCTGCTATAATGTGAACGAGGTGATTAGATGATAAACAGTAATAATATGAAAGCAATCGTCATCAACGAATATGGTGATGAGCACAAACTAACTGCAGCAAACATCCCCATTCCAGAAATTAACGACAATCAAATTTTGATTAAGATTAAAAGCATTGGCGTCAATCCAATTGACTGGAAAACCCGTCAAGGATTGCGCCAAAAACGTTACCCTTTTCAATTTCCAATCATTCTAGGCCAAGAAGCAGCCGGAATCGTTGCCAAAGTCGGCAAAAATGTCACTGACTTTTCAGAAAATGACGAAGTAATTGCATACGGAACTCCCAGCAATCGGGGCACATATGCCGAATACTTTGCAATCGATGCGGATCTTGCAGGCCATAAACCCGCCAACCAATCATTCCAAGCTGCGGCTGGTTTGGGACTCACTGGAACGACTGCCTGGGAGGCTCTTTTCGAAGCGGGAAACCTGCAAGCAGGCCAGACGGTTCTAATCTTAGCTGGTTCCGGTGGTGTGGGTTCGCTGGCAATTCAATTAGCTAAAAATGCGGGCGCACATGTTATCACAACAACCAGCGGAAAAAATATTGACTTTGTGAGATCACTAGGTGCTGATGAAGTGATCGATTATACGACCAATCACTTTTCCGAAAAAACACTCAGCGTCGATCTCGTTTTCGATACGCTTGGTGGTAATAATCAAGTCGATGCTTTCAAGGTTGTAAAACCAGGCGGCAAAATTGTTTCAATTGTCGAAACTACCGAGCAGGCCGATAAACTCAGCGAACAATATCATGTTACCTTCAGCAAAATTAATGGCCATGCCCAGCACGATGTTATGACTAAGCTAAGCCAATTATTCGCTGATAATAAATTAAAAATTACAGTCGCTCAGCAACTGCCTTTTAGTGTCGAAAACGCACAGGAACTACAGAAAATAAGCGAAACGGGACACGTGGTTGGCAAATTAATTATGACTATTTAATGATGACCATTGATGATATTTTAAATCATATCAGTCAAGCGTCCTTTTTCAAAATGCTGGTGCCTTACCATTAGAAAATGGTTAGATGAAAAATCACCGACCTGTTTTTCCCTTATTGCTATTTTTTCTTAATGAGCAGCTGTTTTCCCTACTGTGTCAACGTCGGCGGCGACTATTGATTTATCAAAAGAGATTTAATAAAGATTGACATTTTTTAAAACGACTGTTAGAGTATATAACATTAATAATTGATTAGAAATTAATGGCATTGATGAAGAAGGATCCATTTACAGCCGTTGACAGCGACCCCGGTAAAGTGAAAGCGGGACAACAGCCAAATGGAGAAGTAGCTTCGGAGCTGTTGGCTGAACTCGGCAAAAGTAGGCTATCACCGGTCGCATCCGTTATCAATGCAGCGAATCGTTTCTAAATTTCTTCAAGTTAATTGTTATTTAACTTAGAAGATGATCTGGTTACCGTTCGTTTGAGGCTAATGATTAGCGAATAAAGGTGGTACCGTGCGAAAGCACCCTTTCAGAGAAATTCTGGAAGGGTGCTTTTTTGTCGCCTAGACAGCTATTTCTAATCAATTATCGAAAATCAATTGATATTATGGAGGAATTTCAATGACTCAAACAGCATTTTTTAATTTTACATTATTCGATGGTAAAACAGATCAAAATGAATCGGATGCTTGGTTCACTACCAATGATCAAACCGGCAAAATTGTCAATCGAGGCACGGGTACTGCACCTAAAGCTGACCATTGGATCGATTTACAGGGGCAATACGTCATGCCGGGGTTCATCAACGTTCACACTCACATTACCAGTGATCCCAATACATTTGATGGTAATTCAGGTGATTCTGAAACTGAAGCAGCGGTTACTGCTTACAAGAATCTTCAAACAATGTTGAAATCCGGTGTGACTTATATCCGAGAATGTGGCACCAGTTATGACGTTGATATTAAGCTTAACCGGCTCAAGAAAAAGGGACTGCTTGATCATACTCCTACCATGATGCCTTCTGGGCGTGCCTTTTCAATGACTGGCGGTCATGGAGACGGTCCCCACTTTTCATTTTTAGTTGATTCACCTGACGAAATGCGTAAAGCTGTCCGTCAGGGATTAAAAAACGGCGCTGAAAATATCAAAATGATGGCAACCGGGGGTGTCATGACACCTGGTGATTTCATGGCTGATCCTCAGTTATCAACGATCGAGATGAAGACTGGGATTGACGAAGCCCACCATAAGGGCAAAATCGTAGCAGCTCATGCGGAAGGAAATCCCGGCATTCAAAATGCGATTGACGCTGGTGTTGATTCTATCGAGCATGGTTTTTACGTTAATGAACAAGAAGCCCAACAAATGATCAAGCAAGGCACTTACCTCACGCCCACTATTATTGCACTTTGGGCAATTCCAGAATATGGCCGTGGTACTTTGCCGGCATGGGAAGTAAAAAAAGCAGACGATGCCGCTGAAGATGCCTACCGCAATCTTAGTCGTGCATTTAAACTTGGTGTCAAATTCACTTGCGGCACGGATGCAGGAACGCCCTATAACGGATTTGATACGACACCAAAAGAACTGGAACTGATGACTGAAAAGTTGTCCATCACGCCGCTTCAAGCTTATAAATGTTCAAGCATTAATTCAGCTTCTCTCTGTCACATTGAAGACGAATACGGCACTCTTGAAATTGGAAAATTTGCGGATTTTCAAGTACTCAAAAATGATCCATTAGCAGATGTTAAAGCATGTCAACAATCTGATAAACAAGTTTATTTACATGGAAAACGGGAATTCTAAATGTCACTAGATTCAAATTTTTAAAGTCAAATTTAAGTCATTCACCTTAATTACCGCATCAAATCGGAGGGACTATATATGAAACATAAACTATTGACGATTGGCGCTATTTTTCTCACAACGATCTCACTTGCTGCCTGTGGTAGTAAGAAATCTGCGAGTACTCACAAAGCGCTCTCAGTAACCTTACCAGACGAACCACTCACTGCAGACCCTAACAAAGCCACAGACACTAATAGTGCCGGACTAATTTTTCAGACTATGGAAGGGTTATATACATACAACAAACAGAACAAAATCATCCCGGGGGTAGCAACAAAAGTCGTTAAGCCCACTAATAACGGTAAAACCTACACATTTAATTTAAAACGAAATGCGAAATGGGCAAATGGTCAGCCTGTCACCGCCCAGGATTTTGTCAACTCTTTTAGGCGGACGGTTGATCCTAAAACGAAAGCTCAGTATGCTAATTTATATAGTGCTTTCAAAAATTACAGTGCAATCCAGGCTGGTAAGCTAGCGCCAAATAAACTTGGTGCTAAGGCAATTGGACGTCATAAACTACAAATTCAATTAACTAAACGAATTCCTTGGTTTAATGATCTGGCGGCTTCGAAATACCTGCCCCTCAATACAGCTGCCGTTAAGAAATATGGTCAGAAGTATGGGACTAATGCATCTAAAACAATGGCGGATGGTCCATATAAACTCGTTGGCTGGACCGGTAGCAACTCATCCTGGAAATATGTTAAGAATCCCCATTATTGGAACGCTCAAAACGTTAAAATCAACCAGGTTAACGTTAGTGTCACTAAAGACGAAAATACCGCAATTAATCTGTTTAAGAGTGGCAAGATTCAAGAAACCACTGTTACTGGTCAATACGTTCGAGCTAATGCCAGTAATCCAGATTTGAAAAAACATGCCACCGGTCGACTCAATTACCTTTATTTTAATCCTCAAATTAAGAAAACCAATTCTGAAAATCTCCGTAAAGCACTTGGATACATCATTAACCAAAAAACCATTACCCAAGATGTTCTCCAAGATGGGTCTAAGCCTGCCCTCAACATGGTTATTCGTGGCGACCAAAAGAATCCCAAAACCGGCAAGGACATGGCCGAAGATGTTGGTAATCTCCTACCGACCAGCGTTTCAAAGGCTAAAAACTATTGGAATAAGTATCTCAAAGAATCAGGTAAAAAGTCGGTTACAATGAACCTACTGACTGACGATACCGATGAAGACAAACATATCGGGGCCTGCATCCAATCAATTGCTCAAAAAAACTTCAAAGGCTTAACTATTAACCTCACATCACTTCCCCACGCTCAACACGTTGCTCGTGACTTTGATGGTAAGTTTGAATTGAATTTAACTGGTTGGAGCACTAATTGGCGTGACTCATACGACTTCCTCAGCTTAATGGCCAAGGACAACTCAGTTAACTTTGCCCATTGGAATGACCCGACATTCAATAAGCTCTTAAATACAGCAAACGCCAAAACTGGTCAAGCACGATATGATGGCTTGGTCCAAGCAGATAAATACTTAATGAAGGTAATGGGCTGCATCCCACTGTATCAACCTTCCGAAGCGAAATTAATTAGCAGTAAAGTCGGTGGCTTGACTTACTCATTACTAAATGAAGCGCAATACCAGTACGCTTATTGGAAGTAATGTATAGTAAACTGTAATCACTGCAATAATCGACAATCACGGGGCAAACAGCTCATACAATATAACTATTTTAAACTGAATTTATTTTAATTGGAGGACTTGTAACATGACCCAGACAGCATTTACAAATTTCACACTATTTGACGGCCGATCGCCTCATAACGAACCTCATTCCTGGTTTATCGTCGATGATGCAACCGGTAAAATAACCAACCGTGGAACTGGAAAAATGCCTGACACAACGCATTGGATTAATTTAGAAGGTCAATATGTGATGCCGGGATTTATTAACGTTCACACCCACATTTCAAGTGATCCGGCAACATTTGACGGTGGCCGCGACCGCTCAGAAACCGAAACAGCCGTGATGGCTTATCAAAATTTACAAGCATTACTGAAATCAGGGGTAACATTTATCCGTGGCTGTGGAAATAGTTACGATGTCGACATTAAACTCAAACGAATGCGCGAAATGGGATTATTAAAAAAGACGCCTGGTATTATGCCATCGGGAAGAACGTTCTCAATGACTGGTGGCCACGGTGATCATCCCCATTCAACTTACTTGGTTGATTCACCGGATGAAGTTCGTAAAGCCGTCCGCCAAGGGCTAAAAAATGGATCTGAACTGATCAAATTAATGGCAACCGGCGGCGTCATGACGCCTGGCGATTTCATGGCTGATCCCCAATTATCAATTGACGAAATGAAGGCTGGGGTAACTGAAGCTCATCACAAGGGAAAACGGGCGGCTGCTCACGCGGAAGGTAATCCCGGTATTCAAAACGCACTGGACGCCGGTGTTGATTCGATTGAACACGGCTTTTATGTTACCGAACAAGAAGCTGAGCAAATGATCAAACAAGGCACCTATTTAACGCCCACCTTGGTCGCTGAATGGGCCATTCCCGAATATGGTGAAGGCACACTTCCCAAGTGGGAAATCATGAAGGCAGCCGACGCACTTGATGACACTTATGAGAACCTTAGCCGCGCTTTCAAAATGGGCGTCAAAATCACTTGTGGCACCGATGCCGGAACGCCGTTCAATACTTTTGATAAAACCGGCAAGGAAATGGAGCTGTTGACAACCAAACTTGGCATGTCACCAGTTGAAGCTTATCAATGTTCCAGTATCAACTCAGCTGAACTTTGCCAAATCCAAGACGAATACGGTACCCTTGAGGTTGGTAAGTATGCTGATTTCCAAGTCTTAGCTGAGGATCCATTAGCCAATGTTGAAGCCGTTCAGCAAACCGATAAACAGGTCTACTTACATGGTAAACGTGAATTTTAAAATGACGTTTTTCAGAAAATAAAGAATGAAAACAATCTAAGATTAGATCCAGTTAGAAACTGACAAAACCTCGGCTTCTAACTGGATCTTTTTCGTCACGCTGAAATTGGAATCTGGAACCATTTATAGAACCCAACATACCAAATTCGACCCATAACCAATTTCGGCTATTAATTAGCTTAACCACGTCAATCTCCCGTCCTTAGCAATCTTGCAATCATATCAACATATTAATATTAATTAATTATCAAACCGCTTGTCTGGTCGTTACTGGTAACGTCTTATTAGATTAAGACAATGAAAAAAGGACCAACCAATTTCTTGGCTGATCCTTCAATACGGCATCTAGTTACTAGATGGGCTTCTTGGACTCCACAATCCGCTAAAGTCAAACCCCTGCAAATCTGTGCATTAAATTGGGTCCCGCTCAAAATATCACCTTAGTCGCTTGCGCGAACAGCAAAATGCTGTGTGATCTCTCGACTCATCGCATAAAGCCATTATGACACGTCTAGATTAATAATGCAACCTACTTTTTAGCAGTTCGCTTAGCAGGGGCCTTTTTATGCGTTTCTTTTTCCCTCTCAGCTTCTTGAGCCAAGTGATCTTTGACGGCCTCAATATGCTGAGCAACCCACTCGTTCATGGTCTTGGCGTAATCCGCAACGTGCCCAATATAATCATCAGCACTGGAAACCTCATCAATTCGTAGACCTGAAGCATTAACCAAAGGTGAAATCATTAAAATATAGACGTTAACTGGTAATTTATCCTCGTCAGAAATCATTTTCGAAATACGTTTAATTTCCTGTAACGGTAAATTAATAAGATTGGTCTCTAATCGAATCGCAACATCAGCGTCTGTTAATTTCAATTCAGCATAACCTAATTTCCCCAAGTTAAGTTGCGCTTCGATATAATTATAAACCGGCTTCATGACACCATCGATATCTGCTGCGACATCATCCAATTTACCGGTGAACGTTTTACCGTCAATTTTTTCATTCGTTGCATCATCAATAAAACTTGTTACATCCTTCTCCACTAGATTTCACCTATTTCTTAAATTCTTTTGCACGTTTTTCAAGTTGCTTCTTCATACTCTTTCGTTGATAAACTGCTCGTAATCGGAATACTAAAATATACCAATAAACGTTAACCCAAATGCCAATCGCACTCATCACAATTGGCAACGCTCGGACCAAATAATTGGCAGAGCTGTCATTGATCATCGTCATCAACATACCAACAAATCCCACTGAGTATACCGCAACAACGACTGCCAGTAAATAATAGCTGATTTTAACCTTTAAGACTGCCAAAATAATTGTAGCAGCATAAAATGCAATTGCGATCCAAGTAACCTGAATCGCTTCGGACATATGCACCGCTTTGTCAAGCTGCATCATCTTTAATGTCAGCAGCCAATTAGTAATTAAGAACACCACAAGCGAAACAATTGCCCAAGTGATAACTTTCTTCTCTTCGACTCTCAAATTAACCCTCCATTATTCCAAAACAAAAAAGATAAATTCGATCATGGAATTTATCTTTATGCTACCGTTCGTTTCAAGTTTAACTTATTCGGCCACTTTAGAAAAGCATATTCAGAAAATCTTCCTTTGGAATGCCGGTAAAGTACTGATTTGTGTCAATATCTTTTAAAGCATCTTCGAAATCTTGACGTTCAAAACGTAGGCCCTGTAACTTGTCGGCAAGTTCATTAACATCCTTTGGTCCAAAGAAATCACCATAGAATTTAATTTCGGAAACTTTACCATCATCAACTTGCAGACGGGCATCAATAGTACCGTTAGTGAAATGTTGACGCTTTTTAACTGTAAATTCAGGTGAATTACCATATACCCAATCCCAGTTATTGTAGTAATCATTGTAAATCTTTTCAATACCCTTTTTATCGCTATCTTTCAAGTGATATTCCTTATCTTTGATTTGAGACAAATCATCAACATGGAACAACTCCTTTAGTAACCGATCGCGAAATTCCGGGGTTGTTAAGTTTTGATACTTTGATGCTAAATATGGTTTTAGATTAGTGACACGTGAACTCACTGACTTAATTCCTTTTGACTTGATTTTGTCTTCAGGAACATCCAATGCCTTGGGAATAACTGACAAATCAACATCCAGCATTAAGGTACCATGTGAGAATGTCTTGCCACCCTTAGTGTACATTGCGTTGCCGGAGAATTTCTTACCATCAACCAAGATATCATTTCGGCCGCTAACTTCAACTGAAGTTGCCCCCATATCATGTAAAGCATCAACAATTGGCTGAACAAATGACTTGAAATCACCAAATTCTTCACTATCACTGTCAACCACAAAACTGAAGCAAAGATTACCAAGGTCTTGATAAACGGCCCCACCACCTGAAAGTCGACGGGTCACAACAATATTGTGCTCATCAACATATTTCTTATTAATTTCTTCAAGCGTGTTTTGATTACGACCAACGATGATGCATGGCCCTTCAATATAAAATAGAAGTAAAGGTTCATCAAAGTTAATTTCATTCATTAAATACTGTTCAGTAGCTAAATTTTGACGAATATCGTCGGACTTCATGACATAATAATACATAGAAAAAATCCCTCTTTTCATTGTTTCACTAGTTTATATGGTAGCACCATAAGTAAGCGATTACAATCACAAGGAAAAAGCTTCTGCAAATTAATAATTGATTACAAGCGGTGCTGAGAATGTTATAGTTTAGGTAAGGAATAAAACGAATACGGGGTGGTCGAAATGGAACAACAAAAATACAGTAGCATCTTAGTACCAGTTGATGGCTCAGCGGTTACGGAGCATGTGCTTAATCGAGCAATTGACTTAGCATTAGTCAACGATGCTCATCTAGATATCCTCAATATTTTGGAAGTTAATCAGTTCAACCAAACCTATGGAAGCGCTGTAAGCGGAGATGTCGTTTTCAAATTAACTGAAAATACCGAAGATAAACTTAAAGACATGGAACAAAAAGCCAAAGACGCCGGCGTTAAGAGTGTCGATATTCATATCCGTTTTGGTAACCCGAAACCCATCATTGCACGCGAATTTCCACGTGATCACAATAATGATGTGATTGTCATTGGGTCAACTGGACTAAGCGCCGTTGAGCGACTAATTATTGGTTCGGTTACAAGCTATGTGACTCGAACAGCCAAATGCGATGTGTTAATTGTTCGATCCAAGCAGGCTAAAAAAGCAAAGTGATTTAAATGATCGATAAATGGATATTTAATGAAGTCGTTCCACCGGAGATGGCCGATCAGCCACTCCGCTTTTTATTACATCAATATTGGTTAATTCCTAAACATTTGATATTTAGTTTAAGGCACAATCAACGTGTCTTAGTAAATGGCCAGTATCTGCCCGTCAATTTTCCAGTTCATACCGGTGATCGAATTCAAATGACCTTTTTGCCTCAGGACTTTGGACAGCCATACCCGGAAGTATTGGTGGACTCGGCTGCTACAATTGAAGTCTTATATGAAGATCGCAATCTCATTGTGATCAACAAACGTCGCGGTGACAAAACACATGCCAATCAACCTGGTGAAGTTGGCGCAACAATGAATCATTTAGCAGCTTATTTACAAGTAGAAGATATCCCACCATACATGATTCATCGACTAGACCAAGAAACCAGTGGTGCCATCGTTTTTGCAAAAAATCCAGCAGTTGTTCCAATTCTAGTGGCTAATATTGCTAAAAAGGTGATTCAAAGAACTTATTTAGCGTGGGTTAGTGGCACAAATTTAGAATCAATCGGTAAAGTCAACTTACCAATTGGCTTGGATCCAGACGATAAGCGAAAGCGAAAAGTAAACGGGCCACACGCGGTAAACGCCGTTACCCATTACCAAGTCATTCGGGAAGAAAAAGGTTTTTCACTACTATCAATTCAGTTAGAAACCGGCCGAACACACCAGATTCGCGTTCATATGGCTGCAATTAACCATCCAATTGTTGGTGATCCACTTTATAATCCGAATGACCAGTATGAGTATTTACTATTACATTCGTGGAAATTAGGATTGGTGATGCCGTTTACAAACCGGCTACAAACTGTGATTGCCCCAATTCCCTCACATTTTCTCAGATTTGAACAATTTTATTAGAAAAATAATCTCAAAAGTTGAGTGAGTTAATTGCTCAACTTTTTTCTTAAGTTTACAATGAAAGCGAGTTCATATTTAATCGCTTTTTTATTGATACTGAAAGGAAATCTGCCATGACAAATAATTTACTAGCTGCTCATTCTGCAACGGAACTATCTCAGCTTCTTCGCAATCATCAAGTAAGCCGAAGTGAACTTGTTTCCGAATTGATTGAGACAATTAAAAATAATAATAAGCATCTTAATGCTGTTACAAGCTACTGGCCAGAGCGAGCTCAAAAAATGGCCGCCGATTTCAAAGATACCGGCCAACCCTTTGCCGGGGTGCCAATTCTGTTAAAGGGATTAGGCCAGTCCTTTAAGGGTCAGCTGGATACCGCTAGTTCAAAACTATTAAAAGATTACGTTGCACCTGAAACCAACAACTTTGTTTTAGGACTGCTTGCCGCCGGATTAATTCCGGTTGGCGAAACAAACGCCCCTGAATTTGGGTTTAAAAACATTACCGACTCGCAATTATATGGTAACGCTCATAATCCTTGGAACGGAGATTACCAACCTGGCGGCTCATCAGGTGGTTCCGCAGCTGCGGTTGGAGATGGCTGGCTGCCAATTGCGGCTGGTAACGATGGTGGTGGTTCCATTCGAATTCCATCTTCATTTTCCGGCACCATCGGTCTTAAACCAACTCGGGGCAGAGTCCCAACTGGTCCGGGTGAATGGCGAGGCTGGCAAGGCGCCTCAATTAACTTTGCCATTACCCGGGACATCACAGATACTGCTAATTTATTAGATGCGCTAACAACTATCCAAATGGCTGCACCATTTCAAGTCCCGGCACCGGATAAAAAGTTTGCAGATACGTTAGACCAATTACCACATCACCTAAAAATCGGTTATTCAACTAAATCGCCAGTTGGAACACCGGTTTCCAATGCCGCCAAACAGGCCGTCAAAGAAGCTGTAACGTTTTTGGATGAGAGTGGATTTGATGTTGAACCGGCTGATGCCCCCATTGACGGTACAAAGTTAATGCAAACATATTATCTAATGAATGCTGGGGAAACTGCGACCATGTTCGCAAACATGGCGCTAGATGACCAGATGATTAAACAGAATGTTGAACCGTTAACTTGGGCATTAAATGTGACTGGGAAATCAGTTTTGGCCATTCAGTATAGTCAGGCACTGAGTTTTTGGGATAATGTCAGTGCAACAATGGATGAATTTCAATCCAAATACGATCTTTACCTAACACCAACAACCGCCCATCAAGCGCCGCGCGTCGACGATCCGTTAATTTCCAATGAGGATCTACAAAAGTTGAAACATATCGAAACATTCTCACCCAAAGAACAGCAACAACTTATTTGGGATCAATGGCTCCCTGCCCTGACGCTTTCACCATTTACCCAACTGGCAAACATAAGTGGTCAACCTGCGATTAGCTTACCAACTCATGTTGGCGAAAACGGGTTGCCAATGGGAATTCAATTTATGGCAAAGAAGGGGCGCGAAGATTTGCTGCTCCAAATCGGTAAGTATTTTGAAGATGATAAATGGTTTAAAATCTTACCCTAATCCAAAATAACTAAATGTTAGAAAATCAGCCCTATGACCAATATTTCCACAGATTTTATTTTGCAGCTAAAAAGGCACTCAAATCCAATTTGGATTTGAGTGCCTTTTAAGTTTTAGTAATTAATTATTGATTCAATTAGATTACTTGTTGAGACCAGTCCAGTTCCAACTAACAACTTCTGGAAGGTCAGTACCAACTTCACGGATGTAAGCATTATGCTTATCAACTGTGTCGTTCATACGTTGAATGAAGTAGCTACCCTTTACAGAGTATGCTGGAATATCTTGAACGGCTTCTTTAGCAAGATCGAAACGATCCAACTGGTTCAAGACACGCATGTCAAATGGTGTGGTAATATCACCGTTTTCACGATAACCATGAACATGAAGGTTATGGTTGTGACGATCAAAGAAGATATCCTTGATAAGATCTTCGAAACCATGGAATGCGAAGATAACAGGCTTGTCAGTTGTGAACAAGTTGTCAAATTCTTCATCGCTAATACCACGAGGGTCAATCTTAGGTGAACGAAGCTTCAATAAGTCAACAACGTTAATGAAACGAATCTTCATTTCTGGGAATTCTTTGTTCAAGATGTCAATAGCAGCTAATGCTTCCAAGTTAGGTTCGCTACCAGCAGCAGCAAAGACAACATCAGGTTCTTGACCTTGATCAGTTGAAGCCCAGTCAATGTATCCGAGACCGTTCTTAACCAAGTTTTGTGCTTCATCCATTGAGTACCACTGACGACGTGGGTGCTTTGAAGTTACGATCAAGTTAATCTTTTCGTAAGTTCTGAATGCAACATCACCAACAGCTAATAATTCGTTAGCATCAGCTGGGAGATATTCACGGATAAATTCAGGCTTCTTTTCAGCTAAATGAGTTAACATACCTGGATCTTGGTGGGTATAACCATTATGATCTTGCTGGAATACTGTTGAAGTATCAACAAAGTTCAATGATGGGTATTCTTTTCTCCATGATTGTTCTGAAGCCTTACGTAACCACTTGAAGTGTTGAGTTAACATTGAGTCGACTACTCGACCAAATGATTCGTAAGTTGCGAAGAAGCCATGACGACCAGTTAATACGTAGCCTTCAAGCCAGCCTTCTGCTTGATGTTCTGAAAGTTGTGAATCAATCACACGACCATGATTTGAAAGATTTTCATCAAATGGTTCGTGAATGTCTTCCATCCATTGACGCTTCTCATCGTCAAGTAAACTGTAAAGACGGTTTGACTTAGTTTCATCAGGACCAAAGCCACGGAAACTAGTTGGGTTCAACTTAGCAACAGCGTCCAACCACTTGGACCATTCGATCATATCTTGTCGCTGATCATTTCCACGTTTGTCAAATTTAACTTCAAAATCACGAACATTAGGGAACTTCAATGGTTCTGGCTTGATACCACCGTTGGTAATTGGATTAACTGACATTCGTTGGTCGCCCTTAGGAGCAAGTTCACGAAGTTCAGGCTTCAAAGTACCATTTTCATCAAATAGATCTTCTGGCTTGTATGACTTCAACCAGTCAACAAGCAAATCTTTATGTTCCATTGAACCTGCAGCAACAGGAATTGGAACTTGATGGGCACGGAATGAACCTTCGATAGGGTTACCATCAAGGTCCTTCTTAGGACCAGTCCAGCCCTTAGGTGAACGGAAGATGATCATAGGCCAGTTAGGTAGTTTAACACTATCTGGCGTTTCATTCTCACGAGCATTCTTTTGAATAGACTTGATTTCTTCGATAACGTGATCCAAAGTCTTAGCGAATTTCTCTTGAACTTCCATATGGTCAGTATCAGGAGTTGCTTCAACAAAGTATGGATCCCAGCCCATTCCCTTAAAGTAACTAGTTAAGTCTTCGTCACTCATCCGTGAAAGGATAGTTGGGTTAGAAATCTTGAAACCATTCATGTTAATAATAGGAAGAACAGCACCGTCAGTAATTGGGTTGATGAACTTGTCTGAGAACCATGATGCGGCTAAAGGACCAGTTTCTGATTCACCATCACCAATTTCAACAGCAGCGATTACATCTGGGTTGTCCAAGATAGCACCGGTACCATGTGAAAGTGAGTATCCAAGCTCGCCACCTTCATGGATTGAACCTGGTGTTTCTGGTGCGGCATGTGAAGCAACTCCACCTGGGAATGAGAATTGCTTGAATAATTTCTTCATACCTTCTTCGTCTTGCGAGATATTTGGGTAAATATCTGAATAACTACCGTCAAGGTATGAGTTAGAAACCATCACTTGGCCACCGTGACCTGAACCTTCAATATAGAACATGTTCAAATCGTATTTGTTAATAACACGGTTCAATTGTGCATAAATGAAGTTTTGGGATACGATAGTTCCCCAGTGACCGATTGGCTTGATCTTAACATCATCAGACTTAAGTGGTCGCTTAAGCAATGGGTTATCACGTAAAAATAACTGACCTACTGAAAGGTAGTTAGCAGCGTCCCAGTACTTATCAACAAGTTCCAAATATTCTTTGGAATCGTAATCTACTGTCATTAATTAACACTCCTTCTTCGATTTAACAACAAAGCTACTTGTATAGAATGTTCGTAAAGTTCACCAATTAATCCTTGATCAATTTACATGATTAATACTAAACCATATTTTCCAAAAGTCAACCTTTTTGCAAATTGATACGGTCCAATTATTTAACCTTGAGAAATCCTATACATTACTGCCATTATGAACGCTATAAATTCGATAGTCCACCAAAAGTTCTTAAATGTAATAAAAAATTTTAGGACTCTTTTTGCTGATTATTTTTTTGCTTAAAAATCACTCCCAGTTGAATGATAAAAAATAATGATAAGACAACTGCCGTGACCAAAAAGACAAATTGCATCCCCGAAATAAATGCCGTCGGCTGCTGAAACGGATAATTTTTAGTGGTTTCACCTAATGCCCGATCGATTCCCAAAAACAATAAAATATTCGCAAAAATTGAGCCAATTGTCATCCCGGTATTTCTGGACAACCCCAAAAGACCACTTGCCACTCCCAATTGATTTTTACTTACCGAATTCATAATAAGAACATTTGTCGGTGCCTGAAACAATCCATTTCCCAGTCCGACAAATCCCAGCCAAAGACATAGTAGAATCAGTGAAGTTGCGTGATGCACACTTGCCAATCCAAATTGGCTGACGACCATCAAGGCCAAAGCCACCAAGACAATAAAATGCGCACCCAATTTGTCACTTAGTAAACCGGCGATCGGTGACACGACAATTTGAATAATCGGGAAACTTATTAAAATAAAACCGGTTATATTCGTCGGTAATTTTCGATTTTGTTCAAGGTAGATTGGCTCAATAATATTAACAATAAAACTAATGCCGTAAACCAAAACGGTTGCCATTAAATTCATCGTCAAATCACTTTTGGCAAACAATTTAAAATTTACTGCCGGATTGACAACCCGTTTCTCAATCCAGATAAACCCGATCAGCGCGATAATAAAGACAACAGTCAGGCCAATAAATGGCATGGTTAAAAATCCGGCTTCCTGGCCGATTATTAACGCTAAAAAGAACGAGCCCATCATGACAATCAAGACCAATAGTCCCCATACATCGACCTTGGCTTTTTGAAAATGAACATCTTTTGGGAGAACAAACTTTCCCAATAAAATAGCCGCCAGACCAATTGGAACGTTAACCCAAAAAATATAATGCCATGGTAAATAAGTCAGAATCAAACCACCGATTCCCGGTCCGGCGATTGCTCCAAGTGCCACCACAGAGCCAAAACTACCAAGGGCTAATCCCCGTTGTTTCTTAGAAAACGTTTCGGTAATGATCCCGGCGTTGGTACTTAAAGTCATACTGGCACCAATTGCCTGAATTGCCCGCATAAGTAAAACCCAAGCGAAGCCAAAATTTATCCCGCATAATAGTGAACTAATGGTAAATACAACCGTGCCGATTTTAAAAACATTGATTTTACCGAAAAGATCGCCCAATTTTCCAAATGGAAGCAACAACATGCAGGTCACAACCAAGTAACTTGAAGCGACCCAAGTAATTTGAGCGATTGGAACGTTAAGATCACGAGACATAACGGGTAAAGCAATATTAACAATACTGCTGGTTAAAGTTGACATAAACGAGAGCAGCACAATCGCTGAAAAGATTCCCCATCGATTCTTCATGTCACCATCTTCTTCCACGTAACATTTTCCTTCCTAATAGAAAAATGAATTCTATAACTCTAGGATAAATCCTTTTGAGTAAAAAAAGGTTGTAAACGCTGTTGATTGTAAATTAGATTGGCCAGCGTTTCTAAACCATTATTGCAAAAGTACAAAATGGGAGAGTGGGACGAAAGCCGGCAATAATCGTGATGATGCCAAGAGAGCGGCTGTGACAATAGTCCAAATTTATATTATGGCGTTTTAACTTCAAAGTGAAAATCCCGTAAATCAGTTCACAAAAACGCTGATTTTACGGGATTTTTTTAAAACTATTTTATCGACTTATGTCCCAGCCACTCAGTTAATTCAAACATGATTATTACCGGGCAAAAACGTGAGACAATATTGAATTCAAATCATTATTGGTTTTCATCAAGGTCCACAAAGGTATTGTAATTGAGGTATTGATAATGAATCCGCATATTGGATACCTCAAACGGTGTCCCATCATCTAAAAAGAAAATGCCTTCCATGACCCCTACCGGCTCGACGGGTTTTAATCCCAGCAGCTTTTGGTCCTCATTAGTTGACGGATTGGCAGTAATTGTCATGAACGACTTGGTAACTGACTTTCCCTTTGCATCTTCAATATAATTGAAAATTGAACCAGTCACAATTTCTTGATTAAGCTCGGGCGCAACCCGAATCGGAATATAACCCATTTCAATCATAAACGGTTTATTTTCAAATGAACGTAACCGCTTAATCCGATAAACAAATTCACCGGGATCCAAAAAAAGTTCTGTTTGAAGTTCTTTGGTGGCTGGAATCACATCAAAATCCAACAACTTAATCTGTGGCGTCTTTCCGTCACTCTTAAAGCTGTCAGTAACCCCCAAATTTGAGCCTTCGTATTGAAAAATTGTTTGATTTTTTTGATATAGCGGGTTGATGAACGTTCCCGATCCCCGTTTTTTAAAAATAATGCCCTGGTTCGCCAAGACATTTAGCGCCCGTTTGATTGAACTACGACTAACACCATATGAGTCACTAAGACTACGCTCATCGGGTAGCTTTTTAGATTCAAACTCGTTGTCTTGAATCCGGTCCTTCAAGTCTTTAATGATGTTACGATAAACTAAATCCGTCATGCCCGCTCCTTAATTAAATCGTCCATTTGCAAAAAGATGCATTATTAACAATAAAGTATAACAGATATTTCCGCCCGATTCAGACAGAAATGTTTGAGCCATTGTGATAAAATGTCCGTGAGGTGTGGTAAATATGGCAAAAAAGAAACATAAAAAAGTTCATAAAACATTAGTTGAACAGATTCTGGACAAGCACAACATCCCATTCGAACAGATGACTTTTCCGACCCATCAAGAGGGTGATGTCGCACAAATTAGCGTTGATCACGTTGATACTGACGAACACAAAATCTTTAAAACGTTGGTCTTAACTGGTAAAACTACCGGTCCCGTTGTTGGAGTGCTTCCCGTTGACGAACATCTTGACGAAAAGAAGCTGGCAAAAGCGTCCGGTAATAAAAAAGTCACGATGGTTCCATTAAAAGATCTCCTTAAGACAACCGGCTATGAACATGGCGCAAACACGCCAGTTGGGATTTACGAAAAGTTCAAATATCCCATTTATATTGATCAGGAAGCCCAGGATATGGGCACCATGATTGTTTCATCCGGTCAAATTGGGCGTTCTGTGAAAGTTGACTCCCAACAACTGGCTGATTTGGTTCACGGAAAATTCACTGACTTAAAGGAAAAATAATGCTTAAAGAAATTATCACAAATATCGTCTGGGCACTCGGATTAATTGCTGGAGTGCCTTTCTTTTTTATCTGGTTACTATCGCGGCTTAATCGTAACACCAAGCAACACATTGCCAACCGATTTGGAATCAATAGTCAGCTCTATTTTGGCTTTTTGGGAATCATGATTCACGAACTTAGCCATCTCATTATCGCGATGATTTTTGGCCACCGGATTACCGGCTTTCGCTTAATCAGCCGGCCAACTAACAGCAAACCGACGTTAGGCTACGTCAATCACCGTTGGAACCAAGCCAATTTTTATCAAAATATCGGCAATCTTTTTATTGGTATAGCGCCCATCTTTGGGTGCTGCTTAGCAACATTAGCTTTGGCTAAATGCCTGATTCCTAATAGTTACACTTGGCTGCTTGAATTCACCCAGTTGCCATTAAGCGTTGATCTGCAATTATCACCTGGTTTTCATTGGCAGGGACTACTGCTGTTTATCATTTTAGCGGCTAACATTTGTATTGGTGGCTTTGACCTGAGTCCAGCCGACTTTCAGAACGCCCGTCAAGGCTTTTGGCAGGCCATCATCACGATAATTATCTTGTCACTTTTAATATCTTTCACACCGTGGCAGACAACTTTATTCACTGAGTTGCGCCGCTTAACCATCATCATTACTGCGGTTTCAATTTTTAATTTGATCCTTTCCGGAACCTTTAACCTCATTTTTCGAAGTCTGTCATCTTGATGTGTTTGCTTAACATGAAACTATTAACTATCAACCAGTCAGACAAGCCCGTTCCATTCATCAACAAATTCGTTAACAAAGGCCAGCATCACTTGTTGGCGATGTTTAGCAATTTTCTTGGCGGTTGGTGTATTCATTTGATCTTTCAATTTAAATAACTTCTCATAAAAATGATTAATGACCGTCCCCCGTTTACGATACTCAGATTTGTCCATATCCTTACGAGGCATGATCCGAGGATTATACATAATCTCGCCAAAATGACCACCGAAGTAAAATGTCCGGGCAATTCCAATCGCACCAATTGCATCTAATCGATCAGCATCCTGAACAATCTGACCTTCAATCGACAGTTGGTGTTTCACTTTTAAATTAGCGCTGTACGACATATTATCGATAATTTCAAAAACCTTTTTAATAAATGAGTCATCATAGCCAACTTCAACCAGTTTGTTAATGATGACTTTTCTTTTAGCCGCCGGATTGGTCGCTACTTTATCATCAGCAACATCATGCAAGTAAGCCGCAACCAACACCAATTCCTCATTAGCGGTCGGCTCACCTTTTAAAATCAACTTGGCAAGTGCGACTACCCGCATAATATGAGTAAAATCATGACCAGAAGTTTCATGGCCTAACTGTTCGCTAACAAATTCTTTAATCTCACGCATTCCACGAATCATCACTTGAGAACTCCTTATATCTTTAAATTTTACAAATATACCAATTAGTATAGCCTAGATTTTTTCAAACAAAAAATCTTCTGCAACAACAATTTAAATGTCATTACAGAAGATTTTCGATCAGCTTTTCCCAACAATTCCGTTACATCACTATTTCTGACATTTGAAATGCTGCCTAAACAACTTGATTCTCGGCAGTTAATGCTTCTTGTTCTTCACGCTGTTCAATATCCACATGTTTTCTGGAATATAAAAGGTATACGATAAAACCAATTAACAACCAAGCCGTATAGATAATCCATGCGTGTAATGGTGTATTTAACAACAAGAAGCCACAGATCAACATCGAAAAGATTGGAATTGTGTCCCCAAATGGTAATTTAAACGGACGCTTCAAATCAGGCTGACGGTGACGCAAGATAATCACAATTAATGAGATTAAAAAGAAAACCGATAGCGAACCAACGTTTGCGATAACCGCCAAGTGTTTGATATTGATGAAACCTGCCAGAGTTGCGGCAACCCCGCCAATAAGCCACAGGGCCCGATTAGGACTCTTGGTTTTAACATTTATGACTGAAATTTTTTTGGGCAGAAAGCCCCCTCGGCTCATTGCCATTGTAATATTCGACGCGGCGTAAACAAAAGCGTAAACCACGGCTGTAATTCCCAGGATTGCACCAACAGAAACCAGTTGGGCTGACAAATGATGACCCTGGCTGATTAAGACATACGCCATAGATTCTGGCACATTTAACTCAGTGTAGTGAACGACCCCAGTCATAATCAAACTAACAATAACGTATAGCGTTGTCGAAACAATCAGCGATAAAATAATGGCTCTTGGCAAATTCTTTTTAACATTCTTAACTTCTTCAGCAGAAGTTGCCAAGGCATCAAACCCCAAAAACGTGAAAAACACAGTTGCGGCACCGGTAAAGACACCTTGGACGCCATATGGTAAAAACGGGCGCCAATTACTAGCTTGAACACTGGTAATACTCATCACAATGAATAGGCAGATGACTGCTAATTTTACAATCACCATCACATTGTTGATCCACTTACTCTCGCTTGTCCCCCGTGTCAAAACAAACGTCATCAGGCAAATCATAATAAGTGCGGGTAAATTAATCAGTCCGCCATCAAAAGGGGATGCTAACAACGCGTGCGGTAAAGTCACCCCAATTTCTTTGAAAAATGATTTAACATACCCTGTCCAACCATTTGCGACAGTCGCGGTGGTCGTAATATAAACACCAATCAGGGTCCACCCAGCCAAAAACGCGATTCGCTGACCAATCGCCACCCACGCATACACATAAGCACTTCCGGAATTGGGAATACTTGTCGTTAACTCGGAATAACAAAGGCCAATCATACAACTCGCAACTGCTGCAATTACGAATGAAATTGCCACTCCAGGCCCCGCGTCAGTTGCGGCAACGATCCCGGTTAAGACCAAAATTCCTGTTCCAATAATCGCCCCGATCCCCAAAATTGATAAGTCAAACAGCCCAAGAGTCCGTTCGCGATCACCACGATTGGCATTTCGCTGAACCAAGTCAATATTTATTCGACTATCTTTCATCGAATTAAACCGTCAAATTGGCATCAAACTTTGCATAAGGCATATCCAAACTTTCTGCAACTGCTTGCTCAGTGACATCTCCTTGATAAGTGTTAATTCCAGTTAAGATCGTGTTGTCATCTTCAGCAGCTTGAATTAATCCCTTATTAGCAATTTCCAATGCGTATGGAATTGTTGCACTGGATAAGGCATCGGTAGCGGTCTTAGGAACGGCTCCCGGCACGTTGGCAACCGTATAATGACTCACACCATGAGAAATATAAATTGGATCCTGATGAGTTGTCGCATGGGTACTGGTTTCAAAAATACCACCCTGATCAATTGGAATATCAACAATTACTGATCCAGGAGCCATGTTGGCAACCATTTCTTCACTCACTAATTTTGGCGCAGCAGCCCCCGGAATCAACACTGCTCCAATAGCAAGATCGGCATCTTTAATCGCAGTCGCAATGTTATGGCGATTTGACATCAATGTTTGAATTTTACCGTCAAAGAAACTTTCTACCTCAGCTAAACGTTGCGCATTAATATCCAAAATTGTCACGTTCGCGCCAAGTCCAATAGCCATTTTGGCAGCATTAAATCCAACAGTCCCAGCTCCAATAATCACGACGTTACCCCGTTTAACACCCGTGGCACCCGCTAGAAGCAAACCTTTTCCCTGGTGTGGCTGCTCCAGAAAATGAGCCCCCACTTGAACCGACATTCGCCCAGCAATCTCACTCATTGGAAATAACAATGGTAAACCACCACGTGGTCCGATCATCGTTTCGTAAGCTACTCCGGTGGCATTGCTGTCAATCAGAGCCTCCGCTAATTCCTTGTCTGCAGCTAGATGCAAGTATGTGTACACAATTAAACCATCACGTAAATACTGATATTCCGATGGTAATGGCTCCTTAACCTTAATAACCATATCGCAATCCCAAGCATCTTCCGCCGATCCAATCCTTGCTCCCATTTGCTTATAATCATCGTCCGAATATCCGGCACCCATTCCAGCCCCACTTTGAACAACTACTTGGTGGCCGGCATGAATTAAATTACCGACATTACTAGGTGTTACACCAACTCTTTTTTCTTGAGCCTTAGTTTCTGTAGGTACGCCAATTTTCATAATAATGCTCCTCCTATAATGGAAACGGTTACATGTCTACATTTATAGGTTATCATGAACATTAACCAGAAGCACTTAAAGTGACTTATGCTAAAATTATAAATTACTAATGATTGGTATAAGTAACCATTAACTTAACCAGAATCGATGATAAAGTAAAAAAGCTGAGACAAAATTCACAATCGTCTCAACTTCTCACTTATTTATTCATTTAATCAGTTTTGTGATTGTAGGTACAAAGTTTCAAGTCAAAACTTATCAGCTTACTTTTCAACGTTTGTCCCTTCGTAATCATCAATCATGATCTGTTTCAAATCAGCAATGAGTGGCTCCTTTGGGTTAGCCGTTGTGCATTGATCTTCGTAAGCAAGGGTTGCTAATTTGTCAAGTGAAGCTTCAAACTTGGCTTTGTCAACACCTTGGGCTTTCAAGCTAAGCGTAACGCCAACTGAATGAGCCAGGTTAATGAATTTTTGAACCAACCCTTCAATTAACTCTTCATCCGTATTGCCTTCAACGCCAACATAGCGGGCAATTTGAGCATAATCTTTATTAGCTCTAAAGGACTCATACTTAGGCCATACGGCAATTTTTTCCGGTAACTTGGCGTTATAACGAATAACGTGTGGTACCGTGATTGCAATTGCGATGCCATGGGTAATCCCAAATTCACCGCCGAGCTTATGAGCAACCGAGTGGGTAATTCCGAGGAAGGCATTGGCAAAGGCCATTCCGGCAAGAGTTGCTGCATTATGCATTTCTTCTCGGGCTTGGGGATCACCGTTGTATGACGCAGTTAAATTATCAAATACCAGCTTAATGGCTTGCAAAGATAATGGCCGTGTGTAATCCGAAGCCATTGTTGAAACAAATGATTCAAAGCCGTGGCAAAGGGTATCTAATCCCGATGCTGCAACCGTGCCTTTAGGTACCGTTTGAACGAACTGAGGATCGACGATTGCAACATCAGGTGTCAAAGCATAGTCAGCTAACGGGTATTTAACATGCGTTTTAGAATCTGTGATAACAGCAAACGGGGTAACTTCTGAACCAGTTCCCGAGGTCGTTGGAATGGCAATCATTTGTGCTTTACGTGGTTTCTTGAAGCGATAAGCCCGTTTTCTAATATCCAAGAACTTCTGTTTAGCACCAAAGAAACTTGTCGTTGGATCTTCGTAAAACAGCCACATATTCTTAGCGGCATCCAGTGGTGAACCACCTCCAAGCGCGATAATGGTATCGGGCTTGAATGCGCGCATCTGGGCAACCCCCTTTTCAACTGTGTCAGTCGTTGGATCCGGCTCAACATCTGAGAAAAGTGAATATTCAATTTCATTTGGTCGACGCTTTAGCTCATCTAAGACCGTGTCAACATAACCATGTTCAACCATCCCAGGTGTCGTAACGATAAAGACTTTGTTAATTCCTGGCATGTCGTCAAGGTAACGAATTGAAGTCTTTTCAAAGTAAACTCGTGGTAATTTAATCCATTGCATATTATTTCGTCTCTTTGCGATAGTTTTAATGTTCAACAGGTCGTAATCAGTAACGTTATGGGAAATGGAATTACCACCCCATGAACCGGTACCAAGCGTCAATGATGGTGTCATTTCATTATAAAGGTTACCTAAGCCGCCAAATCCACCAGGCGTGTTAACCAATACCCGAGCTGCCTTCATCTTCTTGCCAAATTCAAGAGCAATTTTGTCATCCATCGTTTGAATTGCTGCAGTATGACCCAAGCCACCGTAGTTCAGCAACTTTTCAGCAATTTCGAAGGCATCTTCATGACTATTAGCCTTATAGACGGAAATGACCGGGCTCAATTTTTCGCCGGATAATGGGTACTTAGGTCCAACCCCCGTCAATTCAGCTGCCAGTACCTTCGTATTTTCCGGAACTTTGATGCCGGCAATTTTAGCGATTTTCTTAGCAGACTGACCGGCAATTGGTCCACGGACACTGCCACGTTTTGGATCAAACATTGCTTCAGTCAATTTGGGCTCATCTTTTTTTGCGATGAAGAAGACGCCGTTCTTAACCAAATTGGCTTTTACTTCATCGTAAACTTCAGTATCAATAATGGCACTGTTTTCAGTCGCACAAATCATCCCATTATCAAATGTCTTGGATAGGACCAAATCGTTCACGGCTCTGGCAATTTTAGCGGTTCTTTCAATATAAACCGGACCGTTACCAGGACCAACACCCAAAGCTGGTTTCCCGGTAGAATAAGCGGCTTTAACCATACCAGGGCCTCCCGTAGCTAATGTACTGGCAACACCGGGATTGTTAATTAATTTATCGGTTGCTTCAATACTTGGCTCAGTAATCCATTGGATAACACCTTCAGGAGCACCGGCTTCAATTGCGGCATCACGAACCACTTTTGCAGCAGCAATTGATGACTTTAATGCTTGAGGATGAAAACTGAAAATAATTGGATTTCGCGTTTTCATGGCAATGATTGATTTAAACAAAGTTGTTGAAGTTGGATTGGTAACTGGTGTGATCCCAGCAAGAACACCAAGTGGTTCAGCAACTGTGATCAATTGACGTTCATGGTCATCTTTAATCACACCAACTGTTTTGTGGTTCCGAATGCTGTGCCAAATCTCTTCAGTTGCGTACATATTCTTGATTGCCTTATCTTCAGCAACACCACGGCCGGTTTCTTCATATGCCATTGTGGCAAGTTCCATATGCTTGTCTTGGCCGGCCATTACCATTGCATGGGTAATATGATCAACTTTCTCTTGGTCAAATGAATCCATAATTTTAAGTGCTTTTTGTGCTTTTGAAACCAACTGATTAATTACAGTGTCAACATCGGTCTTTTCATTCTTCTTTTCAACTTTTACTTTATTTTCTATCATTGCTTTCCTCCAATGAAAAGTTCTTTGTTATCTCTTTCACATGGATAATGATATCACGTTTTTCTGAGATGTAAATACTTTTGTGTAAAAAATCACATAAATTATTAAGCCTTCCTCTTCCCTTGTCGGAGTATGCATAAAGAAAGAGGAGTCTGAATTTCAGGCCCCTCTTAAATGTAACCGATTACAGTTAATTTAAAGTGAAACGGTTCACTATTTAATTATTTTAGTCAAAGGTTTTTCAATAATTCCCAATAATTTTTCAGATTGGAGTCGGTCAATAATGACATTCACGGCAACTTGCATCAACTTATCGTTCAAATTGTCCTCAGCTAAGGCACGACTATTTCGACTATCGATACTTTTAAATGAAAACATCAACCGTTTAATAAAACTGTCATATGCTTGCTGTGGGTAAATATTTGCCGTCACCTGATCAATGCCATGCCGAATTGTTTCTAAAGAAAATGCCGGCTTTAACAGACTGATTAGAATAATATCAGCAATTTGCATTGTCTGATATTTCTTCTTTACCGGGGCGATAATGGCTTTATGCTTAACATAATTGTTAATCATCGCAGGCGTTACTTGATCAACACCAATCGGTCCCAATATATCGTTAACCAGTGCTGTCACCTGATCCATATATAAATCAAATTTTGGTAGCTCTGACCACAATGGCAGTTCTGCAGTTTTTAGCCTTTGTTCCCACTGTTCATATTTTTCGTACTGTTCTTTACTCGATTCCATGGGATCACCTCTTTGATTTTATTATATCACATTATCTAGTCTTAACGACTAGGTAATGTGAAATTAAAATACAACAGTTTGTATCATCCAGCTATTCAGAAAAAAACAGTAGGTCGCCGAACGTAATCGACCCAACTGTTTTTTTGTGACGATACAATTAAAATCATTTACAATTCGCATATTACTTGGCCTACTATTCCTAATTGTGCGACCTCAGACATCCCCATAGCTGATACTGGCTTTCCACAAAAATATTGATTATGCTCCGGACTTGCTAAATGTACAGAAAGCCAAGCAGTTTCTGGCCATATAAGGCCCTTAGGCGATCTCCCCAAACAAGGGAGATCGCCTAAGGGCCTTATATTCTGGAAACTAATCGCTTGGTTTTGCACTCTTTCTTTTTAACAACCAATACGCCACATTGGTATTTTCAAAATTTTGAGTGTGCAGTGCCACCACTCGATAATTTCTTAACATGACTTTTGAAATCTTTTTCGTTCCTGGATTTAGATTCCCTGCACTAATTTTTTTGCTACCTGTACCGTGCCACTGCTTAATATTCTTTCCAGCTGGTGTATTCACTACAACCCACTGCGTCTTAGCCTTCTTAATCGACTCATTTTGCGAATTCATAATTTGAGGTGCCTTGTTATACGCAATATTATAGTTTTGGAAATAATAATTCGTTGGCAATGCGCCAGACGTTGTGTAAAATCCCATGTCAATTGATCCATAATTCAATAATGTTGGTCTACCATGACTCTGCTGCCGCATGATGTTCCCAAAAATAATCTGAGCCGGCTGCTGTGGCTTCGTCGTGGACTGTAATG
The DNA here is from genome assembly GCF_001434255.1 of Lentilactobacillus diolivorans DSM 14421. Lineage (GTDB taxonomy): Bacteria > Bacillota > Bacilli > Lactobacillales > Lactobacillaceae > Lentilactobacillus > Lentilactobacillus diolivorans. The sequence continues at coordinate 26,956 of NZ_AZEY01000013.1, forward strand.
TCACTGACGCATTATTCGGAAAAATTTTGGAACTTAAAATATTATTATTAACCCCCAGCACTAAAAATAAGCTGATTAAGACACTCCCAATAAAAATTTGCGACTCATTAACTTTTGTAATCTTAAATTGATAAAACTTAAATAATTGAATTAGTAAAAACACACTTGGCACAACAATATAAGGAAAGAATGCCAACTCATAATATTGATAGACCTGGCCGGCATGATATCCATAAACAACAAAAGCAGCGTTACTAATCATCATAGCCACAAACAACGCTTTTCCATGCCATGTTTTAAAAATCGAATTTGTAAACATCAAATAAATCAATCCGATAAAACCACATACAAAGATTAACGGATCTTGGCGCAGAAAACTGCTATAAATTGTTAGTGACTCAAGAAACTTGGCGAACACCGAATTATCCGACAGCATATAAACATGCATATTTTCATAGAAATAGACGTGAATAAAGGCCGCCAATGAATGCGTTACTAAGAAATAAATCAGCCAAGGCACAATTGCAATTAAAAAGCCTAATAAGCTCCATAAAATTAATCGCTGAATATCCCGATATCGTTTATCGGTAACATACTCAATAAAAATCCAGATATAAAAAATAATCCAACCACCTAAAAGTGTGTACTTCATTAAGAATGTGAGTCCAACAAGAAATCCCTGAATTGTCCAACCGGCCTTAGACAGCTTAAGATTCTCTTGATCCGCCCGTAGCAATGAATAAATCAGCATTAACATGGCCGGAAACAGGAAGGATTCGACTGTATCGCCATAGGTGTAATACGGATGAAAGAGTTGAAAGACCGGCGAAAAAATCGCGATAATTCCGGCAGCACTTTTATGTATGTATAAACCAGCAATCATGTAAACAACGATCATCGTTATTAATAAGCTCAGCACTTCAAAGGGGAACATTCCCAATAAAGAACGGCCACTCATTAGTGACGCAATGCCGTGAATCAAGTAAACATATGGTCCCTTCTGTTCAAAAACGTCCCTGTAAGGGAGAATGCCATGCATCATTGCTTTACCAACCGTAAAAAAACAATTATTATCCGGTGAATAATCAAAATAAAACAACGGTGACGTATAACTACAAAAACTCATGAACCAAATACTGACTACTAAAAAATAGTAAAAGAAAGGCTCTCGGAAAAACTTCAAATACCTCAACAAAAAAATCACCCAATCCTCATAAAAAATCGAATAGTACAACTCATATACAGCTATTACGAATAGTAACATTTTATTTGGATTATATGCTAATTATTTTTTTGTGATGCAAATTCCCGTAATTATGACATAAAAAGTCTAGTCCCCTAACAATTTAATCACACATGTTAGCTAAAACGTTTTTAACCTGATTACCACGCTATTTCATTTTTTAATTTATCAGGACAATTTATTGCAAACCTACAGTTTGCTAATAAATTTCAGTAAAAAGCTATTGCAAAAAATCACCTTAGCACACTATAATGAATGTTAACATTTTCTATGGGTTATGTAGTGATTAACTTTTACTGATAACGATCGTTGGGTGTTATTATTAAAGAGTTAGTGCTAAACTAGTCAATGGGCTGAATGGTAAACACGTGTAATCATTCCGATTGGTTTATTATTTGAGTCCATACACACCCCATCAATGTTAATTTTTGGAATTAACCTACATATTATGGTGTGTTAGAGAATGTAGAACTGTATTGGGCATTGGGTTAAAAATCGAGGAGGTTTCTTTTATGAAGAAAACATTAATCAACTTGGTAGCATTGGCTACTATTTTTGGTGTTGGTTCAGTTGCATCTGCCAACGCACTTGCCAACAACGCTGATACCACACCAACAGCTACTAGTGCATCTACTACTAGTGGTTCAACAACTGCAACCAGTGGTTCAACAACCACACCAACAGTTAGTTCATCATCTGTAGATTCAAGTGAACCTACGACAACATCATCATCAACAACTCCTAAGAAGTCTGCTAAGACGACTAAGAAAGCTGCTGCTAAAAAGGCTTACACTAAAGCCAAAAAAGCTTACACTACGGCTAAGAAGAACTTTACCAAAGCTAAGAAAGCTTACACTAAAGCTAAGACTACAAAGAATAAGAAGGCCTACACTAAAGCTAAGAAAAACTTTACCAAGGCTAAAGCAAACTACAAGAAAGCTGCCGCTGCTTACAAGAAGGCTCTTGGCAAGAAGACTACAAAAAAGTCAACTACCAAAAAGACCACTGCTAAGAAGTCAGCTTCCCGTAAATAATTTCAGATAATCCCACATACAGTTCTCAAAGTGAGTCTTAAACTCAAACAAAGATCTTAAGGCCACTCTGTTAATAAAGGTGCTAAGACAAGGTAATCCTTGTTTTAACACCTTTTTATATTGCAATTTTAATGATTTTTTAGTGGTATCACGGTAAAACCGATATCGATTAGCCACCTGCGAAAAAGACTTATTATGTGCTGTCAAGCTCGAAAACGCCAAGGACATAAATGTCAACTATACCAATTGGCATACTTTCGGCTTAAAAGCATCATCTAGTATGCTACCCGCGTCTTTTCGCACGCTTTGCCTCACGCTTATTCAAAAACGTCGCAATCACACCCTGCATAAAAATATACAGTGGATAAGCAGTTGCTATCAAGGGAATCCCATACAGCCAGATATCCTTATTAAAGAATGAGACCAGTGAAAACAAATCATTAAAGAAGACGATGATCGCTAGAAAGGCAACTAATACAAGTAAGTCCATTCCAACCTTTAATCGATTCAGTGGCCGCGAAACCATCACTAATGCCAGCCAGCAAATTGCCCCGGTTAACAGGACACACAACGTTGACGTAAACTCATAACGCATACCAAAGACTGTTCCAATAAACTCAATGAACATGATATAGCCCACAATACAAATTGCTGCGGGCGTTGAAACAATCAAAACCTGCTTCATAAATTGATTTGTAATTCGACTGAAGTTTGGTTCCAAAGCCAGGAAAAACGACGGAATTCCTACCATTAAGGACGTGATTGGGGTTAATTGGATTGGCTCAAACGGATAACCGACGGTCATAAACACAAAGATAAATGACAAGGCAACCGAATACATCGTTTTAATTAAATACATCGAAGCTACTCGTTCAATATTATTGATAACCCGGCGTCCTTCTTTTAACACATCAATCATTGCATCAAAGTTTGAATTAATTAACACAAAATCGGCAATACTTTTAGTACTCTCACTTCCCGAAGCCATCGCAATCCCGCAATCTGCTTGTCGCAGCGCTAACAGATCATTAACCCCATCGCCAGTCATCGCAACCGTGTGCTGACGATCTTGAAGTGAGCTAATCAGCCGTTTCTTTTGATCAGGTGTCACCCGACCAAATACTGTATTTTCCGTTGCGATTTTGCCAAAGTCAACGTCATCAGTGACCGTTGACATATCAATCTTTCTTTCAGCGTTTTGAATTCCGGCATTCTGGGCAATCGTTGAGACCGTTGTTGGATCATCACCAGAAATGACTTTAATGACCACATCCTGGTTCTTAAAATACTGAAACGTATTATAAGCATTGGGTCGAATCACATCAGAAATTAAGATTAACCCAATCAGTTCCGGATTTTTCAAAACTTGTTTTACATCAACATCATCCACTTTGGCAACCGCCAAAACTCGGTATCCCTGGCTCGCATAATGTTGGACCTGCTGCTTGGTGCCCTCACTTAATTGCTTAAAAATGAACTGAGGTGCACCAAAGACATAATCATCATTCTCAAAGCCAGCACCACTCCACTTTCGATCGGATGAAAACGGGACAATCTTTTGGGAAACCATCTTAGGATCATCAATCGCTTCTTTAATCGCATTAGCAGTTTCATTACTATCCCCCGTGGCATACGTAATCCCAGCGGTTAGCCGCTTTAGCTGAGTCGCAGAAACGTCCCTTTTTAAAGGAATGGCATCAACAAACTTCAAATCACCACTGGTAATCGTCCCTGTTTTATCCAGACAAATGATATCAACCCGAGCCAACGTTTCAATGGCGGGTAAATCTCTAACCAACGTTTTCTTGCGGGCCAGGTGCATTGCAGAAACTGCCAGTGTCATTGATGTCAACAACACTAATCCTTCAGGAATCATGCCAATCATCGCAGCTACTGAACCTAAAATTGCTCGATTAATCCCTGTACCGCCAAATAACTTGGCAGCAAACAAAATCATTCCCAGTGGAATAATCACGTACGTCAAAACTTTAATAATTCGATTAATGGTGTTCAATAAAATGCTGGAGGTATCTTCACCTTTTTTAGCTTCATTGGAAATGTGATTGACAAACGTATCCTTGCCAACTTTCGTGACCAACATTTTTCCGGAGCCACCAACTAAATAAGTCCCCGACGTTACTTGATCGTCAACTTGCTTTGAAATGGTAACTGATTCACCAGTAATCGGCGACTCGTCAATCTCAATTCCGCGACTAACCAACACCTTTCCGTCAACCGGAATTTGATCCCCCCGGCCAAGGACAATAATATCACCAAGCACGATATTTTCCGGCCGGATTTCAATCACCTGACTATTGCGAATAACGGTCGTTTTTCCCTCTGCTAACAACACCATTTTATCAACTTGGCGTTTTGACCGAATTTCTTGGATGATTCCAATCGCCGTATTAAAAATGGCGATTCCCAAAAACAACAAATTTTTATAGCTGCCGGTGTAAAAGACTAACGCCCCTAAGACAACGTTAATCAGGTTGAAGAGTGTAAAAATGTTATCGCGAAGAATCTCCTGGATGCTTCTAGTCAGAGATTGTTCAGCAGCATTTTTCTTACCATTTTTAATTTGCTGATTAACCTGCGCGTTAGATAATCCCTGATCAGGATTGATATTTGATAAATTTACCTCAGCCATCCTATCAACACCTCGCTTTACCATCATTGTACAAAATAACCCAAAAGATTCACATATTTTCGTACGGCATTTCAAGAAGTTTAAATTATTTTAAGATCACGTTAAATTTAATTAATGAGATGACGGCCCATACAGATCTAATATCGCCACCCCGATCAGGATCAACCCAATTCCTAAAATACTGGCAAAATTTACCGGTTCTTTCCAATAAAAGACCGCAATAAGCGTTGTAATAACAATGCCGACGCCAGACCAAATTGCGTATGTCACGTTTAGATTAACCGTTTTTAGCGTCAATGCCATAAAATAAAAGCAAAGCCCATAAGAAATTAACGACGCGACGGCCGGAACCAAACTGGTGAACCCATCCGAAGCTTTCAATAAATTTGTGCCAATAATCTCGCCAGCAATTGCTAACGTCAAAAATAAATACCCCATCCCATCACCCTCATCTTTTATCTAATCCAATTGTATCTTAACCACTTTATTTTATCATTTAGGCGGCTTAGGGGAATGATTTAGCTAAGCGCTTTCAATGATTATTAATAATTGCTACTATATAAGTTGATATCAATTAAAGTTGATTGGGGTTGAATAGCCAATTAATCAGAGGAACAATCAGCCAGACCAACATTAAAATACTCGTGATATTATTTTGGAGGGAAATCATGTTTGAACCAGATAAAAGTACTTATCAATTAGCAGACGGGAATCAGATGCCCATCCTAGGATTTGGTACCTATAAAATTAACAAGCCTGAGCTCATGACCCAATCCGTTCAGACCGCTTATGAGGCCGGATATCGGTTATTTGACACCGCTCAATACTACCGAAACGAGAAAGTTCTGGGAGACGCCATTGCCAGACTAGGGGTTAGCCGGGACAAGGTGTTTATCATCGACAAAGTTACTGAAATGAATCAGGGACACGATTTAACCATTAATAGCACTGAGTTTTCGTTAGAACAATTGGGAACTGACTATGTGGATCTCCTACTCGTTCACTGGCCAATTGCAGATAAATTTTTTGAAACTTGGAAAGCCTTTGAAGAATTAAAGAAACAGGGGAAAGTACGCTCGATTGGTGTTAGCAATTTTACCCGGTCACAGTTGGAACTGCTTAAAACTCAGGCCGATGAAATGCCGGTTGTCAACCAAATTGAAACCCACCCTTACTTTACGCAACAACCAATGATTGACTTTAATACCAAACAATCAATTATCACGCAAGCTTGGAGTCCCCTTGGCCGTGGTTTGGTATTGGACAATCCAATGCTTGAAAAAATTGCTAAGCATCACGGAAAGACACCTGCCCAGATTGTATTACGCTGGGATATTCAGCGCGGCATTTCGATTATTCCAAAATCACAGACACCTCAACGAATTAAGGAAAATGCCGAATTGGATTTTGAATTAAGCGATGACGAACAATCAATGCTCGACATTATGAATCGAAATCAGCGAACAGGCAATGAACCGGAGCTGGTCTATGAATTAGGCAAACAGTACAAAAACTAATCAATTACGATAATTCATGCCTGAAGAAACGGCTGCATTATCAAACGTTACTCCTCACATAACTAAGCAAGAGGTTGAGACAATCGTCATTTATCCCAGCCTCTGTTCGTGTAAACACGATTGTTACCGAGCGAAGACGCGGGACAAAAGGCAACTTCCGGCCGTTCTTCTTGTCTAATTACGATTATTACCAAGCAAAAATACGGGATAAAGGACAACTTCCTGCCGCGTAATCGAATTATCCAAATATTCAAGTCTGGAATATCTTGTTGAACTTCTTACTTGGTTGAAACGTGGGCCAGCAAGCAGACCCCGGCCATATAAGCCCCCTAACTTGATATTCCAAAATCGGGAATATCTTGTTGACCTTTTTACTTGGTTGAAAACGTGGACCAGCAAGCAGGCCCCGGCCATATAAGCCCCCTAACCTTGATATTCCAAAATCGGGAATATCTTGTTGCGCTTTTTATTTGGTTAAAACGTGGACCAGCAAGCAGGCTCCGGCCATATAAGCCCCCTAACTTGATATTCCAAAATCGGGAATATCAAGTTAGGGGGCTTATATGGCCGGGGCCTAAACGCTTGCTGGTCCACTCTGTTTACTTAATTCGCTTCTTCAGCACGTCAGCCAACTTCTCCAAAGCACCTTCACGCGTTTTGATGACATCCATATTCCAAATAATGGAATCAATATCACCACCAACAAAGTCAAACTTTTCATAGTAAATGTATGGGTCTTCATCACTCTTTTGAAATACCTTGTCGATTTCTTTGGAGAAACCCTTTGCCCAATCATCGTCATCCATTTCTTTAAAGTCGATTTTAGTAATGTATCCCTTTTCTTCAATCAAATCGACAGCTTTTTTTACTTCATCACTTGAGAAATTAAATTTACTTTCGGGTTTCTCTTCTGCATCCGCCTTTTTTTCTTCTGCACTTTCCTTAGCCTTTTCAGCCATATCTACATCCCCTTATTTCTTGTCTATGTTAAGCGTAGCACTGATTTGCCACAAAATTAAGAAAAAAGTCCATCAAACTGCCCATTTGCTTAAAAAATCCCTTGTATCAGCGTATAATTAGATGTAATCTGATGTTTACATAATCAGTTAATCAAATATATTTTGAAATGAGGAATAAAATTTTGGGCGATAGCCAGCTAATGACCAATTTATTGATTATTATAGTTACGTTCTTCTTTGCAGCTTTCTTCGTTGCCAGTGAGTTTGCACTTGTTCAATCAAGGCTGAGCGCATTGGAAGAAAGAAAAAAAGCTCTAAAAGATAAGAAGATCACTAAAGGAAAAAAAGTTACCAAGCTTAATCGCGAAATTCACATGGTAACCAATCTTAACGAATATTTATCGACGACCCAAGTTGGTGTCAGCTTGGCAGGAATTATTCTTGGTTATATTGGTGAATCATTTGTCGTAACAATTTTGGTGGACGTTATGGAAGTCCACAATTCGCCAATCAATCCTACTACGGCACATGCAATTGGTGCTGTTTTGGGGATTATCATTCTAACCTATTTGGAAGTTGTTTTAACAGAAATTGTTCCAAAAAATATTAGTATTGACATGCCAATGAAGGTCCTGAACTTCGTTTCAACACCACTCCATTATTTTCACATTATGTTTTACCCATTCGTCTGGTTACTCAATGTTTCAGCCAATGGGATCGTCAAATTACTGGGATTACCATTTGCCAATGAAAATGCCGAGTCGTTCTCACAAGCTGAAATTTTAAGCTTATCAAAGAACGCGGTTAAAAGTGGTGCCCTTGAGCAAAATGACTACCTATACATGCGAAGAGCCTTTCAATTAAACGATAAAGTTGCGAAAGATATTATGATCGACCGAACCCAGTTAGTGGTTATTGATATCACAACTAATATCAAACAAGCCGTCCAAGTTTATCTACAAAAGAAATTTAGCCGAATTCCAGTTGTTGCCAACAACGATAAGGATAAAATCTTAGGTTATGTCTACAACTACGACTTAATTCGTCAGTCTCAAGTCGACTCAAGTGTTAAGGTGGACCGCCTGTTAAGAAATATTTCAACAACGCCGGAGATGACACCAATCACCGATGTCCTTCATCAAATGATTGAAAAACGGACACCAATCGTTGTTGTTGTCGACGAATATGGTGGAACTTCGGGGATTATTACCGATAAAGATATCTATGAAGAATTGTTTGGAACTGTCCGAGATGAAATTGATCCATCATTTACCGAGTACATTTTCAAACAGCCTAACGGGACCTACCAAGTAAGTGGTAAATTAACCACTCATGATTTTGAACGATACTTTGACGCGGATTTTCCAGAATTCACAAGTTCAGACGCCGTGACGTTAGCCGGGTATTTCCAGGATAACTATCCAGACGTCAAACGTGGCGAGGAAATTTCATTTGAGAACTTTGATTTCAAAGTAATTGACTTAGAAAATTCATTCATCAATTGGTTTGAGGTTACCAAACGCCAACCTCAACCAACAAACGGTGATCAGAATAACGATTCAGACGATGAATCAAATTAATTTTAACTTAAGATAGCGGCCGGGACAAAACTTAGGTTTTGGTTCCGGCCGCTATCTTTGTATAATAATAATGGATGGCTTGGATAGCACGTATCCAAACCAAATGGCCCGATAACCATTTTTAACACTAACGATTAATCGTTAGCCTATTCAAATTGCGACCCCAAGCATCTCACCTGGTGGTCACACACTACTTAAAGGGGGATCCTCTTGAAAAAGTTATGGCAAAAAACACCAGCTTGGGTGACATATACGGTGTTATTTACAGTTCTAATCAGTGTCATCGTTGGGACTCTTGCAATGACCGGTCGTTCAATGATTTGGGAACTCGATGGTTTTGCTCAGCATTACCCAATTCTTGTCCAACTTCGCCACATGATCGCAGCCTTCCTTTCCAACCCCAGTCAGGGATTTACTCACTGGGCATGGAACATTAGTCTGGGGTCTGATCAATTAACCAATCTATCTTACTATGTCATTGGTGATTTATTTAACTACCTTATTATCTTATTTCCACAGTCACACATTGAACTGGGATTTGCTGTCCTGATTTTCTTACGAATGTACGTTTCTGGACTGGCTTTTATGTTGTATTCATCAACTTACAACTTCAAAAAAATTAGCCGAATCATTGGATCACTTGCATATGCTTTTAACGGCTATGCGCTTTCTACTGGTTTGCACCATCCATTCTTTATTTTGCCATTAATTTTCTTCCCGCTGTTATGTTACGGCATCGACCGCATTATGCGCAATAAATCTTGGATTCCACTAGCCTTAGCGGTCTTTTTAACATTATTTGCCAACTTTTATTTTGCTTGGATTCTCGCAATCGGATCACTTGTATACACGGTCATTCAAACTTTGAGTCTCCGAAAATCTGCCAGCTTTCATCTTGGAAAATCATTTGCGAAGATGGCCTGGTCTGTTGCTCTCGGGCTCGGAATGTCTGCAGTTGTTTTTCTGCCAACTGCTTTATTTGCAACAAAGTCGACCCGAATTCACCAGGCATTTGCAAACGGAATGGCATTTTTCCCGCCAGAATACTATCTAAAGATGCCAAGCTCAATTCTAACAACCGGACGGGCAATGAATTTTTGGTTAGTAGTCGGCATCTCATCCTTGTCATTTCTGGGTGTCGTTTATACCCTTCGACATTTTAAACGTTACCTCTGGCAAAACGTTGGATTAATTGTTGCCTTTATTGGCATTCTGATCCCAGCTTTTGGTGCAATCATGAATGCGATCTCAACACCTTCCAATCGCTGGTTCTTGCTGGCTAACATTATCTTTGGCCTCGCAACAATGGCTTTGATTGATAATTTGGATACATTAACCAAGCAAGACGTGGCTTGGCTAACCGGTACTGGAATACTATTAATTGTCCTTGTTTGGGCAACAAACGGATTTATTTTAAATCTAAAAGCCCATGATGCCGTTTCATATGGTTTCCTATTTCTCACAATAATCGCGTTACTCATCATCTTCACTTTTAAGTGGCGGCCACTTACACGAATCTTATTAATTTTAGGCATCTTCATGCTGAATATTGCCTCTAACATTGTCGGAATTTACAGTCCAAATGCTAGTAATCTTGCAATTCAGCAGCTGAACCGTGGTCTCGCCACCCGCTTTGGTAAAGATTATTACAACAATGCGCAAACGTATATCAAAAATCAACCCGGCTTCTTCAGAACCTCAATGGCACCGCGTTATCACTACAACCAGCACTTACAAAATTTAGCAAACTATACAAATACCAACACTGACCTTTCAATTAATTCCGGTATCAATAACACCTCTGTCTACTTAACACTTCAAAACGGGTATCTTGGTAAGTTTTCCAGATCGGTTGGTAATAGTCAATTTTCAATGAATACTCCGATCGCTCAAGGAGATTATCGAACAGCCTTCAATGACTTAATCGGCGTTAAATATATGTTTGCTAAAGCTAACACGGAAAAACCACCAATGGTTCCGTATGGCTATCAACTCGTTAAAAAAGCTAATGGGCAACCATTAATCTTTCAAGCAAAATCTCGAGTCAATGCGGTTTCCGCCATCGAAAACATGGACGGAACTGTAATTTACAAAAACAGGAACGCGTTGCCACTTGCCTATACACAGCTTAAGACGGTTTCAACGGCTGAATATAACCAACTTGATCCATTAAACCGTGAACGAATTATGACTCAAGGTGCGGTTGTTAATAATCAGCATGACACTCATCCACTTAATTACAAATCTCCAAGCCAGAACCTCAGATATCAAGTTCAAGTTGATCGATCAGCTTTCATAGATTCCGGTAAGAAACTCACGGCTTATCGTCTGGGGGTTCTTGGCGATAAGGATCAAAAACAAGTGATTGATCAGCCTCACGCCCAAGTCAGCCTAGGTGCTAATTTAACGAAAACCAAGGACTTACTGGCAACTAATCGGATGATTCTTGAAAATAATGAGTACGAAAATCGAAATAACCTCAAAAAGATGACAACTGATGTAATGGGTAAGCCACTTCAATACTATTTGAAGGTTAATAAGCCAAAGCAAACTAGAAGTGCCGAACTTTATCTGGTTCTTTCGGGAATTAAGCAGACCAACGCCACGATGACTGACCATAACAACTGGATGGCTAATAAATTGCTGTTGCAAAACAAACTGTATTCTCATCTGGGTAAGCTCGATGTTGCCCGTCACAGCTTGCTAACACCAACTTTTGGTGGTTATAACTTTGATGCCCGCACCAGCGGCTTTCATAATGGATTTGCACAATATGATAGTGATAATCTTTCAAACTACCGCCAAATCAACGATATTGTCTTAAATTTAGGATACTCAGCCAAGGCTCGCAAACGGGTTAAGTTGAATTTTAATATGGTCAAAAACATTAAATTCAAATCTGCCAAACTCGTCGCAATGCCGTTTAACAAGTCCTATGACAATCAAATATCCAAACTAAAACAGTCTGGATTGACTAATTTAAAAGTCAATGATAATCACGTTAGCGGCAGGTCAGATACTCAATCCGCCAGCACCTTGGTCACTTCAATTCCTTACTCACATGGTTGGCAATTGACAATCGATGGTAAGAAGGCCAGCACGTTTGTTGTCAACAAGGGCTTTGTTGGTGCATCATTACCAGCTGGAACCCATAAAATTCATTTAACTTACACCACTCCAGGAATTGGGATCGGTAAATTATTATCAGTGGCTGGTTTCTTAATTGTCCTGATTTCTATGATTGTCACCGGGATGATAAAGTTGGCTTCCTCAAGAAGTCGAAAATTAGCGCACTCTCAGGCAACTGATCATCACAAAAAACGGTAATGCCACCTGACGGCCAACACGCATCAGATAAAATGATAATTATTCAGAATCGATCTTGATTACTCTTTAAAGAATCGTTAAAGTATTAGATAGTATGTAATCCTTTACACGGATTCTAATTAAAGATATCTTTTATTGAGGAGGCAAGTTTTGAATCCAATCCGAATTTTATTTATATCAATTGAGGGAAACACCCGTTCATTCGTCAAAAATTTAACCAAATACGCAGTTGGCATGCACGATCAAGATGCTCACAACCCATTGATCAAATCTACAGAAATTAGTGAACAAACTGATTTTGCGGATGAGACTCAACCATACTTTGCGTTCGTCCCCACATACCTAGATGGTGGTAACGGTATTGACAATGGCGTTAAAGAACTGATGACCAATACATTGGGGGAATATATCGCTTATCACAAAAACGCCTCGCTCTGTCGTGGGATTATCGGCAGTGGTAATCGAAATTTCAACGAACAGTATTGTCTGACCGCAAAGCGCTATGCATCTCAATTTAATTGTCCCTTTCTAGCTGACTACGAACTTCGTGGAACTGGCAGAGATGTTGAACGCATCTATCAGTTGTTGGCAAAAAGTTAAAGGATTAAATAGATTGTGACCGTTTGAGTTGTTCAGTTCTACGATCGGAAGTTATTCTTCCGTATTTTCACTTGATAATAATTGGACCTACACAAAAAATAGGGGCTGAGACAAAAGTGATTTTGTCCAGTCCCGTTTTGTGTCATCACGATTATTACCGAGTGGAAACGTACGCCAAAAGGTAACTTCCTGCCACGTAACCGCCTTTCGTCCCACTCTCTATTTTTTATATCACATCAATAACAAATAAACTGATTTAAGGTTCTCTCAGACTTTTTTGCTTTCGCTGCCAACTTGTCCCCATCAAAATAATTAGGAAAAACAGAATCAATCCAGCAGCCGAGGAGAACAAAACTCGATATGAGGCAAAATCAAGGATAATGCCACCCAACAGTGGGCCAAGTGCTCGTCCAGCCGACAAAAACAGATTAAAGTAGCCTTGATACTTTCCTCGTTGTTTGGGTGTTGAAAGACTGTCAATCCAAGCTGGAATTCCAGGGAAGCCAATCATCTCGCCAATCGTAGTCACAATCATTACAACAATAAATGCAGGATATTCTTTCGCAAAAATAAGACCAATAAAAGAAGCCGCAAAAATTGCCACGCCAACGTAAGTTTGGGTACTCATTTTAAAGTGATTGCCAATTCGATTAATGATTGGTTGACCAAAGACAATCATCAGGCCATTCAATGTCCATAAGAGACTATATTTTTCAAACGCAATTCCCAAACTGGTCATATGAACAGCGATCACACTCTCCCAAAGGGCATACGCTAAATAAACAGCCAGCACAATGCCACAAATTGCTAAAACCAGCCAATTGGCATTCGTTTCAATGGGGGCACCGGGAGTTACTTTATCGGACGCTTTTATTGGTGCCCGTCGATCTACCGGCACATTAAAATCAATCAGTGTAATGACAAATAAGGTTAAATAAAAAATAGCGGCAACGATAAAAACCGTTGTAACCCCATTCTTCAAAAGGACCCCAACCATTAAGGTACCAATCACAATCCCTAAATTTTGACCAATATAAAGAATGTTGAAAATGGCCCGAGTTGACCGGCTTTTAATACTGGCAGCATACGAATTTAATAATGTCATACAAGCGCCATCACCAAGGCCTACAAATAATAGCATAATCGAAAACATCGGCCATCCATGGAAAAAAATTAAAACAACAATTGCCCCAGTCGATATTAAGACGCTGATTACAGCGGTTCTAAATGGTGACCAGCGATCAAACAAATAGCCGCCAAGGTAATTCCCCAGCATCATAAAACACGACATTGCCAAAATTGTCATCCCTGCTAAAGTTAATGATTTATGCAGATAATTGTGTAAATAAACTGTTACCAGCGGCCACATGAATGCGGCACCCGCATTCAAAATTAGTGCATAGACAATAACAGAATTAAATCTGATTTCAGTTCTTTTTTTAAACAAGCACTCAGTCCCCTCACTATGAATTTACGTTTATTCGAATATTTCCCTTATCTATTTTCGCATAATCTCATCAAAAACAAAACCTGGCGCTCAAAAATGACTCACTATTTCCTAACCAGAACCTTTGAAAAACAAAAAGACTGATAGTGAGACGAGGCACAGTTAAATTTCTGACACGTTTTCACTCGATAATAATCGTAATGATACAAAAAGGCTGGAACAAAAAAATTGTTCCAGCCACAGCCTATTGATTTCAGTTATTATTAACTTACTTTACCAATTCGAATTTATAATAATGAACCGGTGTATTAGCGAATTGAACTTTAACAGCCTTATTTGATTTATTTACTAAGATAAAATGTGTATTATCGGTAAATCTCAAATAAAAACGTTCGTAATTCTTTTGACCGCGTTGACGATAGGTAATTGCCCAAAAAGCTTTGTTATACGTAGTAACTTTATAGCTAGCGTAATTGATTAACTTCTTTTGAACCTTACCGTCCTTATAAAGGTATTGATTCAAACCGGTCGACTGACTAAACTTAGTTACAACTCGATAACCGTTATTATTGCCAGAACGCCAAGTACCAGTTGGTTCATTAATCTTTAACTTACTCCCGGCATTACTATTCGTAGTTGAACTACTGGTAGTTGATGAACTGGTTGTCGACCCAGAATTAGTCGTTGCATTTGTAGTTGTCGGTGCCTTAACAATCATGATGCGATAGAAATAAGACGTTGCCGAACGACGCGCATAGACATAAAGCTTTTGGTTTGCTTTAAAGCTTGTATGCAAATCAGCACTAAACTTACCTGTTTGCGTATCCGCCGTTGTCGTCGCAATAGTCTTTTTATTTGCAGTTCGGACAATAATCGAAACACCCTTGGATGCGGTTCCGCTGACGTTCTTTGATGTTGTATAAACGTTGTTCACCTTGAGTGATGGAGAACTAGCAGACGCATTGATACTGATTCCTAAGAAAAACGATGCAAGAACAGCAATAAATGCAATAACTTTAATTTTCTTCATTATACTGTTTACTCCCTAGTCTTTATTTTGCAAATTATATTATAAGCGATTAACAACCAAACTGTTGCGCTTAAACCTTCATTTATGCATTTCTTAATAAAGAGTTCGTATATTAAATTAGTGTTGGCAAAAGATTAACCTGAGTGTCCTATTCGCAAAAAAGATCTGGCATGATTTCGATATTGTTGCCGGAAAATAACCACGTGCTGAAATCATTACCAGTATTTTTAAAGACCACAATTGTTGAGTTGAAAAGTTTTTCCAAAATGAAAACAGTATCTCTGTAAATTTTTATCATTTACATGAGCTATGCTCTTTTGTTGTGTTGATTTGTGTTATATAATGTTAGCGAACTGGTATAGACAATATACTGAAATTACTTAGTTAATCTTTTGATAGGAGTGAAAAATTTGGCAACTGAAAGACGTTCTTTGATTATGCTCTTTGGGGCTACTGGTGATCTTGCCACTCGTAAGCTTTACCCTGCAATGCTAAAGCTTTACGAAAAAGGGAATATCCGTGATCACTTTGCTGTGATTGGGAGTTCTCGTTACAAGTTTGATGACGCTAAATTCCGTGAGATGGTTATGAAATCCGTTGATAAGGAAAGCAGCAACAAAAAACTAATTGCTGACTTTGCAAGTCATTTTTACTTTGTAACCCATGACGTGACCGACTTAGCTCATTATGCCGTTTTAAAGGATAAGGCAGCTGAACTGGATAAGAAGTATAAATTAGGCGGTAACCGTGTCTTTTATATTTCAATGGCCCCTAACTTCTTTGGAACAGTCGCAAAGAACCTTAAAAATCAAAACTTACTCAGTACTAACGGATTCAACCGTTTAGTTATTGAAAAACCATTTGGCCGTGATTTTGAGTCAGCCAAAGCATTAAATGATGAATTAAGCAACGCATTTGAAGAAAATCAAATTTTCCGAATCGATCATTATTTAGGTAAGGAAATGATTCAAAATATCGAAGCCATTCGTTTCGGAAACACCATTTTCGAAGCCCTTTGGAATAACCGATACATTGATAATATTCAAGTTACTTTAGCTGAAAACCTTGGTGTCGAAGAACGAGCCGGTTATTATGATAATTCGGGTGCTCTCCGAGACATGGTCCAAAATCATATCATGCAGATCGTGAGTCTCCTTGCGATGGAGCAACCGGTTGCATTTAAAGATACCGATATTCGAGCTGAAAAGGTAAAGGCATTACGTAGTCTTCGTGTTTACAATGTTGCTGAAGCCTCAACCAACTTCGTCCGTGGTCAATATGGTTCTGTTGGTAATACGAAGGACTATCGTCATGAAGATGGTGTCCCAGAGGATTCTAATACGGAAACATTTGTTGCCGGCAAATTATTATTTGATAATTATCGTTGGTCGGGCACACCATTCTACATCCGAACTGGTAAGAAACTTGCCGACAAGTTCACCCGAGTGGATGTTGTCTTCAAGAAACCACTTGTTGACATTTTTGCATTCCCACAAAATGGCAATGCACCGCTAAACGCCAACGTTTTGACAATTTTTATTGAACCTAATCAAGGATTCTCATTAGTTGTCAACGCTAAGAATAGTGAACAAGGATTCCACACTGAACCCGTTAATTTACAATTCATTGAGGATTCAAAACGTACCAAGAGTACGCCACAACCTTACGAACGACTCATCCATGACGTTTTGAAGGGTGATGGTACAAACTTCGCCAGTTGGCCAGAAGTTGCCAATGCTTGGAAGTTTGTTGATCAAATTCGTCGTGTTTGGGATATCCAACAACCAATGTTCCCTAACTATATTCCAGGATCAATGGGTCCTGTTTCTGCTGATGAATTATTGGCACGTGACCATCGTGAATGGGTATATAAGTTAAACCAATAAATCATTAGGGTTTTACTGCCCGATTGTTGGAACAATTAATAGTCGCTATCAATTATCCAAGCGGCTGATACACCAGAAAGCTGACTTTTTAGTTGTCTTTCGCCTAAAATGGTCAATTGGCTTTTTTGCGAAAGCACTTAAGGGTCGGCTTTTATTATTCAAAATAATAGTTTGCTACGTTATTTATGTCAGCAAACGCAATGCAAATCTGAAAATTATTTACGCTTTGAACGTTCTGGATGGATTCTTTTCCATTGCGATAAAAAAGTTTTTCAAAGCCTCAATTTAATAAAAGGCGATTTTTCTCTTATAAATGTGACCATTGGGAGTTGTTTTTGAAAATCTTTTTCAAATATTCAACTTTCTTTTTCACAATCTATTTTGTAGAATTAAATTAATGCCGTTATGTCGACATTATTGTTTCACTTTTTGCTTGTGCAATGTTACACTATCGGTGTAGCAAGTTACAGTATTTTTGTAATAATTTTTAATAGAAAAGGATGGTTTTCAAATGTCTGATCAAAAAGCAAACATCGGTGTTGTTGGTATGGCCGTTATGGGTAAAAACCTTGCCCTTAATATCGAAAGCCGCGGTTACACTGTTGGTATCTTTAACCGTACTGGCGCAAAGACCGAAGCTGTTATGAAGGATCACGGTGAGAAGAAGTTAGTTCCAAGTTACTCTGTTGAAGACTTCGTTAAATCACTTGAAACACCTCGTCGAATTATCTTAATGGTTAAAGCTGGTAAACCAACTGATGCTGTTATTGATGAACTGTTACCACTTCTTGATAAGGGCGATGTTCTTATCGATGGTGGTAACACAAACTTCCACGACACAATGGCCCGTAACGCCCGTCTTGATAAATCCGGTATTAACTTTATCGGAATGGGTGTTTCCGGTGGTGAATTAGGTGCCTTACAAGGCCCATCATTAATGCCAGGTGGTCAAAAAGAAGCTTATGATCTGGTTGAACCAATTCTTAAACAAATCGCTGCCAAAGCTCCTGCAGATGGCGAGCCATGTGTCACATACATCGGCCCTAATGGTGCTGGTCACTATGTCAAAATGGTTCATAACGGAATCGAATATGGTGACGAAGAGTTAATTGACGAAAGTTACAACATTTTGAGAAATCTTGCCGGCTATTCTGTTGATGATTTAGCTGACATCTTCAAGGAATGGAATAAAGGTGAACTTGACAGTTACTTAATTGAAATCACTGCTGACATCTTGACTCATAAAGATGATTTGGGCGACGACAAGACTAAGCCAATCGTTGATATGATTCTCGACCGTGGTGCCAATAAGGGTACTGGTAAGTGGAGTTCACAAGACGCACTTGAAGTTGGGGTTGACCAATCAGTCATCACTGAAGCCGTTTATGCTCGCTTTATTTCAATGATTAAAAAGGAACGGGTTGCCGCTTCTAAAGTTCTTCCAAAGCCTAAGGGTGACATTGACTTTGACAAGAAAGAAATCGTTGAAAAAGTTCGTGAGGCCCTCTACTTCGGTAAAGTAATGAGTTATGCTCAAGGCTTTGCTCAATTAAAGGCTGCTTCTGACAGCTACAAGTGGAACATCAAGCTTGGCGAAATGGCTAAGATTTGGAGAGCCGGCTGTATTATTCGTGCTCGTTTCTTGCAAAACATCACTGATGCATACGACAAGAACCCTGCTCTTCAAAACCTGCTTCTTGACCCATACTTCATTGATATTGCTAAGAAGTATCAAGAATCAGCTCGTGACGTGGTTGCTCTTGCAACTAAAGCCGGCGTTCCGGTACCATCATTAGCTGCTGCCGTTTCATACTACGACTCATATCGTTCAGAAGTTGTTCCTGCAAACTTGTTGCAAGCACAACGTGATTACTTTGGTGCTCACACATACGAACGTGTTGACCGTCCAGGCAGCTTCCATTACACATGGTACAAAGAACAATAAAAACACTTTCAGTTCTGAAATGATCTGAGGGATTATAAATAAAAAGAGTTAGCGACAAAATTAAATTTTGTCGCTAACTCTTTTTATTTTGATAACCTTTTCTTACCAAGATGGCCAACAAACACCAATTTCCGAACTACTGTAATTTTTAAAAGCTTCGATTCACTTTTTATTTTTTATCAAAAGTGATCAGTATGGCGCTCCAACCTTATAGGCGGCATTAATTTGATTGGCATCCTTTTGGAACGGAAAGGCCTTTGCCACCCCTTCAATCTTGCTCTTATCGACAAATCCCCAGTATCGACTATCATTGGATACCGACCGATGATCACCAAGAACAAAATATTTTCCTTGTGGCACCTTCACAGTACCCTTATCCTGTGTCCAGTGTTGTGAAAGAGATTGAAGATCCCAATTGCCAGTTCCGGTTGTTCGCTGATTATTTGAAATATAATTCTGATTAATCTGATGGTTATTCACGTAAATTTGACCGTTATTACTAGAAACCGTGTCCCCTGGTAATCCAATGACCCGTTTAACGTAATAGTCCGTGGGCTTAGTTGCCTGTGGATCCTCACCATGTGCATTAAAAATAATAACCGAGTTGCGATGAATAGTTGCTGGACGTAAAACCGTTACCATTTGACCACTTTGCAAGTTAGGCTTCATCGAATCCCCGTGAATAAAACTGGCACTGATTACAAATTGTTTAACAGCTAAACCAATTACCAATCCCAGTGCTATTGGCACTATCCAGCTTAGAACACCTTTAATAAATTTCAAAATAAAAACTCCTTATTTAGACTTCTAATACACCATTGTATAAAAGGCAAGATTACGTCCCGATGACTGCCTACCCCTTACGAATTAATAATAACTTGTTCAACTGCATCCCGCAGCTTTTTAGTCGTTTCAACCGGATCATCAGCATGCATAATAGCTGATACAACAGCAATACCATTCACATGTGCCGGGGCAACCGCTGATACATTATCTGCTGTTAACCCACCAATCGCATAAACGGGGATTTGAACTAATCGCTTAATCTTTCCCAAGGTTTTAACACTGGTATGAACTGTCTTAACATGAGTCGTTGTTGGGAAAATCGCCCCAACACCTAAATAATCCGCTCCTAATTCCTCAGCCAACTTAGCTTGTTTAAGTGTTTTGGCAGTTGCCCCAATAATCTTATTTGGACCCAATATTTTTCGAGCGACATCGACCGGTAAATCGCTTTGACCCAGATGAACACCATCCGCAGCCACAGCTTGTGCAATATCAAGCCGGTCATCAACGATTAACGGCACCTTATAGCGATCCGTGATCTGCTTAACTTGAAGTGCGATTTGATATATTTCAAGACTCGTCCCTGATTTTTGTCGGAGTTGAACCATCCCTACTCCGGATCGACATGCTAATTCAATTTTCTGCAAAAATTCCTGATTCGTTAAATTAGTATGATCGGTTATTAAATATAAAGGTCGATTATTTAAACGCATTTTTAAGTCCTCCAAATCACGTGAAATGACTAGATACCGTAATATTATTATTGTAATGGATCAGTCAAAGAAATAAAAGGCATATTTTTCAGCTTGACAATCGACAATGAAACCGTTATAAATATTTTGTAAGCCAAATTGGCTACATATCAATTAAATACATTCGTCTGGGGTGCCAGTTATGGCTGAGATTATACCCATCGAACCTGATGTAGTTTGTACTGCCGAAGGAAGAACGAGCTGGGATATATTGATTTTAAGATAACTTCCAAACCTTCTTTTTGCAGAAAAAAGAGGTTTTTTCTTTTTCTGCTAATTGATAGGATAAAATTGGCAGGCTATTTAATCAATTTGGCCCCTTTCTTCGGCAACTGAAGAAAGGGGTCTTTTTGCATGGTGACTGTCAATGGTCATGAAACAACCGGCGTTGTTGGCCAATCCATTACCGAATTCCTAACAAAACGCGATGCACCATTAGCAAATATCGTTGTTGAACGGAATGGTGAAATTGTCCATCGAGCCGATTTTGATCACACACTCGTTGAGAAAAATGACAAGCTTGAATTGATTTCGTTCGTTGGTGGCGGCTAGGAGGAAAAATTTTGAATGAACAACAACCAGAAGTCCAAGGATTAAGTTATCAAGACGTCTATACAGGAATGAAAGAACGTAATGTTAAGGGTTCTACCGCAAAGCTGGCTTCTGCTCACGTTACAATTGCCGGAGCTGGCGGGTTAGGGTCAAACATCGCAATTGCTTTAACCAGAATTGGGGTTGGTCATCTAATATTAATCGATTTTGACACCGTCGAACTCAGTAATTCAAATCGTCAACAATTCAAATTGAGTCAGTTGGATGTCCCCAAAGTCGTTGCTTTAAAACAAAATCTTCAGGAGTTCAACCCATTTATTGAAATTAAAACGATCCAAGAGAAAGTGACTCACGACAACGTTAAAGCCTTTTTTGCTCAGGCAGACATTATCTGTGAAGCATTTGATAATCCAGCTGCCAAGGCAATGCTCTTGGATGCAGCAACCGAATTCTATCCAAATAAACCGCTTGTGATGGGAACTGGAATGGCAGGTATTCACAGTTCCAATACCATCACAACCAAGCATCCCCGTCCCAATCTTTATCTGACAGGTGATGGCACTTCTAAGGGAGTGGAAGGCTTAATGGCACCGCGGGTAATGATCTGTGCAGGCCACGAAGCTAACATGATTACCCGGTTGATTTTAGGTAAAACCACCGTTTAGCCACGATGCCTCACAATTGACTCAGGACCAGTGTCACCCTTGTTTTAAATATAAACCAGCCCACGATTTACTTTAGGAGGATATTATGACAAATACTGACGAACTAATCATTGGTGGTCACAAATTTACATCACGTTTTATTTTAGGATCCGGTAAATATTCTTATGATTTAATTGATTCGGCAATTAACCATGCCAAGGCCCAAATTATCACGATGGCACTTCGTCGGACTAATACAGCTGAGGAGAACATTCTTAACTACATTCCAGACGGGATTACCATTCTACCAAACACATCGGGTTCAACTGATGCTGAAGAAGCCATTCGAACTGCTCGGATTGCCCGTGAACTCAGCGGTAGTAATTTCATCAAACTTGAGGTTGTTCCCGACAAAAAATACCTTATGCCTGATAATTATGAAACGTTAAAAGCGACTGAGGTTTTAGCTAACGAAGGCTTTATTGTCATGCCCTACATCTTACCGGATTTAAACGTCGCCAGACAACTGGTCGAGGCGGGCGCTGCAACGGTCATGCCACTTGGCGCTCCGATTGGTACCAACAAAGGATTGGCAACCAGAGATTTAATCCAAATTTTAATTGACGAAATCGATGTGCCAATCATCGTTGATGCCGGAATTGGTCGGCCAAGCCAAGCAGCTGATGCCATGGAAATGGGCGCCGCTGCTATTATGGCCAACACTTCAATGGCAACTGCCGGTAATATTCCACTAATGGCCGAAGCGTTCAAGCTCGCGGTTGAAGCCGGCCGAAAGGCGTTTTTGGCAAAACCGGGCCGGGTTATTGAACATGGTGCCGTGGCTTCATCACCGCTAACCGGCGTTAGTGAAGGCTAAACCATTAGTCTTATTCAGAAATGTTACCACTAGAACAAATGATAATGAGGCGATCGCAATGTTAACAACCAGCCTGGACCAATTGGATCAGCGGTTGAAAACAATTAATTCTTTTTCACATAATGGTCTTGGTCAAAACCGCTTGGTATACACGCCAAGCTGGATAGCCGGCCAAAAACAATTAATCAATTGGGGACTCTCAATTGGGTTAGCCCCAACAGTTGATGATTATGGCACCGTTTATCTTGACGTATTAGGAACCGAAACGCCTAATCAGATTATTGCAACCGGATCCCATATGGATACTGTTGCTCAAGGTGGCAGGTTCGATGGTCTATATGGCGTCATTGGTGGCTTGCAATCAATTGAAACGTTACTCAATGCGTTTGGCCGTCCTAAGAAGACGCTTCGATTAATTTCATTTAGTGAAGAAGAAGGCAGTCGATTTCCAACAACGTTTAGTGGCTCGAAACACTATGCCCGCATTGAAGAAACGGTTGGTCTAACCGATAAGTCAGGGATTTCATTCGATACCGCACGTATTAGAGCGGTTTCTCGGCTTGAAGCATCATCGGTTAACCGATCGTTACCCAGTCTGCCGCTGACTTTTACCGAACTGCATATTGAACAAGGACCACGACTTGTTGCCAAACACCAACAAATTGGGCTTGTCACTTCGATTGTTGGTCAACGACGGTTTACGGTTGTTATCAACGGTATTGCCAACCATGCCGGGACAACGCCAATGAACCGGCGACACGATGCACTTCAATCCGGCATTCAACTAATTAGTCGACTCGAACTTTTGGCGCAATCATTAAGTCCGGATTTAACAGTTACTGTCGGTGAATTCAATGTTGAACCAAATACCTCAAATGTTATCCCTGGCAAAGTTAGCTTCACCATTGACTGCCGACATGTTGATTCAGAGATTCTCAATGAGTTTGAAACGATGATTCATTGTGAGGCAAAGCTGATGACCCGGCCTCAATTGTCAATCCGTGTAAATCGTTGGGCCAACAGCCAACCGGTTCAATTAGATCAACAGCTTTTAGCCCAAAACGATCACTTGGCTAATCAGCTGAATTTAAGTCATGTTTCGCTGGCTTCGGGAGCTGGCCATGACAGTCAAATTATGAGCCAAGTAACAAGGACGACAATGATTTTTGTCCCAAGTATTAATGGCATCAGCCATGCACCACAGGAAGCAACGCATTTAACTGATTTAAAAGCTGGTGTTGATTTGTTAACAGCCAGTCTACACCAGCAGGCCTATTAATCAAGGAGAAAGTGATGTTGAGAAGAATAAGCTTAACAAGCCAAATTAGTATTGGGATGCTTGTGGGCGGTTTCGCAGGCCTCATTTTAGGGCCACAAATTGCTGGCATTCAACTCATTGGCAATATCTTTTTACGCCTGATTCAAATGGCCGTTGTTTTACTAATCTTTGGCGCGGTTATTGAAGCAATTGGCGGTTTAGCTGCTAATCAACTGGGAAGATTAGGTGGCAAAACCGCCGGATGGTTTCTAATCACAACGCTAGCGGCAGCCGTTTTAGGATTGCTAATCGGCTATCTCGTTAATCCCGGGATAGGTATGAACTTGTCGCGGGTTAGTCACGCTACAGAGATTGCCAAAGCACCTAGTAACATCGATCAAACCATCTTAAACTTTTTTCCATCGAACATTTTTGACTCCCTTGCAAAGGGAAACGTGATCCAAGTTATTATTTTTGCCATCTTGTTCGGCATTGTTCTTAATCAGGCAAATAAAGCCGGCACATTCAATCAAGTATTGTCCTTAATCAAGCAACTCAACCAATTAACTGTCAAATTGGTTATGTTAGTGATGAGGACCGCCCCGATTGGAATCGCATCCTTAATGGCCTGGGTGACTGCCGATAGTGGGTTAAAAGTTGTCCTGCCACTCTTAAAGTTTCTAATGGCATTCGGATTGGGAAGCGTTGTCTTCTTAACTTGTTTGTTTACACTTATCAGTTGGTATGCAAAAATTCCACTTGGGGGCCTGATCAAAGGATTTTCCAGAATCATCCTGATTGCTTTTACGACAACCTCTTCAGCGATTGCACTCCCTGTTGAAATGACGGATGCAGAATCACGCTTGGGAGTTAGTAAATCAATTAGTCAGTTGGTGTTACCACTGGGCATGGCGTTAAACAGCAATGGACTGGCAATGTACCTATCACTTGCCTGCCTAACGTTAACGCAGCTATATGGAATTTCATTATCATTCGTTGCCATGTTGAAAATCATTTTGCTATCAGTTATCGCTTGTTTAGGAACAGTTGTCGTACCAGGTGGTGGTTTAGTTGCATTAACCATTGTCGTTCCAACCCTGGGATTGCCAACCGAAAGTATCGCCATTTTAGCCGGTATCGATTGGTTCTCAGGAATGTTTCGCACTGTATTAAATGTTGTTGGAGACACCACCACTGCGATTGCAATTGCAGCGGATGAAAAAGAATTGAATCATGACATTTATGAACAAGTCCGTCCGGTAACCAAGTAATTATGCGTATTATGTGTACTAAGAACCCAATTCCAAATTTACGTCACCGGATTGGCTTTTCTGGAATTGGTTTCTCGAATCCGTCTCAACAATTCATCCTTCATCTCGTTTAATTATGGATGAAGGATGAGTTGTCGAGAACCATTTTTAACACTTTTCTTCTAAGCCAAATCACCTCACGCAGACAAATTGGATATTTGTTTGCGTGAGGTGATTTGATTGTCCGCATTTTAATATCCACTGGAGTTACACAATACGTGGATATTAAAAATCACTTTCTTATCAGCGTTGATTTTATTGACAAGAATCGCAAAAAATCAGCAAATAAAATAACCTCATTCCCCACAGCTGAGAAATTAGGTTATTTTTGATACTTGATAAACCGGTTACTTTTTTAATGAATCATTCTCTATGTGACAACCCACTAAGCCGTTCTAATGTTTCCTTTTTCAAGTAGTAAGGAGTAATACCATCGGCCATAACCTTGGATAACAACCCCTGTGCTTGCTTTT
This sequence comes from Lentilactobacillus diolivorans DSM 14421, assembly GCF_001434255.1. Taxonomy (GTDB): domain Bacteria; phylum Bacillota; class Bacilli; order Lactobacillales; family Lactobacillaceae; genus Lentilactobacillus; species Lentilactobacillus diolivorans. The sequence continues at coordinate 52,826 of NZ_AZEY01000013.1, forward strand.
GCGCAATAACTGTCGGCACTTTTAACGACATGACCGACTTATTAATCACCATTTGATGAACGGTCACATCAGTTTTATAATGCAACTTCGGCTGTGTATTCTTTTCTTTTGATTGTTTGGACTTTTCCTTAGCCATGAAAACCCCTCCTCACTATTACTTGTTAAGTCAATAATAGCAAAATGCATGTCGAAAGTATATTTAAACGACTAGTCGCGAACACTTAGTTTATTAAATTTTGCTTGATACCACTTTTTCCATGTTCCAGCAACCAAGTTACCATCTGGTTGATATTCTGGGTTAATAACTGAAATAACATGCTCGATATCTTGACCGCGGTCCTTAAGCAAATCTTCTCTAATTTGTTCAGGAGTAAAGGACTGATTTTCGAAAACAAAATGATTAATATCTGCCAAAAAGTAATCAACCTTATATTCTGAAAGAATTTCAAGGTCATTTTTTCTTAGGTAAGGCAAATAAAAGTCGATAAAATCTTTAATCGCTTTTGTTGTCGTTGTCTCATCTAACTGATCGATAGAAACTACGTCTGCCACAATGACACCTCCTCTTATAACTCTAATTCCATTATGCCACAAATCTTGTTGAAAAACCTAATTTAGGGGTATTATGGAGATGAATCCAAATTAAAATTAAAGGATGCGGATAATATGTCTCAAAGAAAAGTATATACTGATTATTTCTTCGATGAGCCGGCATATAACACTCATGACGGGGGATTTGTACCACTTGAGGAGCCTAAAACACCTCAACAAAAGCTAAAAGTTCCAGAGTTGCTGGAGCCTGATAGAGAAACCGATACAGATATGTATTATACGGTAATTGCGCAAACCGGGGAAGTTCAGCTATTACCAGGGGAAAAAACAAAAACCTGGGGATATAATACCAATCTGCTTGGCAAAACCATTCTTTTTAAAAAGGGGAAAATGATTCACATTACATTAAAGAATGAATTGCCCGAATTAACTACTTTCCATTGGCACGGCCTAAATGTTCCGGGTCCTGTTACTGATGGTGGCTGTCATGCACCTGTTTATCCAGGAAAAAGTACCCAGATTGAATTTAAATGTGACCAACCGGCAGCTACTTTATGGTTACATGCCCATCCATGTCCATCCACTGCCCAACATGTTTGGAAGGGACTTGCAACAGCCGTTGTTGTTAAAGATGATACTGAAGCCAAACTCCCCTTCCCAAGAAATTACGGTGTCGATGATATTCCACTTATTTTACAGGACCGACGCTTCCACGAGGATAATCAATGGGATTATATGGCGGATTATGACCCAGACGGTGTCCAAGGACCAACTCCAATGATTAACGGTACCATTAACCCTTACTTCGATGTCACGACGCAGAAGCTCAGATTACGCATTCTGGACGGTGCTAATCGTCGTGAATGGCGCCTTCATTTTAGCGATGATTTAAAATTCACCCAGATTGCTTCCGATGGCGGCACATTACCAGAACCAGTTGATTTCACGCACTTAATGTTAACCTGTGCTGAACGGGCTGAAATTATTGTTGATTTTGGTAACTATCAACCTGGCGATGTCGTAACTTTATTCTGCGATGATGTTCCAATTGTTCATTTCAGAATTCACGCCTTTAAACGTGACGACCGTCAACTACCGGACCATTTGGCCGATATCCCAGATCCTGATGTTACTCCGGATGCGCCTGTTCATAAAGTGGTGATGTCCGGAATGGATGAAGAAGTTGAAATGAATGGCAAGAAATTTGATATGCAACGAATTGATGACAAACAAAAACTCGGAAATGTTGAATATTGGGACGTTTCTAATACTAACGACATGAGCAATGGCATGGTTCATCCATACCATATGCATGGAACTCAATTCCGAGTCATCTCCAGAAACGGTCATGCACCATATCCAAACGAAAATGGATTGAAGGATACAGTCGGTGTCAATCCAGGTGAAACCGTTCGATTGAAAGTTTGGTTTGATCATCTTGGCGTTTATATGAACCATTGTCATATCATTGAACACGAAGATGGTGGCATGATGGCCCAATTTGAAGTTTATGATCCGGATCATCCTAAGACTTACAAGTTAATGGATATGGATACTTTAATGAACGCATTTGCTAAAGAACGCGGCGTTAAAGTTGAAGACTTAAATATGCCAGGGATGGATATGTGACCTTAATTCTTGCAAAGACATTTTTGATATGATACTATTAGCCATGGAATGAAAAAAGAATAAAGCTGTTAGGTGAGGCTCCTATGTGGAAAATGCTACTGCTCAGAAACGTCGAAAGACGCCAATGAGTCAGCTGTCCAAGTCAAAGTAAGGCTTGGACTAACGTAGCTGTTATTATAACTACATCACATAGTGCTAAAGCTCAACGACTGGCGAAAAGTATCGTAGTGTGTCCAGTCGTTAGCGGCTGGACACTTTTTATTCCAAATAAAATTTTTTGAAGAGGTGAGAGTTATGACAAACGAATTTAAAGATCCTGGAGCGTCGAAGCATCAGTCTATTAAGGGAAAATTGGTTGTGGTAACTCTCTCACAACTTGAATTTTAATGAGAGATTGTTATGATCGATTTTCCCAAAAGCAGTAATCCTTCGATTTATCTAAACGTATTATTTCTTGATTCATGGCTTTAGTGCCAAATGCATCACAAGAAAATTCTCGTATTCGTTGGTTTAGATATTTCAAAATTTTTGGGAATTCGGTTAATGCAATTTCTCAGTGGTTTCGAACACTTAGGTACTGACGTACTTGTGCTCGATAGACTGTTTGCGGTCGAAAAACGCTTCACCTTTTAGGAAACTAATTGGGGAGAATGAATTAATCGTTCAACATTGCCAACACATAAAAACGGTAATAATAGTAATCATGAGGGCGCGACCTCCAAGTATCTGGTGGAAACTGATTCTTGAAAAATGACTGCTATCTTATCGAACTAATAATATTATAAAACCGTCAACGTAAATTCGTTGACGGTTTTTGTTTTATTCAAACTGAATATGCTGTTATAAATGAGAAAGCAAATCAACTTTTAAATCTACAATTGGTTGATCTGCTTTCTTATTTCAATTCTGAAATATCTGTTATTGGTAAATCAGCCCATTTACGATAAAAGCAATCTATTTTACAAGTTACTATTTTTTGTACTGAGCAATGTATTGTTTAGACTTTTCTTCATCAAATTCTTTTTCAGATTTTCCAATAACAACAGACGCAAGCGAATTACCTACCACATTAACAGCTGTTCGACCCATATCCACAATTCGGTCAATCCCGGCAATGAAAGTTAATCCAGTTACAGGTACTCCAATGGTTGAAATTGTTGCCAGCAGGACAACAAAGGAAGCCCCCGGGACGCCAGCCATTCCCTTTGATGTCACCATCAAAACAACTAGTAATGTAATTTGCTGACCAATCGAAAGATTTATATGATAAGCTTGTGCCAAAAACAACGCCGCAATTGATTGATAAATTGCTGAACCATCCAAGTTAAACGTATATCCAGTCGGAATAACGAATGAAACGATTCCTTGACTTGTCCCGAATTTATCCATTTTTTCGATCATCTTGGGAAGAACGGCTTCTGAACTCGCTGTTGAAAATGCAAGTAAGATTTCATTTTTGATCACTCTTAACAGATCGAAAATATTGAGACCAAACAATTTGGCAACAATTCCCATAATGACTATCACAAAAAAGATCATGGTCGCATAGGCAATTGCTACAAAGTATCCCAATGGTATTAGTGCACTAATCCCCATTTCAGCCAACGCGACACCGATTAATGCACAAACACCAATAGGTGCCGCATGCATTACCCAGTTGGTTACCCTAAACATGACTTCGGCAACAGCATTTAATCCATCAATTAAGATCTTTCCTTTTTCACCAATGGCTGCAATTCCCAGCCCAAAGAAAACGGAGAAGAAAATAACCGGCATCATATCACCGTTAGCCAACGATTTAAAAATGTTAGTTGGGATAATTCCTAATAATGTTTGCCAAATTCCCGAATGCTTTGCCGCTTTAGCCGTCGCCATATACTGACTAATATCTGAGCCATGTAGCGAATGAATATCAATTAATGTTCCTGGATGAAGCACATTGGCGACAATCATTCCTAAAGCAATTGCAACCGTCGTCATTAATTCAAAATAAATTAACGTTTTCAAACCCACTCGGCCTAACTTCTTAATATCACCAATACTGGCAATTCCAACCGTTAAACACGAAACCACAATTGGTAAAACAATCATTTGAATTAAATTAATAAACATGGTTCCAATATTTTGCATCACCATAATTGCCATTTGGTTCTTATAAAAAATAATTCCAAAAAAGATTCCCAAAATTAAGCCAATTAGAATTTGCCAACCCAGAGTTATTCGATATGCCTTATAGCGCCTCATCATTTCCACCTATTCCTTACAGATTTTAACTGTTTTATTATAAAACAAAAGCCTTCGATAGTAAAAACTATCAAAGGCTTTCGATTACTTTGCGCGGCAACGTCCTACCCTCGCAGGGGGCGATCCCCCAACTACTCTTGGCGTGCAGAAG
>NZ_AZEY01000099.1 GCF_001434255.1 Lentilactobacillus diolivorans DSM 14421
GATGGTTTCGTCGGCTATGTTTTTAGCACCACTTTGCTGGTATGGGCCAATTGGTTCAACGCGAAGTGTCTTGATTCCACAATTATTTGCTAATTTAGATCCGGTTCATAAAGTTTGGGCGGTTGGTATCTTAGCAACAGTCGCATCAATTACTGGTGCGATTGCTAACTTGCTGTTTGGTGCCTTTTCTGATGTTACCCGTTCGCGATTTGGTAAACGGAAACCCTATATTGTTTTAGGAACAATTGTAATCGCTATCTCACTGGTAGTTATTGCCAACGTCAAATCGATAATGGCCATTATTTTAATTTGGATTATTGCGGCGGC
>NZ_AZEY01000100.1 GCF_001434255.1 Lentilactobacillus diolivorans DSM 14421
ATTGCCAACGTCAAATCGATAATGGCCATTATTTTAATTTGGATTATTGCGGCGGCAATTTATCCGCAGATTTCTGATCGGGTTGCGCCAAAATGGCGAGGAACTGTTTCAACATTTTATGGTGTTGGATTTACGATTGCTCAACAAGGGTTTGCACTATTGGCTGCTCAATTCCTGGGGAACGTCAAGGTTGGTATTTACGTTATGGCGAGTTGCACGGTCGTATTGGCCATCATTCACGAACTCTTGATTCAAGAAAAAGGCAACCTTGATGAACCAAAAGT
>NZ_AZEY01000101.1:0-47093 GCF_001434255.1 Lentilactobacillus diolivorans DSM 14421
CGAAATGATTAGAACTTTAATATTTGAATTCACCAACAACAGTTGACGAACAACCACAAAAAGAAGATTGTCCAGTCTCTCTCAGCTAACTTTTTAATAATGAAATTATCTCAAAGCTGGTTTAACTGTTTAATTCAAATCAACAGGTTCAACCCAGCCATACTTATCTTCAACATCGCCTTCTTGAATTCCGAATAACGTATCATAAAGTTTCTGAGTAACAGGACCTGGTTCTGTTTCACTATAAAAGACATGTTTATCGCCTTTATAGGTCAACGAACCAACAGGTGAAATAACAGCAGCAGTTCCCATGGCACCAGCTTCTGTTAAATTATCAAGCTTATTAATATCGATTTCGGTTTCTTCTGGATTTAATCCTTGGTCTTTAGCAATTTGCAAAATTGATTTTTTGGTAATTGATGGCAAAATCGAGTTGGATTTCGGCGTCACAAATTGACCGTCCTTAGTAACACCATAGAAGTTGGCACCACCAAATTCATCAATGTACTTGTGTTCACGTGGATCCAAATATAAACAATCAGCAAAGCCAGCCTTTTTAGCAAGAATAGAAGGCAATAAACTACTTGCATAGTTACCGGCAGTCTTGGCCTGACCAGTTCCAGCATATGCAGCTCGATCATACTCACTAACTGTATATGGCATTGGATGCAATCCTTTGATGTAGGCGCCTACTGGTGTGGCATAGATATGAAAACGATATGTATCTGATGGCGAAACACCAACAACCGGTTGCGTGCCAACCATGAATGGTCGAATATATAAGGAGCCACCACTTCCATAAGGGGGAACAAATTCTTGGTTTGCTTTAACAACGGCTTTAACTGCTTCAACAAATTTGTCCTTTGGATATTCTTCCATGACTAATCGTTTAGCTGAATTTGCCATTCTTTCAGCATTCATTTCAGGTCGAAATAGATTAATACCACCATCTTTGGTTCGGTAAGCCTTCATTCCTTCAAAAACTTCTTGGCCATAATGTAAGTCCTCAGCTGCTTCAGAAAATGTTAGCGTCGAATCAGTAGTTAACCCACCATTTTGCCATTTACCATCCTTAAATTCTTCATCATAACTATATGGTAAATCTCTATATGTAAATCCTAAATTGGACCAATCAAGATCCTTAACATCTTGTTTTGCCATTCGCAAATAACCTCCTTAAATTAATATTAGGTAATAATGATAAGCCTGTAGACTAAGTATGTTTTTCCAATTAGAGATGACCGGTCATAGTATATCTGAACGCTCCCCCAAATCATTAAAATGACTATTCAAAATAGTTTATCATTATTTCCTAGTCAATATCTAATTTAATCCTTTTGAAATTACCTGTCAACCCAAACTTCAAATTCACTAAACGGCTGTATTACCGTTACTGGCCTTTCCTGACTATCAATAAGAAATAACTTAGAAAAGCCACTTTTAATCCCTCAATCCTTAGAAAACCTTTTATAAAAATTGACAACCTCTATGTATTGAATGGCAAAAAAATCTCATAATCAAAAACGGCGGCCAAGACAAAATTGTGGTTGTCTCGACCGCCGTTATAAAAAGTCACTGCAAGATCTTCAAGTTTAGCTAGCAGAACACACAAAGCTATCCGCGCTTAATAACCTCACGACTAATCAAATTATCAATTAAAAAGTGATACTGTTCAACACTTTCCTTAGTGTCTTGTGTTTTAAAAATATTGTATTTCTGTAACCCGTTACCAGTTGTGATAGCCATTCTAAAGCCGTCCATGTTTTTTGAGACCATCATTTTAAATTTATATCCGGCATTATACGGCGAATTGGGATCTAATGATCGTTCTAGTGAAAAATTACCAGCTTTGGTTTCGACAAACCCAAGGTCTTTTAATGTATATCGTTTAATGTTTTCACTAATTTCATATTGAGTTGGATCACCATTCACTTTAGCAATTTTTGAAAATGCCATTACGACTTCACCTCTTTGCTTTTAATTCGAGTCACAATTTGAGTGATTGAATCAACAAGTTTATCAAGATCTTCATAAGTATTATACCGGCCAAAACTAACCCGCAATGATTCAGAAATTCGTGGACTATCTTTTCCATACATTGCAACTAAAACGTGAGACGGTTCAATACTCCCAGCTGTGCAAGCGGATCCCCCGGAGACGGCAATTCCCGCCAAATCAAGATTAGTTTGTAAAACATAGGTTGAAATTCCTTTAATCCAAATGTTGAAAACGTGATTCAAGTTATCTTCAGTAATCCGGCCATTGACTTCAAAATCAATGCCATTAGCGGTCAGTTTGTCGGCAATATATTTTTTGAACTTTAAATACTTTTCCTGCCGATGAGCCTTTTCTTCAGGGGTAATCGTCTCAACCGCCTTGGCAAATCCAGCAATTGCTGGTACATTCTCGGTCCCTGCACGACGTTTGGTTTCCTGATCACCACCCTTGATTAAAGGTGGAAAGTTAATCCCATTACGCTTGTACAAGAAGCCAATCATCTTCGGCCCATTAATCTTATGAGCAGAAGTTGATAACAGATCAATGTGGTCACGTTTAACATCAATATCGAGCAAGCCGTATGCCTGAACTGCATCGGTATGAAACCAGGCCTGATGATCTTTCAAGAGTTCACCAATTTCATGAATTGGCATTATTGAACCAACCTCGTTATTTCCAGTCATGATTGAAACTAAAATTGTTTCGTCATCTAAGGCCGCTTTCAAATCATCCAATGAAATATTACCGTATTCGTCTACTGGTAAATAAGTAATTCGAAAGCCCATTTTTTCGAGAGCTGCTGCCGGTTTTAGAATCGCTTCGTGTTCGATAGCGGTTGTAATAATATGATTTCCCAAGGATTTACGGGCAATTGCCGTTTGCATAACGGCGGTATTGTCGCTTTCAGAACCACCACTTGTAAAAATAATATCATCGGGGTTTGCATTGATACTTTTAGCAATTGTTTCACGTGAACTTTCCATTACCTCACGCGCCTGGCGCCCTAAGCCATACAAAGTTGATGCATTGCCATAAACATTTTTATATTTATCCATCAATTCGGCGTAAACTTCATCGGAAACCCTTGTTGTTGCCGCATTATCTAAATATATTTCTTTCAAGAATTTTCACTTCCTAAATCATTCGTTTTCAAACAAATCAATTAACATCTGACCAGACTTTTTACCCGCCGTAATAATAAACTGGTCAAAGCTGACTTCAGCATTCTCATCACCGACATCCGACATTGCTCTAATCACAACATAAGGCACATGGTTCTGATAGGCAACCTGCCCCACTGCAGCACCTTCCATTTCCGAGCAAAGCGCATCTGGAAAATCTTTTTTGATTGCTTTAATACGGTTCGAATCTGCAATGAATTGGTCACCGGAAACAATCAAGCCACGATGAGCGATCACGTTGCTATCTTTAGCAGCCCGATCAATCTTATCACCCAGCTCCGAGGAAGCGGGAAATCTGGCAGGAAAGCCAGGCAGTTGACCAACCTTATAACCAGAGGTGGTCACGTCAACGTCATGATAGGCAGTTTCCGTTGAAATCACAATGTCGCCAATCGATAATCCCGTGCCAATCCCACCAGCGGAACCAGAATTAATGACAGCGTCAACGTGAAACTCGTTAATCAACGTTGACGTGGTAATACCGGCTTGAACTTTACCAATTCCCGATTTGACCAATACAACGTCTTGATTATGAATTTTACCGAGATAAAATTTCATCTGAGCGTACTCAATTGTTGCCTCATTTTCAAGTGCCTCAGATAAGACAGCAAGTTCTTCGTCCATTGCACAAATAATTCCATAAACCATGAAAGATTCTCCTTAATTAACAAAGAAAAGCACCAAGTAAACGATCAAAATCAGAACTGCTAAAATTGAAATAATCCAGTTTAATCGTCGATTGGTCTTTCTCCATCGAAATGTTTTAAAATCAGGTGCTTGATCTGTAGTTGGCGCTTCATCGTTTGGCAGATCCTGATGATGCTGCCGCGCATATTGTCGTTCAACTTGAACACGGCGTTTATCACGCTGCTCGAAATCTTTTTCCTGTTGCCCCTTAAGTTTTCGATATTGTTCACGCGTTAACGTCGATTTTGTTGTTTTATCGTCATCACTTGCCAAAAATCAGTCACCTACTTTTGCATTAATTGCCAATACTGGATGGCCATAATCGTTTTGGCATCCCGAATTTCACCATTCGCAATCATTTGAATGGCTTCATCAAGTGTTTTCTCAAAGATTTCCAAAAATTCGCCCTTGTCTCTTGGCAATTGATTTTTTACAGGTTCCAAATCAGTGGCTAAATATAAACGCATATATTCGTCAGAAAAACCCACTGAAGTATAGAACCCATATAAAGCTCTTACCTTCTGGGGAACATAGCGAATCTCTTCATTTAATTCCCGAATAACGGCGTGATGAAAATTAGAGTCGCGTTGATCTACTTTGCCAGCGGGAATTTCAATGGTTGTCGTTTCTGCAGGTGCCCGCCATTGTTTCTCAAGGATTATTTTATTATCTCGTGTTAACGCTAAAATTGCCACAGCACCCGAATGATGAACAATTTCCCGAAAAGCCAATTGCCCATTGGGAAGCTCCACAGATTGTTTCTCTACATTAATGATAGCGCCCTTGTAAATTTCAGTGGAACTAGTTACGCGTTCTTCAAAATCCAAAAAATCACCTTTTTCAATATCTTTATTCTACAAACAAACCGATATCAATGCAATCGAATCGGTTATTTAATCTTCAATCTGGGCTTTGGCAGCCTGAGGCCCCTTTTGTCCCTCAACGACAACGTAGGTCACCTTGGCATTTTCCTGAATTCGGTGATACTGATCTTCAGGAAAGGCATTTTTAAAAAAGAAAAGGTCCTCTCCTGCTTCTTGTTTAATGAACCCAAATGCATTTTTTGAATTATAACTTTTAATTGTTCCCTTTAACATTAATTTTCTCCTTAACGACTATGATTAGTCTACAAAAAATGAGACTGTCGACATAACTGCCACAGTCTCATTCTACTGGTTTAATCACTTTATTGAAATGGTATTCCATAAAATATAAGCGAAATTGAAGGAATATGAATAAAATATTCTTTATCTCATTCATTCAACACCTACAAAGAAGCTGGAGTCTCCATATCATCTCATAGCAAAAACCAAATTAATAAATTACTTTTCTTCGAATCCTGCACCAACCGTCTCAGGAAATTCACTGCGGACGATATCGGCACATGATTTACAGAACGTTGGATAATCCGGATCAGAGCCAACATCTTTTCTAACTAGTCGACAACGTTCACATGTCTTGCCTTCAGCCGGCTTAACTGATAATGCAAGGCCATCACTATCGAATTTCGTACTGTCAGCCGGTGCATCACTGAACGCCTTAACCTCTAATTGAGAAACCAGCAAAACAGTTGCCATGTCAACATGGAGATCATTTAATAAATCAGCAACTTCGGAAGTTGCGTAAATGGTTAAGGCGGCTTCGGAAGCTTTACCGATCTCCTTAGCATCCCGTGCTTCTTCCAATACCTTCAAGACATCATCACGATAACCCATAAACTTAGTCCATTTTGTTAAAATGGCATCATCATTATCAAAATGTTTGGGTTCAGGAATATCAGTCAGTTGAACATACGATTCAGGCTCCTTCAAAAAGCCCCAAATTTCTTCAGCAGTATGCGGTAGAACTGGTGTCATCAATTTAGTTAACGACGTGACAATGTTGTACATCACCGTCTGCATTGATCGACGTTTATGACCATCTTCCTTATCGATATAAACAATGTCCTTAGCCATATCCAAATAGAAAGCTGACAGGTCACTTGTCACAAAGCCTAGGAATTTCTTGTAAAGCGTTAAGAAATCGTACTTTTCATAACAATCTCGTGCTTCGCCAAGGAATCGATTGAATAGAACAGTCATGTACTGATCTTGACTTTCTAGTTCTGCAAATGGAATTGCATTTGTCTTTGGATCAAAATCAGTTGTGTTAGCTAACAAGAACCGCATTGTGTTTCGGATCTTTTTATAGGAATCCGAAACTTTGACAAAGTTCTCTGTACTGACACGAACATCGGCAGAAGTGTCAACCGATGTGACCCAAAGTCGGACAATTTCAGCACCCATTTTTTTAATAATATCAATTGGTGCAATCGTATTCCCCAATGATTTACTCATCTTGTGACCTTCGCCATCAAGTGTAAATCCTTGCGAAACAATGGACTTATATGGTGCATGATTTGAAACAGCAACACTGGTAATCAAGCTTGAATTAAACCAACCACGGTACTGGTCCGAACCTTCAAGATACATATCAGAAGGATAAGTTAATTCTGGCCGCTCAGCAAGGACCCCTTGGTGAGAAGAACCAGAATCAAACCAAACATCCATAATGTCATTTTCTTTAGTAAAGTTACCATTGGGAGAATGTTCACTCTTAAATCCGTCAGGCAACAGATCCTTGGCATCACGTTCAAACCAAACGTCTGATCCATACTTTTCAAATAGATCCGCAACATGGTTAATTGTTTCTTCAGTGATAATCGCTTCGCCATCTTCACCGTAGAAGATTGGTAGTGGAACACCCCAAACCCGTTGACGAGAAATGACCCAGTCGCCACGATCCTTAATCATATTGGCAAGCCGAACCTTCCCCCAACTTGGGTAGAATGTCACTTCATCAATTGCTTTTAAAATATCATCTTTAATTTTGTCAACTGATGCAAACCACTGTGGCGTCGCCCGGAAAATAATCGGCTTTTTAGTCCGCCAGTCAAATGGATAACTATGTTTGATCGGCATGTAATCAAGTAATAAATTAGCTGATCTTAACTTGTCAAGTGAGATTTTGTTAGCATCATCGTAAAAGACCCCCGCAAAATCTTTTCCGGCTTCTTCTGTTAGATACCCTTTATCATCGACAGGGGCAAAAATTGGTAAGCCATACTTCTTACCGATATTGTAGTCATCATCCCCATAACCAGGGGCAGTATGCACTAATCCGGTCCCGGCATCCAACGTGACAAAGTCGCCCAACATTGTTAATAATTTTTTACTATGATCAAATGGATGTTCAGCCAGCACCCCTTCAAGTTGTTCGCCTTTGACGGTCTTGAGTGTTTTAACATTTTTCCAGTCAAACAACCCTTCATCCTTTTCAACCAACTCAGTAGCAATCACAAACTTACGATCGTCACCTTCTGGCTGAACAACAGAATAGTCAAAACCGGCATCCACAGTAATTCCCTCTGAAGCTGGAATGGTCCACGGTGTCGTCGTCCAAACAACCATGTAAGTGTTCTCATCATCAAGGACGCCTTTACCGTCAACCACTTTTTCCCCATAAAAGGCGGATGGTGAAGTCACATCGTGGTATTCAACTTCGGCTTCAGCAAGCGCCGATTCAGAAGACCATGACCAGTAGACGGGCTTCTTGCCTTTGTAAATGAGTCCACGTTTTGCAAATGCACCAAAGACACGAACTTCTTGAGCTTCAAATTCAGGCTTTAAAGTAAGGTACGGGTCGTCCCAATCACCCGATACACCTAGCCGTTTAAACTCAGCCTTTTGTCGCTCAACTTGTTTCATCGCATAATCATGGCACAATTTACGAAAATCATTTGTTGACATCTTTTTCCGATCGTAACCTGCTTGAGTTAATTTCTGCTCAATTGGTAGACCATGAGTATCCCAGCCGGGAACATAGGGTGCCCGGAACCCAGTCATTGATTTATATCGAACAATAATATCCTTTGAAATTTTGTTCATCGCATGGCCCATGTGAATGTCTCCATTTGCATATGGTGGTCCATCATGCAAGACAAATGTTGGTTTGCCTTGATTTAATTTTTGGCGTTGTTCATAAACACGATTCTCATCCCATGCTTTTTGGCGTTCCACTTCTTTTACAGGAAGATTACCGCGCATTTTAAATTTCGTTTTTCCTAAGTTTAAAGTATCTTTTACTCGCATTCCTGAACTTCCCTTCTCTGAAATATTAATAGGATTAATAACACTAAGATCGCTAGGAATCTCATGATACAAAAAAAGATCTCGTCGCAAGGGACGAAATCTTTTTCGTGGTACCACCCAATTTTAGAATTTCTCAATTCTATCTCTTAAAATAATCGATATGTACTAGAGATGATCAATTTCATTAACTGTTGACTGCTAAACTTTCACCATCTTTAGCTCGCTATTGTTTCAGTTAGTAACTTTCTGGTCTCTAATCGATTAAAACTATTTATTTGATTTATCGGGATAAATGACAACTGCCTGCAACGAATCATCATTCCTAGCGGGTGTATTCTCAACCATGTCCGCATTATTATCCTGTTTGGTTTCTGATTCTACCCCAGCACTTACAGGATTGTCAAGGTCTCCAACAACTTTTTCAATATCTTCGTAAGTTGTCGTCGGTGTATCTTCAACCAAATGATCCCAGTCGGATCCTTTAATAACTTCCAATTGGCTTTCAAGCATTACTTGAAGCCGTTGTCGGAATACTCGGGTATTCTTCTTCAAATCATCAGTCTCGATTGCCAACTTCTTTGCTCGTTTTGAGGCTTCTTCTAGAATTTGATTAGACTTTTCATGAGCAGCATTCAAAATATCGTCAGCTTTTTTTTGAGCCTCACGATTTGTAATTTCAGCTTCCTTTTTAGAATTTGTTTTAACCTTGTCGGCGGCTTCTTGGGCAACTAGGATTGATTGATTCAGTGAGTCCTTTAAATCATTAAAATACGAAAGTTTATCCTTTGACTCACTTAACTGAGATCTTAAATCCTTATTCTCTTCCAAAATAATTTGGTAATCCTTAATAATTTGATCTAAAAAATCATTAACTTCATCAACGTTATACCCTCGTAATTTTGTTGAAAACTCTTTATTATGAATATCCTGTGGGCTTAATACCATAATGAATCAATCCTCCTATTTATTTCGATTATACACATTAATCACAATCCGAATTTTACCTTTTTTAGTAACGCCGGCAATTTCCTTAATGATAATTCGGCCATGGCCACGCACAGAAATAATATCCTGAATCGATAATTCCAAATCAGGACGATCAGTTTGAACCCAATTAATTCGGACAAAACCACCATCGACTAATTCTTTAGCATGATGCCTGGAAATATGAAAGCCCTCGCTAATTAACGCATCAACACGCAGCGATGATACTGTTGTTGTGGCAGACTCACTTTCGTCAATTGGGACAATTATTTCCTCCGGCGAAATGGTTTTTAGCTTGATTTTAATTTTACCGATTCGATCAACTTGGGCACGCAAATAATCAGCCATTTCATTTTCACATAAAAATTGCCATGTTAAACCATCACTAATAATGTCACCAATCACATCCCGATCAATCCCAGCCCCCATAACTGAACCCAAAATTTGACCATGCGATAGCGTGGCAAATTTTGTTGGGTAATCAATCTGAAACGCAGTTATTTGAAAATCATCAGCAGTGGGCGTGAAGTAATCTGGAAAAGCAATTGCCCGCTTCATTTCAGCATTTGGATAACCACCAAAAGTTTTAAATGTAATACCATCATACCGATTAACAATTGTCTCAAGAATGTATAATTGGCGTGGATTCAAAAAATTAGTAAGGATCGGCCGGTATTCATTCTGTACCCGGCCACTTAAATTATCAATCGATTCCAAAAAAGGCAGTTCATCAGGTCGATAATGTTGGGAAACATTGGACTCCACCACGGTAATACCCCTCTTCTTACTTTAAACGCCGAGTAGTAATCTGCCAAGGTAGGTAATCCCACCCTGAACTAGTGACAGCACAATTAAGGCAACAACCGGGGCCAAACTAATCATCCCCACTGTTGCAAAATCAAATAAGCGTTCAAATGGTTCAACAATCCGAGCCAAGAAACGGCCAATAGCCGTTCCGTACGCATTTGGAAACCAGCTCATCAATGCATAAACGACGATCGCCAACATATATATACTGATTATTTTGTTTAATAACCAAACTACAAATAAAACTATCGATACCAATATGCTGCTCCTTAAATTTACTTATCTAAGCTAATTGCCAAACCTAATCATTTTACTTGGTAACCTGGAAATTTTTCGGCGAACAAATAAAAATATTTTCGCCCAACCGGTTAATTGAGCCATGAATGGCAAATAATACACCATTCAAAAAATCAACCATTCTAGCGGATGAGCGAACATCAAGTTTGTCTAGCTTGATAATAACTGCATTATCATCCAACAATTTTTGAGCAATTGGCTCAACATCTGTATAATTTGCTGGTTCAAATACGACGATCTTACTGGATTCTATTTGTTGTCGGCTCATTGGTACTACATTACCGCCTGTCTTAGCTGGTTTTTCAACATCTGTTTCAGTATCAATATTCGGCTTTGGGGTTTCCATTCCGAAGAAATTGGCTAAATTAAATTTTTGTGACATGTTGTGTCCTTTCGTATTCACCCTAATCGATAAATACCGGCCACGCTAATCAACTATCTATGATTACGACGATGTTTGAAGAATGGTGGAACATCATCCTGAGAATTCCCAGTATCTTCCTTCTTCTTATCATCGGAACCAACATCAGGTTGAAATGGATCAAAATCTTTCTTTTCAACATCGCTAAATTCGTCATCTTCAGAAACGGCTGGTCTAGCTGCTGATGGTTGCTTTCTAATGTCCCAATTACCCAGTGGATCATTGTGGGCTGATTGGCTGTTATCATCAGAATTTGTCGTCTTACGATCAGTTGATTGCGGACGCGCAGTTGGCTGTTGTGGTCGGACACTCCGAGTTCTTCTGGATGCCAGTCGACCTTCTTCAGCCTTCTTCTTATCGATTCCAGTTGCAATAACCGTCACCCGAACCTCATCACCCAAAGACTCATCAATTGAGGTTCCAAAGATGATATTAACATCGCTGGTTGCGGCTTGGGAAACAATGTCCGAAGCATCTTGGGCTTCAAACAATGACAGATCCGGACCCCCGGTAATATTCAGTAATACTTGTTCAGCACCATCAATTGAAACTTCTAATAGTGGTGATGAGATTGCCTTCTTAGTTGCTTCTGCCGTTCGATTTTCACCGTTAGCAGTTCCAACTCCCATAAGGGCAGACCCTTGATTTTGCATTGTAGTCTTAACATCAGCAAAGTCAAGGTTAACGTATCCTGGACTTGTAATTAAATCTGAGATTCCCTGAACACCTTGGCGTAATACATTATCTGCTTCTTTAAAGGCATCCATCATTGGTGTCTTTTTATCAACCATTTCTAAAAGTCGGTTGTTCGAGATCACAATTAAAGTATCGACGTTCTGCTTAAGTTGTGTCACCCCTTCATCAGCATATTTTGCACGCTTGGGGCCCTCAAAACTAAATGGCCGGGTAACAACGCCTACAGTTAATGCGCCCTGATCTTTAGCAATCTTGGCAACGATTGGTGCTGCACCATTACCAGTGCCACCGCCCATTCCGGCAGTAACGAAAACCATGTCAGCACCCTCAAGTGCCTCGGTAATAGCTTCCTCACTTTCTTCTGCAGCTTTGGCACCAATATCTGGATTAGAACCTGCCCCTAAGCCTCGAGTTAATTTGGGACCAAGTTGGATTCTGGTTTCTGCTTTCGAAGTTGCCAGAGCCTGTACATCAGTGTTGGCAACAATAAATTCTACGCCTTTGACATCTGAGCTGATCATTGTATTAACGGCATTACTGCCACCGCCACCGACTCCGATGACTTTTATATTTGCACCGTGATTATCGGTGGAGTCTAATGAATATTCCATAATTGTTTTTACCTCCGTTAAAGTGCCTAATCGAAGAAATCGCTAAAGAAATTCCGGATTCCTTGGCCACGTTTCTTTTTCTGTGTTTGTCGTTTCGGTTTATTTGGTTTATCTGACACAGGGTCTGGTGTATCGTGAGAATCTGTTAGTTTAGGAACCTTGGTTAATGTGGCACCAACGGCCGATCTAACAATCATATCAACGTCTGCCAAATCGGCAAAATAAGATACTAGTGAAAGTGCAGCTGTAAATGATGGATGTCGCAATCCCATCTGATCAGGAATATAGACTCTGACATTTGTGTTAAATTGGTCAGCGGCTAATTCGGCAATTCCCGGAAGTGCAGCTACCCCACCAGTTAAAACAATTCCACCAGGTAAATCCAACGCTTGAATTTGATTTAAACGATCTTTAATTCGATCAAAGATTTGGCTGAGACGAGCCTCGATAATCTCTGCAAGATACCGTTCATCAATATATGTCGGCTCTGTTTGGCCAACGACTTCAACTGGAAACTCATTATCAGCTGAAGCCTGCAAAGAATCTGCATAACCGTAATCGCGCTTAATTTTTTCTGCGCTCTGCATCGATGTATTCAAAACAATTGAAATGTCTTTGGTAATGTAGCCGCCACCTTCTGAGTCAGTCGTTGCATATTTTAATTGATGATCATGAATAACCGAAGCCGTCGTTTGACCGCCACCAAGATCCACAATAATTGTCCCAAAATCTTGTTCACCATCATTTAATATCACATGACTTTCAGCCAATGGGGTTAATACTGTTGATACAATATTCAAGCCAGCTTTTTCAACTGCCTTTTGAAGATTGTGCATGATACCCTTTGATCCACTGATTAGCTTGCCACGCATTTCAAGTCGCACGCCCACCATTCCCCGTGGATCCTTTATCCCGTCAAATCCATCAACGATAAATTCTTCCGGTTGGATATCAATCACTTCTCGCTCTTGGGGCAGACTAGTGCCCAGAGCAGATGCTGCAACATTACGAACATCTTCGGCCGTGATTTCTCTTGATTGATCATCAAGGGTAATTAAACCATTACACGGTTCAATTCGCAGCATATTTGCCGGTACACTAACAACAACATCTTTAATTTCAATACTTGCCTTTTCTTGAGCTTGACTTACGGCACCTCTAATTGCCTCAGCCGCCTGATCAATATCAACAATCACACCGCGGCTTAAACCATTAGAAGGCTTATTCCCCACACCAATAACGTTCAATTGCCCTTTTACTTTTTCTGCAACAATTACTTTTATTGAGGTAGTTCCTATATCAAGTCCCACATACAAACCCGAATTATCCATATATGTAAGGAACCTCCACATCTAGAATATTTTCTGAACATAACATAAGTTTAACACAATCACAACACCGGAAAAAGTTAAATCGAAGCGAATAGCAAGCGATGAGCCTTACTTATTCAGTTAATCATTTCTTTGTAATCGGATATGAATAAGCCCCGACTTCCAGGTTGATAATACTTTTAACTTTGAGCTTTGAATTGATACTTGGATAGTAGTCCATTTTATCGCCAAAACTATCAATCGAAGCATACACGCGATTACCATCGTGCATATGCAAGAAGACTCGATCGGGATTACTCTTTGTGGGCGAATAGCTGATGGTGCCAATACTGGCACGAACCGGCGGATCAATTCGGCGATACTGTTGAACCGTTCGTCGGAGTCGCTTGGCATTATGGAATTTTTTTAAAATTGGAAAACCAGCCCGTGGGTTTAGCACTTTATCTTTGATAATGACACCGCTTTTTAAAATCGGCTGGTAACCACCATTTCCATATAAGTAACCAATTGTTGGATATTCAGCAACCTTTATCGTCACTTGATTAAAATGAAGGAGTTTAATTTCAACCGATTGCATCCGTTGACTACGTTTTTTTAACTCTGCGGCCATCTTTTCCGTCTTTCCCCAAACCGAAATCAGCGGTGTCCCCTTTTTAATTGGTGAATAATGCTTAATCTGTTTAATACTGACAATCTCGTTTCCAGTAATTCGCACGCTGCTAACCCGGCTGTAAGGTGAAATGAAGAACCCCATAACCGCAATAATCAACAGCGCTAACAAAATTAGTGGTGACATCTTCTTTAAATTATGCCGCTGGTACGCTTTTAAAAAATGTCGTTTCTGTTTAGTAACCGGATCTTGACCAACATGCTGGTTTGCCTGCTGCCAGGGCGTCATATTAGTTTGATTATCATTCTTCTTTCCCAAAGTTACTAACCCCCGATAACTTTTTTAATGCATTAACGCCCGTGCCATCTCCAAAATCTTATCAGCTGAATCAATAACACCAAGTTTTTTTGAATTATCTGACATTTTCTCACGTGCCTGCTGATCATGCATCAATTGGTCAACAGCTTTTAATAAACTTTCACCATCAAGGTCGGCCTGCTTAATCATTAATGCAGCTCCCCGATTAACAAGACTCATGGTATTTTTAGTTTGATGATCGGCAGTAACGTAAGGACTTGGAATCAATACTGATGGAACTCCCAACGCAGTGATTTCAGCAATACTCGTTGCGCCAGCCCGACCAACAATCAAATCAACTCTTGGTAAAACCTTTGGCATATTGTCTATGTAAGGTAGGACTTTAATATTGTCATTAATTTTATTCTTGGCTAATTGATGCATAACTTCATCATACCGTTTTTGACCAGTCACAAAAACAACCTGATATTTACGTCGATTAAAACCACTCATCGCAGAGACAACGGCATTATTAATCGCAGGAGCACCCTGACTCCCACCAAAAATCAGCGCTGTGGGCTCATTATCTGCCAAGCCAATCTCTGACCATTTAAAATCACTTTTCATGTGAGCAACTTGTTGTGCACGTGGGTTACCGGCGAAAACAACCTTTTGGGCAGGAAACTGGTCTTTGGCTTCATGAAATCCAATGGCAATTTTATCAACATACCGACTTAAAAATTTGTTAGTTAGCCCCACAACACTATTTTGTTCATGAATGATTGTTGGAATATGGGCTTTAGCTGCCGCGTAAACAACCGCACCAGAAACGTAGCCCCCGGTTCCGATTACAACATCCGGTTTAAAGTCTTTAATAATTTTTTTGGATTGGTGGACACTCTTAAAGAACAATGCAAGTGTTTTAAAATTTTCAAGCGATAATGATCGCCGAAATCCTTGGATCTCTAATGCAATAAAATCAAGACCCTGTTTGGGGACAATTGAGCTCTCCAATCCCCGTTTGGACCCAACGTAAAGGACTTTAGAATTTGGTTCTTGCTTGAGTAAATCTTCAACGATTGCCAATGCGGGATAAATATGTCCGCCAGTCCCGCCACCTGAAATAATAAGTCTCATTGCCGTTCCTCCTGCTTGTGGGTCAACTTTTCGACATCCTTGATAAATTCATCACCGCGTTGTTCAAATGTTTTAAATTGATCCCAACTGGCATTTGCAGGTGAAAGCAACACAATGTCACCCGTATCACTATATTGATAAGCAGTTGGTACAGCTTGATCCAAATTATCAACCTTAGTAATTTTTTGAACACCGGCATCCTTTAACGCATCCGCCAACAAATCAGCAGTTTGGCCAAACAAGACAGCTGCTTTAACATGTTTTTTAAATTGGGGAATAAGCTTTTCAAACGTATACCCTCGATCCAGCCCACCAGCGAGCAGTACAACGGGGCGATCAAAGCCATCTAATGCCATCTCGGTGGCTTCAATGTCAGTGGCTTTCGAGTCATTATAAAAGCGCCGACCCTCAGATTCCAGAACATACTGGACTCGATGACGAACACCACTAAAGGTTTCCAAAACGTTTGTAATTGCTAAATTTGATTTTCCTAAAATCTTTGCAACGGCAATTGCGGCCAACGCGTTCTCAACGTTTTGTTTACCTGGAACTTTAATATCGTCGGCATTCATGATAAATTCATCGTTATAATAAAGCTTACCGTTTTTTTCATATGCACCGTGGCTGATTTCAGTTTTTCGCGCAAATGGAACAACCTTGGCACGGCTGCGTTTGCTGAGCTGCCGCCATTCGTCCGAATCAAAATTAACAACAAAATAATCATCCGCTGTCTGATTCATTGTGATTCTCATCTTGGCATTTACATAATTTTTCCGAGTTTTATGATAATCCAAATGATTGGAAAAAATGTTTGTCAGAACAGCTACGTGTGGATGCAACGTCTTTATTCCCAAAAGCATGAAACTCGACAATTCCATGACCATTGTATCATCAGCAGTCGTTTTCAATGCGGTATGGGTCGCAGAAATACCAATATTACCAGCCGCGTAAGCACGGCCTTTGGGTCGTTCCTGGTTCAAAATCTTGGTAATCATCGTAACCGTCGTTGTTTTTCCATTACTTCCTGTAACCCCGATAATTTCAGCATCCGTAATTTGGGAAGCCAACTCAACTTCCGTAATGATCGGCATCCCCTGTTGAACAGCAGCAGCAACCACTTGGTTATCGTATGGGATCCCAGGATTCTTAATCATCAGATCAAAATGTTCATTCAAAATATCAGGTGTCTGGTTACCCGTAATTGTTTTAATCCCATGATCTGTAAGCTCCTTTACCTCAGGCAACTCAGACGCCGGCTTAGAATCATTTAATACAACAGTCGCACCAAGTTCCTGCAGCAATTCTGCAGCATGAGTGCCACTTTTTCCAGCACCAAGAACCAGAATTTTTTTATTCTTATAGTCATCGATCATTTTCATTTGTATGATTACCTCGGTTTATTTTAGATAGAATATATGTCATTATTTTAACTCGCTTAATTTCGTAAAAAATTGCAGAATTTCAAATAGCCAAATAGGTTGGCAACAAAACTCATCATTTCGTCCCAACCCTTATATAATCGTCATAATACTGATGACCGATGCAATGAGGGCAATCGACCAAAATGTCAGGTCAATTTTCCATTCGGACCAGCCAAGCATTTCAAAGTGATGATGGATCGGTGTCATTTTAAAAACTCGTTTACCAGTTAACTTAAATGATGCCACCTGAATCATAACACTTGCTGTTTCCATCACATAAATAATCCCAACCATCAATAGTGAAAATTCATGATGAACTAAGATCGAAACGCAAGCTAATGCGCCACCCAAAGCTAACGATCCCATATCTCCCATAAATATTTTAGCTGGCTTATGATTAAAAATAAAGAAGGCAAGCAATCCGCCGACAACCGACATACAAAAGATGGCAACTTCAACTTGGTGCTGAACCATTGCAATAATCGCATAAGTTGCAAAAGAAATAACACCCAAACCCGAAACTAAACCATCTAGTCCATCAGTTAAATTAACAGCGTTTGAAAAACCAACTAACCAGAAAACGATAAATAAAATGTACCATAGGCCAATGTGCCAATCATTCCCAAACGGCATTTTAATTCCTAATGGAAAACCCTCATGAATATAAACCCATGAAAAAATGACTGCCGCAACGATCTGACCCAGCAACTTTTGCCAAGCTTTCAAGCCTTCATTTTGGCGTTTGAACAACTTGATACTGTCATCCCACATTCCAATCAGGCCATACGTTACTAGTACAAATAATAAGATCAATAAGGTTGGATTCAATATGTCTTTAAACCAGCCATATATTAAATCAGAAATCACGATTGCAAATATAAATAAAATGCCACCCATTGTTGGTGTCCCAGATTTTTTTTCATGCCATCGCGGTCCCTCTTCACGAATCATCTGACCCTCATGTTTGCTACGGAAGTATTTAATTAAGCTCGGCATCAATAATGCCGTTATAAAAAAACTGCTTAGCAAAGGTAGTACCCAATTACCCATCATTCTTATTAACCATCCTTAAATTATTCAAAATTTACTTTTAATATTTGTTTATTTTTAATTGACGTTGAAAATGCGATACTCTGACTGTCAGCATACCCCTTACCGGTTGATTCCAGCTTCAAGCCAGTTAAATGACAGAACGTCTCCACATCATTTTTTGACCAACCAATAATCCTAGGCATTTTCCAACCATGGTTTGTCAAAACGAAGACTCGCTTTTGTTCACGAATTGACTTTCCAACACTTGGTGATTGTTTGATAATCGTATCACCAGTTCCGATTGACATCACATCAAAGTTCTTTTCTTCTAAAATCCGCTTGGCCTCAGTTGTGGTTTTATAAACAACTGAAGGCATTTGTCGTTTAACCGTTGCCTGCTTTGTATTTGCATTTTGAAGTGCCCGAGTCATTACCGGCTTAAAGATCTCTGCCAATAATTGAGTAGCAGTCTTGGTACCCGTCAGCTTAGGCTGTTTCATCGTAATAAACATCACATACTTGGGGTGATTAGCAGGAACCATTCCAGCAACTGAATAAAGATAGCTGTCATCGCCAGATGCATAACCACCATACCCGTTACTTACCTGAGCCGTTCCAGTTTTAGCAGCTACTCGGTAGCCTTTCATCTTATAGTCCTGACCAATTCCGTAGCTTTTATAGACGACATCCTGCATGTGCTCACGAACTTTCTTAGCCGTCGCCGAACTGATTGGATGGCCTAAAACTTTCTGACCATATTGCTTAACAATCTTGCCAGAACTAGGATCAGTAATTTTTGAAATGAAATATGGTTTCATCATTGTACCGTTGTTTGAAACTGCTGTTAGTGCCTGCATCATCTGCATTGTAGTTACTTCAATTCCTTGACCAAACGAGGTATCGGCCTGTTCAATTGGATATTTAAATTGAATTCGACCAGAAAGTTCACCCGGCAAACCACTGTTGGTGCTCTTTAAAAAGCCAAACTTATGAATGTATTTGTTCCAAGTTTTGGGGCCCATTTGTTGTTCCAAATGAGACATTGCCACGTTACTTGAAAGTGCAAATCCTTTATTATAAGTAATATAGCCCCAACCATTAGGATCCCAATCTGGAACAATCTTGCCATCAATTGAATATTGCCCGGATTGATACGTATCATTCCCGTGAAAATGCCCAGAGTTAATTGCGGCAGATAATGTAAAAATTTTCATCGTTGATCCTGGTTCATAAGTGTCGGCAGTTAATGTGTTAGTCCAAGCATTCCCAATACCATTCAAGGTTGCAGCATTAAAAGTTGGTCGTTGCGTTGCAGCCACAATCTTTCCGGTCTTTGCATCCATCAGCACTGCATTCATTCCGGCAGCATGAACCTGGGACTGAACTGAATTCATTTCACTCTCAAGTAAAGTTTGAATCCGTGAATCAATTGTTGTATAGATATTGTCCCCATTTTTAACAGGTTTTTCTTTTTGCTTTTTACCAGGTAATTTATATCCATAGACATCATATTGGGCATCCTTATATCCGTTTTGGCCCGCTAACTGACGGTTAAAGGCCTTTTCAATTCCCATTTGACCAACTAAATTTGTTGTACCCGTTTTTTTATTGTTTTGAGACGTCGCCACACCAATTAAATTAGATGAAAAAACACCGTTCGGGTATAATCTTGCCTGTTGCTGGATAAAATTGATTCCTGGAAGATGCTGACTTTCAATCTTCTTTTTAGTAATTAAGGAAATGTTCTGACCCGCCCTGCCAAACTCCACCTGAAATGGATGCCCTTTTTTGGGTGTTAAAAATTGAAGTGCCTTTTTGTTACTAATTGGTAAATACTTGGCAAGGATTTTTGCTGTCTTCGTTTTATTTGTAACATACAAAGGCTTATTATTAATTCCAATTTGACTCTTATCCAAAACCGCATAAAGTGAATATGTACTTGTATCCTCAGCAATTGGGCTCCCATTTGCATCATAAATTGTTCCCCGCTTCGCCTTTAATGTTTGGGTTTGGGTATACAACTTTTGGGCCTCACTATTCAAATTGACATTCTTAACATTCTTGCCAACCGCAATAATCATGAGTCGCGACACAAGAACAAAAAAGACCACAATAAAAATGAAAAACAGCCAAACACCGACAGTTTTTCGATTTTTTCGTGATTTTAAATTATCTGTGGCCCGATCAGATGAATCCTTCATTTAGTAACATTCCTTATATTGTGATTCGAAAGTGACATTCCACTCTGCTTGGCAATCTTATCAAGTCGACTGCTGCTTTGAAGCTCACCAATCTGTTGCTTTAAATTGGTATTATCATTGCGAACATTAACTGTCTGACTATCCAAATGTTGCAACTGATGCTGAGAATTAGATAATGCAATCTTGGAAGATACAACTACTAACATTAGCACAGTTAATAGTGCACTTCCACAAACGATTAGTAACTTTTCAAAAACTGAAAGATTAAGTCTTTGAGAGACCCTTACTTTTTTTGTGACCACTTGATCAGGTGTTGAAACAACTTTTTTGGGTTCCGCTTGAGCAAAACTACGTGCCAAATTATTTTGTTCCATAATTATGTATTCTTCCTTTTTCTAGATTTTAGTCCGTTCAATAATTCTCAATTTTGCGCTGTGAGCGCGATGATTTTCAGTTAACTCGTCTTCGCTTGGCGTAATTGGCTTTCTAGTTACATTTTTGAATTTGGGTTTAACGCCATCTGGAATAATTGGTAAATTAGGCGGCAATTCAGGCAATGACGTTTTTTCACGAAACATCGTTTTAACTAATCGGTCTTCAAGTGACTGAAATGTAATAACAGTAATTCGGCCACCAACAGTTAATAACTCAAGCGCTTGTTCTAATGAAGCCTCAAGCGCAGAAAGTTCATCGTTTACGGCAATTCTAATTGCCTGAAACACTTTTTTAGCAGGATGACCGCCATGACGCCTAGCTGCTGCCGGGATCGCATCTTTAATAATTGCAACCAAGTCATTAGTTGTATCAATCGGATGGTCTTCTCGTTGGCGCTCAATATGACGAGCAATTTGTTTGGAGAATTTTTCTTCTCCATAACGATAAAAGATTCGAACAAGTTGTTCATATGGCCATTCATTCACAACCTTCCATGCATCGAGTGGATTATCCTGGTCCATCCGCATATCAAGGCGAGCATCGAATCGATAGCTGAATCCCCGGCTGGCATCATCAAATTGAGGCGATGACACGCCAAGATCGTAGACAATACCATCGATTCCTTTTACATTTTGAGCTGCTAAAGCTCCTTTTAGATTTCGAAAATTATCATGAATGAGCGTCAATTTACCATCATCAATAAATTTGCTCAAATGCTTTTGATTGTAAGCAATTGCAACCTCATCCTGATCAAATGAAAAGAGATGCCCCGTTTGTAATTGTTCTAATATTTTTGTGGTATGTCCCCCACCACCTAGCGTTGCGTCAACATATGTACCACTTGGATCAATATTTAATCCCTGAACTGCTTCATTAAGTAATACGGTCACATGTTTAAAACTAGCCATCTAATCACCACTCTTTACCTTGTTTCAGTTTAAAAATCAATCATATTCTCTGCAATTTCGTTAAAATTCTTTTCCGCATCGGTACTAAAATCTAGCCAACGACTATCACTCCAGATTTCAAATCGATTAGAAACTCCGACAACCACGCACTTCTTTTGAATTTTGGCATAATCCCTTAAGATGCCGGGAATATTGATCCGACCCTGCTTATCAAATTCACATTCGACAGCGGCAGAAAAGAAAAAACGGGTGAAGTATCGGGCATCTTTTTTGCTGACCGGAAGTACATTGATTTTACTCTGCACTTCTTGCCATTCGCTCATCGGATAACCGAACAAGCACCCGTCCATGCCTCGTGTCATAACGAATTTGTTACCAAGTTCATGACGGAACTTTGCGGGGATGATGAGTCGTCCTTTGGTATCAATGGTGTGTTGATATTCACCCATGAACAATATCGTCATCCCCCTTAAATTTCAACTTGCAATCACATTCTACCACAATTCCCCACTATCAACCACACGCACTCAATTTTTATTCAATTAATGTTATAACATGCCAATTAAATATATCATTCGGATTCAAATCCGCATAGTGGTCAGCTTCAGGACCAGTGGTGGACATTCCCCATATTTTGATAAATCTTGATAGCACCACCTTTAACTCAATTTGCACTCAAGATTATGGCATCAAAAAACCCGTAAAAATCAACGTTTATAAAAAGTTGACTTTACGGGTTTTCTTTAACTAAAAATAATCAAAATTGATGCCAAAATAACGTGACAAAAGGAGATTTTCTCATTATAGACTCTGATAGATCACATAGATTACAACACCGACCCAACTAATAAACACGATCAGATCACCGAATCGCCAAAATATCACAAAAAACTTCTTATATGTAAGCTCTTGATTAGAAAAGATTTGCCAGAATAAAATCAGCAAACTAATTCCAATCCAGATCACTACTACTTGTGGTAACAACGAATTCGACAGTCCGTTTATACTAATTTGATGAATAAATAATAAAAGAATTGGTGGCCAAAAATCGACTGGCGTCATTCGAACTTGGTGGTGGGTCAGGACTTTCTTCTTAATGCTGATCACGATACCCGCAACAATTAGTAAAACCAGAAGTTGACCCAAAAAGATTGCAATGTTAGTCATCAATAAAGATACATGCATGCGGCTTTCCTCCTAATTTTGACAAAACGTGTTGCAATCAATCATAATGATCGTTAAACTGTTTATGGAATACTTTGAGAAAGTGGTGCAAATATTGGCGCGAAAAAAGAAAACAAGATTTCAGAAAATAACTTACGTATTTGTCTGGTTAATGATTATTTCAACCGTTGGAACATTGATTGTATCAGCCGTAATGACATTCGTCTAAATCAGATTGGATGAATGAGGTCGAAGCAAAGAAATACTTTGCTTTGGCCTTTTTTTATTGTTGTCAATATTGAAACTGAATCCGACAGGGAAAACTTTCGAAAGGATATAAAACAATCTCTTAGCGCATCCCTGGTTTCAAACAACAAATTGATTTAGCTTATTTAAATGTCTTTCTTATAAACTTGGCGTGGCCGACTGCCATCCTGGGGGCCAATGTAACCACGTTGTTGCAAATCATCGATCAGTCGAGCCGCCCGATTATAACCAATTCGAAAATGTCTTTGAAGTAATGAAGTGCTGGCCTTTTGCTGCTCGACGACAAAGTCAAGTGCATCCGGAAATAGATCATCCTCAGAAGCTTGTTGGTCTTCAGCTTTAATTTCTTCGTCACTCACCATCATAGATTCATCATAATCGGCTGTTTGCTGATCAGTAATAAACTTAACGACCTTTGAAACATCCTGATCAGAGATGAAAGCACCTTGAACACGGACTGGTGTATTAGAATCAATCGGTAAAAATAGCATATCACCACGACCAAGCAATTTCTCGGCCCCATTGGTATCAATAATCGTTCGTGAATCAATACCACTAGAAACAGCGAACGCCATTCGCGATGGGACATTTGCCTTAATTAATCCGGTAATAACGTCAACAGAAGGTCGCTGAGTGGCTAATATCATGTGGATTCCAGCTGCCCGACCCATTTGGGCCAATCGGATAATAGCTGCCTCGACATCGTTAGAAACAGTCATCATCAAATCAGCTAATTCATCGACAATAACCACAATATAAGGCATTGGTTGAATTTTTGTGTCATTTTCGCGGTTGTTCTTTGCCGCAAACTCATTGAAATTACTGATCTTTCGCTGACCATATTTAGCAAACATTTCATAACGGTTTTCCATTTCAGAAACGACCTTTTGTAATGCCCGAGCAGCCTTCTTAGGCTCTGATACGACCGGACTCAACAAATGAGGAATGCCATTATATACACCCAGCTCTACCTTTTTAGGATCAATGAGCATCAATTTAACCTGACTTGGCTTCGCGTTTAACAAGATGCTGGTAATAATGCCATTAATTGCAACTGATTTCCCACTACCGGTCGATCCAGCAATCAACAAATGCGGCATCTTAGTTAAATCAGCAGTAATCACGTTTCCATTGACATCCTTGCCAAGAGGCACCTGCAGCAGATGACCATGCTTATCTGGTTGATGTTCCACAACATCCTTAAACGAAACCGTCGCAATTTTTTTATTAGGAACTTCAATTCCAATCAATGATTTCCCTGGAATTGGCGCTTCAATTCGGATATCCTTGGCGGCTAACGCTAGTGCAATATCATCAGAAAGATTAACAATCCGACTCACCTTCACACCTATGTCTGGATGGAGCTCATACTTTGTAACTGAAGGTCCCAAACTAACGTGTTTAATTTCTGCTTTAACACCAAAACTATGCAACGTCTTTTGAAGCACCTGAGCGTTATGATCAATTGATTTTAGCTCTCCAGATTGATCCTCTTGAGGGACCTGAGTTAACAAGTCAGGACTTGGTAATTTATAAGAATCATCTTCTTGAACATCAATAAGGTTAATATCACCCGTTGGTTTTTCCTTCTTAACGGATTCGGTCTTCTGGGGAACCGCTTGTTTATCAGCATCCTTGGTAACTGGCATCCCCGAAATCGTAATTGATGATGTTGAAAATTTGGCATCATCCTCTGGCATTGAGTCGGCTTTTTGAGGCGTTTCAATTGGCTTCGCCGGCGTCTTCTTTATAGAACTGGTGTCATCCTTTCGCTGTTGGTTTCGAATACGATTAATTTTATGAGCAACAGTTACTATCTGCCCCTTTAAAAAGGTCATTACTTGGTGGAGTGCTAAAAAGGCTTTTGCAAAAGAAATGTTAAATAAGACGAATACTCCCCCAATAACAATTAAGCCGGCAACAATTCCCGTTCCAATTTTGCCAACAAGGATATGAAGGCAATAAAAAACGACTGCTGAAATGATGCCGCCACCGATATTTGAGTTCACATTTGCGGAGGCAATATCATCAGTTAACTTTCCCCAGTTAACACTAATAAAATTAACCGGTTCGGCAGTCTGGACATATTCAGCCAACGTTAACCAAAGTAAAACTCCCAATAATGCCATCCCAGCACCAGTTACATAACGCAGCTTCAGTTTAGGAAATTTAGAAAAACCGGCTAACCATAACGCAACAATTAGGCAACCCCCAAGGCCTAACGGATAAAGGCTTCCAACAAAAATTCGGACAACATTAATAATGAGAATACCCAGAATTCCAGCATGAAAAAGCCCTAGTATGGCAAGAATCGCAACGATTACCCCGATTAAATTAATTGCATATTTAGAGAAAAAGGATTGATTTAATGCCGTTTTTTTTCGAGGTCGACCACGTTTACGAGTCGTCCTCTTGCGTGTTTTCTTGCGTGCAGCCATTAAATAAAACACCTCCTAGCTTTCAAAAAAATTAACACATCATCCTAAATAACCAATAATTAATCTCATAAATTCCGAAAATCCTAATTTGCTAATTATTTTAGCTTGTCATGAGGATACCGATGTGTTCGCTCCAGATCATTGAAGTTTTGCTGGCGAAGAACTTCATAAATGACAATTGCGCATGTGTTCGATAAGTTTAAGGCACGGATATGCGCATCATCTTGTGGGATTCGAATTGCTTTTTCTGGATTTCGACGCATAAATGGCTCAGGCAACCCTGTTGTTTCCTTGCCAAATAATAAATAATAGTCTTCGTTGGGATCCGAATAATCTGGATCTGTATAATCCTGATTTGCAAATTTCGATACTAAAAAGAGATTCTGAGGATTCTTAACTGTCTTTAAAAACGCCGGTAAATTTTGATGATACTTAATTTGAACTTTATCCCAATAATCCAAGCCGGCACGTTTTAAATGCTTATCATCAATACTAAATCCAAGTGGTTCAATTAAATCTAACACGGTATCGGTTCCCGCGCAGGTCCGAGCAATATTACCTGTATTTGCAGGCATTAAAGGTTCAAATAAAACAATGTGGTTAGTCATTTTTTCCTCCATTTTTTAAAATTGATTAATTAGTATTGAAACATCAATCGTGATTGAGGTTAGACGGTCAACTAGTTGATCAGCATTTGGATACTTGTCCTTCCCCCAATGCATGGGAGTCATAATCATCATATCATGTCGTAATTCAGCTGGAATCTCAAATTGATAATTAATTTTATTAATTGTCGCATTGGGATAGTGCTTTAAAAACAACTGATAAACTTGCTGATTTGAGTAGGTACTGTTTTTTTGATGCTGACCAAAGAGCAACTCCCTTAACTCGCGTAAATACCCACTATTGGGGATAATTTTAATCAACTTGCCACCTGGCTGAATAACTCGATTAAATTCACCATATGCGGATGGCGAGAATAAGTCAATAATCGTCGAAAATCGATGGTCATTAAATGGCAGATGTGCCAAATCGGCAACACAGAAAAACGCATCCACCGGTTGTTGCGTTGCCAGTTGAATGCCATCTTTAGAAATATCAAATCCAACGGCAATATCATGGGACACTCGTGACTGCAAAAGCCTTGTCAACGGGGTTGCTTCTCCACACCCAACATCCAAGATGGTCTCTGACTTGTCATTGAGATGGCCGCTAATTTCTTGAATAATTTGATCAAACAGACCGGCCTGTAAGATTCGGTGACGTGCTAATAACATTTCTCGATCATATTCATTATTTGCCTGTTTCGTTAAAAAATAGAGGGTGCCTTTCTTTGAAAAATCAAACGCATGGCCATTGGGACAAACCAGACTTAACCCAATAACTTTTTCAAATGGCGTATCACAAAGCGGACATCTAAATAGATAAATATGCTGACTAACAAATTTTTGACCAACTTCAATTTTTTTCAAGCCTTGTCCTCCATAAACGCAATCCATTATATCATAATCAAAAATTGAAAAAGCTCCCATCTCAGAACCCCAAAATCGGATTTTGTGGAAGCTTTAAATCATTGTCTTTTATTTGCATTGATGTACGATGCCATGTCAACAGGTAAAGGTGCCTCACAGTTGATCCATTTACCAACAAATGGATCATAAAAGCTCAGCTTGGCACAGTGAAGCGCTTGTCTTGCCATTGACTCATCATCAGGATTGTAAAGCCAATCGCCAATTAGCGGATGTCCTA
Organism: Lentilactobacillus diolivorans DSM 14421; assembly: GCF_001434255.1. Classification (GTDB taxonomy): domain Bacteria; phylum Bacillota; class Bacilli; order Lactobacillales; family Lactobacillaceae; genus Lentilactobacillus; species Lentilactobacillus diolivorans. Next base: position 26,803 of record NZ_AZEY01000101.1, read on the forward strand.
GTGCACTCATATGAACACGAATTTGATGCGTTCGCCCGGTATGAATCTGAATGCGCAGCAAAGTCTGATTAACCAACTGTTTGGCCGTCCACGCCTCCGTAATTGACATTTTGCCGCCCTCAACTACCTGTCGTTTAACAAATGAATCAGTTACTCGTCCGATTGGCAGATAAACTTCAAAATGTGGATTATCGATTTGTCCTGCAACAATTGCCAAATAAGTTTTTTGAATTAGATGATCTTTTAACTGCTTATCTAAAACCGAATGAGCAAAATGATGCTTGGCAAAAATAACCAATCCACTTGTGTCCTTGTCCAATCGGGTCACGATATGAATTTTTTGATTTTGATATTGGTGCCGCAAATAATAGCCCTTCACTCGATTAACCAACGAATCATTCAAGCGATCATGAGATGGGACCGAAGCCACGCCAGCCGGTTTATTAACCACCAAAAAGTTATCGTCCTCATGAATAATATTAATTGGAACATCCGAAACGGGCACATGATCATTTTCCGGCTCAGGTGGCAGAACAACAGTCACAACATCGTTCTTAATTAACATTCGATTAGTAAACGCGGATTCACCATTAACCAGCGTTTGACCACCATGGTATTTGATCTTCTTTAAAAGCGTTCGAGTGACACCGTGCCCCATCACAAAAGTTCGAACCTTAATTGGCTGATCACCTACATATGTCCAGGAAAACTTAGTCATCCAAATTAACCTCGCCAATAAACGAATTACTTACCCGTCGCCAGAATTGTGTATGTCGATACTGGGCAAATGCAATTCGACGTTGGGAAATTCGATATTCAACTGATGCAATTGTGGCCGTTGAAATCACCTGATGATCGCAAGTCAAGACTGTCCGATTATTATTCTTGGGGATAATTTTAACCCATTCATCAGGGGCAATAATCAAAGGTGAGCCTAATGTCCGAAATACTCGGTTATTAATGGATGAAATTTCAGAGACCTGAATCGCATTTAACGATGGATTAATAATCGCCCCACCGACTGATTTATTGTAAGCAGTTGAGCCACTCGGTGTTGAAACACATAACCCATCACCTCGGAAGCTTTCAAACAATTGATTCTTAATGTAGACGTCTGCAACCATTGATCCATTGATTTGTTTTAACGTCGATTCATTTAGTGCCAACCCAATGTCAGCTGGACCGCCCCCTGCATAATTTACCTTAATGTCCAGGAGAGGATAGGTCACACTTTGACCATTGTCATGTTCAAGGCTTTCAACCAGCTCGCTAACCTCGTAATCACGCCAATCGGTATAAAATCCCAAATGACCTGTGTGGATCCCAACTAATCGAATTTTACCGCTAATATCCTGGTAATGATGAAATGCCGACAAAAGCGTGCCATCCCCACCAACGGAAATGACAATTTCTGGGTTAAGCCCATCAATTTTGAGGGCCTTTGATGCTTCGATTTTCTTTTTCAAAGAAGTTGCAACAATATTTGATGCTTCCCCTAAGTTACTGTATATGGCTATTCTCATCTGGCAACTTCCTTAAAGATCCATCCGAAGATTTCTGATTTGTTTCTTGTAATTCATCCCTAATTTCAGACATTTCCTCATCAAGTTTGAATGCCGCTTCAGCAGAACGCTGTAGTCGAGCTTTTAAATCATCCGGGAAAACGCCTTGATATTTGTAGTTTAATGAATGTTCAACCGTTGCCCAAAAGTTCATTGCCAACGTTCGGACTTGAATTTCAGCTAAAATAACTTTCTCCCCGGAAAGCATTTGGACTGGATATTCAAAAATAATATGATAGGAACGATAACCACTTGGCTTCTTATTATGAACGTAATCACGCTCCTCGAGAATATTAATATCGGTTCGCTTACGCAGCAAATCAACCACCTGATAAATATCTTCAACAAACTGACACATAATTCGCAGTCCGGCAATGTCTTCCATATCTTCTTCGAGTCGATCCTCGGAAATATGGCGACGAACCATTTTCTCCTTAATGCTATCAACCGGTTTTACTCGACCGGTTACAAATTCAATTGGACTACGACCATCTATTTTTAAGAACTGCGCTCTAATTCCCCGCAGCTTTACTTTTAATTCATCAACAGCTTGTTTGTAAGGAATTAAAAAGTCATCCCAATCTTCAACCAAGCTACCACTTCCAATCTGTCCAAGAGCTGACACAAGTTTTGATGCCAACAATTTTAATAAGGATAAAAGTATCATTCTTCAACATACTTTTTTCATTTTAAAACATTATAGTTGTAAATTGCTAAGCACTACAGCATATTTCCATGCTCACACAAATTCCATTTTAACATATTAATGATTCAATCCCAAAAATCGCTCAACCATTTATGAGCAAAATTATTGTTTTTATCCTGAAATTTGTTATTCTTAGTTGAGTAAATAATTAGTATATTAATTTGTCGATTAAAAATTGGAGGGGCAATATGGTACTAGAAATATATTTATTTATTGATCCGCTAAATCGACATTGTTACGACGCCGAAAAAACAATTGATAAAATTTCCAGTAAACTTAAGACAAGTGTGTCGGTTCGGTTTGTTTCCATGTTAAATATCAAGATTTTGAACGATGTGGCAGCTCATCGCGAAATCACCAACTTTAACCACGAGCTTCCATTTAACATGGTATTAGATTCTAAAGCCGCATCGTTTCAAGGAAAAAGATTTGGTAGGCATTTTTTGATGGATCTACAACGAGAACTTCTCATCAATGCAGAGGATTACAATGATGATTTGGTCTTAGGGTTAGCTGAACAAAACGGTTTGGACTGCGACATGTTCCGTGAAGACCGCCGTTCTCAGCTTGCAAAAAAGATGTTCCATACTGACCAACAAATGGCTCATGAAATGTCTGTCAAAGATCCGTCCACCGCAGTTTTATTTAACTCGGCCGTCGACAATAGCGGAATTTTAATTAAAGATTATGATTACCAATCACTATTTAGTTTTTGTGACCGAAGCATTCATTCAGCAAAACACTTTGAAGCTTTAACACGTCAAGAAAAAGCCAATCCCAGAATTATCAAATACCCCTTATCGTTTTGAGTGCCTGAAGTTGGTACATATCAACTATTAATGGCCTTGAAATTCAATATTAAAAGTCTGAAAATCAGTGGATGATCTAACCTGATTTTCAGACTTTTTTATATGCCAAATGATGATGTTTGATTCAATCATATCTATTCTGAAAAATGTCGATTTTTACCTTGAATCATAATAAAACACCTAAATAGTAACTGAATCTAAACGCAACAGCGTAACTAACAAGGTATTTAGCTGCCCCAACTAAGTACACTCACATCCCATAACTCATTAACTTGTGGTTCAAAACCATTGGCCATTAAAGCACGGATTGTGGTTAACCCAGCTAAACCATGTGATAAGTGAATAATAGGCAGCTAATAAGAGAAACTTTTCCTCAATTTGCCTCCTCAGCTGGATCAGTCACACCTGTCACTGTCTATTCAAGGTCAGTCAAAACCAACCAGAGATCAGACCTCACAAACTATAAACTCAAATCTAAAAGATCTGATGCCTTACAGATAATCAACTTAACAACTTGTTAAATCAGTTACTAGTTGGATTAAAACAATCCAAGTCAACGAGAATGCAATTTTTCATTGAGAAGTCAAGCTCAAACTATTTAATATAGTCGCCACATCTCCCTCTAAAACAATTTCTCAAACTCATCCAATCGATTTTCGAATATAGCAAACGCTTTTTCCAAGTATTCTGGTTTGGTCATATCAACACCCGCTTTTTTCATAACATTTGTTGGAATATCAGAGCTACCTGATTTTAAATAGTTCAAATATTTTTCAACATTTGATGAATCACCATTAACGATGTTGTCGGCTAGCGTTGAAGCAGCTGCAAATCCAGTTGCGTATTGATAAACATAAAAATTGTAATAAAAGTGCGGGATTCTTGACCACTCCAAGCCGATTTGCCTGTCAGAAACTACTGCATCACCATAATATTTTTGATTTAAACTAAGATAATAATCATTCATAAAGTTGGCTGTTAATGGTCTGCCGCTTGCATCCTGTTCATGGATAAACTGTTCAAATTCAGCAAATTGTGTTTGACGGAAAACGGTTCCTTTAAAACCATCCAAATAATAGTTTAAAATTTGTTTTTTCATTTCGTCATTATTTTTGAACTTATTTAGCAAATAATCCGTCAAAATGTTCTCATTAGTCGTTGAAGCAATTTCAGCAACAAAAATTGAATAATCGCCCGTTTGATAAGGCTGATTATGATGTGCATAGTAACTATGCATACTGTGCCCAGTTCCGTGAATTAACGTGTATAAATTATCCAGATTATCCTTCCAGTTTAAAAGAATAAATGGATTGGTATCATAGGTTCCAGAAGAATAGCCACCGCTTCTTTTGAATTGATTCTCGACGACGTCAACCCAACGATTATCAAATTCTTCTTTCACGTGACTCACATAGTCTGGTCCCATAATTTGAAGCGCCTCAAGTGCAATTTGTTTCGACTGATCAAAAGTGTAACGCGGCGATTTTTTCCCTATCAAGGAAGTATAAAGATCATACATGTGCAGTTCATCAACACCAAGGATTTTCTTTCTTAGAGCAACATAACGATGAAGTAAATCCAAATGTTCATTTACCACTTTAATTAAATTGTCATACACAACAGTTGGTACTTCATTTGCTGAAAGTGCCGCTTGTAAGGCATTATGGTACTTTCTGATTTTTGCCTTGAAGTTATGATTTTTAACATTTGTTGTTAAAGTGGCAGCCAGCGTATGTTGAAACTGATCATAGACCTCATATAGTTTTTCGAATGCCTGCTTCCGAATGTTTTGATCGGCTGATTCCAGAAGGATTGCATAAACACCCTGCGACAGCTTAACCTGCTTACCATTCTCATCGGTGACGACCGGAAATGATAAATCTGTATTATCCAAAATTCCAAACGTCTTTTCACCAGATGAAAAAATATCACCAGCACCGGCCAAAACTTCCTCAACATCATTACCCAGAATATGATCGCGCTTCTCAAAAGTTTGATCAAATAATCGTTTAAATGCCTTCAACTTAGGTTCATCTTGGTAATATTTACTCATTGTCTTTTCGGAAAGTTGCAGTAACTCCGGGTCAAACCAAGCCATGGCTGCCCCAAACTGAGCAGCAAGGGATTCACACCGGGCAAACATCGCCTGATACTTATCGTCACTGGTATCTTGATCATTTTTTAATTGTGCATACACGTAAACTTTTTCAAGTTTACGATTTACAGCTAAAATAAACTCTGTGGCTTTTAATAATTGGCCGGCACCTTCTGATAAACTGCCAGCTAACTTTTTAACGGGGACTAACTCTTTTTCAATCTCGTTAAAATCTGTTTCAAATGCGTCATCATTTTTGTAAACGGTGGTTAAATCCCACGTTAATTGAACTGGTACATCTTTTCTGAGAGGTAATTCTTTTGCTTTTGCCATAATATCCTCCTTTATTTAATTCAATTAATATTAGCCTATCACAACAATTGATCATTCGTCATAATATAATTCTTTTTCTGATCATAGGTTTCAAACCACCGCGGGAAGTTTATGATTTTAATTCCAGAAACGGTATGGATAATGTAGCCTGCAGACCGCAAGCTCAAAATGAAACTAGTAAATTCCATTTGAAAAAATCTCACATAATTTTGGACCTGAGCCATTTCATAACCATACTTTTGAACTGATTCTTTAAATATTTGATTTAATTGTTGGTTGCTGATTTGACTATTTTGACGTTCGAAAATTGCTAAGATGACCCAAACCTTCCAACATAAAATTGATTTCTTAAAAATGGGTCTTCCTTCCGCTTGTTTATTATGACAGATCATTGGGCAGCCAACAAAACGTCGTCCTTGTATGTAACACATTGTCACCATATCTAAATATGCCCGATTTCTCCTCGTATTACTCTGCTGAATCCGCTTCAATTGATTAAGCATCAGAATTTGGTTTTTTGATTTTTTACTTCTGCCATTAGTCAGATATTCGAACTGTTTAATAAACTTAAAAACCTCTCCTAAGTGATCAAACAATTCTACCCGGCTGTCTAACCTGCCGGCAACTTCATGGATCTGATAGTGTAACCAAAATTGGTGATTCTTTGCTGAATAAAAAATAATGTAAAAGCCAATCCGGGAATGAAACCGAGCAAATTTTGCAATCATTTCGTTTGTAAATAGCCGTTTACGGTGTCGATCACCAAGAATCCAAAAAGTCTCTTTTCCGAGTTGTCGATAATTAGCTGTTCGCTGCTGGATACTTTCAAATGAAATTGGGCTGCACTGATACTCCAAAATGATGTTTTTACCCGCAATGAATAAATCAGCACGTTGGTTAATGACTGGCATGTTAAATTCTAAGATTGCCTGTTCGCCCATTGCTTCCACTTCCTGCTTGAAAAACAATTTGCCCTCAAGGTGGGTTTGACTCTCGTTTTCGCTAAAGCCAGCACATGCTACTTTAGATTGATGACTAAAATGTGGGATTCGATACTTACCAGATTTTAAAATAACCCGCTGTTTACAACCGGGACAAATAAAGTTTAATTGAGTTGCTTTTGTTCTACTGATTTTCGCTGCCTGAACTAATTGACCTTCCGACATCGCAATCAACATAAAATCACCTTCCAAATACTAATTACGAAAAACTCAGGCTTTTTCCAGTAAACCAAATCAGAAAAAGGAAATATTTTGATAAGCAAAGCAGAATTGCTACTAATTAGTCTGAAATTGTTTATAATTATCAGTAAATTATTCCGAGTAGGAGATTTAACCATGCTTAAAAACCTATTAACATACATAAAACAGGAAGACGTCGCTGAACAGCTTTACCACAGTTTAGTTGGCATTGAAATCGAGGAACATCGAATCGACAAGAATGGCAAATTAAGCCAACACCCTTACCCCGCAAACTTAGGCTCAAGAAAATATCATCCTTACCTGCAATCGGACTTTTCTGAATCAATGAACGAAGTTGTAACCGATCCTAATCCAAATATTGGCGGCTTTTTGGATCAGTTGGACACATTACAAACCGTTCTTTATCGATCAATGGGTCAAGATGAGTTCATCTGGCCGCTTAGTATGCCACCCGTGTTAGAATCAGATGACATTTCATTTATTAAGAATCATTTCGAGCGGCCGGCTTTTGCCAAATATCGTAACTACCTCACGGATAAATATGGTATTCAAAGAAAAATTGTGACTGGTGTTCATGTTAACTTTAGCGTTCCTGAACCCGTTATCAATCGCTTATATACCCACTATGAGGATCAATTTAAAAGTTTGGTTGAGTTTAAGAATGCCCTTTACTTTCAACTCGCTCAAAATTTTGTCCTTCATCGATGGCTGCTAACCTATCTTTTTGGTGCCAGTCCAATTGCCGAAATGGGCTATCTTCCAAAACCAGTTGCTGAATTAGTCCATCCGGTTCGAAGCATTCGCAATAGTATTTACGGCTATGTTAACAACCAGGATGACCAGGTTAATGTGACTGTTTATTCAAGCTTGCATCACTATATCGACGGAATTACCAAGGCAATTAATAACCGACATTTGTACTCACCCGCCGAATTTTATGGCCCTGTCAGGCTTCGTGGTCAGGAAAAATTAAAAGATTACCAAACTAAGGGAATTTCATATTTAGAATTCCGGGTCCTTGATAACACCCCCTTCACTCCAAATGGAATTAGTCGTCATGCCTTGTATTTTATTAAATTCTTTTTAATATATTTGTTAGTTAAACCGGTTAATCAGGATAATATTCAAGAGCAGCTTAAACAATCTTTTGAGAATAACAATCGGGTCGCTTTGGAATCACCTGATCAACCAACTTTTAAGGAAGCGGAAGCCGTGCACATTTTTGATGACCTCATCTCAATGGCCAGGTCGCTCCATGCTCATTCAGAGCAATTACAGGCACTGGACGATTTTAGCGAGGTGGTTACCCATCCCGAACTGACTGCATCGGCCATGCTTTTACCACACATTAAAAATCATAGCTTGATGACGTTTGGGGTTGAAGTTGCCAAAAAATGGAAGGCCCATCGAATCAATAATCCAAAGTTATTGCCAGCAATGGCCAATCTATCTGGTGCCGCTCAAAAATTAATCTTTCATGCAATCCGATTAGGCATTCGTTACTACGAAGTCCGTGACGAGCATGGTGAAGAATTGTTAATGTTGACTTACGAAAACGTCACTCAAGTTGTTTATTCAAGTAAGGTTAGCCTAAAAAATCCAGTTGATTATCTTTACGAATTGTTTCCGGAAATCAAAAAAGACGCCTTTGAAAAATGGACACTCTAGAACAACTTTTACATCGATAAATAAAATTAATTATCGCAAATGCGCCTTAATCATTTAGAAACTCAAACGGGGCTGAGACAAAAGTAATTTTGTCCCAGTCCCGTTTTGTGTAATCACGACTATTACCAAGCGAAAACGTGAGATAAAAGGCAACTTCCTGCCATACAACTGAATTATCCCACTATTCCACCCGGAGCATATTCGGATAATTCGGTTGTACTCTGGAAGTTAACCGCCTTTTGTCTCACCCTATTTTTCTTTTACATTGTTGGATCTTCAGTGATTTTTAAGTAAAATCGCCTTCGAAATCAAAAAAATGGCAAATTTCGAGGCTATCCACGCTACTAGACATCCGGGTTACAGCGGAATTATCACCGCGAATACGGTTCCCTTTGGGTGATTATCCTTGACCGTAATCGTGCCATGATGCTGAGTTACAATCCACTTGGCGATTGCTAATCCCAGCCCATTACCACCCGTTTTGGAATTTCTGGATTTATCTGAACGATAAAAGCGTTCAAACACCCGACCTTTATCAGCGTCTGGAATCCCTGTCCCCGTGTCTCGGACTTCCAATTTTAATTTATCCCGGACTCGTTCCGCACTGACGGTTACCGTGCCACCTTCCGGAGTATATTTAATCGCGTTATCCAACAAAATGATTAATAACTGGCGAATTAAATCACTATCGACGTTCCCATGACCTGTCACCTTAATTAATTGAACCAGCGATTTGCGCTGACTCGCTGCAATTTCAACATAAGGTTTCAATGCATGTTCCAACCACGGTTTTAGGTCTGTACTTTGCCGATTAATTTGAATAATGTCGGCATCCGAACGAGCTAACATCAGCAATCGATTAGTAAGCGTTTGTAGATGGCGAACCTCATCCAGCGAAGTTGAAATTGGTTCAACTTGATCCACCACCCTGGCTTTAGGCTGAGTCAATAAATATTCCATCTGATTTTGAATCACCGTCAACGGTGTTCGCAACTCATGGGCTGCATTTGCACTAAACTGACGCTGTCGTTTCCAAGATTTTAGAATTGGTTTCATACTCGACCGCGACAAAAAGTAAGCAATGCCAATCGCAACGATCCAAAAGAAAACTAATGTAATTAATAACGATCTTTTAAAGCTACTAATTGCTAATAAATCGGTATCAATGTTTTCCATAATTAGCACATATCGACCAGCATATAATGGGTTTTTATTTGTTGCGGGCACTTTGATCAACAACGACCTAAAGTAATGCCACGTATTATCCGTTGACATTAAGGCGGTTTCCTGAACCTTATTAATCTGTGCCTTATCCAAGCGCGTATTAATAAACAAATTGTAGATCCGATTTCCTAACATTTGAGCATTCACAATTTGGCCTTTTTGGTTAAACACTAAAATGTTGGTTCGAAAGGGCGTATCACCATTGGAAGGTGAACTTCCAATAGTCGGATTGGAGTTGCTATTTGGTCGCCGAAATTGAGGCTGCTTCCGATTATCTAATACCACTTGCTTCTGTGTGACTAATCCCCGATCAATATTCTTATATATTGATTGGTGGAAAAAGAAGTTGACAACTAATCCCAATACTGCAAAAAGTAACGCAAAACCAATCAATTCTTTCACGAATAGTGATAACTGTTGTTTTTGCTGCGGATCACCTTTCTTCAATCAAGTTCCTCCGTTTCAAACATATAGCCAACATTTCGTAAGGTCTTTATTGGCTGTAATGACGTTGCTTTCTTAATTTTTTTTCGTAAATTACTCATATAAACTTCAACCACGGAAATTGCTGTTTCGGACTCAAACCCCCAAAGACGATCAAAAATTTGATCCTTGGTAATAATTGTATCTGGATTTTGAATAAAATATACAAGCAAATCAAATTCCTTGCCATTTAATTCTAAGGGGGTTGTTTTTACTGCTACTGTCCGATTACTTAAATTAACGGTAAACGGGCCAACTGTCAACTGATTATCACTGCCAAGATGACCACTACGCTTCAGTAATGCTTTAACCCGCAGCAATAACTCCTCGCGATGAAAAGGTTTGGTTAAATAATCGTCAGCACCAAGTTCAAAACCATGGACCTTATCATCCAGGGTGTCTTTGGCTGTCAAGATAAGAACGGGCATACTCAAATGATTTTCCGTCCGCCAATGTTTTAAAATATCATATCCGCTAATTTGTGGGAGCATTAAGTCAAGAACTACCAAATCATAAATACCCTCTTCACCCAGCATTTGACCTTCAAAACCATCATTTGAAACAGTTGTCTGAGCAATTTCGCTTAAAAATAGTTGGAGGCTCTTAGCCAGTGGCACATCATCTTCAATGATTAAAATGTGAAGTTCTTTCATAACTTTTTTCTCCTTTTGTCTGCTGTTCATAAAATAATGTTTTTTTTAAAACCAGTCAACTAATAATCTTTAATTTTAGGGATTTTAAATTTTTAAGCTTGATTTATGCTCTTTTGGATAAACTCATCTCAATATCTAAAAAGGAGGCAACAGCAATCAAAGCAGCAAAGCAATTATTTAAATTTGGAATAATCGGTTTGTTAAATACCGGGCTAACATATGTCATTTATTTACTGTTGATCAAAGCAACAAACGCAACCTTTGCAATGGCAATTGGTTATGGTGTGACGTCATTGATCGGCCTAACACTTAATAACCGCTGGGTCTTTAATGCCCATGCACAGTTCAAATCTGTCGTTATGAAATACTATGTGACATATTTGTTTACTTGGATAATAAGTGTCGGATTCGCCAATGCAGCGAGCTCTTGGAGCCAAATGAATACCACCTTAATTCCATTGTTTAGCTTAATTTTAACTGTTCCCACAAACTTTTTACTTTCAAAGTTTTGGGTATTCCATAGACAAAAATTAAAGGAGGTCCGCCAGAATGGCAACCAACCATGATACAACCCCTCGTTCCCAAAATTCGCGATATCGTAACTTAACATTTGATTGGATTTTGGGTCTCATTTTACTTCTGGCAGCCTTTCTTTACGGCTGGCAAATTTGGAAAGCAGGCTCAGCCAATGCTTTCTATACTGCAGCAATTAAAAGCATGACCGAAAGTTTTAAAAATTTTTGGTATGGCAGCTTTGACCCTGCAGGCTATATTACTGTTGATAAACCACCCGTTGCACTGTGGTTTATGGCAATCAGTGCGAAAATTTTCGGCGTCCACGGATGGAGCGTTGTTCTCCCCTCAGTTCTCTTCGGAATTGGATCTGTCTACCTGATATATCGGCTGGTAAAACCATATTTCGGAACAACAGCTGGCCGATTGTCAGCTCTGGCAATGACACTGACACCAATTGTTGTCGCAAATTCGCGAACAAATAACATGGATGCTACATTAATTTTCTTCTTGTTACTGGCCTTATTAATGCTCGAAAAAGCAATTACCAGTCAAAAACTTTTTCAATTGCTCATTAGCTTTGCTTTAATTGGGATCGCTTTTAACGTCAAAATGCTCCAAGCTTTCATGATCTTACCCGCAATGTACCTATTTTATTGGTTGGCAGCCAATGAAAAATGGCAACAAAAGCTTAAGAAATTAACATTTGCAACTGTTTCACTGCTCGTCTTTACACTCGCACTGCCACTCTCAACTGATATGACATCTGCCAGCAAGCGGCCTTATATCGGTGGTTCAGAAACCAACTCCTTAATGGAACTCGCATTTGGCTACAATGGTACCGAGCGGCTCCTAGGCCAAACAACCGGGACTGGTGGGACGTTTGGCGGCGGTATGAACAGTAAAAACTCAAATAAGAAAGGTGGTATGCCCACCGGCGGCAAGGCCCCTGGGAATATGAAACAGGGAGCCAAACAGGGACAAGGTACTCCTGGCGGTAAAAAGATGACCAACATGCCAGGTGGTAACACTGGTAAAAAAGGTGGTCCCGGTAAAATGGGAACTGGTGGTGGCGGTGGTGGTGCCTTTGATATTGGGACGATTGGACCATTTAGATTATTCCAATCGTCACTTGGACCACAAATTAGCTGGCTATTACCATTTGCTTTAATTGGTTTAATCGGGGCGCTAGCATTCTTCCGCGATAGACGAAAGCGTTGGTATAACCTAACTCATCAACAAAAACAACTCGTTTTATGGACTGGCTGGTTAGTTCCCGTTTACGGTTTCTTTAGCGTTGCCAGTTTCTTTCATCCCTATTACATGATTATGCTGGCACCACCAATTGCTGCCCTATTTGGAGTTGGTGTCACTGCATTGACCAGTTTATTTAAGAAAAGTCAGCGGACTGACTGGAAATTCTATTTATTACCACTCGCCATTGTTGCAACCGCAGCCCTTCAATCATGGTACGTTTTCAGCTACTATCCATGGTTGACATGGTTAATCTTAGCAGCCGGCTTGATTATTGCCATCACACTGATTGTGGTCGGGTACCGTTCATTGGCAAAACCACTAACAGTTGCTGGAATCATCACGATTCTTGTTGCCCCAACCTGGTGGTCGCTTACACCAACAATCGCGGCCGAATCCGCAATGATTCCAACGGCGGGACCATCGCTACTAACTTCTGGGCAAGGGTCAGGTATGAGTGGCGGTATGGGATCCAGTCAAGTTAATACAAAAATGCTCAAATACCTTGAAAAACATCAGGGAAACGCCAAATATCTGTTTGCTACAAGTGATTCATCCACCGCAGCGCCTTATATTATTAAGACCGGTAAAGCAGTCATGGCGATGGGTGGATTCAACGGAACTGATCCGGCAATTACCCTTAAGCAATTTAAACAACTCGTTAAAACAGGCCAGTTAAAGTATTACTATTTATCTGGTCGATCCGGTAACACCAAAATTGTCAACTGGATTAAGAAACACGCGACTAAGGTCAAAACAAGTCTGTATCAAAGCTCAAGTTCTCAAAATATGCAACAGGGGTTTGGCCAGTTCGGCACTACCGGTAAATCAGCCTCTACTTCAAAATCAATGACTTCTCAAAAACCAAGTAAACAAGCCGAATCAAAATTCAATGGCAAAAAGTCAAATTCCAAAATGCCAACAAAGCCACAGGATGACAAGCAAAAAATGCCAAGTGATGGTAATAAACAGCACAAGCCGAATCAAACAGCCCAGAAAACAACCGTTAAACATAAGAACAGCCAAAAGCAACCAACCGGTGGTATGGGTGGCATGGGAGCTAGTGGCGTTCTGTATGATCTGACAACTATTTATAAATAAAGGAGGTTTTTTTATGAAAGAAAGCTCAGAACTCATCTCAATTGTCCTGCCTGTTTTTAATGAAGCTGAAGGCATTGAAAATACAATCGATACTCTGGAAAAGTTTATTACCAATCAACCACAACAATTTGAACTTATTTTCGTGGATGATGGATCAAAAGATAAAAGCGCTGAATTAATCAGCGATGCCTCAGCGTTCCACAATAATATCAAATTAGTCCAGTTCTCACGAAACTTTGGCCATCAATTAGCAATCACAGCCGGTATCCGCTATACCCGTGGTGAAGCCGTTATCGTAATGGATGCTGACCTACAGGACCCACCGGCAGTGATCGTTGACATGATCAGCAAATGGCATGAAGGCTTTAACGTTGTCTATGGTAAACGAGTCTCTCGAGACGGTGAAAGTTGGTTTAAAAAATTGACGGCAGCTGTTTTTTACCGAATTCTGCAGAAAATAACCAGCGTTAATATTCCTCTGGACACGGGAGACTTTCGCTTAATGGATCGCCAGGTGGTCCGTGAATTACAAAAAATGAACGAACCAGATCCATATGTTCGTGGAATGGTTAGCTGGGTTGGTTTCAAACAGACCAAGGTTGAATATGAACGTCAAGAACGAATTGCCGGTTATTCTAAGTATCCATTATCAAAGATGATTCGTCTCGCAATGGATGGGGTTACTTCGTTCTCCTCATTTCCTCTCCAGATGGCAAATTGGCTGGGGTCGGCTTCGATCATCTTTAGCATGGGATACCTGCTTGTCTCACTACTAACAACAATGAACACCGTTCATTTCGCTGTCTTCTCACTCTTCTTAATGGTTGGTGTTATCCTATTGTCACTAGGAATGATTGGGGCTTACCTGTACAGAATTTTTGAAGCATCACGTAATCGGCCTCTTTACATTGTTTCCAAAACAAGTGGATTTCACCCCTCAAAGAAAACTAATGGTCAATCATCGACGTATTACACGACTACGGTAAGACCAAGAACCAATACCTACTAAAAGATTAAATAAAAAAGCTTTATCATCAGTGCCCTTATTAGGCTATTTGATGATAAAGCTTTTTGTCTGATTCTTTGTTAATTAACTACAAGTATTCCAGTGGATAATCACAACCGAGTTACTTAAAGTAATACCGACTTAATTCCAAGGCACTGTTTTCCATCAAGTGTTCACCATATTCATGTAACACATCATCGGTAACAGTTGTCTTTTTCCCGTACTCGTTAGCAATCGCAACCTCATCGCTCACAATCATGTCAACTGGATCGCTGCTGTAGAGAACCAGTTCCAGGTAATACTTACCCTGATATAGATACAAATCAGATGTGCCATCTTCCAGCCGTAATGCCTTAGCTAGAGAGATAAAATCATCAAATTGATCAAATTCGAGAATTATTGTCCGATTAGGCCGTTTGTTTTCATCATCCGTCTTATTATCACTATCACTCATGTGTTTTTTATCACCAGCATGGTCATCAATATATTTTGATACCCGATCGCGCTTATCATGGCTCTTACTTGAATCAAGCAGCATCTCGTTATCGGACATATCAACATCCTTACTAATGAACAGTTCAAGCCCATTTTGATTTGGCAGAACTTGGAAAGTGACGGCATCGTTATTCTGAAATTGATGATCTTTATCAACTTCTTCAAGAATACTATAGAAGAAGCTTTCGATTTGTTTGTGGTTTCCTAACAAATCAAGGACTGTAATCCCACGTTTATCAAGATCGTCGTTGCCAATTAATACACGAATTGTATTTTCGTTGATCCGTTCCATTTCCATATTTAGCCACCCCTTTCAATATCTGAGGGTCATTAATACTAACATTGTAACATGAATATTGTCCAAGTAAATAATACGGCTAAAAATGGTGATTAACAAGTAATTAAACACATTGTTATTGAACGTTTCGAATCATCCGCTCAAGATCGCTCTTTCGAACCTTCCTTGGTAAGAAGCAACGAATTTCATCATCATTGAAGCCTATTTGAAGCCGGTTATGATCAATCATAATTGGCCGTCGAATCATTTCAGGATGTGCAGCAAGTAATGTTAATAAGTCACCAATCGTTAATGAATTAATCTTATCCTTGTATTGATCATAAACGTATGAGCGGGTGGAAATCAAGCCATCCGTCCCGGTTTCCGATAACATTAAGATTTGCTTTAATTCATCTCGCGTTAACGGGTTGGCAAACATATTTCGTTCCTTAAATTCAATGCCATGTTCAACGAGCCATTTTTTGGCTTTTCGGCAAGAAGTGCAACTTGGGGTTGTTAAGAATTGAATTGTCATGATTTTCATCCTCCTAGTAATTTAGCTTGTAACCAAATTATAAAGGATTAACTTATAAAAATCATAAGTTTCACAGAATAAACTTACAAATAACAAACTTTCATCAAAATTAACCGTTTTTATACCTCAATTGTTAAGTGACGGCTAGCAACTGTCACCGGGATCTGAACACCAGCCGACTTTTCAACTTCTGCGCGCAATTGATTGTAATCACCGTTAGCTGGTAAATGAGTGATCAATAACTGTTTGGCTGCAGAATCTTTTGCGAGTTTACCGGATTCCGTTGAGGTCATATGCCATTTTTGACCAGTTTTGTCAGCAAAAAAGTTGGTATCGGTCATTAACAAATCAGCTCTTTTTGCAAAGGCTGTCAGCTCAGAAAAATAAGCTGTATCGGCAGTAAAAACCAGAACTTTCTTTGTCAGCTTTTCCACGATCCGCAATGCAAATGCAGCAACAGGATGATGAGTTTTAAAAAAGGTGATGGAAAATGGTCCCAGATCAAGTGTTTCCTTAGGATCATAAGCAATCCCTTTCGTTGAATTTGGCCAGCTAAGGCCAGCAAAATTCTCCTGATCAAGCTGATGCCCATAAATCGGCAACACCGCTTCAGCATAACGTTTTTCATGAAGCTGCCAATAATATTGCAAAACACCAACGTCGGCCGTGTGATCATGATGGTAGTGGGTTAGAATTACTGCGTTCAGTTTCAAAGGATCGCTAACCTCCTCCAAACTTAGCAAAGCTGCACTTCCGCAATCAATCAGAAGTTTGAAATCTCCTGATTCTAGCAAATAGCTACTGGTCCCGTTACCATTTGCGGGATATCCGCCCAAAAAACCTAACACTGTTAATTTCAAAAAAGCATCTCCTTGATAATGAGTTAAGTGATTTATAAAACGATCTCTTATATTTGCTAGTATAGGTGTCACATTATCAAAAGTAAATGTTTGGTGAATGGCATGAAAGAAAGTATAATTAAAGTGAGTCTAGGAGGTGGATCATCGTGAAACAACAGATTGCAATTACTTTTGGAAATGAGCAAATATTATCAACAATTAGAGACAAATATCCAGATCGGCATTTAGTTATTTACCAAGCTTTGAATCAGCAGGGAAAAATGATGATGTTAGATTATTCTGGCAAAGAATCAATTTTTAAATCACCAGTTTATTATGATATCTTAGGACACACTGGCACTGATAAATGGGAAGGCTTTATTAGTTTTTCTACATTAGATTTAAACTTTGATCAGCAAAAAGTGTTTGATGCCCGGCTAAATAAGCTGATGAGTGATGGATTACCAATTGGGATGCATTCGATCTATTCGTTAAACTACCATAAAGATATTAATCAACGAGTGATTCTAGGAACATGGGATTCCTATTCCAACTTTGAAATTTGGAAGAATAGCTCACATGAATTTATTCCTAAAGAATATCGAGATTCACCAAGTTTTTACTCACACGAAGCTTACTACACGCCCGCTGAGAAAAAAGAAGCAGAATAATTGGTTACAAATAAGTGTCACTTGGATAACCCGATTACGTTACTGTAATCCTTATCCGAGTGACACTTATTTTTTAACCAATCAATTTTATAAACATTCAACTCAATGAAAATATCGCTGACTGATAACCAATGTACGCAATGGTTGTTCTATTTTTACCATCTGGATGAATACTCACGATCAACAACTGAATTCATTTTTACACCTTTAAAGTTAATGCATTCACAGAAACAACAACGGTACTTAATGACATCAACACAGCCCCAACCATTGGACTCAGCATAATGCCAACTGGCGCCAAAATACCTGCAGCCAATGGAATTGCCACAATATTGTATCCGGCCCCCCACCAAAGATTCTGCTTCATCTTGGTTGCTGTTTTTTGTGCCAGACCGAACAGATCAATCACGTTCTTCGGATCGCTTCTAACTAAAACAATATCTGCGGAATCAATTGCTACGTCAGTTCCAGCACCAATTGCCACCCCAACGTCTGCCCGGCTTAAGCTTGGGGCATCGTTCACGCCATCGCCAATAAACATTGTCTGGCCTTTTTGTTGATATTCGGCGACAATTTTTTGCTTATTCTCCGGTAGTAATTCAAATCGATAATTCTGGATACCAAGTTGATCGGCAACACTCTTAGCAATCGCGCGGTTGTCACCAGTCAACATGACTGGTTGAATACCACGTTGCTTTAAGAACGTTACCATTTTTTTCGAATTAGCTTTAATTTCATCGCCCTCACCAATGGCACCAATCACTCGCTGACGAGTTAGTAGAAAACTAATAGAGTTATTTTTATCCGCGATCAACTTTTCAAACTTAGCTTCGTCAAAGTCGATATGATGAGTTTCAAAGTATTTAACCGAAACCAACTGATACTGCTCACCATCAACATCACCGGTAACACCAAATCCAGGGATCTGTTGGACATTTGTTGCTTCGCTGATTTTAATTTTCTTTGTTGAAATAGCGTCCATCACCCCTTTTGCAAGTGGATGACTTGAAGTTTCCTCAAGACTACCAGCAAGTGACAATATTTGATCATCACTATATTTAGGATCATAACTACGATAAATATTAAGTTTAAAATTACCTTCAGTTAACGTCCCCGTCTTATCCATTAGAACAAATTTCACCTTGTTAGTATGTTCGAGTGCATTCGAATCACGGATCAGCAGTCCATTCTTAGCTGCCAAAGCTGTCGATCGTGAAACAACCAGTGGAATCGCTAACCCGAGTGCATGGGGGCAGGCGATGATGAGAACTGTAACGGCAATTGGCAACGCAACATTAACACCACTGATCCCCATCCAGACTACCAAACCAATGATGGCCCCGGCCAAAGCTGCATAAAAGAGATAACCTGCAACCTTATCCGCAAGCGTTTGGGTATGCGACTTATCGTTAGAGGCATTCATTACCAGATTCATAACCTTGTTCAAGTAGCTATCGTTACCCACCTTATCAACTTTGAATTCAAATGTGCCATCGTTATTGATTGACCCGCCAATCACCTCATCATTGACCCCTTTTGAAATGAGTTTAGATTCTCCAGTTACAAGTGATTCATTAACGGTTGTAGAACCAGTCGTTAATTTCCCATCTGCTGGAATTTTTTCACCCGCTTGGACCTGAACAACATCACCAATCTTTAACTCAGCAACGTCAATTTCAACGGGTTCTCCATGACGAATAACTTTTGCCTTTGAAGGCAGCAGCTTTGCTAAAGAGTCAACCGCTGAACCAGCACTATCAACTGATTTCATTTCAATAATGTGGCCAAGCAGCATAATATCAATTAATGTTGAAAGCTCCCAGAAAAACTCATCAACCATTGGCGTAGTATGGAAAATATTATTTGCGATAACGGAGTACATGCTGTAAAAATAAGCAACCGTAATTCCTAAAGTAATTAGCGACATCATGCCTGGTTGTTTCATTTGAACTTCCATTTTGGCCCCTGAAAAGAATGGTTTACCACCATAAAAATAAAGAATGGAACCAATGATAACCAACAATAACGGTGACCAACTAAAATGAATATTAAAGCCACCCATGCCAGCCATTGGAGATAATAAGACAACTGGAATCGTCAAAATAATTGAAATCCATAAACGACGGTTTAGATCCGCCATGTCCATCATCATGTGATGACCCGACATTCCATCATGGGAGTTATTCGTCACATTCATATTGGGCATATCATGATTCATGTGGTCATCAGGCTTTTGCATGGCTGAATCCAGCATATTTGGGCTTTTTTCATGCTCAGTTTCTTCATGACTGTGAGCCATCTTATCTGTCATATGCATATTTCTATTTTCAGAATCCAGATGTTCCATATTCATTGATTCATTTTTCTTTGTCATTTAATCACTCCCTAGTGATTTAGTCTCAAACTTAAGGTGAAAATGTTATCATCACCTTTTGCTACGAGTTGACGCAGGCGTTAACTTTTTCTCAGATACACCAATCACTTTGAATCACTAACAATCCCCTTTCAATTATCTATCGAAAAATCATAACCCCTTTTGACTCGTTTTTCCTAACAATGAGTCTTACCGTTCGACTACAATTGTAAACGTTAAGTGCAAAAAAAACAAGCTACCTCTGTAACTTGTAAGCACCGGTCCGTACGAGACTCGAACTCGTGATCTCCTGCGTGACAGGCAGGCGTCCTAAACCAACTAGACCAACGAACCAAAATTGCGGGAGCTGGGTTTGAACCAACGACCTTCGGGTTATGAGCCCGACGAGCTACCAGACTGCTCCATCCCGCGATAATATTATATTGTTTATGTGAATGACCCGTACGGGATTTGAACCCATGTTACCGCCGTGAAAGGGCGGTGTCTTAACC
>NZ_AZEY01000101.1:47103-48146 GCF_001434255.1 Lentilactobacillus diolivorans DSM 14421
TGATACGGAGAAGGAGAGATTCGAACTCTCGCGCCGCTTACGCGACCTACACCCTTAGCAGGGGCGCCTCTTCAGCCACTTGAGTACTTCTCCAATATGGGCCTAAATGGACTCGAACCATCGACCTCACGCTTATCAGGCGTGCGCTCTAACCAGCTGAGCTATAGGCCCATTGATGAACAAAGCGGGTGACGAGAATCGGACTCGCGACAACAGCTTGGAAGGCTGTGGTTTTACCACTAAACTACACCCGCATTATAAATCATATAAAAAAAGTGGCGCGGGACAGAATCGAACTGCCGACACATGGAGCTTCAATCCATTGCTCTACCGACTGAGCTACCGAGCCAAAAGCGGTCCGTACGAGACTCGAACTCGTGATCTCCTGCGTGACAGGCAGGCGTCCTAAACCAACTAGACCAACGAACCAAAATTGCGGGAGCTGGGTTTGAACCAACGACCTTCGGGTTATGAGCCCGACGAGCTACCAGACTGCTCCATCCCGCGATAATAAGAAGGAGGATGAGAGATTCGAACTCTCGCGTGGTTTGACCCACCTAGCGGTTTTCAAGACCGCCCCCTTCAGCCACTTGGGTAATCCTCCATGCTAAAACTATAAAAATAACTCTACGAGTCAATGGACCTTGTAGGACTCGAACCTACGACCGAACGGTTATGAGCCGTTTGCTCTAACCAACTGAGCTAAAGGTCCAAGACTTATATCGCGGCAGGGGGGATCGAACCCTCGACCTCCCGGGTATGAACCGGACGCTCTAGCCAGCTGAGCTACACCGCGATGAAAAAATGATAGTACTTCTATCAATCGGGAAGACAGGATTCGAACCTGCGACCCCCTGGTCCCAAACCAGGTGCTCTACCAAGCTGAGCTACTTCCCGAAATGAACTAATGCACCCAGTAGGAGTCGAACCTACAACCTTCTGATTCGTAGTCAGACACTCTATCCAATTGCGCTATGGGTGCAAAATATGCCGAGGACCGGGATCGAACCGGTACGGTCATCACTGACCGCAGGATTTTAAGT
>NZ_AZEY01000101.1:48156-48562 GCF_001434255.1 Lentilactobacillus diolivorans DSM 14421
TAATAAGCGGAAGACGGGATTCGAACCCGCGACCCCCACCATGGCAAGGTGATGTTCTACCACTGAACTACTTCCGCAAGAATGCCGACTAGAAGATTCGAACTTCCGACCCCCTGTTTACAAGACAGGTGCTCTGCCAGCTGAGCTAAGTCGGCATACTAAATATTATGCGTTAATAATATTCAATTGTAATGAGCCGTGGCAGTCTCGAACTGCCGACCCTCTGATTAAAAGTCAGATGCTCTACCAACTGAGCTAACGGCTCAATATGGAGGATACAGGGATCGAACCTGTGACCTCCTGCTTGTAAGGCAGATGCTCTCCCAGCTGAGCTAATCCTCCAAATATAAAGCGTGGCAACGTCCTACCCTCGCAGGGGGCGATCCCCCAACTACTCTTGGCGTGC
>NZ_AZEY01000102.1 GCF_001434255.1 Lentilactobacillus diolivorans DSM 14421
TATGCCCTGTGATACCAAGGGATCAGTCTGTCTTCATACTTTCAAGTTTCAGATAAGATATTGAATGTTTAAATTAATTCAGGTAGATTAGAGTTGAGATGGATTTTGTCTCAATTCTTTTTTGTTGGACTGCTGGATTTAAATATCAAAAGTGGGCTAATTAATCTTTATGATCTGATTTAACTTGGTTAACTGGTTGTTTTAGAAAGTTATCGAGGAGGAAAATAATATGAAATTTCTGTTGGTTTGTGCATCTGCCCTAACACTTTGTACTGGTGCTGTCGGGGTTACTCATTATTGCACAACTCCCCATCACCAAAATCAGCCACGTGTAGAACGTGGTTGTGGCATGAATCGTTATTAATTGGTTTTCATTAAAACAATAATTGAATTAAGCATACCTTTTATCTCCGTGAAACAGGTTTTATCAACCATTAATTATCTTTGATCAAGAGTCCCACAATCATAGGCAAACAGGTTTAATGATTGTGGGACTTTTTTTAGTGAAACATAACTTTAATAATTATTTGTACCACAAAAGCACCTCTCACCTGAACCAAATAAAACCAGATTCTCAGTATATTTGCTAAATAGTGACTATCCGTATGTGGCCTCGATATTCGAACTTGATTAGATGCATCATTAACAACCTGTATCATTTTCAATATTAAATAGTGAAGAAGTAAACGCCTCATTAAATATGGTACTTTAGAGAACAAGTTATCGCTTCCTCTCGTTAGAATCATATGTCCCCTGCTTCCAGGACAAAGTGGAAACTTTCCCCCTCCCCTTGCTTTTCCTATTGCTCAACAGCCATTTTCCCTAATTATTGTTTACGTACTCACACATTGGGAAAACAGAGATTTAAAATTGCTTAAATTTTTTTGATATGAGTCGCTTTTTGTAACACTAAATTCTATCAATTGTATAATATGTTTGTTAGGGGATATTGAATTGAAAGTCAACACGTTTTGGGGAATACATATGACCCATCTTTTAATCCAATAAATAATGAATAACAGTTATCGCTTGTCGCGTTGAACTGTGAAAGAGGAGATCTACAATGAAGAAATACGCATCATTAATTGCCACTGCTGGCATGTTGTTAAGTATGGGGATGCCTGTCGTCACATTTGCAAGTCAAAAGTTAGCATTATCCGCAACGGTTAAGCCGATTACGAACTCGATGACATCTATTTCTGGCAAAGCAACCCAAGGGACCACGGTCAAAATATATAGTAACGGTAGCTATAAAGCAAAAGCCAAGACCAAAAGTAACGGGAAATTTAAGATTAATTTGAAAGCCCCTCTTTCAACGATTGGTCTCTATCAATTACAAATATCAAAAGTTGGTTTTAAACCCATCACTAAATCATTTACAGTTGGTCCAACTGATTACTCTAGCCAAATTAATCCATTAAAAAGTCAATTAGCAGACGCTCAAACCCAATTAGTTGGTGTTCAAAATCAAATTGATTCAATGCAATCCAGTGTTCAATCACTTAGCAGTTCATCATCTTTAAGCGCTCTCCAATCTGAATTGAAGGCCGTTCAAAGCAGTCTATCCAGCTCCACAGACCCAACTGCAAATGCAAGCTATCAGCAAACCATCACCGACTTGCAAAACCAAATCAATAACTATAATTCTTCAATGAACGCTGCTGGATATAAGCCAATTATTTATCAAGTCCAATATCAAGACTTAGAACAGCAAGCCGTTACTTTACAGCAACAAATTAATAAATTGCAGGATCAGATTCAAAAGCTCCAGGACTTATCTGTCCAATAATTAGCAAGATGAATAGTAAGACAGCATAAAGAATCCGTTAAAGAAGCTGGAACATAAGTTAATAAAAAGTTGCTTTTCAAAAATCTCGTAAATCAGTTTACACAAACGCTGATTTACGAGATTTTTAATTTGAAGTCAAGGCGCCATAATATAAATTTGGACTATTGTTCCAGCCACTTTTGCGATTGGTAATATTTCTGATAAATTCTAGGGTGTGTCTTCAAACTATTTAATCAGTAAAAAAATGGCACCAATCTGGATAAATGCCAAAAAAGAAGCTGCCAACTTATCAAATCTGGTCGAAAGATGGCGAAAATGCTTTAATTTGTTAAAAAAACATTCAATTAAGTGACGTTCTTTAAATAACCACCAGTCGGTTTCCCAAGGATCCTTAAAATTCATTCTGGGTGGAATGGTGTAGCTACCGCCACGATCAACGATGTGCTGACGCAGTTCCGTTGCATTATAAGCCCGATCACCAATGACATTGACATTTTGTAAATCAACGCCCTTCAAAAGATCAAACGCTTGAACACCATCATGGCATTGACCACCGGTTAACAGAAAATAAAGCGGATTACCTAAAGCATCAACTAAAGTGTGGATTTTGGTGGTTTTTCCGCCCCGGCTTTGGCCAATTTGAGAATTGGGCCCCCTTTTTAGAACCGGCACTGTGCTGGTGAGCGGGAACAATCGTTGAATCAATCATTAAATTTTCCAAATCCGGGTCATCATTTAAAGCCAAAAATAAGTCGTTTAAAAGGCCACTGTTTCGCCAACGACAAAATTTGGTGTAAGCACTTTTCCAAGATGGATAATAGGCGGGCAGATCCCGCCAAGGGGAACCACTCCGCGCAACGTATAATAACGCATTAAACATGGTCCGATTATCATGACGCGGTGGCCGACCGGTACGATAAGCTGGGAAGAACGGTTCAATCTGATGCCATTGTTCATCACTTAATTCATAGCGACGTCTCTCCATCGTGATCAATCCTTTATTTTTAGCATATCAAACTGGATACCATGCAGAAAAGTTTAACGCCTGTAGTTTGAAGACACTACCTAATTATATGTTCAAATCCAACAGTTTGACTCAAAACAATATTCAGGTAATTTATCAGTATTTAAATACAAATAAGTCTTACAGCTTTTTACTTTATGGTTAATTCACCAATTCAATCTTTTCTAGTTTCAATTTAATTTATGTATCAAAAAAAGATTCTAAGAAATATCCCCTGTCAGCAACGATTATAAAATGTTGGGAAATACCGAAGCAGCCTACATATAAGGGAAAATGAGAGGTAAAAGCAAAATAAAGCAAATATTCTTAAATTCTTTTAGACTTACATGTACCACAGAGGAATAAACTCTGCTATTCTTAAAATGGTATAATTTGAAAATATTACAGTCGCCTACAGATATTTAACGAGCAATTGTGTTATTAATCGTCATACATGAATCATGACTGTACAACACACATTGCCAATAAATTATTTTTAGCGTATTTAGTAAAGACCGGCTAAAATGCTACCGAATCATGGGAAAGCTCCTATATTTAACGACAGATCCATTTTAAAAACACTTATATTTAGAGGGGAAAATTATGAAATTAAAAAAATACATTTTAGCAGGTTCCATTGCCTTATCATTTGGGGGATTTTTTGCAGCCAATAGCGTAACTGCCAATGCTAAACACTACACAACAGTCCCAAGTTCGCTTCGGGGGCATTGGTATCATTATGATAGTGATACAGGACAATATAGTAAGTTGGCAGCAACAAAATATCACTTTAATATGGACGGAATTCACTTCTATGGTAATAGATTCCCGAAGTACGCTCGCGGCCACAGTCAGATGTTCGTTTATCGAAATTCAAAGGGATATTACAATATTGGTAAATACGCCACTGACGAATGGCCGTGGTGGAAAAGAGCTACAAAACACGGTCATGCGGCGCTTCGAGAAGTTGTTCCCCAATTGCCAGGATATTCTACCTATTATTGGTATCGAACCAAGTCAATTGCCAAACATCCCACAGGCACTTCGACTAGTTCAAAAACAATATCCAATTATGATTTAGATTATACTAACGCACCTTCATCTTTGACTAAATGCATTGGAAAAAGTGTTTTTACCACATATTTAGCAGATACCGATTATTCAGTTGACCTTGCAACTTCGAAAGATAATTACATGGATCAAAAATTTGCAATGTCATTAGAACGATTTGGGGTCCCAATGATATTACAGAAATTTTCTTCGACATATACCACAAGGCTTGGAGTTGTTTTGTATCAAGGTCAAACTTATTATGTTGATGCAGATTCTTTAGATTCTCAAATTGTTCCATATAATACCTATGTTAGTCACGGAACTGCGTATTCAGGTTTAAAGCCCACTGACAAATCGGAAATTTTAGTTAAAAACAACCAATATGTTAATACAAAAGATGAATGGGATTATGTTGACCCTAATACCGGAAATGAGATTTATTACAAATTCTCACTTATGAAAGACGAATGGGTACAGGAAAAGGATTAACCAGCGGATTTAAAAGAAGGTCTTTAATATGCTAAATGATCTGATTGACGGCGCCCTTTCGTTTGTTGCGTTTATCTTTGACATTATCGTTTTGATGATTTTGTGGGTCGCTTTTTCAAAATACATCGTCGGCATTGTGGCCGGTGGCTTATTTATCTTCTTTCCGCTTTATTTTCAGCATAAAAAGAATCAAAAAGAGCGGCTGCTCGTGACCCCCACGACCGCAAGGACATCACGAATGAAGCAACCGAAGAAGATGTTAAGTAGAGGTGATTAAATGGCAAGCATTAGAAAATTCAGAAATAGTTGGCAGGTGCGAGTTAGTTACGTTGATAAATTTGGCAAGCAGCGGACGGCCTCAAAGAGTGGGTTTAAAACTAAACGGCAAGCCCAGGAATATGGCACAACCCTAGAATATAACTATACCCACGGTGGCGATTTAAACAATCGAAATGTGGACTTTATCCCCTACCTCATCAAATGGTATCAAACATTTCGGGAGCCGCAATTGGCGGACGCTACCAAATCCAAATATGAATACACCATTCAAGTTGCCACTAATTATTTTGGAAAAATGAAGCTCAAAGATATTAACACCACGACTTACCAAAAGTTCTTAAATCTTTACGGCAACGGTGACGGCACCACTGACCACCCGGCTCACGCCAAAGCGACGGCTGAAAAGATTAACACCCACATTCGGGCTTGTGTCCGCAATGCAATCAATGACGGCATTATTCACCACGACTTTACCGCCAACACGCAC
This sequence comes from Lentilactobacillus diolivorans DSM 14421, assembly GCF_001434255.1. Lineage (GTDB taxonomy): Bacteria > Bacillota > Bacilli > Lactobacillales > Lactobacillaceae > Lentilactobacillus > Lentilactobacillus diolivorans. Next base: position 5,101 of record NZ_AZEY01000102.1, read on the forward strand.
TTGGTCTACGATCCCAGCCATACGCGTGGGATTCACTATTTGAATGTGGAACAAACATCTAAACTGATTAAATATCTCAAAGGGCATTTAGAAACGGGTAGCATTGTGAACTATATGATTCTGACTACCCTCATGACTGGTATGCGAGCTTCCGAAGTGGCTGCTTTAACTTGGGACAGTCTCGATCGAAAACACTTGACCCTTAATATTAATAAATCCTGGGATTTCATCAAAAAAGATTTTAAAGCGACTAAAAACCGGACGTCTAACCGAGTGATTGACATCAATCATGATTTAGTTGATTTGTTGACCAAATTACAATTCAGTCAAAATATGTATTTGAATACTCATCATCAGGAGAACTCGAAGAATTTAATGTTTATTACCGATCGCGGCAGCATTCCCGACTATGGCACCCTCAACGCACAGTTAAAAAAAGCACTGCAACGAGCGGGGATTGAAGCTGAGTTAACCTTCCACGGCTTGCGACACACTCACGCATCTATTTTGCTATTCAAAGGCGTTCCCATTGCCTATATTTCGCAGCGCTTAGGCCATGAGAATATTAGCACCACGACGCGGATCTATTTGCACATTATCAAGGAATTGGAAAACAAAGAATCGGAAAAAACGACTGATTATATGGATCAACTTTTGAATATTAATTAATCAGACCTGTTCCAAAACTTGTTCCAAAATTTTTATGCAAAAATCGGTGCTTGTTCCAAAATGTTCCAACGCGAAATACCAAAGTATGCTAAACAATCCAAAATTTTTAGACATAAAAAAGCAGGAACGTTGTTAAATCAACGTTCCTGCTTTTAAAAACTACGCTATATAATGCTTAGATACCGGAGGTGGGGTTCGAACCCACACGTCCTTTAACGGACACTGGATTTTGAGTCCAGCGCGTCTGCCAGTTCCGCCACTCCGGCATAATAAATGATTGGCCAATCCATGGTTAAAGGCGGTAATCGGATTCGAACCGACGATGAAGGTTTTGCAGACCTCTGCCTTACCACTTGGCTATACCGCCATGATTTTGACTAACCCTACTGGGTTAGCTGGATTCGAACCAGCGCATGACAGAGTCAAAGTCTGTTGCCTTACCACTTGGCTATAACCCAATCAAAGGGCGGTAGGTGGGAATCGAACCCACGCGTGTCGGATCCACAAACCGATGTGTTAACCACTTCACCACTACCGCCATAGTATTATTAACAGGGATAGTAGGAGTTGAACCCACACCGACGGTTTTGGAGACCGTAGTTCTACCATTAAACTATATCCCTATGATGGAGGGGAGTGGATTCGAACCACCGAACCCGAAGGAGCGGATTTACAGTCCGCCGCGTTTAGCCAGACTTCGCTACCCCTCCATAAAATGGCGCGGGACAGAATCGAACTGCCGACACATGGAGCTTCAATCCATTGCTCTACCGACTGAGCTACCGAGCCATACCATCATATAATAATACTAATATGTTGTGTATTCAATTGTCAAATACATAACAACGGTTCGTACGAGACTCGAACTCGTGATCTCCTGCGTGACAGGCAGGCGTCCTAAACCAACTAGACCAACGAACCAATGTTGCTATGGAAATGGAGGATACAGGGATCGAACCTGTGACCTCCTGCTTGTAAGGCAGATGCTCTCCCAGCTGAGCTAATCCTCCAAAAGTGACCCGTACGGGATTTGAACCCATGTTACCGCCGTGAAAGGGCGGTGTCTTAACCACTTGACCAACGGGTCATAAAACTTATTATTCGTTTACGGAGAGTAAGGGATTCGAACCCTTGAAACAGGCTTTTACCCGTTTACATCATTTCCAATGATGCTCCTTCGGCCAGCTCGGACAACTCTCCAATAAATAATAACTCCGGCAGGCGGGCTCGAACCGTCGACAACCTGATTAACAGTCAGGTGCTCTACC
>NZ_AZEY01000014.1 GCF_001434255.1 Lentilactobacillus diolivorans DSM 14421
AGTTAGAAGCTGATTTTTATCGGCTTCTAACTGGATCTAATCTTAGATTGTTTTTTTATCAAGATTAATTTTGAATATCGTCACAATGACATGACGAAAAGGTGTAGTAATGAGATCGACAATGCTTAAACAAATTCGATCTTTAATTTTTTATGGGCGGCTTGAGCAATTTGATTTAACAATTGCGTTGAAACATTCATATTGCCATGCTCAATTCGTGAAATTGTCGACTGTGGTTTGCCTATATATTTTGCAAATTCACGTTGAGTCATGTGCAAACTTTCTCTTAAATTACTAACAGCAACGGCGGCATCAAGATTAAAGCCAACTTGATCAAGACCAGATGCAAATTCTTTATCATGGTTCCGGCGATTATTCATATATTCATCGATTTTACTCATGACCATTTCTCCTTTCATGAAAATATGTATTCCTCAGTCTGATTCCTCGATTAATTTCTTTTATTGGTGTTTTTTGTGTTTTCTTAGTGAAACCATGGGTGATCATATATTGGCTTTGATCTATTTGGAAGTAAATCACCCTTTGAATATTTGATCCTTGCCTTGATCGAATTTCGTATAAATTATTTTCTAGTTTTTTAACCCATTCTTGTCGTTCGGATGTTTGTAGTCCATATTGTTCGATTTTCCGGATTAGCTGGACTAATTTTTGAGCATCCTTTGCTGGCAACGAATCTAAAAATGTTGCAAATTTTTCCCAGTCATAATATGTAAAAGTCAGCTTTTTCATACTTTCATGATAGCAAGTTCGCAATAATAAAGCAATCACTTTTATTTAGAATCAAATCTCATTATCGTTTAAATAATATTATTAACCTAATATCACATTTTCCCCTCAATATTCGGTATGATAGAGATAACGCATTGTTAAATAACGATTCACAGGAGAGTTCGTATGATTAAACCTGAAAAAGAAATCCGGGGAACCAAGTGGATTGAAACGGTTCGCTTAACCCCTGAAGAACGTCAGCAGTTAATGAAAGAGTACGGCATTGATGAGGATATTATTGAGTATGTCGTTGATAAAGATGAAAGTACCAATTTTGTTCACGATATTAACGAAGACGATCAATTGTTTATTTTTTTGGCGCCGTATGTTTTGGACCGCAAATTACTGCGGTATATTACCAGACCGTTTGGGATTCTGTTACACAAAGGGGTTCTGTTCACCTTTAATGAGAGTCGGATCAAACAGGTCGACGATGCGTTTCAGACGGCTGCTGAAAATCCGGAAGTTCAAACGGTTGACGCTTTTATTTTGGAAACGTTGTTTGCCGTGGTTGACAGCTATATGCCAATTTCTCGGGCGGTTACCCGCAAACGAAATCATTTGGATAAAATGCTCAATCGAAAGACCAAGAATGCAGATTTAGTGGCATTATCTTATTTACAACAGACACTGACCTTCCTGACCAGCGCGGTTCAGTTGAATTTGAGCTTGCTTCAACGACTGCCGAATACCTACTTTGGTAAAAATGCCAATCAGGAAAAGCGTGATTTGTTTGAAGATGTCACGATTGAAGCCGAACAGGTTCAGCGGATGATTGAAATTGAAACCCAAGTTGTGGATCGCATTGATCATACATTCAACAGTATCGCCAATAATAATTTGAATGATACCATGAAGTTTTTGACGATTTGGTCGCTGACAATGGCCGTACCGACAATTATTACCGGTTTTTACGGGATGAATGTGAAGTTACCGTTAGCGACTTTACATGACGCTTGGATTATCGCCATTATCATTTCGGCTGTTTTGATTGTTTGGCTGTTGATCATGCTACGGCTGCATCATAAAATGTAAGCTATAAGGATTAGCGGGTCAAAAAAAGGATCAGTCACGGTCGATTGCCGATAACTGATCCTTTATTTATTAAGGGTGGGGTGAAAGGCGGTTACGCTGAAGGTTGCTTTTCTGACCATGTTTTCTTGAGAATAATCCTGGATTGTTTTATTGAGGAAAATTTAGTGGCTACATTGCCTTCACAAATAGTTTGCTGGCGGTGACATAACCACCGGATGCAAGTCGATACGTAATGTTGCCGTTGTTAAACTTCTTGATTTTGCTGACCTTAAGTGACTGATGAAATTGAAAATGCTTCATCTTATTTTTAAGGGTTGGTGATTGGTAACTATTTATCCCAATGGTATCGGTGACGATGATCCGTTTTGATTTGGGTAGGGATGCATAAAATTGACGCGTCACATAGTCAGGGTCAGAAGTGATGAAAGTGCCATCGTCAAGCTGATATTGCAGAGCGCCCGTACTGGATTTTTGGGTGCCGGTAACCACTAATTGTTTGGATGGATGATTAATGCCGGTCAAGTTGCTTTTGGTAAAATCGGCAGTTTTAAAAGAATGGACTTCCTTTTTAACAACAATTTTAAATGGCGATACCTTGGTTGTGGTTGAGCCGTAAGTCGTGTTTTCCGAACTGTGATTGGATGCTGCATTGACGGCCTGTGTTTGAGAAAGCAAGCCGCCGCCAATGACGAATAGGACTGCTGCCATTATGGTCTGACGTTTAATTGATAACATAAAAAGTCTCCTCGTAAGCTGGATTTGTCACCCTTACCATGTCTTTGATGACACTCTTAACATAACAAGGAGATGTAAATTTTTAGACTTAAAATTCGTAAAAGGCGTGTAAATTTTAGTGAGTATTGGGATGTTCAAATGACTCGGCTGAAATGGCGACTAATGGTTGATTTTTAGTTAACTTTTTGAATTTGGTCACTTTTCTCGGTTGCTGCGTTATACTGTTACTTACAACTAAATTGATCGACAATAGATCAATAGTTAAGAAATTGATGAATGTGAGGAAAAATAAATTGCAGAAAAAAGTTCAACCCGTCATTATAAGTGCGGTTTTTAATCTAATTGCGACAGTTGCCATTTTGCTTGGATACATGCTGATGACCGCCGGTGCCAATAATCTGGTGATTTTTATGGGCGTCGCTATTATCCTATTGATCGTTGATGTTGCGTTATTTATCAAACAGCGGCGTCATCTGGATTGGGATAGTTGGGCGTTCTTTTTCGTCATTTACATTGGCACATTAATTACCAACTTTTATCCCAATGCTACTTTTGCCGTTAACGTTATGGTCGATGTTTTATGCATCGGCTACATGATTTGGCTTTGGCGGAAGTACCGAAGTGGTAAAATTAAGTCATAATGATTGGTTAACTGGGGGTGACAGATTGAAGAAGGCACAACAAAACTTATTACAAGCGATAATCAACACGTTGGCTTCAGTCGCAAACTTAATTGGTTTCTTCATTATTATGAATAGCAAAAATCCGATGCCAATCTTCATTACTGTGGCAGTGATTCTGGTTATTTTGGATATTGACCTCTTTGTTTACCAGCACCGCCATTTAGATTGGGATATTTGGGTGACATTCTTTGTGATTTATGTTGGCACGTTGATTACTGATAAATTTCCGGCCTGGAACTTATATGTCAACACGGCTGTGGGCATTTTGTGTTTTGTTTATATTTTCTGGGTTTGGCGAAAAGTCAGCCAACGAACAAAATCTAAAAAGTAATTCTGATTAGTTTGCTTATTTTAAATACAAAAAGAGAACCGGTATCAACCACACTAAGAGGGTGATTGATACCGGTTCTTTTGTAACTCATGATTCCCTAATGAGTTTAAAATAAATGAATCCGATTCTTCTTAAGGCAATCAAGATTTAGGTCGAACAGCTTTAGCCATGCCTAAGATGCTAAGCAACACGGCACCAACAATCGTCATGACGATACTTTGGTTACGATTATCGTTGGTTTGTGGCAATTTTGCCAAGCCATTGGTAGGTTGAGTTGTTGTCGAACCAGCACGATGATTAGACCCATTTGTTGTGGGTGTTGTCGAGGTGTGATTGGTCCTTGATTGATGGACCGGAATCTTCGGGGTAACTTTTGCTGGTACCTTGGGATTAATCGTTGAACCAAAGTTGAAGTTTGAGCCCTTTGAACCCTTATGATGGGTTGGTTGGGTTGGTTGATTTGGCTGATTAAATGGTAGGGAAGGAATGACGGGTGTCTTCGGTGTTTCTGGTGTTAATGGGACATCCGGTGTCGTTGGCGTATCAGGTGTTGTCGGCGTGGACGGCGTCGTTGGCGTTCCAGGTGTCACCGGTGTACTTGGTGTTTTTGGTACGAACCTGTTGATTAATGTTACGCTGCCATTCTTTACTGATTGTTGGCCAGCCGTGGTAGTTGTGTAACCATCGGGAACCGCATTTTCAGCGACCGTGTAAGTGATCATTTTCCCTGATTGGTCAGTCGCTGGTAAATCAGTAAAGTTGGCTGAATAGCCATTGGCTTGATCCAACGTAACCGTTTTACCCGTTGATTTACCGTTGGCATACAATGTCGCCGTAATTGTTGGGGTGGCTGTGCCGGTTGGAACGTCTTGCCAGATCTTATGAACCGCGATCGTCGTTGTCTTAGGAATAACCGGCTTATAGTTGTTAATCAACGTGACCTTGCCATTTTTAATAGGTTGTTGACCAGTGGTGCTGGAAGTATAGCCAGTGGGAACAGTTGTCTCGGCAACCGTGTAGGTGATGGTGTGGCCAGCTTTGTCGGCAATCGGTAAATTAGAAAATTGATTGGAATAACCATTCTTCTGATCCAACGTAATTGTCTTACCGGTTGACTTGCCATTGGCATACAGCGTTGCCGTAATTGTTGGCGTTTTTGTCCCCGTTGGAACATTTTTCCAAATCTTATCAACTTTGACAGTCGTTGTCTTTGGAACAACCGGTTTGAATTCGTTGGTCAGGGTAACAGTGCCATTTTTATCAGGGGTTTGTTGCCCCGGTGTCTTTGACGTGTATCCTTGAACCGGCGTTTCGGCAACCGTGTAGGTAATCTTGTTACCATTAGCATCGGTCTTGGCTAATTTGGAAAATTGGCCTGAATAACTGTTATTCTGAGTTAGTTTAACGATTTTGCCGGTTGACTTACCATTCGCAAATAACGTTGCAGTCACATCAGGTGTCTTGGTTCCTTTAGGAGCACCTTGCCAAACCTTTTTAACTGCGATATTGGTTGTTTGAGGAATATAAGTGTTGGTCAACGTTGCCTTGCCATTTATGACTGACTGTGGTTCGGTTGATGTGGTGGTATAGCCCTTTGGAACAGATGATTCGGCAACTGTATACGTAATTGGTTTGCCATTGGCATCATTTTGATCAAGATTACTAAACTCGGCTTGATAACTGTTTTTGGTCGTTAAACTCACAGTCTTATCCGTCTTTTTACCGTTTTCATATAAGACAGCTGTTACATCAGGTGTTTGTGTCCCTGATGGGATCCCCTTCCAAATCTTATTGACGGTGACTGTCGTCGTTTTTGGTACATACGTGTTGGTAATGGTGACGGGTCCATTCGTAACCGTCAGTGGATTTTGAGTTGTTGCGTCAGAGGTATAGCCTGATGGAACAGAATCTTCAGCAACGGTGTAAGTAATCGGGTTTCCGCTTGAATCATATTCGGGTAAATTGGGAAATGAACCTTTATACTGATTGGTTTGATCCAAGGTAATTGTCTCAACTTTGGCAGGGGCACTGTTTCCAGACTTCTTAAACAAAGTTGCATTAATCGGTGGTGTGTTTGTGCCGGTCGGAACATCTTTCCACTTTTTGACTACTGGGATGGTTAAAGAGGTTCCACCGGCATGCCCATTACCGCCAAGGGGGATAGTCGCCGTTGTGTGAGTAGTATCAGCAGTGAATTTTCCACCGCTGCCCTAATCATTACCACTGATTGAAGCAGTGTTTGTGAGCGTTATTCCCGATCCATTCTGCAGATAGGGTGAATTCTTATTAATTTGGGATAAGTATTCAATATTTACCGGATCCTTTAATGGTGTTGGAGAAAGCCATTTTATTGTAAAGGAGGTTGGATCTGTTTTATTAGGCTGATAATCAATTGCGTAATTGGTTCCTTCTTTATAGGTAGTTGCAGGCTTGCTATTGCTCGTAACGTATAGCGTACTCGGGAGCATTGTTTCTTGATTCAGATTGTCCAGTGTGTCATTAATTGAAACATCGGTTAACGATTTACTATCTGGATTAACTTGTAAATCCCATACGACATATTGATAGCGGCCGTTTTTATCTAATCCATAGGGTTTGTTATCCAGCCACGTACCATCTTGCCCCCAGCCGCGTTTGCCAATGTAGGAAGTTCCGCCGGTTCCACCACCGCCGGGATCATGACTTCCGATAATTGTAAAAGAGAGGTTTCCGGCCATCTTATTTGGATTTTTTGAAAAGTAATCGGAGAATGTGATGGTTCCAAAATTATCCCCGGCATTAGCTTGAAAGGTACCGACAATATCTTTACCATCAAGGCTCATAATATTAAAACTTTGTTGAGAAGAAAACTTTGTTCCTGCTGGCAAAGCGACTTTTGCGGTATCACCCTTTTGAACGTTGGTACCGTCTTTGATTGTAAAATTGTATGTCAGCTGATAATTGTCATACGGACTCCAATTCTTGGAATCACTTATTTTAGCAGGAGCGTTAGTAGCTGTATCAATTGCAGTGGGGCTGGTTCCCGAAATACCACTAATACTGCTGGTAATATCAGCCGCCTTGGCAATCTGTGGGTGGAAACTTAAGCTGGTACAAAAGGAAATAAATAGTAGCAAAATGCTCAACCATTTCCAAAATCTTCCAGTATTTATTTTATTGAACTCAGTTATCACAATAAGGATTACCTTCTTTTAGTATTGTAAAAAAATTAAATGTCTATCTCTTTTATAACGCTTGTGAAGCCTGATTACAATAGGTATTCGGGCATTATTTTATGTAACCGCTAAAGTAAACAGAGTGAGCCAAAGGGCGGTTAACTTCCAGAGTGCAATTGGATTATCCTAATATTCTGGGCTTGAATATTGGGATAATTCGATTGCACGGCAGGAAGTTGCCTTTTGGCTCACGTTTCCGCTCGGTAATAATCATGATGACAAAAACAGGCCTGGACAAAATCACTTTGTCTCAGTCCCTTTGTAATAATTGATTCGATTTTCCATGAAAAATAACGGGTCGGATTAGTCCTCTTCCGCAATTTCGACGCGTTTGTGACGATAGGATAACAAAGCGTTAAAGCCTAATCCCCAAGCCAAGGCACCAATGGCTGGCCAAATTGAGGTTTGATTAAAGAAGAGACTGACGAAAATTGCAATGAAGAAAGCAATGGTTAGCGGATTTGACCAGCGATATTGCGGCATTTTAAAACCATTGAGCTTGAAATCAGCTGACTGGCGGTACCTATAATGGGCCACCATGGTCAAAATGCAAACTAAAATATAAATATCACTTGAAACGGACGCGATGAAAGCAAACGCGGTGCTTAATGAATTAAATGAGCTGATGATCGGTGCCAAAATCATCATTCCGGCTGAGAAGAGAACACTGACAATTGGAATCCCATTTTTAGAAACTTTCGTGAAGAAACCCATTGATTTTGCAGATGATTCTTCAGCTAACTGATACAGGTGGCGTCCCGTTGAAAAGATGGCACTATTCAAAGTTGAACAAGCGGCGGCAATCACGACCAGGTTAATGATTTGTGAAGCGGCAGGGAGTCCAGCTAATTTAAAGATTTGGACGAATGGACTTTCGTTTGGATTCAACGTGTTCCATGGGGTGATGGCCATGATGATGAGCAAGGAACCGATATAGAATAACAGAATTCGGCCAATGATCTGGTTAACGGCTCGCGGTAGTACTTTGAGTGGTTGCTTAGTTTCGGCAGTTGTAATGCCAACAAATTCCATTCCTTGAAAAGCAAAGAAGACCATTGGAAAAGCGTTGATAAATTGATGTAAGCCATTGGGAAACATACTGAAATGATTAAAAATGTTTCCCCAAGAAGCGGTTGTCCCAGATGGATTTCGATGACTCGTTGAAACTAGATAAATGCCTAATCCAATGAGGGCAATGATAGCCAGAATTTTAATTCCCGACAAAAAGGTTTCTGATTTGCCGAACGAACTGACCATTGCTAAATTGACAATCGTTAATACTAATAGGAAGAAGACTTGAATCAGCCAAGCCGGCACCCCGGGAAACCAGTATTTGACGTAGGTTGAAATGGCTGTTAATTCTGCCATTCCAGCTAAAATGAGTTCCAACCAGTAACTCCATGCGGCGAAATAGCCCAATCTTGGATTGACGTATTTGCCAATGAACGAGACGAAGGTATGTTGTTCAGGATCGGCGTACATCATTTCACCAATTGCCCGCATCATCAGGAAGAAAAAGAGTCCGATAATTAAATAAACAAATAAAATTGAAGGACCGGTGCGATGAATCGTACTGCCGGCACCCAAAAATAGTCCCGTTCCAATTGAACCACCAAAGGCAATCATTTGCACAGCGGTATTGGATAACCCCCGAATTGTCCCATCTTTATTGATTTCAACTTCTTTGGATTTTGCCATAAATCAACCAACCTCTATTTCCTAAAAATTAATTATTGCTTAGCCATCGAGACACAAAAAAACGTCCCCACAGAAAATCTGCAGGGACGTTTTGACGCGGTACCACCCAAATTTGTGATTGTTTTGCAGCAATCACCTCATCAACTCTTTTGCCAATGGCTAGTCAAGTTTGAGACGGTAACGGGTCTTAACGTAGGCATCGCTTTCACGTGCCTAATGCTCTGAGCTCATCTTCGCAGGTATTATTGTTACCGTCTTTCACCGATGAACGGTTCTCTTTAAAGCAATCATGCTTGCTACTCTTCTCATCAACGCAACTGATTTAATTGTTACTAGTGATTTTATCATGATATTTTAATTTTTCAAGAGGAAAGAAAGGAAAAATCGTCAGTAATTGTTTGAATTAATAGACCGTTCGGAAAATAAACTAAATTAAAATGGTTTCGGATTTTGAGGTGGCTAATAAAAAAAGATCGTTATCACATTGGCATTACCTGTGATAGCGATCCGCTTTAACTCAGAGCTACTGCTTCTTTTCTTCACGTCGACGCATTTTGCGATCCAAATTAATGCTTAAATAAATCGCAATTAATAGGACAGCTGCAATTGTAATGGTGGTTAAATTGTTTGCCAGGGTATGGTCGGCCACCTTCCACGCTAAAACGATTAGGGCAACTTGAAAGACCCAAGATAAAATGGATTGACCAGCGATTGGCTTTGCTAAATACTTCATAATAATTCTTCTCCTTTAATGTTGGAAAAATAATTGCAAATAAGAATATAAAATAAAATTAATCAGAGACATGATAAAGGTGGTTATTCCGATATTCAAATCATGACATTATTCCGGAATGTCACCATTTTCTGGAACATAATCGATCAAATCAGCAATTCGTTTCGGAATTGGAATCTTGGCGTCGACGTTTGGACTGTCTTCGGGGAGAGTATCGTAAGATTTCCGATACTCGCTTGGTGTTACGCCGGTTGATTTCTTGAAGTGGCGCATGAAGACGCGGGGATCGTTGAAATAGGCGTTAGTGGCGATTTGATTAATTGGCATGTCAGTTCGAACCAGTAGCAGTGTCGCAACTTCAATCTTTAGGTGGTTGAGATATTGATGGAGCGTCATCCCGGTTTGCCCTTTAAATAACCGGGTTAAATAATCTGGATTCAGGTCCACCCTGGCTGAAATCTCTCTAACCGTTAAGTTATTGGACATATTGGCACGAATCCATTCTTTGAGAAAGCGGATCCGGGCATTTTCTTCTGAGTAACCATTTTGACTGACATAGTGTTTGAACAATTTGATCAGGAGCGCGGATGTCAAATAATCACGTTCTTGAAGTGGTGATGAATCCGGATAGATTGCGAGAATCTGGTTAATCAAGACGATCGTTTGATCTGGATCGGCTAACTTAAAGGTAACCGGTAAGACAATGCGATTGTTGGCGGGCTCATCAATTCTCATCTCGTCGATAATGTGTTGCTCATCTTCTTCAAACATATTGTCCCGAGCTTGGGAAAAGAAACGAATCCAGTAATAACTGACGGATCTTGGGGATGACTGGTAGCCACCAAAGTCTTTAAACGGTGGAATCAGTAGCAAATCACCAGAATTCAAGACGTAGTGAGTTTGATCAATTTGCAGATAGATCGGGCCTTCAATACAGAAGATCAACTCATAATCGCCATGATTGTTGCCTTTTGAAAGTTGCCAACCGCCAGTGGAAGTAAATTCACCACCTTGATAATAAAGAAGCGTTTTTTCAAGAGTAAATGGAAAAAATAGCATTTTACTCACCTCACATCTCTATTATTCCTTATTTTGTGGTAAAGAAAACGGTTTAGCGGCAACTTGTCGGAAACGGTTACAAAATATGTGAAAGTGGGTCATTAAAATAACGCTATGGCCAATTTTGATAATTTGCTTTTTTAGAAACAGGTCCTACTTAGATGCAACGTTGATTTAGCGTTCATAAATTAATTTGACTGCGGGTTATTGAAATGCTAAATTATTTGTTGCAACAAGTTATTAACTATTGGGAAATGAAGGCTTTAATGAATTAAGAAAAGTTAGTTAAAAATTGAGTTCATACCGATATTTAAATTGTGTTTTCAAAATCAATTTAAGTTGAAAACTGTTATTTGAACCTTAAACTAAAATTGCGAGGAGGCCAACATTGCTAAAAATATTTGTTGCCATTACGATTATTGGCTTAATTATGCTGTTTTTGGGAATTTTTTCCTATATTACGGCAACTTACAAAAATGAAACCCGGGGGATGTTTGTCTTTTTGATTGGGTTAAGCGTTGTGATGGTTATTGGCGGCGGCTCGATGATTCCCCATGCTTATGCGCAACAGACTGTCTCTCAGAAGCCGGCATCCGCCCAACAGCAAGCATCAATGTCGTCAATTAATCAAGATCAGAATGGCCCTTTTGACGGCGGAACTCATCAGCGAGCGGCGTCTAAGCAACTTTTTGCTGAAAAGGTGATTAAGAAGCAGTTAAGTAAGGACTATCGAAAATTGGGAACGGTTATGCTTAATCAAACGCATAAAACGTTCGTCCTAACAATTTCAAACAAAGATTTTAATCAAGCGATGACCTATTTGAAGACGCACCCTAAGCAGGCACAGCAGTTAAAATGGCCAAAAACGGTTAGCGGGTTTGAAAAAACGAGTTTAATGATTGAAAACGGTCTTAACAAGCACTATCAATTAAAAATAATTGCTAAAACACCTCACCGGCAGCCGATTTTAACTGTAGCGAATGGTCAGAAGGTTCGAAGTTTTGTTAAGTAATCCTTCTAGAAATAAATTGTAAACATTGATTTAGACTAAAACATCCATCAAGTCAACCCGATCATTCGGATTGATTTGATGGATGTTTATTTAAGATACGAAACTTTTGACTATCATATTTTTTCAAATTATTGGTGCAAATTCAGCTCAAATACAAGCTCCGATTCTGCATTACTGGTTGCTTTATCCGCGTAATTAACATCGGCACAATCACGGCGATGATCACTTGAGTAGCCACGTTGGTGATTCCTGCCATCGATGCGATATCTAACAGCGCGTTATGCAAGTACATGATGATCATCGTATGTTGGCCAATGGTTGCTAAGATGAAGCTGCCGGAAAGCCGGGATGTTAAATATGACAAGCCAAATACCCCAAATGAAAAGACAAGTGGAATCATGGCTAATAACAGGATTTTTGGCAATGAGGCGTCGATCATATGTGACTTCATCGAGAATTTAAAGTTGAAGTTGCCGTTGATATAGCCGGCAATTAAGATTCCCATTCCAGTTACCAGTAGCGTAATTGGTCGTGGCTTTTCAATCCAACTGTAGTCAGTGTGCAAGAATAGGTAGCCAATGTAGGTGAAGAATGCAGCAATTAACACGATGTCTAAATTCCACGGCATCATTTTAAAATTGTAAAAGGTCAGCCAGTCAAATTTGTCGTAGCAGGTACTTAGAAACAGGCCACCAGAAACAATGGCAAATTGCAGCCAACGTGATTTAACCGTTGAAATTAATAATGTGATTGCTACAATTGAAATCAAGTAGACGTTGATGAACCAGAAAGTACTTGTGTAGAGATTTAAGGCGCGACCACCAACCATTAAACGTGATAAATGATTGACCAGGTACTGCCAATCTTCATTGTATAAAATACTATACAAGGTGATTAGGCCAATGCCGGCTATAAAATAGACTAGTAAATCTCGGTGAATTCGTTTATTAAAGAACCTTTTCCATTCAGTTAGTTTAGCGGCATCAATCGGTTTTAAGAAGAACCCGCCAATGATGAAGAATAATGGCATGTGCCACCAGTAAATAATGTGAGTTGTTGTGCCACTTGCCAGTGCATGGCCGATCACGACCGCGATGATGCCGTATGCTTTTGCAATGTCAATCCATTCAATTCTCTTTTTACTCATAATAATTCTGCGATCACCCGAACCTTTCCGAAAGTTTATTGAGCCGCTAAAGCGATAGCGGTTCATTTTCAATATTATTTATACCAGCCTAACCTTAAATGAGCCTTTAAGGCAAAATTCAAATCTATCAATTTTGAGAAGAAATGAAAGCTTCGACTCATATTGTAATCGGCAGGGCTCATTTGTTAATAAGGAGAAAACCGGTTTATCATTTACGTAACTTTTACCAATTTTTTGCCAAACCAAAAGAAAACATTGGTAGCATAATGGTGTTACATTGGAAGTTGTGAGTGACCAAAATTATTTTAACTTCAAGATCATTAATTGAGAGGTGTGGGTTTGGCGTCAAGACGTTAAGCAAGCATTGTTGATCATTTGCGATATCTAATAATACGAGGAGTGATTTTATGAAAAATAATCATATTTCAGCAGCCTCATCCACATTCCCAGAGTCGACTGTTGAAGAAACAACGGTGACATCTGAAAAATTAACGGTGACACCCTTGAAACGGATTCAGGATCATGAAATTCATCTTGAGGGTGGTTTCAATGTCCGTGACCTTGGCGGCTTCGAAACCCAAGCTGGTCGAATCATCAAACCGCATACATTAATTCGATCAGCTCGTTTAAATCATTTAACGACGACTGATATTGAGACTTTAGTTCGTGATTATCACGTTGCGGTTGACTTTGATTTGCGACGGGCAGATGAAGTTGAATCGGCCAAGGATCCCAAAATGCCTGGGGTAACGTACATTGATCAACCGTTGGGGACAATGAGCAACTTTCATTTTCCAATTACGCCGGAACATATTCGTGAACACTATCGGACTTATGTATCGGTGCCCCAAGCGCGATATGCTTATCATCAATTCTTTATGGCCGTGTTAAATAAACCGGTTGGTAAAGCGTTGCTGTATCATTGTGCTTCAGGCAAAGATCGAACTGGTGTTGGAACAGCTTTATTAATGCACGTTCTAGGGGTTGATGGTGATACGATTATTCAAGATTACGTTGCTTCAAATGATTTCTTGCGTGATCGAAACGATGCTCGAATTGCCCGCATGAAAAAGAATGGGATTAGTCGGGATAAGATTATGCAGGTTAAATATGATAGTGGCGTAGATGCAACGTACCTTGAAGCTGCGTTTGATGAAATCCACAGAGAGTTCGGCAATTTAGATACCTTTATTGAGAAGGGGCTGCGCGTGACCCCTGATCAGCAAGCAGAGATTCGGAAGCGCTACTTAATATAATAGTTCTTTTGCAATTCAAGCTTCTAATTCGTTTTGAATTGCTTTAATTTATAAAATGACCGTCGTGAGTCCTTTTTACCTGAGCTTTAAGCAAGTAAAAAGGACTCATGGCGTTTTTTTGACTAATCACAGAAAATTTAATTTCTAATGAATTAGCATAATTAAAGAATAGGTAAAGATTGGGATGTCTTGAGGGAGTTGTAAGCGTTAAATTTTCAATCATTTAGTTAACTCTGTTATTATAATATTAGGAAATAAGTACTGACCAATGTTATGTAGTGACGCCCATGAAATGAGATGATCGATGTGAGAATCTTGTCTAAATGTTGTTTCATTACGAAATGATGTACTTTTTCTTTAAAATAGTGCTATTATCGATACGTCAGTTGTAATGACCATAGGCATTTATTTAGAACTAAATGGTAACCAGTAGTTGAGAGTGTCTACATCATTATCGCTCATCTTAACTTTGCGTGGTTGGCTGCCACTACAAAGTTATCAATGAAAACACGACTAAATCTTTAAAGCAATTGTTAGAATAGATCAGAACCAATTAACCACTTAATAGCTGGTGGGGAAATCAGCAATCAGTGGCGGTATCTGTTCAGATTGTTGCGTCAGTTTCTTTTATTGGGAGGAAATTAAAATGTTCAAGGGGAATAATCAAGATATCAAACTGCATTATAAAATGTATAAGGATGGTAAGCATTGGGTCTTTGCCAGTCTGGCTGCTGCAAGTTTTGGTTTGATGTTAGCCGGCAGTCCGCAAATGACACAAGCAGATTCTGTCCAAACGACCACTGCCGCCCAAACACGCACTGCCCAGCCAACTACCCAAACCGATAACACACAAGACAGCCCATCAACAACGTCTCAAACGGATCAAGCAGCGACTGCACCGGTGGATCAGCAGGCAACGACAACGAGTTCGACTGTGAAACCAGCTGAACAGGCCGCAGCCACGCAAACACCAGCCCAGAATGATAAACCGCAAAATACAGTCCAATCATCAGCGCAATCAGTTGCAACGCCAGCATCCACTGGCTCAGAAACGGATTCCAAAGCAGCGGCCACTGAGACTTCAACAGTCGCTAAGACCGTTACCTCAACGAGTTCGACGTCACAAGCACCCGCACAAACGGCACCAACGTCGACTGCTGAAGATACAAGGGCATCTGGTGTTCGATCAACCGCGCAAGCTGAATCGGTTAAAGCTACGGATCAATCGGTAACAACCGAGACAACCCCAGCTACTAATAATACCTCAGATGCCAAGAGCGTTGCAGGGGTAAACACAAAGCAAGCCGCAGCTTCTAAAACGGCGACAACCAAAACTGATGACACTGTTACTAATCAACCCGCTACCAAGACTGATGCCAACGCGGATCCTCAAAAAACGGCAGATAGTGATTATCAAACGGCTAAGGATAAAACAGACCACGCCAATGATCTCGCCGCTAAGGCCAATCAAAGTGCCGCGGCCCTACAAGCTTTATTAAAGGATCCGAAGCCTAATGATAGTACTTGGCTGACCAAAGTTAATGCGGCTTTAAATGATCTCGCGAAGTCTTCGAGTGATTTTACTGGCACAAAGGTCACCACGGATGATGTTGTAGCGGCTTATGAAGCAGCCCTCAAGAACATGCCTAATCAACCTCAGCCCGGTGCCATCCAGAGCGTTAAAGTTGGCGATAAGGACCCTAGCCAACTATAATAAACTAGTGGCCGCTTATGCTGATCAGGTAAATACTATATTGACCCAAATCAAAAATGGCCAGGCCAACTATGCGACCGCTGAGGCGTTAAATGCCGCACAATAACAATTAAAAACTGCGGCTGAGCAACTAAACACGGCAATCAAACAAGCCGTTGATAGTGCCAATGCCGGTGATATTGATGCCGCTCAGAAGGCGATCACCGGATCAGACGCCACCGGCCAGACGCTCAATAATTATAAAACCGCGTATGATGATGCTTTAACGGCTTACAATAGTGATGTGACGGTTTATAATGCCACAACCACTGATACAGATCAAAAGATTACGCCATTGGGAACCAATTCGGATACGGCTAACCCAGCGGATCCAATGATGAATCCCTCACAAAAGGATTTTGCCAACTTTAAAGATGAGATTGTCAAGGCAGCGGCCCAAAACAATGCTTATAAGCAATATGAAGCTGCTACTACAGCTTACAACAATATTAAGGCTGCATTAACTGATTTAGCGGCTAAGGTTGCCGATTGGCAGGCCGCAGCGGACGAGTATAATCAGATGGTTAACAATGTCAATAATGGGTCTGCCAAGGCTACGGAAGCCGATTTGACCAACGGCCAGACTGTCGTTACCAACGCGCAGACAGCTTTGGCAGATGAAGTCAATCAGTTTAAGGCTGTCAATGATGCTTATAAGACGTCACTGGCAAATTATCAAACAGTTTTGAATGATTATGCCACTAAAACGGGTACGGCCGTTCAAAAAGCAGCACCTGGTTATGATCTTAGCGATTCTAATAGTGCTTGGAACCAATTTCAAGCTGGGATCACCAAATTGCAAAATGATTTTGCTTCAACCGGAACGACTAGTCCGACAACCCCAGCTCAAAATGCCGCTATTATGCAGAAAAATATTGATCAGTATCAGGCCATTCAAAAAATTGGCGCTGCAGCCCAAGAACTCCAGGCTAAAATTGCGCAGATTAATCAAGCTGCCAGTGATCAACAAAAAGCCGTTGAGACTTGGAATGACTTGATTTCCCAAGCTAAAAACGATGGCCGTTGGGCTTTCTTCTATCCGCAGCTCCACACGGCTGGTGATGATTTAATCCAAAAGGACTATCAGTATATTGACGCGGTCAATGGAACAACGACATCGTTTAAGACAACGACAGTAACTGCTGACTATGGCAAGAAATACGCTGATACTCAAGCTGGCACAACTAAGGCCAACTATTCCGATACCGATTATGCAGACTCGAATGTGGCTAAAGATGGTTCAAAAGCTAGTTATGCTTACTTGGTTAATGCTTACCTCGATATGGTTAACGCATACAACGCCACGGTTACCGATGCTAAAGATAAAATCAATACGGGTGATCCTGCTGATGCTGATATCGTAACCAGTGCCGCGGACAGTCTAAAAAAGAGCTTGGAGGGTACTGACGGCTTTTCGGCACAGTATCAAAATTTGATCAGGACTTTGGCTGGGATAGCTGCTGATCCGAGCCAAAATGCACAGGCTTTGGCATCTTTGAATAATCCGAAGAAATTAAGCACTGATGGGTCGTCTCCCGCTCAATTTACCTATACTGACGGGCCACAAACTTTGCTTGCACGTGTCATTTTTGGATCAGGTACTTGGCAGTCTGTGTTGGAATCGACTAACTTGGATGGTAAATTTTCAAAACCACTAAGCTTTACCCCTCGTCAATATGCAATAGTCGAAAATGAACAGGTCCATCGGTTATATGCAACAGCGATCCAACAGATCTTTAGTAGTGACGGATGGCAGAATTCCGATTATGACGCTGCAAGCTTTAAACTGCAACCAACTTATACGACCAATGGTCAAACGTATTATTTAGCTGGATACGGCATTTATCAAGCTAATAACATACTGGGTCGCCTGAAAAGTACAAATCAAATCTATACTTTCACCAATGCTGATGCCGAACAGGAAATGATTAAGAATGGGGTGGATCTTTCTGGAGATCCATCACAAAACACTTATATTTACTTTTATTATCTGGCAGCCACAGACTACAGCAAGTTAGTTTCAATATCAACGCCGATCAAAGCAACTGGTGTCAAGCAATTTACGACTTCGGCTATGAGATTAGCCCCAGTTTCCGCCTATGGCACCGACACCACATTGGCGGCTCCCACAACAACAAAGGGTGATAATGTAACCGGGCTAACTTATTTGAGTGGCAAGGCAGCCACACCGGATCTTCAAGTACCCGATGTTGCGGTTCAAGCACCAACCATTACTTTGAACCAGCCAACAGAACCAACTCCAAGTACACCGGATACACCGGGCAATCCAGGTACACCGGGCAATCCAGGTACACCGGGAACTCCAAGTACACCAGGAACTCCAAGTACACCAGGAATCCCAAATACGCCAGGAACTCCAAATACACCAGGGACTCCAAGTACGCCAGGAACTCCAAGTACACCGGGGACTCCAAATACGCCAGAGACTCCAAGTACACCACGAACTCCAGGCACACCAAGAACTCCAAATAAACCGGGAACCCCAAGCACACCGGGTAATCCAAACACCACTGGTAATACAAATACACCAGGTGGATCACGGACAACTGGTAAATTGAGTGCAACGAGAACAGTTTCACCGAACGCATTAGCAACTTCAGGGACAACAAGTCAATCACAAGCTAATAAGCTTGGTGTTAGCGAAATGAATAATGCGGACCGAGATAGTCAAATATCAGGTTTGAATGGTTACAATGGTCAGTTGGATCAAACAGCTAATGAACAGCAGACACTAAATTCTCAAGCTTCTGATACCAACAAGGCGGCTATGTTACCACAGACCGGGGATAAATCCAGCACTAGTTTAACCGTATTTGGAGTTGTTCTGGCAGCAATCGCCATGGCGTTTGGTTGGATGGTAAGAGATCGTAGACGACATGAAGATTAAGCTGTTGTTTGATATATCGAAGCTGAATGGTCATTTCAAATGAGTGGTTTGATTTCTTTGTCTGAGAATTTGAGTGACCAATCTTTGCTCATTATTGTGAGGGCGACGGTTTTTATTGAGCTTTAATCACCCAAGTATTTTAAAACAAAAAGTATCAAGCATTAATTAAAGGAATAACGACTACACTGAAAAGCTATGACGCAAAACTTGTTCATTTACAAGGTTTGTGTGGTAGCTTTTTTATAATATGGAATTAATCATTGTGGCCAAGAAATCCATAAAAAAAATAGTGACTACAAACAATCTGCTTACCAGATCTTTTGCACTCACTGTTTTTCTAGTGAATTAAATTGATTAATTCTTAAAAGAAGGCACTTGAAGTGATGACTAAAACAACGACAACGATAATTAATAAACCACAGAAGTATCGGTCAAAAGTTGGTTGAAGGTCTTGGTGCTTACTTCTTTTCATGGATTTCCTTCCTTTCTTGCGTAAAAAGCTTGAAGGCGAAGGACAAAAACTAACTGTAAATTTTTAAGTCCTGTTCGATTTCCACCGATAGTGATTGCACTTGTTTCAACTGATTCACAAGCCGCTCGTCACTCATCTTCCTAACGACCCGTTTAACCGGTTGTTCGCGGCTCTGAATTAATTGTGAAACAAGTTGTGGGCTGCCAACTGATTGGTGCATCCGCCCAAAGTCGGCTTGCAGTGTTTCTTCGAGTAAATAATTGGTTAATAACGATTCAAAATGCTTCCGTAGTTTTCGATTTAGTTTATCCATTTCTTCGGCCTCCCGAACTTATTATTGCATACAATTTGACAAAATGTGCGTTACTTTTGAAATTAATGGGATGTTTTTTCAAAAAAACCAATAAGCCCAACATTCCGCAATCATTCGGAGTGCTGGGCTTATTATGATCTTTTTAAATGATGAATAGTGAAGGCTTCTTGATTTGGGTTAATCGACTGACTTCAAAGCCCCTAACATATCCACTCGATTGATCTTACGCGCCATGATCGCCATAACGATAATTGAGAAGATCAGGGTCATGACTCCAGATGTTGTAAAATTGGTCCATAATAGCGTCAAATCAGCCATTGCGGTTTCCGGTGGCAGCGTCTGCATGATGTAATTGTGCAGCCAGGCACCACCGACGAAACCGGCCAAGACACCAAGGAGACTAAGAATAAATGTTTCTCGATAAATGTACATGACGACTTCCATTGGATAAAAACCAAGAACCTTAATCGTTGATAACTCACGAATCCGTTCAGAAACGTTGATGTTGGTCAAGGTGAACAGAACCATGAACGCCAACATTGAAGCAGCACCAATAATAATCATCACCAAGTGGTTTAGACCGGCTAAAATATTATTAATGGTTGTTTTTGCGTCATCCGATTGAACAGCGGTAATTGAGGCATTCTGCCGGGTTAGTTTTCGGGAGACCTGATCAATATTTTTTGCCGAGCGGTCATTTAACATGAGCATTTTCGCATTGTAGTCAGCACTTTGATTGAAGGCTTTGCGGTAGTATTGCTGATTCATATATAACGTGTGGCCAGCATACATTTCAGTGATCCCCGCAATCCTAACTTGATGCTTTTCACCGTTAGCTGTTTTGACGGTTAGATAATCACCGACTTTTAGATTAGCCAAGGTTGCCATTTTCTGGGTAATGATTGCACCGTTGTTGGAAAGTTTTAATTTCTTCTTGGTGTTTAAATTTCTCAGAGTAACAAACTTGTCAAAGCCTTGAGCTGATTTCGGGACAATCATTGAAACACTTTGATTGTTGGTCATCCCCTTTGGCCTGGCAGAGACCGTTTCGTAATAAATATCAGTTTCGTGCTTAATGCCTGAAAGATTGTCAGCAGCTTTTCGATAATCTTGTTGGCTTTCTTTTGAAGCGTGAGAATTGTAAACCCCGATGACATCATAGTGAATGATATCCTTATATTGGGTCTGCACAATCCCGTTTAAGGAGTCCCGAATCCCAAAACCGGTGATTAATAACGCTGTACATCCGAGGACCCCGAGGATAGTCATTAACATGCGGCCTTTATAACGAGCAAGGTTTCGAATTGTAACCTTATAGTTGAAGGACAGATGTTTCCAGATGAATGGTAATCGTTCAAGGAGAACTTTTGAGCCGGACTTTGGCGGCTTAGGAAGCATCAGTGTTGCCGGCTTGTCCTTGAGCATTCTGATGGCAACCCCAACTGTTGGGACAATCGTGCAAATGAGTGAGATGATGACAGAAAGGCAAATCCAAAATGCTGATGGTGGTGTTTGAAAATTAGGAATGACAAAGTTGGCCGCGTAAGCACCAAAAATCTTCTTTGGTAAGAAGCTGGTTCCCAGCCATGCACCAAGGGCCGATCCTAAAAGGCCTGATAAGGTGCCGTAGATTAAAAACAACTTCATCGTATCAAACTTGCTATAACCTAAAGCCCGTTGCGTACCAATTTCCTGTCGTTTTTCTTCGGCCATTCGTGACATAGTCGTTAAACTGACCAGAATGGCGACTGCGAAGAAAATAATTGGGAAAGTGTTGGATAAAATATCAATTCGTTTGGCGTCTTCACCAAACTGATTGTAGCCGGAGTTGTAGTCATTTCGGCTTTGAATCTGGTAGGTAATGTCGGGCAGATCAGCTAATGATTTTTTCTGATTAACTATCCGGTCTTTCGCTTGATTAATTTTCGTCTGATTAGCCACAATTTGCTGACGGTTAGCGTTAAGTTGTTTGGCCTGAGCCGTCAGTTGAGCTTGTTGGGAGGATAGTTGCGTGCTTGAAGCTTGACCACTATTCCGAAGCTGATTAAGTTGGGCTGTTGCTGATTTTAACCGACTTGTTGCCGTCGCGAGCTGCCGCTTACTTTGGTTAAGCTTTGTTTGTTGAGCAGTTAGCTTTGTTTCGGCGTCGTTGAGTTTATCAGCAGCATTAGTTTTTAGTTTTGATTGACGTTGTTTGGCGCGATCGTTTAACCGGTTCTCAACATTATCTACATTCGATTGAACTTGTTTCTCATATTGATTGGTATAGCTTTTACCATGAACATTATTATAACTGATACGAGCGATCGTTGGCCGGCTGCTGGTAAACGCACTCTTGTTAACAATCCCGAACGTTGACAATTGTCCAGTTCCCGCTGAAGTAGCACCAAGGTTTTCCTTCATCAAATAATCGCTGGAAGTGACAAAGCCAACAATCTTGTAAGAAGCATATTTCAATCCAGAAATATCGGCGTTACCCTTGTTGTTGACGAGTCGGAGGGTTTGACCAACTTTGTATTTAGATTTTTCATGGTTGCTAAGCGCAATTTCATTGTTGGATTTTGGTAGCCTGCCAGAGACCACTTTGTTAATTGATAATTGATTAGTTTTTGACCCAACTCGGATGCTTTTATCTGATCCTTTAATGACCGCGTCCTTGGCCGTTCCAAATTCAATTTTCTTAATATGTGGTAGGGTTCGCATATAAGACTGATCGGCTTTGGTGATACCGGTATTGCTGTTAATCATGGCATCAGCCATTTTATGGGAAGCGTAATAATTGTTACCGGTCATCCGCATATCCGGGCCGGTTACTTTTAAGCCAATCAGTACGAAAACCCCGAGTCCCAGCAATGTGGCAATTGAGATGAATCGCGCGAATGAGAAACGAAACTCGCGGAGGATATTTCGCCATAAAATTGATTTCATTGTGTGCATTCACCTACCATTCGATTTGTTCAATTGGGGTCGGGTTTGGGTTGAGAACGTCCTGTTTAATCTTACCGTCACCAATTTCGATGACATGATCGGCCATCGGTTTAATCATGCCATTATGTGTGACGATGATGACGTTTTTCTTTGTCCGATGACTGAAGCGCTGTAACAAAGTCAGGATACTTTTCCCGGTTTTATAGTCCAAGGCACCAGTGGGCTCATCACATAATAGTAAATCTGGGTTCTTGGCGATTGCCCGAGCGATTGCCACCCGTTGTTGTTCGCCACCGGATAGCTGCGCGGGAAAGTTATTCATGCGTTGTTTCAACCCCACATCTGCCATAACCTCTTTAACGTCGAGTGAGTCCGGCGAAATTTGTGAAGCTAATTCAACGTTTTCCAAAGCAGTTAGGTTGGGAATGAGATTATAGAATTGGAAGACAAACCCAATTGATAACCGTCGGAAAGTCGTCATTTGGCGACTGGAGTAGTTCGAAATATCTTTACTATTAATGATGACCTGGCCCTTTGTTGGCGAGTCCATGCCGCCAAGGATATTAAGTAAAGTCGATTTTCCTGCCCCGGAAGCGCCGACAATGACGGTTAATTCACCCTTGTTAATTTCAAAGTTAACATCATCATTTGCCCGGACTTCTTGTTCACCTGAACCGTAAATTTTTGATTCATGAATCACGTCAATGTATGCCATGATGTGTCCCTCTCTCTTATTGATTGTATTCAACACTCTGTTGCTTATAATGTAATATAACCTTTACTGGAAATAAGAACAACCATCAAAAATCTTAAAAGTGTTGATTTGAACAGGAACGGGTATTCGGACTCAAGTCTCTACGCGTGCGTTAATAGTTATTAAAAAGTTAAGCTTAAAAAAACACATCACGAAACTCGTCATTAAATGAATTAACTTGGATTTTAAGATTAAAACAACTACCTGTTGATTTAACGCTTAAACTCGGGTATGATGACTGTAACATAAAGGAGATGTGTCCAATGGCGACTCATCAAAAAATTGCCAATACTGAACGTAAAATCAAACAAGCATTTATTTTTCTTACAGAATCAAAAGGAATTGATCGCATGACAGTTAGCGATATAACTAAGTATGCGAACATTAATCGAAGTACCTTCTATTCTCATTATCAAGATAAGTTTATGATGGTTGACCATTTTGAAAATGAAATTTTGGCACATATCAAGAACTTAATGAAGGATAATTTAGCGGATACAATGAAATATCAAGATGTATCATCGGGTAAGCCACATACGTATCCGGTTGTTGATAAAATTATTCAGTACATTGCGTCTGAATTTGATATGATCCGAGTGTTACTGGGTTCCAATGGTGATAACCGACTTGAAGAAAAGGTCAAAGGGCTGCTAACCAAAATTATTGATGCTGATCTTTTTCGGCTTAAGGGTGAGATGGGGATGACCAAACAAATTCCCAATAACTTTTCCCATGAAATCATTGTTTCAGGATTAATGAGCGTGATTAAAGTCTGGTTAGCAGAAGGTAATCCAGACAGTCCGGAAGAAATTTCAGATATTATTATGAAAACTCGATATATGTGTCCGTTTCAATTGTTGGGGATTGACGAGTAGGGCTAATTGTTATGTTATCTTTCCTTCGATTTTTTCACTTTTAGAAAAGGTCCATTCCATATTAAGCGGTAATCTGACAGGCCTGGCAATTAAAATATGGTCAAATTCGTCTGAGTTAGTGGGCCTTTTTAATTGTGATTAACCTTTTTACGGGCGTATTTATTTATCCAGACATGAATCATGTCCAAGATGAGCGATATCGATAGGGTAATTAATAACATGTTGATAATCGATAGAATAGAAATTTGGGGGATGCCTAATCCTAATACTGCGAGAGCTGAAACAATTATTAGATTAAATATAATTGAGAAGCAAACCGCGAAACTGGGTAAACTTAACCAAAATGGCTGAGTTGTTCGAGTCATCAAAATGGTTAGCATAGCACTGGCAATTAAAAACACAAATAGGAGTGTACTTGCTTTGCTAATCGTTGTATTTTTTATCAAAATGGTCAATATAAAAAGTGCGCTGGCTGTCCAACCAATAGTGAGGATACTTGCTTGACCAATCATCTTTTTAAAATTCCAATTTTCAGGATGATAGGTAATCGTTGTGTTATCAGTTCCCAGTACTAGGGTTACCAAATCATTTAAGATGGCAATTAAAACTAATTCATTTAGTGAAAGGGGCATGAAACGAAAGAAAATATATCCGAGCGTTAGCAATAAAGTTAGTTCGGCGGTTCTCACCAGTTTGGTAATTGTCCAAGTCATCATTCTTTGATAGACCCGATGACCGCTATCGACAATGTCAACAACTGATAATAGCCGGTCTTTCATCAAGATTATTTTTGCGGCTTTCTTTGCAATATCGGTTGCTGTATTAACTGCAATTCCCAGATTGGCTTGTTTTAAAGCGGGCGCGTCGTTAATACCATCGCCAATCATACCGACTGTGTACCCCAGTCTTTGAAACTTTTTGACAACATCTAATTTATTTTCGGGTAACACTTCCGAGATGGCTGCGATATTATTCTTTAATTTAATCGCGTTAATCGCTTCTTTTGTAATAATCTTTCCGGTAAGACCAATTTGGTGTGAAGTTTGTTCGGCAGATTTGTGATTATCTCCTGTTAGGATGATTACTTTTATGCCACGACGGTTAAACTTTTGCACCGCAGTGACACTGTCAGGACGAATTTGATCTTTTAAGATGTAAAATCCAAGTAATTGCCGATCCAAGCTCAGAGCGACAGTATGACCATGGACTTTTGACTCATCAATTATCTGGCTGGTTTCTTGTGAAATAATCTTTAATGAGCCGAGTTTAACTTGTCTTTCCTGGTGATTGATATTAACCATTGCTGTTGAATAGCCCACATTCGGATTAAATGGTTGAAAAGCTTCCACCGATAAATGACAGGCAGGTGAGAGGGCGGTTAAGAGCGCGTCGTCAAGTTGGCTTGGTTGCGTAGTATCAACGGCAGTTAAGGCCAACTGGTCAATTTTTTCTTTTGAGTATGAACTAAAGTTGTGAAACCCTTCCACTACTGTTTGGTTATTCGTAAGAGTACCTGTTTTATCCATTAATAATAAGTTGACGTTGGCCGCTTCCTGAATGCCGGTTAAATCTCGGACTAAGATTGATTTTTTACTTAAGACGTTTGCTTCAATGGCGTTTGCAACTGAAAAGCTTGACGGCATTGCAATTGGAATTGTCGCAATAATTAACATTGCGAAAAACGGCAATAATGAAATGAGGTTTTCTTTCCGAATTAAAGCAAAAAGTAGCAAAATCATAATTAAGATGACGTCTAAAATGGCTAAACTTTTGATAACTCGGCCTAACAAGATCTGAAGCTGACCGGGTGCTTTTGACTGGATAGTTAATTGAGAGGTTCTTCCGGCCCGGCTTCTAATACCTGTTCTGATAACCAATGCTAAACAATTACCGCTGATAATTTCAGTGCCTGAAAATGCTTCGGATCCTTTCGTTCTGGTAATCGGCATTGATTCACCAGTAATACTGCTTTCGTTGACATAAATTGATTTATCTAAGATTGTCACATCAGCCGGAATAATATTTCCAGACTTTAAATTAATGACGTCCCCAGCCACCAATTCACGCGATGGTCGTTTAAGCCATTGGCCGTTTCGTTTAACGGTTACTAAGGGTTTTAAAGCTGTTGACAAGGAATTTAATACTTTGCTGGCACGATATTCTTGGATTGTGCCATTGATGGCAGCGAATAATAACATTAAAACAATGAAAGAAGCCTGAATGTCTTTTCCTAAAAACAATTCCATTAAAAGTGCCAGCTCTAAAATCCATGCGGAAGGTTCCCATAATCGGCTAAGAACTGATTGGAAGAAATTGAAGCTGGCGATAGGAATTTCGTTATAACCGTCTGATTTAATTCGATGTTCAACCGCCTGACTTGACAGCCCTTCTAAAGATGTTTGAGTCATTGCTTTACCTCCTCTTGAATTAAAAAAGACGCCTACTGCAAGCCACAGGGCCTACAGTAGACGTCATCAAATTAAAATTAATTGTTTCGCGAACGTCATCGCGTTTATAAATATATTTATTTTTAACTTACCATATTTAGTCGCTTAAGTTAAGTCATAGCTACTTTAAAAGGGGAGTTCAAGCTATCAAGTTGCTGGTGGTTATATACTGGTAATTCGAATTATTTGAGAGTCATCAAATAATTGGTGTCATCTCATTAGTGCTATTAGTTGGTAATTGTTTTTGAATTTACTATTTCAGAGACTTGTGATGTTACTGGTGGTAGTCTAATTGACTTTGATAATTAGACTGTTGTATATCAATAGGACAAATCCCATAAAACCAGTATTAATTGCTGATTTTATGGGATCCGTTTGGCTTAAGCGTGCAGCTTGATCTATTATTCCGGCATCATGATATAGCCTATTTGTTCGTCGATAAATAACATCATCTCTTCGGTAGTACCCTCAAATGCCACCACATATTAACAGATTGGCCAATCAAGAGCCCTTTAACAATTGCCGAGGTAATGGCATAGGTTAGTGTGTATGACCAAGTCTCATAACTTTGTGGATTTACCCAACCATGGAAATTAATAAGCAGCATCACGATGACATTCATAATCATTAAACTAATCGCGTATTTGCCGCCAATCATTTTTATTTGATTATCCTCCGAGAAAAAAGCTTGGAATTTGTAGGCCAAGTGGGCACCTAAGAAACTAGCCAACAAAATAATCACTAGAAAGATTGCCAGAGTGGCTGCTAAATGTTGAAAGCGGACAATTTTCTCAATGCCGAAAACAATAAATAAAATGGGTGTTAAATACAATTTTGCCCAACTGACTGGGGAGCTGCTGAGGTATCTCTTTGAAACAAAAATTGTAACAAACGTGAGCCATAGAACAACAGCAAGGGCAATGTACCAGCCATGCATGATTGCCAAAAGATCATTTTTCATGATTGAATCATCCTCCCCTCAGACGAGACTCTTGACTACTTCAGTAGCTCGGTAACCGTTTTTTGGTTATTTTTTTAATTTCATTTTGTTTGAAAGCAGCAGGGTTGGCAGAATGATCAACAAAGCTGCCAAAGAAATCATTAAAAATCCCTGTTGAAATGAGTCGAGCCGAATATTAACCAAGTGTTGATGGATAAAAGTGGCTAATTGGCCTGATGCCGGTTTGATGTCACCCGTTTTTAATTGGTGTTGGAAAGTCTTAACGTGTGAAGCTGAAAAGGCGGTTACGACAGTTGTAACTAGCGCTGAGCCAAAGGCGCTTCCGATATTTTGGAGAATTCGGGAACCAATTGTGGCGCTTGAAATTTGTTCGATTTTCATTCCGGTATAAGAGTCGGCCATCAATGGTGTTAAAATACCACCGGCACCAATTCCACGAACCAGCAGCACAACGGCGATAATCCAATAAGGGGTGCTTTGGGTGATCCAGTAGAAGGGGATGGTACCAAGAAAAGCAATAAAGACACTGACAAGAACGACATATTTTGCGCCGATTGAATCAGTCAATCGACCGGTTAATGGTCGTGAAATCAACATCCCCAATCCTTGGGGGATCAATGCCAGTGAGGCCATCAAGACACTCATATGACGCACGTTTTGGAAAAAGAGTGGCAGCAATAACATAGCACCGTTAAGAACGGTTCCAGCAATAAACAAGCCAATGATTGAACCGTTAAAGGACCCGTGTTTAAACAAATTAAGCGGGATGACGGCTTTTTCGCCACGAATTGCACCCCAAATAATGTAGACAATTAACAGTGAAACGCCCGTTGCCAAAAAGCTGAGTGTTGACGAGTTGCTAAAACTGGCCTTATGAGCTGCCTTAACCATGCCATAAATAATACTGCTGCTGGATCCGATCAGGAGCAATGTCCCAATCAGGTCTAATTTGGCGGATTTATTTTGAGCAGGGTAGTTAGGCATTTTCCAAATAATTAAGCCAAGCGATGTCAAGGTAACTGGCACGTTAATCCAAAAAATCCACTGCCAAGATAAAAACTTGATGATAATCCCACCGATAACAGGTCCAATCAGAGGACCCAAGATCATGGGTAAGCCGACCGTTGCCATCATTTGTCCCATAACGGCGGCTCCAGCAGTTTGAACCAGAAGCGTGGTTAGCAGTGGCATAATTAAGCCACCGGCAAATCCTTGAATCAGGCGCGCCCCAATTAAAAATTGAATGTTTGGTGAAACGGCGGCTAAGATAGATCCGATACCGAATAAAACTTCACTAAACATAAAGACATGTTTACCATCAAATTTATTTAACAACCAACTTGAAAATGGAACGGCAATTCCAGTTGCCAAGACATAGCAGGTAATCGTCCATTGAACCGTTGTGACGGAACTATTAAAACTGTTAACCAACTTGTTAATGGCAATGTTGATCATTGTTGAATCAAGTAATGGGGCCATTGCACCAAAGACGACTACCCAGGCAATCACAATTGTCGATTTAGGGATTTCTTTATTCATTAAATTTTCCTCCTAAATAAGAAACTATTAGTATCTTAATTCGATAATTGATATAATACTCTCCGAAGACAAAAAACGCAATAAGGTACTTTAGGTATCTTATAAAAGGAGACTAAATATGATGGTTCAAAAACGTCGCCGTGGCGCCGACCTCGAACAAGCGATTTATCAAGCAACTTTACAGATCCTGAAAAGTAAGGGATTTTTAAATTTAAATTTCGCCGATGTGGCAGATTTGGCAAAAACCAGTAAATCAGTTATTTATCGCCGATGGCAGACACCATTTTCTCTGGCGATTGCCGCGATTCAAGATAAGATAAAAACAGAAAATCATGGTCGAACGGATGAATTAACTTTGACCGGTCATTCGTTACGCGAGGATTTATTGCAACTACTGCATCGGTTTATTATTAGTATGCAAGCATTTAGGGACTTCCGAATTGCCGAACTGTTAGGGGAAGCAACTCAAAAGCAAAATACGACGATTCAACAATTGATTAGTGAGGGAAATGCGATCGATCTTAATGCCCTTGATCATGTCCTCGAACGAGCAAAAAAAAGAGGTGAGATCATAAAAACAGATCTGCCTGAAGAAATTAAATTGCTGCCATTTGATTGGCTAAGATTTCACCTTTTTACTAACCAGCCTTTAACTGAGCACAAGTTGGAATTGTTGATTGATGATGTTTTATTACCATCTTATCATTATGAAAGTAGGATTAACCCGACCCAATAAAATGAACTTGTGAGTGAAAATTTAAAGAAGGGTAGAATCCGGTCATTGGTTAACTTAGAATTAATAAATTTGCTATTGTCAACGTTTTCATAAAGTTTTTCACTTGTTTTCTGAAAAAATCTGATTACTATGAGAGTTGAATTCAGCAAAGCAATGATAGAATTGATATCATTACTAATTGCAGAATTGGCATACCGTGTTTCGAGATTTTAGTTTTTTGAAAAGGGAGTATTAATATGACAACGATAACAATGAATTGGAAAAATGCAATTAAAACATCTGATGATTTCGAGGATTATTTAACCCACTATTTTGAACAACACCAAGAACTAACCGGTAGCTATACAGACAAAACCTACTTTGAATATTGGAATGTCCGACTTAATAGCCATGACGGGTTGATTATCTCGATGACGTTAGGCAATACCCCAACGACTGCTTTAGCGTTAGCACCGATGCCGTTTAAAGATACCGAGAAACTCACCATTGAGCAATTTCGTCAATTAGTCCTTCATAAGAAGTTTTCAAATATAAACATTTCATTATCTGATATTTTCAGAAAGGTTGCTGAGCAGTCTGTGGTCACTAAATAATAAAAGGTGGATCATGAAAGCAGGGAGAGACTTCACTTATAAAATTTCTCCCTGCTTTTGTACTATAATTTCGCACTCTAACGATGCTACTTACCAACAAATTTTCGAATGCTAAATTATGAAAAAGCATTGCTGAACATAGGATAGATGTTGATACTGTCCATGCCCAGCAATGCTTTTATTGTGTGTTTATATATACAAAAAGTGTTCGGCCCTTCTGTTTGCTGGTTGATGAAATTGATACGATTATTTGATTTTAGGAAAACTATCACGATAAATAATATCTCCGGGAACTGTAATGATATTAGTTCCAACAAGTGAATGATTGATCTGATCTCGTAGCAATCGGACAGCAGCGTTTGCAAGCTCATTTGTTGGGATTTCAATTGAAGTAATTGTAGGAGATTTTATTTTGGTGACCATTAAATTATCAAAACTAACGACGCTGACATCATTGGGAACATCAATCTGATTATCACTTAAGGTATCAATCAATCCCCTAGCAATTAAATCATTTAAAGCGATAATCCCATTTGGAAAAGAATAGTTGGTTTCCTTTTTTCGGTTTAGCAAGTATTGAGCGGCCTTTTTACCATCTTCAATCGTGAGGCCAACGTTAATAATATCAGGAACCAATGTATGTTTTTTTGACCACTCATAGTAGGTTGATAATCGCAGATCAATCAGATTATTCCACGTCTTTCCGGATTGGTTAATTCGTTCAATCGATCCACCAACAAACGAAATGCGATTTCGATGGTCAATGATGAAGTCATCGAGTATTTTATTTGTAATTTGATCAAAGTTACTTTTAACTTGGTTTGTTTTAGGAACACTGGTATTGTCATCAACTAAAACAAAGGCATTAGAAATTCGTTTCATTCTTTTAATGGCGGCCGTTGTGAATGGCCCGATAACCAAGACCCCATGTAATTTATCTAGTTGGGCTAAAGCAACGTTATCTGGTAACCAAATTGTTTTCGCAACCTTTAGATTATTCTGACGACAATAAATTAGAATATTTTGAAGTAAATCTGAAAAATAAGGGTCTTGAGAAACCCTTTTTTGGCTCAGAGCTAATAAAATCACGATTTCATAACGGGATGTTTTTCTTTGATATCCTGTTTTTTTGATAATCGATTCAATTCGTTGACGCGTTGTGGTTGAAATCCGAAGTGAGGGGTCTTGATTAATAACTCGCGAAACCACGCCTGGAGAGACGTCAGCTAATTTTGCAATTTCTCTAATCGTCATGTTTAAAGGATCCTTTCGCTGTTTACCAATGTTTACCAACCCAAAAGACCGTGCTTAATGATCTTTTTATGGGGGTCAGAAGCCCTTTAGATAGCGCTTTCACCTTTCGGCGTGGTTCTATCATAAACATTTATTTACTGTTCGTCTAGTTTATCTTATTGTTTAGCTTTTTAAAATAATTTATATTCTAAGTAATGATAGCGCTATCAGATTGACGAAGAGAGGAAATGTTATGACAGACTATTCAACAATTAAAAATCCAATTTTGCCTGGTTTTACCCCAGATCCAGCAGTTTTAGGGGTTGGCGATGATTATTATTTAGCAACTTCAACCTTTAACTGGTATCCGGGAGTTCAAATTTTTCACTCAAAGGATTTAGCTCATTGGGAGCTGCAAACCTACGTTTTTAATGATCCAGACTTTTTACATTTAGCAGGAACTGATACACCTGCCGGAGTGTGGGCACCGGATTTAACATATGATAAACGAACCGGTAAATATTGGATTGTGATGTGTCAAATGCACAACATGAATGGTAATTTGTTTGATCAGGATAACTATGCCGTTTATGCAGACTCAATTAACGGCCCTTGGTCAAAGCCAATTTATTTAAATTCGATTGGTTTTGATTGTTCGCTATTTCATGACGATGATGGTAAGCACTGGGCGGTGACCTTGGAATGGGATACTCGAAAGGGGTATCAACATCCAGGAGCAATCGTTTTAGAACAATTTGATCCAGACCAGGGCAAGTTGGTTGGCCCAACGAAACGGATTAGTCGCGGCGGCACTGATCGCGGATGTTTGGAAGCCCCTCATATTTATAAACATGATGGTTATTACTATTTAATGACTGCAGAAGGTGGTACTGGATACGGTCACGGGGTAGTTGTTCAACGGTCAAAAACAATCGATGGTCCCTATGAATCAGATCCACAGAATCCGATTATTACTTCCACACCGTATCGTTACTTTAGAAGAGGGGACCCGGATTCATTGAGATTGGATCTTTATAATCCAAAAGCACCGCTTCAGAAATGTGGTCACGGTTCCTTGGTTCACACTGCTACCGATGAGTGGTACGTCGTTCACTTATCTGCACGACCTTTACCCGGAACGACTAATTGTACCCTTGGACGTGAAACCTCAATCCAAAAAGTTGAGTGGACCGAGGAAGGCTGGTTAAGAATGAAAGCCGGCGGCACATTAGCACAGCCGACAACTGAAGGAATGAAAGGGATTCAAGTATCTGATAAATCTCAAGCAGCAGGTGTGAATGCCGATTTTTCTACTGGAAAAATTGATCTTCATTTAATGAGTCCTTACGGGCCACGAACAGAAGAATGGTGTTCATTAAAAGAGCGCTCAGGTTGGTTGAGAATTCATGGACGACAATCATTCTTCAGCCAATTTCAAGTGTCACTGTTAGCTTCCCGAATCGATTCATTCAAGTCAATCGTTTCGACCAAGGTTGAATTTAACCCGATTCACTATTCACAATCAGCCGGGCTAACACTTTATTACGATAATAGCAATTGGCTTTTTGCCCGTCTCTATCATTCAGAGACATTAAATAGTACCGCATTGGCAATCATGAAAGGTGAAAAGGGTAATAAGGATGAATACATTCTTGATCGAGTTGCCTTACCGGGAGGAAAAGCTGAACTAAAAGCTGAAATTGATTATGGCCAAGTTCAGTTCTTCTACCGAACAAATGAAAATACTGAATGGCGCAAATTAGGTGATTTAATTGACATTTCATTTATGTCCGATGAACAAACTGGTGGCTTTACTGGATTAATGGGTGGTATCGGTACTTGGGATGCCTATCGCCGACAGTCATTTGCGGACTTTAAATACTTCAAAATTACACCAAAAAATGAATAAAGACATCAAAAGATGCCGAGAGGAATGAATTAGTATGGCAGAAAATAGTTCAACACTTGGGGTAACAAATGATCAACAACCCAAGCGTCCAATTAGACTAGGATTTTCATTGTTAATTGGTCCTGCATGTTGGTTGGGACCCTATGTTGGTGTTTCAGCAACTTTGTTACCAGCTAAGATTGGTCAACTTGCTCCGGCGGACAAAGTTCCGTTAGTCGCAGCCGCATCGGCCATTGCCATGACGGTTGCCACGATCGCCAATATCATTGCCGGAGCCTTATCAGACGTTACTCGTTCTAAGCATGGTAAGAGAACGCCGTGGATTGTCATTAACTCAATTTTATCTGCACTATGTTTAGTTGGTTTATCAATGGCAACCAGTGTCACAATGCTTTTGGTTATTTGGGGAATTTACCAAGCAGTTCTGAATGCGGTTGTGGCGCCAATGATTGCACAGATTTCCGATAGAGTTGCGCCAAAATGGCGAGGGACGATTTCATCATTTTATGGCATTGGACAGGCTTTTGGTAACTATGGTTCGGGAATTATTGCTTCACAATTTATTGATACAACGGCAGTGGGAATTCAAGTTTTGGCGACCTTTGCTTTAGTTGGTGGGTTACTTTCAGCCTTCTTAGCTAAGGAACCTTCTAATTTGGATGAACCAAAAGTTAAATTTGATGCGTCAACGCTTAAACAGAACTTTATGTTTCCAACAAAGGGCGCTCGCGATTATTACTTGGCTCTGGCAGGTAAAATGTTGATGGTTACTGGTCAATACGTAATTGTTGGGTACCAACTTTATATTTTTACAGATTATATGAATCTAAGTAAAGGCGCTACGGCAGCTTCAATTGCAACAATGTCTTCCATTCTTATGGTTACAGGTATTTTATTTACTGCTTTAGCTGGTCCTATTTCTGACAAGATTCATCGCTTAAAAGCACCTGTTGCACTTACAACTATTTTGCTGGGTGTTGGTGCGTTCTTCCCATTCTTTTCTCCTAAACCATGGACGATGTTCGCATATGCCTTGGTTGCTGGAATCGGAATGGGTGCCTATAATGCCGTTGATCAAGCCCTTAACGTTGCTGTTTTGCCAAATCCGAATTCTGCAGCCAAAGATTTAGGGATTATCAATATGGCAAATACCTTAGGACAAGTCTTCGGACCAATGATTGCGGCGGTTGCTATTTCGACAATGGGTTATAAAGCAATGTTTCCAGTTGAAACAATTATTTGTGTCGTTGGTGGTTTACTTATCATGTTGATTAAACGAGTTAAATAAATCGATTTGGAAGAATAAAAAAATATTGGCTTCACTTGTTTCGGCAAATGAAATTGATACCTGGTTATCGTCAGGAACACAATAAGTTAGAATTAATGGAAAATGAGGCAGGAAATTCTCACAAGCGGGAGTTTCTGCCTCGTTTTTGCCTCTTTGTTTCTGTCAATCACTTGGTGGACACCTAATTAAAGTGTGTATAAATCAACAAAATACGATGAAGACGCTTATTTACTTTGAAAAGTTATCGATAGATGTCAAATGATTAATGATAAATTATCCAGTGGATAATTTATCACGATTAGTTGTTACTGCATCAGCTTCTTAGCCAAGTGTTCAACGAATGGTTGTTCAATATGATTGCGGTCAACGCCATAGCCCACTAAAACATCCCTAATCAGCTGTTCATTATAAAAAGTCACAAATTGATGAAAGTGGTTATTCAGACAATCAATCTCGTGTTGCATCATTAAGTCGTTCTCTGATTTTGACAATGCGTACTTAAGCTGCTTTAAGTATTTATTTTCAAATTTCCGAACTTTAATTGCTTCCTGATTACGTTGGCTAAAGAAGTGCCATGAGACATTGATTTTAACCGGGGCGCCACATCCTTTGAAATGTAAAACGATTTCGTCCTTCTTTGGGGTTGACTCAAATTTTGCCAAAAAAATTATACTGGTTTTCGGAATTATCGTTAATAGCAATGTTTTGGACCACTAATGCAAGCGTAATCTCAGGTCATTTTGGTTTCGTTTTCTCATAAGATGAAAACATCCTGGGATTGATATATTAATATCCACATGATAGAATATTGCCTGTAAGTGCTTACAAAGCAGTGCTGTTACTAACTATATTGAAAGAAGGATCAAAAGTGAGAAAATCCAAGTTATGGGTTTCAGCCGTATTGAGTACTGCAACATTAATAGGAATAACCGCGTTTGGTGTTACTCAAGCTCAAGCGGATACAGCAAGAAATGTGACTATCGATGGAAGTACGGTGGATACCAATCAAGCTAATACTTATAAGGGATTTGGAATGGTTTCAGCAAACGGGACTTCTCGTTTGCTTCTTGATTACAAGGCTGAAAATCCAGCGAAGTATTGGGAAATTATGAATCGGTTATTTAACCCTAATACGGGAATTTTGGACATGATTAAGGTAGAAATGGGTGCCGATGCAAATACATCAACTGCTTCAACTCCTGCCACAATGCGATCTGTGGATGAGCCTGCAAATACACTTCGTGGTTGGGATTGGCACATCGTAGCTGATGCTAAGAAGATCAATCCAAATTTAAAAGTTGATATGTTACGCTGGTCCGAGCCAAAATGGGTGAGTGATGCCGAAAAGCAGGGTGTAGAGGCGGGGTATGCAGCTCGCTATAAGTGGTATAAAGAAACAATTGACTCCGCTTACAAAACATATGGTATTAAGATGGACTATGTCAGTGCTGATAAGAATGAAACAAGAAATGTTGAACCAGAGTGGATTAAGTATTTATCTGGTCATTTAAAAAAGGAAACTAGTCCATATCCAATGAATGGAATTAAGATTGTTGCCTCGGATCAAATCGGTGGTACAGATTTGCCTGGTAAAATGTTAAAAGACAAGGCATTAATGGATGCAATTGATGTTGTTTCAATGCATTATCAAGTTCATGGTGATGCGGACATTCGTGAGGTTAACAAGCAGGGTAAACAGATTTGGTACTCAGAGGCATTGGCTCCGACAACATTTGCTGAATATCGGCTTAACAGCAATACTCCTAAAAATGGGTTAGGAGGCACACATGGTGCCATTGATGTTGCGAATTCATTTATCAATATGTATCAGTCGACTACCAGTTTAAATAATCAGTCTGAAAATTCATCCGGCTACATGACGCGTTATGAATTTCAACCGGCGGTTAGTTCATTCTATGATGGTAGCCAATATTCAACCAAGGAATTGATTGATGCCCAAACACCTTGGTCGGGAAATTATTATGTTGATGCTGGGGTTCCAGTTACGCAACAATTTACTAACTTTATCAAACCAGGATGGGAATATATTAAAAGTGCCTCAGAAGGTGACGGTCAAGGCGCAAATGGACTGACGAATACAACTGATAATCATTTAACATTAACTGATTCAAGCAAAAAAGACTATTCGGTTGTTATTACTAACGATAGTGATTCGCCAAGAGGTTATAACTTCACATTAAAAAATATGAAAGATCCAAGTGCCATTTTGCACGCTTGGAAGACAACTGGTCCTAAATCAGGTGAGAAATATGATGCAAATTGGCTAAAGAATGTTGGCAACGTCACACCAGCTAAAGCTAATAATGGTACTTATACATTTAACTACACAGTTGACCCCAATAGTGTTGTTACTTTGTCGACCACAACAGGACAAAGTAACTATCAACCCAACGACAATCAAAAGCAGTGGAAAGATGATCAGCTATCTTTGCCGTATGCAGATAATTTCGATTACACTGACTCAAAATATCAAAATTATCGAGATACGTCAGTAATTGATTCTGCAAACCAAGGGTATTTAAGCAGTCGAGATGGTACGCCTCGTTACTTTGATGACATGGGTGGCGCTTTCCAGGTGGTCAAGTCAGACGATTCGGGCCATAATAATGTCCTGCAAGGAATGATTACCGCTGCAACTTTTGTTGGGGGATGGAATCCAGAGCCCGGTAATGATACTGTAATGGGAGATAATCGATGGGCCAACTATCAAGTTAGTTCTGATTTTAAGCTTGACACCAAAACGCCTGTTACAAATTCAGACCCAGATTTTGCTAGT
Source organism: Lentilactobacillus diolivorans DSM 14421 (assembly GCF_001434255.1). Classification (GTDB taxonomy): domain Bacteria; phylum Bacillota; class Bacilli; order Lactobacillales; family Lactobacillaceae; genus Lentilactobacillus; species Lentilactobacillus diolivorans. The sequence continues at coordinate 37,200 of NZ_AZEY01000014.1, forward strand.
TTACTGGCTCGAAATTTAAAGTCTGGAGGCAATAATGATTCTGGTTATGCATTGAAGGTTGATAAAAGTGGTCAGATTAGTCTTAATAAAGACGGAAAATCTTTGAAAACGATAACAATTCCTAGCTTCAAGGCTGATCAATGGCATAATTTTGCTCTTAAAGTTGTTGGGAATACCATTACTGGCTATTTAGATAATAAGGAGATTGTGACCTATACAGATAATGATTCACCGTATAGTACGGGAAAAATTGGCTTAAGCAGTGGTTATTATCACACTCAGTTCGATAATCTGAAGATTGACCCTATTGATGGTCAGGCTCAAAATGTCCAACGAATCGATGACCTTGATTCAGCAATTAATTACAGTGGTGATTGGACACATGCTGTTCCGGGAAGTGGTGATAGTAATGGTGCTGAAGGGAACGTCTATAACCGTTCAGCCTCCTCTTCAAATAGTGGTGCATTTACTTTTACAATGAATGGTAATGAATTCAATTTAATTGGCAAAAACAATTCAGCGCATCTTCAAATCACCGTTGATGGTCAAGTAATTAAAGATGATGCCATTGCCAATAATTCAATTGATCGTGGCACGGCCTATAGTCTTGCCAATTTGAGTAATGGTAAACATACGGTGAGGGTTGCAGTGAAAAGTGGAAACTTTTTACTCGATGCGATTGACGAGGCTCAATCACCAGCTTCGTCAACAACAGCTGGTGGGACAAGTACACCAAATCCACCAACAACAGAAATTAGTTCGTCTTCTAATAGTTCAGAATCATCTGTAACCAGTTCAAGTACGTCGAATTTTAGCTCAAGTGCTACTTCTTCATCCTCTAGTTCAACAAATGGGTCAACATTGGTGACTAAACCAGGTCAATTAAAAGTTGGCGAAGCTGTTTACGCAGTTAAAAAAGTCTATCTATATAAAGATGCTAACTTCAAGACTAATAACCGGATTACTGTTTATTCAAAGCAACGACGGGTTAACCGACCTATGTTCGTTGTTCAAGGATTTGCCCGTTCGTCAAATGGAACACTCCGCTATCAAGTCAAAGATGTAAATCATTATCGTAAAACCAATGGTAAAAGAGGTTACATCACTGCTAATAGGAAGTATATTGTTCCTGCTTATTACGCAACGATGCCAAAATCTAAAGTAAATACGATTATTGCTAAGAAGGGTGTTAATGCATACAGGACAGTCAGTCTTAAAGGTAAAGCCAAACATTATAAACAAGGTACCAAATTAAAGGTTGAAGCGATTAAGAAATATCATCTGACTTCGCGGTATCGATTGGTTAATGGCTATTACATCACTGGTAATAAAAAGTTAGTTATGCAAAAAAACTATTAATGACAAATGTGATTTTTAATTGACATTGGATGTACTAAAATGTTTTCACTAATATTGGTTTGAATATTGTATAGGTAATAAATAAAGTGGGTTAATTAATACTTTCATTTCATTTTTCTTGAAGATGTTAAACTGTTTTTAATATTTAGATTTCGTAATTTTAAATGCACGCACTAAATAACTGGACATATTAAAACCGGCTCTCGATTACGTTAACGTCTATCGAGAGCCGGTTTTAATTTTAGTCGACGCAGATTTGTTGAATTTTTCTCCATGGTAAATGAGCCACCAGTCGGCCCTGGCGAGGAAAATCGCCAAGTTGGAGTACTCTTGTGAATAAATAGGTTAAATATTTGTTGAATTTTAAAGCGTTGACTTTGGCCCCAGTCGGGTTGACACTTTACGACCAATTACTAAAGTTTGAATGCTTCGTTCCGCCACATTATTACGGATCGCCGCTTGAGAATCGGTTAAGCAGACTTTTAACGCCACCCGCTGATTAACCAAATAAGTAATCGCTTTACCCAGTTTGGATTTTTCAATCGCCGGGTTGTGAATTGCCAATGCGAAGAACTGGTCGACAATTGGTTTTCTTTTGACGGATAACTAACTGAACAAATTAGACGCTCATGCTGCTTGTTGTGACAATTCCACTTGCATCTCCACAAATTTTTATTTGGCGTCTGCTCAGCAGCCCGCGTGAATTATTTTGGGTGGCAGTGCATCATATCAGCATACAACCATTCTACGACGGTTCTACTCCGTGATGGTGCGTAGAAAAATGACAATTGGCTGTGATAACAGCTAATCAATTTGCCGCTGCTAAACTGTGTGGGATCAAAGATACCCTGTTGTTAACTTATCACCATCGTAATTGATATCGGCTGAACATTGCAGATGCTTACCAATTTCTCGATAACGTTGAACTATGTATAACTTGACTGGTTGGAAATGCAGCTTTTTTCCAATCATTTTTTTGAAAACCATGTACTGGTGGCCATACGCGTCACAATGACGATCTGCTAATGTGATAAATTCCTCCTTTAATAGTAATTTTCATTTGCAAATGACATACTATGACCGTTTCGACTTGTTTCCCATTTGACTCCGGTTGGTTGAAAACACCATTATTATCATCGTCAAATAACTAGGTTTGACCATTTCCTGGCGACCGCTCGCTAGATTTACCAGAATGTATTTTGTTTTTATGATTAACTTCTGCAGTAAGTGAAAAAATGTCTACTATATTTTAAATATGGTTAGTCAATGAAGTTCAATAAAAGCTTTTATGATCTTTCCCTTTATGGATTGATATGACATTATTCGGCATTGGTGTTCAACCTAATGATCATAGAGTCTTAATTTCTATAAGAACTGATGTGAGATGAACCAATTTAAATGTGAAGCCCGAGGATACTTATGATCTAGTCCGCGGTTGTGAAAAAAATACTTAGAAGAAAATGCTTACAGAACATTGAAAAATCGGATAGATTGCTTTAATTGTAATCATGATCCAAAAAAGGATTGCGGAGAAATGGCACTTGTAAGCGGAATCATAAATTGGTGATTGATTAAAAGATAAACTGAATCAAGTTGAGCTAGTTTTAACATCATTGAAATATGTGAATTAAAGTGTTATTCTTCTATTGTGTCTTTAGAATATTAGTACATTAATATATCAGTGTGCAAAAAAATGACCGACCCAAACGATAGGTTGAGACTTTTTTCAGAAAATAGTTTTTTCCTAAAACTATCTCGATTTGTATTCAATATGTCACAAAAGAGGATAGGTTTGAACAGTCGGTTTTTGCATATTTAATCCTAGGAGGGGTTATCTTTTGAAAAAGAATGTTGTAGTCAAATCTTCCAATAGCCATGATTTTCCACGGTATCTAACAATTACCGTTTTTATTGCAGCTCTTGGTGGACTGTTATTCGGGTATGATCAAGGTGTTATGTCCGGTGCTGTTACGTTTATTGGTCATACGTTTGCTATGTCAAGCGGATTATTAGGGTTCATTTCTGGTTGTATTCCTTTGGGGGCAATGGTTGGTTGTTTAATTGCCGGATACTTGGCTGATCGAATTGGCAGGAAAATCATGATGTTCGTTTCCGCAATATTGTTTGCGCTTTCGGGGGTTGGCTGTGCATTTGCCGGTAACGTTGCAATTTTAATTATTTCTCGTTTAATTGGTGGTTTAGGAATTGGAATGGTGTCTACACTGGTTCCTTTATACATTGCTGAAATTTCTCCAAAACAAGTTCGTGGAAAAATGGTTGGCAGTTATCAACTAGCAGTTGCATCAGGAATATTTGTTGTTTATGTGATTAATGCGTTAATTGCTAACACACATACGATTGCTTGGAATCAAGATATTGGTTGGCGGATGATGTTCCTAGCGGGCATTGTTCCTGGCATCCTTTTCTTTGTCCTATTATTTTTCATTCCGGAAAGTCCACGATTCTTAGTTAGCAAAAATCAAGATGAACAAGCAAAAAGGATTATGGGAAAAGTGAGTTATAATTCTGAACAAACAATCTCGACTGAAGTTAACGAAATCAAAAAGACAATTCATTCAGAGACTTCAAACGGTACATTTCTTAAAGAGTTATTCAAAAAGGGGACACGAATGGCATTATTCATTGCTGTCATGTGTTCCGTGTTTCAACAATTAACGGGGGTCAGTGCGGTAGCTTATTATGCACCAGTTATTTTTAAAAATGCTGGTGCAGGAACCAACGCGGCCATGATTGAAACGGTGGCCATCGGATTGGTTAAGGTATTATTTGTTCTATTCTTTATGGGAATGATTGATAGACTCGGACGAAAGCGACTGCTCAAATGGGGTGGATATGGAATGGCAGCTTGTATGCTATTGCTGGCGTTCTGTTTCGACCAAACTTCCATGTCAAAAATCTTTGATGTATTTATCATCGCTTTAATCATCATCCATACGAGTATTTTTGAAATGTCCTGGGGCGGTGGTGCCTGGGTCTTGATTTCTGAAATGTTTCCAAATAAAATTCGTGGTCGAGCTTCATCAATTGCGTCATTCGCATTATGGGCCGCAACTTACGCAGTTACTCAATTATTTCCAGTGATGCTCGATAAGTTAGGAAGTGTTTGGACATTTGTTATTTTTGGCATTTTCTGTATTGCGATGGGGATGTTTATTCAGCTGTTCTTCAGTGAGACCGCTGGGAAGTCATTGGAACAAATTCAAGAAGATTCAAAGAAATAATGATTTTTGCTGTGTACCTTTTTCAATTAACATAGATGTGATCGAGACTGGTTTGGACGGAGGGACAGCAATAACTGGAAGAAGAGCGTTAATCCATCCACTAAGGTTGTAATGGTAATAAGTTCACTGGATAAGGTCGTTATGTTAGATTAACAGCGACTAAGGTTATTGGCGGTCAAGATGGGCTAGTGGAATTTCAAGTTTATGTTAATGATATTTCTAATAGTGGTTTCACAACTTCAAGCAGTTCGGTAGATTCATCGACGACTAATTTAGCCCAAACGGTTCAATCTACTAGTCCCTCCACAGCTGGTTTCTCAAGTTCTTTAACAGAAACCGGCTTATCTGGGGCTTCAGATGCTTTAGAACCTTCGACTACTCTTGATCGAGGGGCAGTTAGGATTGGGACCTATATTTACGCGGATAAATCTGTTAATATTCAAAATGTTACGGGATGTCAAATTCAATGCTGGGAAATTAAGGTATAACTTTCGTGATTTTGACGGTTGGCTATATCACTACAAAAAATAACTATGTTAAACTATTTTATTATTCAAGTCTGCCAGTTTCCAAAACTATTAAGGTTATTGCCAAATATGGAATTCATTCATATCGACAAGCCTTGTTGACAAATGAAACTGGTTATTATCGCGTAGCAGATTGTATTTCAGAATAGACCAAAGAATAGGACTCGTTACCGATTAACAAACGGCGCTTATATTTGCGCAAACAAGAAATTTGTTAAACCACCTTTTTGATGAATGAGATTTAATGAGTGATAGTTTTCCAAGTAATTCGGGATTGCAAAATTTTATATTGGATGAAAAAGGTAAATGATCAAAGAATACGAAGGTGTATTTGTGATTGGTTGATGTTGATATTTTGAGATGCCTGATAGTTAATCTTGTGAACGTTACGTCGGATGATTGTTAAATGACAATTAATTATATTCGATTGTTTCTGAAGTATAAAACAAAAGCTAAGAATCTCGCTTGGTTAGCGTAATTCTTAGCTTTTGCTTTTTTATCTTCTTTAGGGTTGTAAGTATTATGGTATAGACTAATTAGTTTGTCGTTTAGATATTATTTATTGGTAAAAGTGTTCTGATGATATAATTAATTGCAATTAACATCTTATTAATACGGATGTACAAAATGACCTTATGTGATTTTTAACGATTTTCTTCAAAGTAATCTGGAAACTTTTTCAGTAGGTTGTTTTTTTCGGCCAGCATCAAGTTGAGATGGTTAAAAGCACGACGACCTGCTAAGGATTTGTCATGTTTCTTGATGGCTTCAACAATGCCCTCATGTTGTTGCAAGATTTTGTCAACGGGCATTTCGGTTTGCTGAATTCGCAAGAAACGATAACGGTCAAGTTGAAGCGTGAGAGCCTTTAACCAGTTCCAAACTTCATCTTTATCAGTCGCTGTATAAAACATTTTATGAAAGTCATTGTCTAGGTAAAAAAAGTCTTCACTATTTTTTTGTTTGGTAGCTAGTTCTTGCTTGCTGATTAGATTCTTGGCGTCCAAAATATTCGATTCACTCATGTTGATGGCTGCTTCCTTGACAACGTCACGTTCAACGCTTTGACGAACAAAACGCGCATTTAACGCACTTTTTAAACTAATTTTGGTCACGTATGTCCCACTTTGTGGAACCGTTGCCATTAAGCCATCGTTTTTCAATCGTAAAATGGCTTCCCGTACAGGAGTTCGGCTGATCTTTAGACGTTCAATTAGGTCTCTATCCTGAATGCGTTCTCCAGGTTTGAACTTGAGTTTGAGAATGTCATTTAAAATAGTTTGATAAGCAACTTCGTTTAGGCTTTCCATGGTTATCCCTCATTAATAATTAGATTTAATCAATTATGCTTGTAATTGATAATTGTAACACTAGTATTCTAACATTCACAGACCAAGTTGTAATATTCAACCAAATATTGACAGCGGTTTCAATGAGTGATAGATTTGCAATTGATATATTAAGATTCTAGATTAGTCAACCAAGATTGAATTTATTAATTTCGATAATAAATTTAGTTGCCGTGGATGGGGTTGGCAAAGTAGAAAATGTATTTTTAGTTCGTTCAAAACAAATGAAAGGACGCTATGTAGTTGAGAACTAAATTTTTTATTTCAAAAGATACCAATGTTCAAACGAATTTCACTAACGACGTTCTTCGGAATGCAGCAGAAATTTTGCAGAGAGATATCCGAAAAACAGTCACCAATCATAAATCTCACAATACCATTATATTGAAGGTGGATCTGGCTGCCAACTTGAAAGGTGACGCTTTTCAAGTTGTTTTTCCAGCAATTGATCGAATACTTGTTATTGCCAAAACTGAATTAGGAGTAATGTATGGTGCTTTGGCAATTTCTAAGGATGTCTTGGGAATTGATGATTTCTGGTTTTGGTTGGATAAGATGCCGAAATCGGTGCCATACGTGGAATTTCCAAAAGTTGAATCATTGAAAATGCCTGATTATCATGTTAAATACCGTGGCTGGTTTGTAAACGACGAACTATTAATTAATCACTGGGAGTATCGAGAATCAAATCAGTACGTTTGGATGCTAATCTTTGAAACATTGTTGCGCTGTGGTGGCAATATCGTCATTCCTGGAACGGATACCAATAGTCATTTGCATTGGCCATTAGCTTCTTCAATGGGTCTCATGATCGCCCATCACCATGCGGAACCACTGGGTGCTGACATGTTTTCCCGAGTTTATCCAGATCTTGAAGCATCTTATTTGAAGCATCCTGATTTGTTTAAGAAAATTTGGCAGGATAGTATCGATCGCCAGAAAGGAAGTAAAATTCTCTGGAATATCGGTTTTCGAGGACAAGGAGACCGACCATTTTGGGCTGATGATGATCATAATTACACAGAAGAAGATAAAGCTAAAGTCATCAATTCAGTGATTCAAACCCAGTATGAAATGGTTAAAAAAGCTGACCCTGATGCAATGTGCTCAATGAATATTTATGGTGAATCAACCGGCTTATATAATGAAGGGTTACTTAAAATACCAAAGGATGTTATCCAGATTTGGGCTGACAACGGCTATGGCAAGATGGTTTCACGTCGGCAGGGAAATGATGATCCACGAAGTGCCGTCCTTTCTTCAAAAAACGATCAAATTGCTCAAGGAATTTACTATCATGTGGCATTCCATGATTTACAAGCATCCAATTTCTTAACCTTGTTACAGATTGATCCACACTATGTTGCCGATCAATTAATGCAGGTTCGACAGGCTGGAATGGATGATCTGGTGATTGCCAATACCGGAAGCATTAAGCCACATATTTTCTATTTACGTCTGATTGCACAAACTTGGCGCAGTAATTATAAGCTGGGATCCAATTCAGATATCTTAAATGAATATGTTGGGATCTATTACGAGTCACATCTAAGCGAAATTGCTGCACTTTACACCCGATATTTCCAGACAACCTTCAATTATCGGCATTTTGAAGATCAAAAAGCTGGTGACGAATTCTACGTTTATACACTGAGAAAGGCGATTGCAACCTGGCTGGCTAAACGTGATCAAATGCCGGAAATGGAGTGGCTAACCGGGACTAATCAATTTGCCGCTCAGCTTAGACAAATTGACGACTTAATTAAGCCACATGTTCAACCATTTATTAAGCTGGCAACTGACACTACCGTTTTGATGAAACGATTGCCGGCAGACGATGCAGGTCGTTTATACAACGACTTGTGGCTAAGTATTGCCATTCACACGTACTCAATTAAAGCGCTTAAACTACTGATTGACGCGTTTAAATCATACGATGGCCATGATTTTGTTGGTGCATTTTTGAAAGTTGATCAAGCCAAAAAGAATATGCAAACGATGACGAGTCGATGGTTGAATAACCCATTAGCCAAGTGGCGTCATTTCTTTGATAATGATTGCTATACCAATATCACATTAGCCGCCCAAACCTTAGCGACTTTGGAAAATGTCATTCGGATTACTTGCGATGGGCCGGATGAGGATCAATGGGAACGGAAATATTTGATGCGTAAGAGCGATGCAAAAGTCATGTTATTGTCGAACACGCACAAAGCATACAGTGATGATGAAATTGCATCTCGTCTAGAGGGTAATGACGAGTCACTATAAATATCGAAGATCCGTTGATTTTCCTTGTTAATGATCATAAATAAAAAGTGAAGAGACTGGGATATCGTCAAAATGGATCCCAGCTTTTTTGCTTCGGGTACAACCAGTGAGTATCTGATATAAAAAACAGTTCTGTTGAAATCTCTTTTATAGAGGGGGATTCAACAGAGCTGTTTTAAGTTAACAATAAGTTAGTGGTCTAAGACTATTGACGGAAGATTTTGGAATTTGCTTATCGATTCATTGCTGATCCACCCGTTGCGGCAAGTTGGGTGATCTCATTATCAAAGGCGAGGTTAAAATCACCGGAGATTGTTAGTTTGGTGACACTGGCTGCAATACCGTAATTCACCGTTTTTTGCAGGTCGAATTGATTCATAATACCGTGCATGATTCCCGCGGCAAAGGCATCCCCACCGCCAACACCTTCGTAAACTTGAACGGAGTGGACCGGGCTTTCATAAAACGTCTGATCATTAAGTAACATTGCCGTCCACTGACTTGATTCAACAGAATAGATGTTTCGAAGAACAGATCCGATTGTCTCTAGGTTAGGGTATGTGGCAGCCAATTTAAGCATCGCTTGCTTAAATTGCTGTTTTTGGGCGATACCGTCAGCCATGTTGCCATCGAACGCTTTAATACCAAACGAGGATTCAAAATCTTCATCATGAGCAAAAACAATTGAGACGTAAGGCATGATCATGCTTGAAAACTTTTGAGCATCTTTGGTTGACCAAAGTTTTCCGCGAAAGTTGGCATCATAGACAACTTTGATGCCGTGCTTTTTACAGTAAATAGCCGCATCTAAAACGGTATCTTGAAGTTGAGGTGATAAGGCTGGCGTAATGCCAGAAACGTAGAAATAATCAGTGGTTTTTAATAGCCTTTTCCAATCATATTCATTATCATTAGAGGTTGCAAACGAACTATGGGCACGATCATAAACAACGTTGGTTCCTCTAACACTAGTCCCTTTTTCAAAGTAGTAAGTGCCGATTCGTTCACCGCCGCGAAGAATTTTTGTGGTGTCGACACCATATCCACGAAGTCGAAAAAGAGCTGACTCCCCGAGGATGTTTTGAGGCAGCTTGGTGATGTAGCAACTCTGATCGCCCAGTAGTGCTAGCGAAACGGCAACGTTAGCCTCGGCACCGCCGAATGATGCTTCAAATGAAGTGGCTTGAACGATCCGAGTACAACTATTAGGTTTGAACCGCAGCATTAATTCTCCCAATGATGTTAATTTCATGTTAATCGTCTCCTAAATATTGTTTATTATTTTGCTTAATTTGGTTACTATTAGAAAAGGTGTTTCAGCGATGTTAAACGCCCTGTGAGTCCGATCGAAGGGTACATTTCATAGAATTTAGTTGCAATAGGATATGATTCCGCTTACAATGTGTATTGTATATTAATATATCAATTTGTCAAATTAATGATGGCTAACCGTTGACGGTATCTTTTGGTTATGGTAAGTTGTGAATGGCTTTTATTAAAATATATTAAAATACCAGTTAAGTTTTACTTTATTTAATCAATCCACAAGGAGGAAACAATGAGAAATCTAAAAATGGGATTTCGCTGGTTTGGCGCTGATGACGACCCAATTTCATTAGCAGAAATTCGACAAATTCCGCAAACTAAGCAAGTTGTCGGGGCATTATTTGACGTACCAGTGGGGGAAGTTTGGCCCCAAGATAAAATCGATGCATTAAAAAAGCAGGTGACTGATGCCGGCCTTAAGCTTGAAGTCATCGAATCAGTTAACATTCATGATGATATTAAGATCGGCTTGCCGAGCCGGGATAAGTACATCGCTAATTACATTCAAACCATCAAGAATCTTTCAAAAGTGGGAATTAAGGTAATTTGCTACAACTTCATGCCAGTCTTTGATTGGTTAAGAACTGATCTACATCACCAATTAGCCGATGGTTCTAATGCAATGATGTATGAAGAGAGCAAGCTGCCCAAGGATCCAGAAGCCTTAATGGCTGAAATGAATTCGGGATCAAGGGGGTTCAGTTTACCTGGTTGGGAGCCTGAACGTCTGGCTGCTTTAAAACAGTTATTTGCTGCATATAAAGATGTCACGGCAGATAAGCTACGGGAAAACTTTAAGTATTTCTTGGATGCTATTATGCCAACTTGTGAGAAATATAATGTTCGAATGGCGATTCATCCGGATGATCCACCAAAGCCATTATTTGGTCTTCCAAGAATCTTTAAGAATCGGGAAGATATGCTGAAAATCGAACAACTACATGAATCACGATACAATGGGTTTACAGTTTGTACCGGAAGTCTTGGCGAGAATCCTGAAAACGATTTACCTGCAATCATTCGGGAATTTGTCCCCAAGGATCGGGTGCCGTTTATGCATGTTCGAAATATTAAGTATGTTGGTAAGGATGCTTTTCATGAATCAGCTCATCCATCATCAGAAGGGTCACTTGATATGTATGAGATCATGAAGGCACTTCATGATACTGATTATGATGGTTATATCCGTCCCGATCATGGTCGGAACATTTTTGGTGAAGATGGTCGTCCAGGCTATGGATTATACGACCGAGCGCTTGGGATTACTTATTTAGAAGGCTTGTGGGAGGCCCTAGAGAAGTCTTAGAATATAAGAAAAAATGGAGCTCGAACAAGCGTTAAAACGTTAGCTTGTAGCGTTCTGATTGGACAATAAAAGTCTCGTAAAACCAGTGTTATTGCTGATTTTACGAGACTTTTTTGAGCCTTACTATTCTTTCGACTAACTGTCCAGAGGTACTTTTATTTTGAGGTGTTGCTAAGACAATAATATGCCCAAAAGTCAGGTCACTGGGTGCGATTAAATAAGGGATTTTCACCAATTATTATTTATTGGCGGAACTGTTAGATGCGGATAAACAGATGAATACTTGAGATTAATAAATAAGTTCACAATTAAGTTTGATGATTTATTTAATTGATATCGTTGGATTTTAATGATTTTGAGTCATTTTTTATGAAAAATCAAGTTGACAGCGCTTTCTATAAGTGTTAAATTCTATTTGTCTAGTATATTAGAATATTAGTATTTTTGATTGTGTGAACTTTCACCTGATTAATTGATAAAACTTAAAATGGCTGAAAGTGTCAACACGTTTTGAAGGGATGTGGCAGATGATACAACAGTATTTTGTATCAGTTCGTGTATTAAAAATTAAGAAATTGTAAATTTAGGAGTGAAAAAAATGGCAAAAAATAATGATCCGAAAGAAAAACCAGTTTCATCTGTCGTTGGTGAAATTACCAATGCCCGCGTAAAGGATTCACAACAGCCTAAATTACCTTTGATGGTTTCGTCGGCTATGTTTTTAGCACCACTTTGCTGGTATGGGCCAATTGGTT
>NZ_AZEY01000015.1 GCF_001434255.1 Lentilactobacillus diolivorans DSM 14421
ACTCGCTTTTTACATAGAAGTATATCAAAAATCATAGATCTTGGACAGCTTCTAAGACATATTTTCAAGTAATATGATGGCTACTGTCACTTGTTTTTAACAACGCTATTAGCAAGTATCGGATGTTAGTTAAGCAGAACTTATTTCCCGATGTCAATTGGAACTAATATCGAAGTTAAGCAAGTCCAAGTCGTATCGTTCGGAACAGCGGAAACTTTCGGTACCAAAATTATTCACTGCTGTAGAGTAGAGGAGGAATGCAATATGGATATACCGACACTAGCAAAATATTTAGCTAAACGCAAACTGACATTGACCAGCGCCGAGAGCTTAACTAGCGGGACCTTTCAAAGCCAATTAGCCGCCACACCACAGGCTAGTCAAATTTATCCAGGCGGTTTCATCACCTACGCCACCACGGCTAAAACCAGGCTACTCGGCGTGCCGGCCGCTTTGATCGCAAAATATGGCGTCGTCAGTCCTGAAGTTGCTAAAAGCATGGCCCAACAAGCGCGCAAAATTGCCGGTACTGATTTTGCGTTAGCATTTACCGGCGTGGCTGGTCCTGATAAATTGGAGGGCGTAATGGTGGGGACTGTTTGTATCGGCTTGGCTAATCCGGAAACGACGTTAGCCAAAACGTATTATTTTCCTGGTGAACCTGAGTCAGTAATGACGCAGAGCTGCCAAGCAGGGATTGATTTATTGGTGCAATACTTGCAGAAATATTAAAACGATATTGCCAGCTAGCGTGAGGCAGCGTAAAGTTAAGTTATTAATTAGCTGGAAGCTCAATATGCGGATCAATGTTTTACAACACACACCTAATGAAGGACCTGGTGCGATCGCACTTTGGGCGCAACAACACCAACATCAATTGTATATCTATCATCCGTATCAATTTCCCAAATTGCAAGAACAAATTAGCCACGCAATAAATCCCGGCAAGACAGTATTTTCATTGATATTCATATTTTAAAGATTCAATCTTTAGCCAGCGGCAGCGGAGAAAAGCTCTTTTGGGGTTTGGTAACCTGACTGCCGGCGTGGTAAGTTGTTTAGCTTGGCTTCCACTGCTTGGATATCACTAGGGTCTAAAGTATCCATGGACAGGCCCTTAGGCACATCACGACGGATCATTCGATTATGCGCCTCATTTGTGCCTCGTTCTGAAGAGCGGTAAGGGTGGGTATAATAAAGGTCGGCAACCCCGTCAAGCACCGTCCCCGCCGCTGCGAATTCTGCCCCGTTGTCAGCGGTAACGGACTTCATGATGTGCCCGTATTCTTGGCAGATCTTAGCCAGTTCGTAGTTGACTGAATCGGCGTCACGGCCATCAATCAAACGCAGGATCTGACAGCGAGATTGGCGCTCGATCAGCGTTAGAATGACACTTTCTTGGCCGTTACGTTTACCGACTACGGTATCCAACTCAAAGTGACCGAACTCTTGGCGCTGATCAATACTTTTAGGTCGCTCTTCGATACTTCGTCCGGCCAGACGCTTATGCTTGGGTGAATGGTGGTGTTTGGTGCAGCGCCGGTTTTTTTCGAGCAGATCAAGATTACGGACTTCAAGTAGTTGCGCATCGATATAGTGGTATAACGTCTTGGTCGAAACCATCTCCTCAGGTTGATATAAGCCTTCAAGTTTAGCACGGCCCACCGCGGCATCAGGCGACCAACCGTCTTGGTGAAAATGGGCCGTAAAGTAGTTGATAAAGTCAGCGACACCAGCGAGTTTCAAAGGTCGATGACAGGACATTCGGTTAGCTTCGTATTTGGCCTGTGCCGCTTCTGGCGAGTACTTGCGGTGATATTGCCGTTGACCGTTCACTTTTTTAACTTGGTCGATCTCACCACGGCGTAGTTCATTACTGATTGTTTGATGACAAACGCCGATAACTCTAGCAATTGCGCGGTTAGAGTATCCTTGGCTGTGTAGCGTGGCGATTCTGCCGCACTCAAATGAAGTTAGGTGGTGACCTTTTTCTCGGACTGTGGTATTCTGTTCTTGCATCAAGACAATAACCTCTTTCATTTTTGTGTTGGAACATCAATGATAACAGAGATTTGTCTTGGTGTTTTTTATTTTTTCAATTAGCTGGATCTAATTGGCTAACTTGATTATAAAACGCGCGGAGGTTAAACAATGTCAGAAAAAACAACTCAAGCTAGTCAACTTGAAAGCGCCCTATAGAATGCGGCCGATGTCTTACGCGGGAAAATGGACGCTTCCGAATATAAAAATTATTTATTAGGGTTAATTTTTTATCGGTTTCTATCCGAGAAAACCTTAACGACTTTTAGTGATTGGGCAGGCGAAACTGAAAATGTCACCCAGAAATATGCTCAGTATATGAATCCTCAGTTTGAATTGGAAGGCGTCTCGGCGCAGCCCAGTTTAGTGGAATATTTGCAAAACACGCTCGGCTATTTAATTCAACCCCAGGCGTTGTACACCACCCTGATTGGCAAGATTCAAGCCCATACTTTTGCGTTAGACGATTTATCTCAAGCACTTCATGATCTGGAACAGTCGACACAAAATCTATCTTCAGCGCAAGACTTTTCGGGTTTGTTTGCCGATGTGGATTTAAGTAGTAATAAATTAGGCAGTTCTTTACAACAACGGAACCAAACTATTAGTGATACTATGTTAGCTTTAAATGCGATTGATCTTATCCATCATCAAGGCGACGTCCTAGGTGACGCCTATGAATACTTAATCGCGCAATTTGCCAGTGATTCCGGTAAAAAAGCGGGTGAATTTTATACCCCGCGGCAGGTGTCCGACATTATTGCCCAGATCGTGACTTATCAGCATAATGCGGGTGACCACCAAGTGCGGACTATCTATGATCCAGCAGTTGGTTCTGGTTCGCTGCTGTTAAATGTCGGACAACACGTGCAAGAACCTGGTTTAGTGAGTTATCACGGCCAAGAACTGAACACCACGACCTTTAACCTGGCCCGAATGAATTTAATGTTACATGGGGTCTCGTATGACGATATGCATTTACGCAATGGCGACACGTTAAGTAAAGATTGGCCGGTTGACGAACCTTACTTATTTGATGCGGTCGTTATGAACCCGCCCTACTCGGCGCACTGGGATAACAGTGACAAACGCTTGTCTGATCCCCGCTTCCGCGACTATGGCGTCTTACCGCCTAAATCTAAAGCCGACTTTGCCTTTCTGCTACACGGCTTTTATCATCTGCAGGAGCATGGAACTATGGGCATCGTCTTACCCCATGGCGTGCTATTTCGGGGGGCTAAGGAAGGCAAAATTCGCCAAAAGCTTCTGCTGGATAACCGGATTGATGCCATTATTGGGCTACCGCTAATATTTTTCATTCCACCAGTATTCCAACGTTGATCATGATTTTAAAGAAACATAAAACCACTGATAACGTCTTGTTTATTGATGCGTCACGGGAGTTTGAAAAGGACAAGAATCAAAATAAGCTAACGGCAGCCAATATTCAAAAAATTGTGACCACTTATCAAAACCGGCAAGATGTCGATAAATATGCTCATGTGGCCTCACCGGCGGAAATCAAGGAGAATGACTACAACTTAAATATTCCGCGCTACGTTGATACATTTGGACCGGAACCCGAGATTGATCTGAACCAGGTCAAAGCTGATCTAAAGCAACTGGACGAGGAAATCAGTCAGAATGAACAAGCCTTTAATGAATTAGCTAGCCAGTTAGTGACCACCCAGGTTAATGATCAGTCAAAACCGGAGGCTCACAATGAAAGATAACCAAGCTAAATATCCGCAATTAAGATTTAAAGGTTTCACTGATCCTTGGGAAGAGCGTAAGTTTAAAGATAATATAGTATCTATACAAACAGGGACTAATTTATTAGGTTCTGCAGTTAACGAAGGAACCCCATTGATAAAGATGGGAAACCTTCAAAGAGGGTATTTTTCTTTCAAGAAGCTTGAATACCTTGATTCAAATAGTAATGTTGGATCGGAAGATATTGTTAATTACGGAGATTTTTTGTTTAATACAAGAAATACTTTGGAACTTGTTGGTAAAGGTGCTACATGGACTGGAATAAGTGGTAAATATGCTTTTAATAGCAATATAGCTCGCTTTAAATTTGATGGAATTGATACAATATTCTTTAACTATTTATATAATACCCAACAAGTTATCTCCCAAGTTCACGCAAGAGCGGTTGGGACAACCAGTGTATCCGCCGTGTATCCAAGAGATCTAAATTCGTTATTATATTACTTACCTAGTATTGAAGAACAACAAAAAATCGGTTCATTCTTCAAACAACTTGATGACACTATCACTCTTCATCAGCGTAAGTTAGCTATGCTTAAGGAACTTAAACAGGGCTATTTACAGAAATTGTTTCCCCAGAATGGTAGTAAGTTCCCGCAATTAAGATTTGCAGGGTTTGCTGACGCTTGGGAACAACGTAAGCTTGGAGAGCTTGGATTGAATATTTCTGATGGAGACTGGATTGAGAAGCAACATATTTTCGAGAATGGACAGTATCGGATAATCCAAACCGGTAATATTGGTGTGGATGAGTACCTCGATAAGCCACAAAATGCAAAATATTTTCGTCAGGAAGACTTTAACCAATTAAAGGCAAATGAAATATTTCCAGGCGATATTGTTGTTTGTCGCTTAGCAGATCCGGCAGGTAGAGCCGTGATTTTACCAAACATCGGGAAACAGATGGTTACTTCAGTTGATGTCGCAATTTTGCGTCCTAGTTCAAAGATCTCATTTCGATTTTTGGTTTCACAACTAAATAATCCTCGTAACCTCAAGCAAGTTCAAATAATGGCATCTGGCTCAACACGTACTAGGATTAGTCGAAAAAACCTAGAAAGGGAAATCATTCAGCTTCCCAACATCAATGAACAAAAAAAGATAGGAAGCTTCTTTTCAATTTTAAATAGTACCATCGCTCTTCATCAGCGTAAGCTTGAAAAACTCCAAGAACTTAAAAAGGGGTATCTACAAAAGATGTTTTGCTGATTCTTAATTTGATCAAATTTAGGATCCTATGAAACCCCATGACTTAATTTTTATTGTGCTTGGTCAACACTTAATTCACCTGTATAATGGATTACGCAGGAAGTTTTAAGGGCGGTGGCTGTCTTTTCCCTTGCGAGGTGAGGCCCATGGGAACATGGAATAATCTTCAGGAAGGTTTCACAGTCAATGAGCGTCTTCCAGACACTCTCGTTGATGTTGCTGTTTGCAATGTTTATTTTAGCGTTGCTAACATACATCGACAAAAGGAACAAATAAAAAAGCCGCCCTGCGTAACTTTGGCTAGGTTACAGGGTGACTCAACTAT
>NZ_AZEY01000103.1 GCF_001434255.1 Lentilactobacillus diolivorans DSM 14421
ACTAGACCACTTCTAAGAATAGATTCTTAGTGTTGCACTTGATTTGACAATTGAGGATTAGTTATTTTGGTAAACATTTGCTAAGTAGCCAATTACTATCTTTAGAAACGATGATCACAGCCATTTTGAATGATTGGAAAACCAAGTTTTAGTTTTCTTAAACTTATATTTTGACAATCAAGCACGAAAAGCATTATTCTGCACGTGAGGTTAATATTACAGCCAATATTAAACATCTCTGACTGTATCATTAGCCTTGGTTGCTGTTTCCCGCGATTTAAGGAGGTATAATTATGGTCGAAAAAAAAGATGATAAATTAACTCGAGAAGAATCAGGAGAAAAGGGTGGCGAAGCCACTGCCAAATCGCACGACAAAGATTTTTACGAAAAAATTGGAAAAAAGGGTGGTGAAGCCACTACTAAGTCACATGATAAAGATTTCTACCAAGAAAATGGTGAAAAAGGTGGTCAAAAGGGTGGTGAAGCCACTGCCAAATCTCGCGATAAAAATTCCTAATAGACAGATAACAAAAAAAGGTGATAAGCAACGGATCTGAATCCGTCTACACTGAGTTTAATAGATATATTGTTTACCTCTTAAATATTTGAAAACTAAATATTTTAGAAAGCGCTTTATTCCCTTCTGAGTAACCAGATATTTAGTTATATTCCGTTTACTCAGAAGGGTTTATAATTTCCAAGTCCTTTGCTCATCATCTTTAAAAGGTAGCTAAAGACATAAGAATAATTTTGTTCTTAATAGTTTTAAACTATTGGAGGAAAAAAATGAACTTATATTTACAAAAATATCCTAATAAACCAGTTCCATCAATACCTTCAGAGCAACCGATTAAAGATCCTCCTCACAAAACAACCGCACCCCCCGAGCAGCCAAATACTCATCCTGAAAAAGTATATCCAAAGATTGCACCCGAACACTTCCCTAAAAGAAAGCATCCAAAACAAGATCAATAGGAAATATTCTAGATAAAATGAGTGAAGGATAATTGATATATGGAAGATTTTAAAAGTATCATGATAGATTATTTGGCTAGCCGGGTAAAGGGAAAACAAAAAAGTGTCGATGTTTATCCAGGTTTAACAACTTCTAAAATGAATAGCAATAATGATGAGCTTTTTATAGCTATTCAAATTTTTTAACAGTAGTACATGCATTAGAACCCGCAAAAGTCGATAGAATTAATTATTTTCTTGCCAAAGGGTAGATTGCAAATTTAATCCGAATTTTTGGACAAATTTGTCAGCATAACCTGATACGGTGTTTGCCAGTCGAGTATTTTAAGCGGTCGCTGGTTAATTTGGAG
>NZ_AZEY01000016.1 GCF_001434255.1 Lentilactobacillus diolivorans DSM 14421
ACATTAAAGAATATTTCATAAGGCGTTTTCCATCCGAGACATTTACGGGGACGATTATTCATTTGTTCTGCATATGCTTGTATCCGGCGGTCAGTAATTGAATCAAGGTCAGTTCCTTTTGGCAAATATTCGCGAAGCAAGCCGTTAGTATTTTCGTTAGTTCCTCGTTGCCAAGGAGAGTGAGGATCGGGAAAGTAGAAGGGCGTACCAAACTTATCAGTTAAACATTGAACTTTGGCAAACTCTTTACCCCTATCCGGGG
>NZ_AZEY01000104.1:0-30615 GCF_001434255.1 Lentilactobacillus diolivorans DSM 14421
TTGGCCATGGGCCATTCTTTATTTAATTAGTGTTGCACTTAAAGTGTAAATTCAAGGGCAAAAGAAAATGGCCTAACCATTACCAACGTGCCATCATACTCCCCAGAAGCTGTTGCTGAAATGACTTTAACCCATGCGATGAATCTGTTACGCCATATTCCACAATTTCAGTCACGAATTCGAAAAAATGATTATATCGTTACTGGGTTGCGCTCGAAAGAAATTCCCCAATTAACGGTGGGGATTATTGGTGTTGGTCGAATCGGCAGTACCGTTGCCCGGATTTTTCATGACTTGGGCGCAACGGTTCTTGGTAATGATCTCAAAGAAAATGATGACTTGCGAGATATCCTAACCTATACTACTAAGGAAGAAATTTATCAAAAGGCTGATTTGATCACCATGCACGTTTACATGAGTGAAGATAATTACCATATGGTTGGCAAACCCCAGTTTGATCAAATGAAGCCAACGACGTTATTTATCAATTGTTCACGGGGACCGGTTGTCGATACAGACGCGCTTATTAATGCGCTCGAGGATAAACAACTTGCAGGTGCCGGTTTGGATGTCATTGAAAACGAAACTCAAATTTTTAACCAAACATTTGAGGGTCAACCAGATATTCCGCTGAAAGCTTACACGAAGCTAAAATCATTTGATAATGTCTTTTTAACCCCACACGTTGCCTTCTACACAGATATTGCCGTTGAAAATATGGTGAAACAATCGTTAGATGACACTTTAGCGTTAATTACCGGTAAACACACGGATCATGAAATTGCACTCGGATAATAGTCATTTTGATGTTTCAAAAATGCGGTAATAAAAAAGCTAGGCAGGTAAACTGTTCTAGCTTTTTTATTACCGCATTTCATTGCATTGATCTCAAATTTTGCCTTTTTACTGAAAAATCTAATGATTCGACATCTCATTTTGGCCGTCTCACCTCGCAAATAATTATAAATGATAATAGAGAGCAAACTAATAATGGCAGCTGTTAGTTGTGATATAAACAATTTGGGCAAAACGTATAAAAAGTTCTTCGAAATAATTGGTGGTAAAAATAGCTAAATTGATAAATACCCGTAACTTTTAAACAATGCTGTCATCCCTTAACCATTTTTCAGTTCCCCACTCTTTTGGACCACTTTGATCAGTACAAAAAGCAGCACTAATACAATGATCGTCCAAATAAGGATTCCCATAATGTCAGCAGTCGGCAGAGATTGATTATTGATCGCAAGATTGATCATTTTACTGGTAAGGTAAGTTGGTGTTACTTTGCCAATGGACTGAACCCAATTTGGCATCATTGAAATCGGCCACCACAAACCACTGATAATAGCTAGCGGAAATACGGTCAAATTTGCAATAATACTTGTTAGTTGAGGTGTTTTGGCGAATGAGGAAAGAACACCCAGCCCCATAATCGGCAACGTACCAAGAATGGCAATGACGATCATACTGACAGATTCCGTTAACGAGAGATTAATATTCCACGTCAACTTTCCGACAATCTGCATCAAAATAATTGAAAGCATATTAACCAGTGACATAATAATCCCAATTGAAATGTAATAATACTTGGTTCCCTTAGGTGTAAGCGATAATGCCAATAATAAGTTTTGCTGCCGGTCACTCTGCATGATTTGTCCCAGGCCGAACATGGCGTTAATCAGGACACTGTATACGATCATACTGCCGAGATATTGTTTGGCAAAAATCAATTTCTGAACGTTGTTTCCCGAAATCAGAACTTTTGTGAATAGAATAAAGAAACCAATCGGCATTAAAATTGTAAAAAATGAATAACTGAAATTTCGTAAAAAAACCCGTTTGACATTAAAGTTAATTTGATATCCTAATGTTTTCATATTAGTGATCCCCTTTGTTTGTCATTTCCAAAAAGATCGATTCTAATGATTCACGGGTAATGGTGATGTCATGCAGCTGATCAATGAAGGGCAATAATGCCTTCAAGGTTAAATCGGTATCGCTACTGATTAACTTAACGTTGGTTTCCGTTTGAGTTGCGGATTTAACAGCTGGTAAATGTGTAAACAGTGACAATTCAAGTGATGTATTAAAGGTAAATTGGCCGTTGTCACGATGGTTTTGAAGTGTCTGCCATGTGCCCACGTAGCTGAACTGGCCATTTTGTAAAATGGCAATTCTATCAGCAACCTTTTGAATTTCCTCAAGATAATGACTGGTAATCACAATTGTGACTTTCTGCTGACGCAATTTTTCAATATAGTGCCAGAAGTTTTGGCGCGTTTGGGCATCCATCCCCACAGTTGGCTCATCTAAAAATAAGAGTTGTGGATTTGAAACGATGGCGCAAGCAAAACTGACCTTTCGATGTTGACCACCAGATAATTTATTCATTAATTGATTTTGAATATCTAACAGGCCAAGATCCCGCATGACCATTTCGGGATCTTGAGGATTAATTGCCTGAGCAGCAAATAACTTGATGAACTCTTTTACTTTAATATTATTAATTTGGAGATCGTTTTGAAACATCGTTGACACTTTTTCCTTTACAATGATACTTCCTGGCTGGCTGCCTAAAACGGTAATCGAATGATCATGAGAAGTTAAGATGCCCTGAATGAGATTGAGCAGCGTAGTCTTTCCAGCACCATTTGGACCAACTAAGCCAAAGATTTCTCCTGGTTGGATTTGTAAATTCAAATGATTGAGTACCTGCTTGTTGGGATATGCGAAGGATAAATTTTTTAATTGAATAGCTGCCGTCATATTACCCACTTCCTTCCTTTATCTATCTTTAATACTATATCCAGAGAATAGGCTTGTTAATTAAATAGTAACGATCATATGTCAGTTGATTTCGTTAGGGAAAGCGCTAACATTTTCTGCCATAAAAATCACTTTTAAAACTGCTTTCCTACCTTTAATTATACGGCAATCCATGTAATGGAATAGAAAACACGATTTATCTTTTCACTACAATAAGCCTTGTCTCGTCTGATTTTAGTTTATCAAATCAATCATCCCAATTCGACCAAATTAAAAACGCGTTCGAAGCAAATTCGGTTTGCCTCGAACGCGTTTTGACATTAACTTAAATACTTTTTATTTATATTTACAATTAATCATATTGTCGTAAAAATTCCGACAACCGCTTCAAGCCTTCCCGCAAAGTCTTTTCCGGCGCACAGTATCCCAAACGGACATGGCCTGGGACATCGAATCGATTACCGGGAACTAATAACACACCCTTTTCTTTTAACAGTCGAATACAAAATTGCTCAATATCTTCAGGAACCGTTAGTTTGGGAAACGATGTCGACACCGCCTGGGGCATCACCACGCTTGCTCGTGGCTCTGAATCAATCCAATCCTGATAAATTTTGAGATTATTTAAAACTAATTCCCGGTTACGGGCAAGTACTTTGTCACGGTTTCTTAAGATATAAACTGCCAGCAAATCGTTAAATACCCCACAGCAAATCATCGTGTAGTCGCGATACTTACGAAATAAATCAGCAAGTTCATGATTTGTCGCCGTCCAGCCAACCCGGATGCCCGGCACCGAATATGTTTTGGACAAAGAATTGGTAGCAATCCCCCGGTCATATAAGTCCGCAATTGACGTAAAGGCTTCCGGATGATCCAAGGGTAAATATACCTCGTCAACCAGGACATACGCCCCAACTTGTTTGGCAATCTTGACAACCTGCCTCAAAAGATCGGTGCTTAAAACTGTTCCCGTGGGATTATTTGCATTGTTCAAGCAAATTAATTTGGTATTTGGCCGAATCAATTTCTTCAATTCGGCAAGGTCTGGGTACCACTGGTCTTCTTCGTGAATATGCCAATAATCAACGTCTGCCCCCAGTGATTTAGGGATATCATATAATTGTTGGTAAGATGGATATTCGGAAATGACATGGTCACCCGGTTCCACCAGTGCATATAACGCTAAATGATTGGCACCGGTTGCCCCATTTGTTTGTAAAATATTGTCTGGTTCAACATGCTGATATAACTTGGCAACCTCGTGTTTAAATTCCGGTGATCCTTCAATCCAACCATAATTCATCTTCTGCTGGTCAAGCAATTTGTAGAAGGAAGCTCCCCCCTGCCCATCCAAGTTTAAGAGTTCATTCATAGTCATTGACGCAATCGTGCTTTGTGAGATATCATAAGTGGCTTTCTTTTCCCAAACATTTAACCAAGTTTCAACCCCAAATTCAGCAATTTTCATTTACTAATACCTCCCATTTATCATTAGTATACAGAATATTCATCTATCTCGCTTAAAAGCGGTTAACCAACGAAAAGAGCGACCCACTATTTTCTTGAATCGAGATAAATAATTTTGTTAATGGCTTTATAGACCCATCACAATTGCGATATAATAACAATTAGTACTTTCCAATTAATAAGGGTTGCTTGCTCACATATAAAAACGGTTTAGTCATTACCGAACAGCATATGGAAACAACTGGCCACTTGTTCTGGAATTTTTTATCATTATAAATTATGAATCGAAAACAATGATGTTTAAAAAAAGTTAAGCTAATAAGAGCTTCAATCCTCAGTTATTAAGTCCTTTTCCTGGCTATCATTCCAGGACACACAATCAATTCACTAAAACTCATCAACAATCACTGTTTTTTAACTGCCAGATTAACCACTAGTTAAATTCTAAAATCTTGGAGGTAACCCAATGATCACTCAACAAGAAATATATGCCATTTATAAATTAAACGGTCAAAACGACACTTACCAATTACCACTCATGAAATGGAACCTCATGTTTCACGAAAAACCAGACGATTTATATCAGAGTGTCATTGACAAAGGGTTAATGACCATTGAAGAGCAAAACAACCACAGTTTACAATCTCAGACGGTTACTAAGCTAAAAGAGTTGCTAAAAGCGCAATCTCTTTCAACCTCAGGAAAAAAAGATGAGTTAATCCAGCGAATTTTGCAGAATTTCCAACCTGAGGAACTCGCAGATTATCAGCCAACCAAAGTTTATGAACTCACTCCAAATGGTAAAGAGACCATTGACCAGGAGAATTACGTGCCACTGGTAGGTGATCACTTTGAGCACGGGGTTATTGATTTTGACGTGGTTGAAGAGGCTGGCTACTCTAAACACGTTGTCAATAAAGTGGAATATTTAAATGGGTTGGTTCGATATGCCTATAATCGAGCCGCCTATTTGAAAGATTATTTTCAGATGGATAAGGCACTCCTTACCCAAGTAAAACTTGATAAAGCTTTCAAAAAAACACCTGGCGAGCGGCTACAAACGATTCTTGGTGAAATGTATCTCAAATTATCCGGCCTGCCTGACCTATTAGAACACGAAGATTTTCACAAGGTTCTTAACGCGATTGATCTGGTAAGCGATCCCGTCTTTGCCAAAATCCCTAAAGCAACAATTGATGACATCACTCGATTGCAAAAAGAAGTTGGCTGGACTGACGAACAAGTCGTTGCCGAATTCGAAAACGCGGCGGGACAAATCGAACTGCCGGACCAGTTGTTCTCAATGGCTGAGATGTCAATGATCTTGCGTTATTCATTACCCGACAATTTAGATGCCATTAAAAAAATGTATGCAGATAAACAAAAAGAATATAAAGCTGTCAGCACGACTGGTCCTAATCAAAAATAATCAGCCGGATGT
Source organism: Lentilactobacillus diolivorans DSM 14421 (assembly GCF_001434255.1). Taxonomy (GTDB): domain Bacteria; phylum Bacillota; class Bacilli; order Lactobacillales; family Lactobacillaceae; genus Lentilactobacillus; species Lentilactobacillus diolivorans. Next base: position 5,678 of record NZ_AZEY01000104.1, read on the forward strand.
TCATTTGGCTAATGATTGATAAAGTGTGCAATATCGTAATCGATACGAAAATATGCGATTGGGCGAGCGAACATTTAAATAATTGGACCTTTAATACAAAAGCGTGCCTCACAGCCTTTTCGTAAAAATATGTTGGTCATGTCATCAAGGATGAGTAGGTGAAAAAATTGTATTTTCTTAAGTTATCCAGTTTATTTGGCAGTTTTAGCTTGTTAACGATTTTTTTCTTACAAATTATGAATGCTTTTTCTAAAATGCTTTCAACATCAGACGTTTTGCAAGATGGAACTAAGATAACTAATCAGGTTAACTACTTCACGACTCCTTTAATTACCATTCCAATTATTTTTTTAACGCTATTCCTCGTTTTCTTTATCCTTGGCATTTATAAAACTAAGAAGTAAGTATCGATTAAATACCATCATGTCTGATTTAATATTTCCCAAAAAGTTATCAAGAGTAATAGAGGCAAAGTGTGATTGGGAACAGCATTCAGAATTCTATTTTACAGCGCCTTAGCTTCTAAACAAAAGTTCCGTCAAATCAGTGTTTCTGTAAACTGATCTGACGGAACTTTTTTAAATAACTATTTTATCAATTTATACCCTTGACATTCTGGGAGCTAAACATTTCGTGTCTCGCTTTTGATCGTCTCGCCAATATTAACTCGGCCAAACTTGATTAGCTACATCAACAACTAATTTTAATTTATCCCATTGGTCTTGTGCTGTTAGGCGGTTCCCCTCTTCGGTCGAAGCAAACCCACACTGTGGCGAGAGGCAAAGATCATCAAGTGGGACAAATTGTTCAGCCTTTCTAATCCGTTGTTTCAATAAAGCTTCACTTTCCAATTCAGGTTTCTTAGTAGTCACCAAGCCTAAAACAATCCGCTGATGCCGACCGTTATCCGCAATCTTTTTCAGTGGTTCAAATCCGCCAGAGCGTTCGTCATCATATTCCAGAAAATAACCATCAATGTGCAGTTGAGCCAAGTAATCGGCAACCGGATCATAAGCACCGGCACCAGCCCAATGTGAGTCATAATTACCACGGCAAACGTGCATGGTAAGGGTTAAATCTGCTGGCTTATTATCTGCAATCGCATTGATTGCCTTGACGGCAGCTTCGCAAAGTGGTTTTAAATCAGGATTAATGGTTTCCTTAGAAAAACTTGCCCACATTCCCCACGATGTATCGTCAATTTGAAGATACCGACAACCCAAGTCATAAAAATGTTGGACTGTTTTTTGATACGCGTCAATGACATCATTCAAGAAATCAGCAAAATTAGTGTAATGCTCGTCGTAAATCTCAGCTTCCTTGTTGGGGAAGAATACCGATGGACTGGGAATCGTTTGCTTAGCAGTCACACCATCAGGCACAATTTGATTTAAATAACTAAAATCAGCAAAGAATGGATGATCAGGGTTATAAGAAATCCTATCCACAATCTTGATACCACCCTTTCGCGTTTCTTCACCATTAAAGAGATATCCCTTTTCCGGGGTGAAAAAATGAGCGCCATTCAGGCCATCAAAGAAATCCAGATGCCACCAGCTACGACGAAATTCACCAGCCGTCACATCCTTTAAACCAACTTCAATCTCCTTTTTCACCAATTGACTAATCTGTTCGTCTTCAACCTTGGTTAAGGCCTCCCGACTAATTTTATGAGCCTGAAAGTCAGCGCGGGCTTCCTTTAGCTTTGCCGGTCTTAAAAAACTTCCCACGATATCATAGCGATTTGGAAACTTAATTTTAGTTGCAGTTGTCATTTAGATCACTCCTATTTGAATTTTTGGCAATAAAAAAATGCCCTTGAATTAACTTCAAGGGCGAACAGTCTCGCGGTACCACCTCTCATTTTATTCGATTCACACCGAATAACTCTGCAAGTATCATTGTCGACAAAATGACCTGATACTCGACCGCAGTAATGGGCGGATCCCAATGTTATCTTACAAACTGCTCGATAGCATGTCGCTCGAAGACCATTTTTGTAACCGACGCAGACTTGCTCTCACCAAATGCAAGCTCTCTTGACGTTGTCTAAGTTATTACTTATCTTTTCATTGCGTATTTCATTTTTTATTGCCTTGAATTTTAAATAAAAATTCGATTGCTGTCAAGTCCTCCTCAACACTCCAATAGGTTGCTTATTTAGTGTAAGCGCTTATAATTTAGCAATAAGCACATCATTTTATTTTCTTAGGAGGAATTCATTTGGACGATTCACGTTGGAATCACACATTGTATCAAACACAGGCAATCAATTCAGAAGGTCTTGAAGGTCACGCTTATGTTCCGGATGGTATTAAAGTCAAGACCAGTAGTCCGCTAAACGACCACGCAGGGACCAACCCCGAACAATTACTGGGAATGTCTCTTAGTACTTGTCTGGATGCAACTCTAGAGGCCATTGAACACGAACGAAAGTTACCACATATCTCTGCTGTCCGGGTCAAAGTTGCCTTCATCGGCGCCCGTGCAAACTATGAATTTTTAGTTCATGCGCAAATTAAGATTGATGGCGTCGATTCACAAACCGCTAAAGCCATGACAAAGGAAGCGGAGGAACGCTGCTGTGTTTCCAAATTATTGAAAAACAGCGGCAATTATACAGTTGAAACCGTGACTCATTTTGATGACTGAGTAGCCATTTTGTGACACGATAAGTGCCAACTCGATTTGAGAGCTTGAGTAATCAAATGTGTTGTTAACTAATTTAATATCAGTAGCAAAGTTGTGCACCCTGCGATCCTTTTTTGAAGGACAGCAGGGTGTGCTTTGCCTAGATTTGAAATTTTCACGGCTACAAACCGCCATGCTAAAATAATTAATAAGCACATTATGAGTTTTTCATTAGAGATTATTTTATTTTTCAAAAGGATGCTTTTTCTCGCCTAAAAGCTGGTTTATCGATCTTTGCGTTGCGTGGGATGCCCTCTCAGCCTTGATTTTCATATCGGAAAAAGTTTTTAAAATATCAAAAAGTTGTTGTTTTTCAGCGAAATGGGTAGTAATATCTACCGGAACGATGTAATATTTATAACAATTACTTAATTAAGTGAATGTTTTATTCAGAATTGTTCGTATTTTTTGATATTTTACAAATTCAGGCATTCATTTTTAAATTATTTAAATTTTGATTTATCTCCATTAAAAATTAATGGCAAATAATCAACTTTTAATCAACCAGGAGGCTTTCTTTATGGACAGAAAAATCCCAAACATTATGGGTACGCAACATCCGGATAACGCAGGAGTACCCTTTTTCAAACAACATCAGAATCCATTTGTTTCAGCATATCGTGAAATTGATGAAGCTTACGCAAACTTTTCAACCCTTGACGCTGACGAGTATATGTGGGATTGGGAAGGCAAACATGCCGATGCCTCCGTTATTGATCGTTTATATTCTGAACACTATGAATACTTTAAGAAACATCCACTAGGTCGTGATAAATTCCTAACGTTCCGTTTTCCTAATATTTGGGAAGAAAAAGGTTACAGCCTGATGCAGGCGATGACTACGATCCTTGCAGCCGAAGATTTCGCAGCTGATTTGGGATTAAACCGACCACTGTTTGAAGCAATTTTACCAATGACCCAATCTGCTGACCAATTAATCAGCATGGAAGATAAATTTGCCAGCTTAGCCCACTATAAGGGAAAAGAATTTAACACTGGCCACAGTGATTCCGATAATTTGCGAATGATTCCCTTATTTGAAGGTTTCGAGTCTCAGCTCAATGCGCCAGAAATTCTTCAAAAGTTTGTGGATATGTATCATGATCATTTTGGCCGTGATTTAGGCTATCTTCGAGTATTCTTGGCAGGTTCAGATTCCGCCCTCTCAAACGGCTTCTTAAATAGCATTATTGGTAATAAATTGGCCCTCACCCATCTTGCTGAATTTGAAGACAAATCCGGGATTCCAATTTACCCAATTGCCGGAATGGGCAGTACCGTTTTCCGTGGTGGTCTGTCACCACTCATGCTTGACCGATATTTGGAAGAATTCCCTGGATTAAAGACCGCAACAATTCAATCAGCGTTCCGTTATGATTATCCACTGGATGTTGTTGAACCCGCAATTATTAAACTTCGTGAGGGTCTTCAAAAGAGCAAATTTGAATTCATTCCCCATGATGATCAGGATACTTTACTAGAGATTGCTGAAAAAGCAGCTAAAGAATATCACGTCACATTGGATCCACTTATCAATGATTTACAACACATTTTTGACGTCTTTCCTAAACGGCGTGATCGTCACCAACACGTCGGAATTATTGGTTACTCACGTGATGTCGATGGCTACAAGATGCCACGGGCAATTACCTTTACCGGTTCACTTTACTCAGTCGGAATTCCACCAGAGTTCATTGGCGTTGGCCGTGTCTTGACCAAATTAAATGATAAAGAAATGCAAATCTTGAGAAAATATTATCCAAATATCAAGCAGGACTTTGAACACGTTTCCCACTTCTTTAGTGAAAAGGCGCTAACTGCCTTAAAGGCTCAAAATCCCGCCTGGAGTGGTGTTGAAGAAGATATTCAAGCCATTGAAAAGGAATTTGACATCAAGGCTGGTCCTCAAACACCTGAAGAAGAAAAGCATGCTGACTTGGCATCTGATTTAGTTAAGATTTCAGATAATGATACCAAGACGGCCATTATTCAACGTCAAGGAGAATTAAGAAGATTCCTCGGTTAATTTTCCGTTTCTTGAAGCATTGACATTAGCTGTTACCGTTTTAATTGGATTTTTCATAGTCTTTCCTTTAAAAAAGCATTTTCGCCAGTTACGTCGAAAATGCTTTTTTGCATGGATTTATATGAGTGCCAAAAAAAGTTTAGGAATCCCTAAGTTTATCTTTTGTTAAACCTTATTCTGGTGTAAAATGAAATCAGAGAAGGTGAGGAAATGCAAAGTCAACCGACACAAAGTCCAAAGCTTCAAAATAACACCAACAAACAAATGCAAGATACCCAAATCGCCAAGCAACAAACCGCAAAAGCGTATGCATTTGCTTCGTTAATTTACATGTGTTACATGGCCTAAATCTTCTCAAGAATCATCCTCCTTTTACATTATTATTGATCGTATTGTGACTATATATCCATGCTGATAGTTAGAATACAGTCAATAATCGTTCAATTATCTCCTTGTTTTCAGAAAAAGACGCAGCTAATTTGGGAGTTTTCAAGTTAGTTGCGTTTTTTCTGTAATCAGCACAAGCGACTCGTCACATCGATTAACCGACTAATAATGAGCCGATGCTTGCTCTCCCCTCTTTATATTAATGATCAATCACAAGCCTACTTCCAAAAATTTTTCATTATTTTTACACAATTGATTGACCATTAACTTTTATAGAATTACCCTATAGGCGAAGTGGTAACACTTTGGGTTTAATTTTAGGAGGCGTATTTTATATATGGCAAATGCTACACAAAGCAAGGAAGCTATAAATGAGAGAGAAACCGATTATTCCTCAAAACACTACTTCGATTTAATGACTAAGTATTGGAGAGCTGCCAACTATATTTCTGTTGGTCAGTTGTACCTGCAGGACAATCCGTTACTGAAGCGTCCACTCACAAAAGCAGACGTTAAGTTTCACCCGATTGGTCATTGGGGCACAATTGCTGGTCAAAACTTTATTTACACACATTTAAACCGGGTAATTAAGAAGTATGGTCTGGACATGTTTTACATTGAAGGTTCAGGTCATGGTGGTCAAGTGATGGTTTCAAATTCATACCTTGACGGTAGTTACACAGATGTTTATCCAAACATTACCCAAGATGAAAACGGATTACAACGCTTATTCAAACGCTTCTCCTTCCCAGGTGGTGTTGCATCACACGCTGACGCAAAGACCCCTGGTTCAATCCACGAAGGTGGCGAATTAGGTTATTCATTATCACACGGTGTTGGTGCGATTTTTGATAATCCAGACGTTATTGCGGCCGTTGAAATCGGTGATGGTGAAGCTGAAACTGGGCCCTTGGCAACATCATGGTTCTCAAACGTCTTCATTAATCCGGTTAACGATGGTGCCGCATTACCAATTTTAAACCTCAATGGATTTAAGATTGCCAACCCCACTATTTTGTCACGTAAATCTGATGAAGAATTAACTAAATACTTCGAAGGGATGGGCTGGGAACCAACATTTGTTGAAGGCGACGATGCCGAAAAGCTTAACCCTGTAATGGCCAAGGCGATGGATTCAGCCATTGAAAAAATTCACGCGATTCAAAAGAAAGCCCGTGAAGGATCAGCTGATGATGCTAAGCGCCCTGTTTGGCCAATGATTATTTTACGTGCACCAAAGGGCTGGACTGGTCCAAAGACATGGGATGGCAAGCCAATTGAAGGTTCATTCCGTGCCCATCAAATTCCAATTCCCGTTGACTCAGAACACATGGAACATGCTGATGCTTTGGCAGAATGGTTAAAGTCATATAAGCCTGAAGAATTATTTGATGAAAATGGCACTTTGAAACCGGAAATCAGAGCCACTGTTCCTGAAGGTGATTCTCGAATGGCTGCTAACCCAATTACCAATGGCGGTAAAGATCAAAAACAACTTGATTTGCCTGACTGGCGTAATTATGCGTTGGACAACTCCAAGCGTGGTTCTGGTGAAGAACGTCAAGACATGGTCGAATTAGGTAAGTTCTTTAGAGATGTGATTAAAGCAAATCCAAAGAGTTTCCGCTTGTTTGGCCCTGACGAAACTGCTTCAAACCAGTTGCAGGAAGCCTTTGCTGTTACCAACCGTCAATGGATGGAACCCATCCACAATCCTTATGACCAATGGATGAAGGCTGATGGTCGAATTATTGATTCTCAACTTTCTGAGCACCAAGATGAAGGTTGGCTTGAAGGATACACCTTGACTGGCCGTCACGGGGTCTTCACTAGTTATGAAGCCTTCTTAAGAGTTGTTGATTCAATGTTGACGCAATACTTCAAGTGGATTCGTGAAGCCAACGAACAACCATGGCGTAAGAAGTACCCATCATTGAACTTAATCTCATCATCAACATCATTCCAGCAAGATCATAATGGTTACTCACACCAAGATCCTGGTATCTTAACTCACTTGGCCGAGAAGAAGCCACAATATATTCGTGAGTTCTTACCCGCTGATGCTAATAGTTTACTTGCCGTCATGCACAAAGCTTTGAATATGAAACAAACCTTGAACGTTACAATTGCTTCCAAGCACCCACGGCCACAGTTCTATTCAGTTGAGGAAGCTGAGCAATTAGTCGATCAAGGCTTGAAGGTCATTGACTGGGCAAGCACCACTAAGCCTGGTGAAGAACCGGACGTTGTCATCGCAGCTGCCGGAACGGAGCCAAATCTTGAAAGCTTAGCTGCAATTGATATCTTGCATCAACAATTCCCTGACTTGAAAATTCGCTTCATTAACGTTGTTGATTTGCTCAAATTGCATTCACCACAATTTGACCCACGTGGTCTTAGTGATGAAGAATTTGACAATTACTTCACCAAGGACAAGCCGGTTATCTTTGCATTCCACGGCTATGAAGACTTGATTGAAAGCTTATTCTTCAACCGTCACAACCATAACCTACATGTTCATGGCTATCGTGAAGATGGCGATATTACGACGCCATTTGATATGCGGGTTCTTAACCACTTGGATCGATTCCATTTGGCTAAAGAAGCTGCTAAGGACGTTTATGGTGATAAATCTTCTGAATTCACGTCACATATGGATGACAAGCTTCAAGAACACCACGATTATATTCGTAAGAATGGTGCCGATTTACCTGAAATCCGTAACTGGGAGTGGAAAGATTTAAAGTAACTTATCACTAATTCATCTTCTCTGATCTAACAATAGAACTACTAACGGACTCAAGACAAAAGCAACTTTATCTCGAGTCCGTTTTATGTTGTCATAATTATTGTTGAGCGTGACCCTTCATATTTATGAATAACCCAAACCTAAATCAACAGCTCACTTAACTGGCATGTTATACTTTTATGAAACGGATTTAATCGCCACGTCTTATTTTAGACAATTCTAATTAATCAATTTGAGGTGCCAATATGCTACGCGCAATCAACGTTTCCAGGAAAATGACCGATTACCATGAACTAAAACAACTTTATTTACGTGCCTTCCCAAAAGCCGAGCGAATTCCGCTCCCCTTTCTTCGATATCGAGCTAAGAAAGCAGATATTAACTTCTACGCTTATTACGATGATGATTCATTTGTTGGCCTAACCTACCTAATTTCCTATAAGGGAATAACATACATTCTATTTTTAGCTGTTAACGATCGGATCCGTTCAAAAGGTTATGGTTCCCAAATCTTAAAATCAATTTCTGAAAATTACCCTCATGATACCCTTATTTTAATTATGGAAGAAGTCGTCAAAAGTGCCCCCAATTACCAGCAACGTTTAAAACGACAATCATTTTATTTTAAAAATGGCTTCCGGGATAGTGGGCACACATCAATTGAATATGGTGTCAAATATCAAATGTTAGTCAAAGGGGAGAATATCACTGCACAACAATACCGCGATTTGTTTAAATATTTTGTTGGGTCTGTGGTATACCGCTTTTTTAACCCAGAGGTGAGTTAATTTTTTAAAGCACTTTTAATTTATAGTTGGTATAATGAATTTAGTGAAATAATTACCAATCATTGGAGGGGCAACTATGAAAGTTATTAACGTTGAATTAACGGTTAAACCGGGTATGCAAAAAGACTATGAAGCATTTATCGACAAGTTAGTTGAAGGATCACGTGCAGAAACTGGAAATGTCAGTTATAATCATTTCAAAAAATTAGGAACTGATAATGAATATGAAATTATTGAACATTGGCAAGATGCTGATGCGGTAGAATTCCACAATCAAACACCCCATTTTCAAACGTTCTTATCTGGTGTTGGCCAGTATTTAACTAAAGACCCGGTCATCATTCGGATGGACTATCAAGAATAACTTGGATTTGTGATTGGATATCACAACGGTTTTATCAATTTAAAAGGTTGAGGCAAACGTCAAATTTGTCTCAACCTTTTTTATGAATAATAGAATTAATTAAGTCACAAGTTTTAACAAATAAGCGTGTTGGCAGACATTTAGAGTGCCACAAGATCCCAAACCATAATTAAGTACCTGCTTGTTACCTTATTGCGAATCGGTGATGTTATTTGGCTAAAACGTGCGAAAGAACCGCAACTTCCGGCCATAGTGAGTGCCTGACTGTTTCTTTATTGCGAACCGTCGGTGTTCTTTGGCTAAAACGTGCGAAAGAGCCGCAACTTCCGGCCATATAAGCCCCATAACTCAATATTCAAACCAAGAATATTGAGTTATGGGGCTTATATTCTGGAAGCTAACCGCGGCTTTTCGCACTCTAATTTATTTTTCTCTTCGGATTCAAAATTCCCATCGGATCAAACAAATTTTTGATTTCATGTTGCAAGACGTCGACCGTATCACCCAACTCCTCATTTGTCCATTGGTTCTTTGACATGCCAACCGCATGTTCACCTGAAATTGTGCCACCCAATTCCAATGTCTTTCTAAACATTCTGCGAGTTGCTTCAATTACCCGATCAGGCGCCGTTGGTTGATCATTCCACAATAAACTTGGATGAAGATTACCATCACCAGCATGACCAGCTGTATAAATATCGACATTCAAGTCCTCGCCAACCTTAGCAATGTACTTCACCATTTCCGATAATTTCGACAATGGGACTGCCATATCTTCCATAATGTAATACTTGGCATTTGAGAAGACGGCTGGCAGCATATCCTGACGTAGCTTTATTAAACCTTTAGCTTCTTCTGGATTGTCAGTTATCTTGACGTGCCAAGCACCCTGCTCATCAAGAATCCTTTTGACAGTGTTTAACTTCAAGTCACTGGCACTGTCAATGCTAAAGATAAGTAGTGAAGACGTGTCACTTTGAGAATAGCTGGTATGTTCATAATTATCCAGTGCCTTAACTGTCTTGCCATCCAACGCTTCCAACATTGACGGATAGAGACCAGAGTTCCGAATGGCTTTAACGCCCTCCGCCAGTTTTGCCATATCGTCAAAGAATGCAATCCCAGTAATTGTTTTTCCAAGTGGAATTGGGAATAACTTAACCGTAACCTCGGTAATGATCCCTAATGTTCCTTCAGAACCAACTAATAACTGAGCCAAGTCATAACCATATGCTTGTTTATATGTTCGACCCCCAAGCTTAATTTCCTGACCATTTGTTAACATCACTTTCAAGCCCAAAACAGAGTCTTTAGTCGCACCATATCGAACCCCACTCAGACCACCGGCATTAGTTGAAACGTTACCACCAATTGCAGACATCGGCTTGGATGCAGGATCAGGCGCGTAAAACATCCCTTGTTTCCGGGCTGCTTGATCCAGGTCTTGGTTAATAACGCCCGGTTCGACCACCGCCAAAGAATCATCTTTATCAATTTCTTTAATATGATTAAGCTTAGCCACTGATAAAATGATGCCATCATTAATCCCATCCGCACCAATTACTGTACTGGTGTCCGCAGTTTGTGGGACAACCGGCAAATGAAACTTTTGAGCGGTCCTCAACACACCACGAATATCATCTTTGTCTCCTACAGCGACATAAGCTAAAATTTTACCCTCAATCGAGTTTTCCGCGTTACCATTAGCTGTGTGCTTGGCTGACGTTTCATCATCAACATGAATTTCAGCATGCGGTGCGTTTTGTTTCAAAAAATTAATTATTTCATCATTTGTATAAGCCGAAAAAATTGCCATTTCTTGACACTCCTAATTTTAATAAATTTTATTTTAGATCGTTGCTAATAATCATGTGCATGGCATTAACAATTTAGTTGTAAAATTTATTAGGCGTTTAGTCAACGATTTAGACGTTTGGATTTTTCTGTATTACTCCGTGACTTCGCTCTAGGGATGATTTTATAAATGGTTACTAATAATAAGCACTTTTTATCGTGCCTAATTAGTAGCTACCGTCGGTTTAATTATATTGGGTGGTTTTTTAGATTACTCATTTCTCCCCTAAAAAATGTCGAGAATGTGAAGGGATACTTCTCATAACTGATTCAACATTACAATTTGGAATGGCCTTTTTATTAAGCAAAAAAAGTGTGAAATGAGAGCTGATTTCGGTCATGTAAGACACCTAAACCTGAAATTTCAAACCCAGAATATATCCCATTGGCCTTTTTACCTAGTCGAAACGTGCGACAGACAGCAACTTCCGGCCATATACCCGCAAACAATATTCCCAAACCAGGAATATCTCGTTGGCCTGGTTATTTAGCTGAAACGTGCGACAGTAAGCAACTCCCGGCCATATAAGCCAAGCAATCTAATATTCAAACCCGGAATATCAGATTGCTTGGCTTATATTCTGGGAGTTAACCGCTTACTGTCGCACTCTGGTTTTAACCGCTTTCATTTTCCAAGCTAATTTCTACCCTTCGCCTATGATAATTTGCTATACTAGAAGTGGTAGTAAACAGAACTAAAAAGTTATAATCAATAGGTAAGGAGTGTTGAACAATGGCAGAAATGACAAGTGTTTCAAAACTAGCTAAATTACCAAAGATGAATACACCGGTGATTACATTGAATCTAAATTTAAAGAAATTAAATTATGACACCGATGAACAAACCCGAGTCAAAACTGTTTTGAAGAAAATTCAAAATGAAATTGGCAATGGCATCGATTCATTTATCAATGAAGTAAATGATTTGATTCGTCAGCAATTACCTTATGAAGGGATCACCTTAATTAGCGATAAATCGGGTAAACAGGTTTACTACCTAATTCGGACCAGCGTTGAGGAAGCCGATTATCATATCGATGATTTTGTTGATTATCTGTTACTCTTAAGCGAGGCGCCAAACGCTGACTACACATTACTTGAACTAAATCGTGACAACAGTAAGGTTTATCAATTAAAGAACAAGCGGGTTAGCCCTCTGGCCGTTGAACATTACCCGGCAACTGTTCAGGATGCGCTCGGGACAGAAATTCGCGGTGGTGAATTAAACTTTAGTGCCCGCGGTGGCAACGCTCAATATCATGGTCATAACGAAACCAGCCAGGAAAAGCAAATCGACCAAGAAAGATACTATCGGGTTATTAGCGATCTTCTAAAGGACGACAAAGACCTTGGTAACCATGACTTCATTTTGATGGGGCTTACAAAGAACGTCAACCTCTTCAAGAAATTAAGCAAAGGGCTCAAGATTTCAGATGTCATGATTGACCAATCAGTTCAAAACTTATCAGCAACCGCAATTGCTGAACTCGTTAACAATAAGGTTGAAGAATATAATAAAGCTCATTCTAATGACGCGGTTATGAATAAATTCAAAGATCAGTTATATACTGATCCAACCAACATCCAGAATCTATTGAATTCACGTCAGATCCGTCAACTGTTTGTTGCTTCCCGTGATGAAATCAACCAATCTGATCCAGAAATGTATGCTCAGATTAACCAACTCATTAAACAAGCATTAGCTCAAGATGCCGATGTTACGGTTGTTTCGGAACAATCCGAAATGCCATTGGTTAGTGGTGTCAGCTAATCGTTATTCTTTATTAAAGAAGGGAGCTAGGACATGAAAATTGTCCTAACCCCTTCTTTTTGCGTCTCAATAACAAATATCTATATCGTTGTCTTGCTCAATTTTTCTTGAATCTCTTCAGCAATCTCTTTTAGCCGTGGCATATCCTGGACTTGAGAAATCTTGTAGCCAACAAAATACGGTGATGTTGCAAATCGCGGCACAATTTTGCAATAAAATTTCCCGTCAATCTCATAAAAAAACAGGTTGTATGATGATAAACGACCACCCATATAATCATGCAATAAGTATTTCACGATAACGTGAACCGCATCGGCCAGCGCATCAATTTGAGTGACACCGTTAATTGCAATATTAATTTCAACAAATCCAATAATTGGATCCGTTGAGAGTGTAATCGATCGTTGACCATCGTCTGAAACTGGGACACCAGTGAAATTCTTAATGCTGACATTCTGGTAGACATCGTAGTTATCCAACCCAACGATTTGAAAATGAGGGTGTCGCAGACTGCCACCAGATAGTGGACCAAAGTTCTTATACATAATCACACTTGTATATTTATTAGAGACAATCATTTCGTGCCAACATTTAAATGCAAACTCAAAGACCTTTCGATTGGTATAAACTGGATAAATGGAAGGTCCCCCATTATGGTTGCTGGACTCAATAACAACTGTTTGAGTGGTCTCTTCTAAAGTTCGAAATTTATTCATTAACCAAATTCGATCATGATCCCGTGCCAGAATGTGAGTGAGGTGCTCAACATCACAAAACGGACAATACCCATTTGGATGACGGATATTTTCGGGCTTTCCTTGAGCTGCCTGATAATTAAATTTAAGTGGTTGATTTGGCATGTCATTCACCTTTCCAATCATGTTTTCTTAATTATAATGCTTGTTTTATTTGGCGTCCATTAGGATAAATTTTTTACTTGTAAAATACAACAGTTGCATTCACCATTTTTCAGCGTTATATTAATTAGCATACTTACGAAAAGTAAGCATCTCGAAAATAAAATCTAGGAGTGACTTTTAACATGGCAAAAATAACAGCTGGCCACGCACTGGCCAAAGTGCTTGTAAGCTGGAACATCGATCATATTTATGGTATTACTGCTGATTCCATCAATAACACCGTTGACGGTTTGTATCAAGAACGTGATCATATCAAATATATTCAGGTTCGTCATGAGGAAGTTGGCTCTCTTGCGGCAACCGCCGATGCTAAATTAACCGGCAAAGTCGGCATTAGTTTTGGTTCTGCCGGTCCAGGTGCGACCCACTTGTTTAATGGCTTGTATGACGCAAAAATGGATCACGCCCCCGTTGTTGCAATTGTTGGCCAATCGGCAACGCCAATTATGAACACCTACTTTTTCCAGGAAATGGACCAGGATCCAATGTTTTCAGATTTAACTGATTTTCATAAACAGGTGACTAATCCTGACCAAATACCATATGTCATGGATGAAGCCATTCGTTATGCCTATCGAACAAAGGGCCCAGCTATCGTGATTATTCCTGACAATTTATCAGGTGAAACAATTGAATTTGAGCCCTACAAGACAGCCAAGGTTCTTAAACCAGCAACTCACGCTACTGTTGATCAAACAGCTGTCGATGCTGTTTACGAGGCCATTAAAGCAGCTAAACATCCTGTTTTATGGGCTGGGTTAGGTTTGAAAGATGCCCGTGACGAAGTGGTAGCATTTTCAGAAAAATTCAGCGTTCCCGTTTTAACGACTGCTCCGGCAACCGGCATTATGCCAACTGACCATCCCAATTTCATGGGATCCCGAGGTCGTTTAGGAACCAAACCAGCTTTTGAAGTCACTCAAGCCGCTGATTTGATTATTTTGGCCGGTACCAATTACCCATTTAGTCGTTTCTTACCCCAAGGAATCAAATTCATCCAAATCAATAATAACATTGAAGATTTAGGTAAGCAGCATGACATTGATTTGACGGTGTTAGCAGATGCCAAGCCGTTCTTCGCGCAACTTAATCAGACTGAGCCCGAAATCACCCCAACCCCATTTCTCAAGGCCGCTCGCCAAGACAAGCAAAATTGGGATGCCTGGTTAAACAAAGTTGCCGATGATGAGCAAAATGGGCTCGCCCCCGAAGCAGTTATTCGGGCAATTAAGGAAAACAGTGATGACGATGCTGTCTTTGGCTTAGATGTAGGTAATAATTTGATGTGGTCAATTCGTCAATTGCCATTTAACCACGATCAAAAGCTAAGTATGTCTGCCTGGTTTGGCACAATGGGTTACGCGTTGCCAGCCAGCATTGCGGGTAAATTAAGCTATCCCCACCGACAAGTCTTCAGTATTTCTGGTGACGGCGGCTTCTCAATGGTGATGCAGGATTTGTTAACTCAAGTTCAATACAATTTGCCAATTATTAACGTTGTTCTTGAAAACAAGGCCTTTGGCTACATCCAACACGAAAAAATTACTGCCAATCAAGAACCATACGGCATTCACTTTATTGGTGCTGATTGGGCCGGTTTCGCAGATAGCATGGGAGCAATTGGCATCAAAGTTGATGACAAGGCATCACTTGCAGCTGCCTTTAAGAAAGTTCACGATTTACAAGCTGCTGGTAACACCAAGCCAATCTTAATTGATGCCAAGGTCAAAAATCAGGATCCGGTTGATACAAGTTTTATGCCAATTGATCCTGAACAGTTCGATCAAGCAACGATTGAGACCTACACAAAACAGTCCAATTTATCTGATCAACCAGCATTTTCTGAACTCTTGAAAAACGAAGAATAACAAATTTAATGATAGGAAGATTGCCGGGGTAAAAGTCGTTTTGCCCGGCTTCTTTTTTACCATCACAGTTTTGTACACGTCAAATTGCAACTAGTCAACAAGTTGGCGGGTTCTGCCAGTCCAATTATTTAAGTTCATCGACCATCCTGCCAAGCCGTTTGTTTGATAACGTGATTGAGAACCCTTACAATTTTAGTGGATCGATCATTAAAATATTTCAAAAATAGGAGTGAGTTATCATGAAAGCCTTTGGATACGATCATAACGGTGCTGCAGACGTTTTTGAAGAATATGACGTGCCGACACCGGAAATTTCCGACGATCAAATATTAATTAAAACGGAAGCCTTTAACCTCAATAACTTCGAGAAATCAATGCGGGCTGGTGAGTACCGGACGACGACCAAGCAAACAGTTCCCGGCCGCGATGTTGCCGGAACCGTTGCAAAACTTGGTGCCAATGTAGGCGACTTTAAAATTGGTGACCGTGTTGTTGCGCATGGTCACGGTTCCTATGCCGAATACGCTTACGCGGCAGCTGCCAGAACAGTTAAAATCCCCGATGGCGTCTCTTTCGCTGAAGCCGCTGGGATTGTAACCCCTGGAATTACAGCGTATAAAGCCGTTTACTACTTTGGTGAGGTCAAATCCGGCCAAACAGTCGTTGTTAAGGGCGCCTCTGGTGGTGTTGGTTCGCTGGCGGCACAACTGGCTTTGAATTTAGGTGCTCATGTTATCGGCATTGGTGCCAGCAGAAACGAAACCTACGTCAAGTCACTGGGTGTCAAGGAATACATTCCCTATAACAAACAAGATCCCGCTTTGGTCCTCGCTAATCAGGCTGACGTGGTCATCAATTCCGCTTTAAATGGCGCCGGCAGTGATAGTGATGCCCGGATTGTTAAAGATAATGGGATTATTACCAGTGTTGGTGGCGATGAGCCACTTTCGAATAAACCATTTAAGTTCAAACCGATTGCCCCCACTAAGGCCGTTTCGGACGCAGAAGCATTAAGTACCATACTCAAACTAATGGCTGAGAAAAAAGTAACAATCAAAATCGGCTATCAATTACCATTTACAATTGATGGCGTCATTCAAGGACACCAGTTATTAGGTAAACCACACGATGGCCGCATTATTGTTACCAAAGAGACTGCTTAGTTAAGTCATCCCAACCTTGATGAGGCACACAACTGCCAATAATAGTTTGGATTGCGGCACCATTTTTAAATCAGATCCAGTTAAAACCGATGTCGGTTTTTGCTGGATCTTTTTTTAGAGCTAAAAGACGAAAATAATGTTGGATTTATTCCCCAATGTTTTAAAAGTTAAATAATAATCACTTTGGTACCTACTTTCTCTCATTCAGGATGGATGTTACATTTTGTTAACTGTAATCACACGATTATTATTAACATTTACCGTAACGACAACCCTATTTTGGTTATTATAGATGTAGAAATTCTTTCCTCGCCGCTCCACCAAATCAGCATTGACAACTACATGATAAATTAAGCGTTCAATTTGAACTTTTGTAAAATTCATGGCCAATTTCTTATTAATTCTCTGGTAAACCAGTTCTGTATAGCAAAGCTTATTTGCGATTATCTGCTTATTAGTCATGATTATCCTCTTTTTTCACTTTGATTAGTTATTTTATTCTTAATTAGCCGATAGCCAATATGATACTACAACCAGATTGTGTCATCACGCTCAACTAACTCATTAATTGGAATCGAAGTTCTAATTGCAAATGAGAGTGGGACGAAAGGCGGTTACGCGGCAGGAAGTTGCCTTTTGGCGCACGTTTCCAGTCGGTAATAATCGTGATTATACAAAATGGGACTGGGACGAAATTACTTTTGTCCCAGCCCCATTCTGCTATTGTGATCAGAGTCATCATCAATGATTAATCGTAAATGATTTCTCCACCACGTTGCCAGCCTGATCAACTGCCTTGAAAATAAAATGATTCTGGCCACGTTTTAAATTTTCCGTTTGATTAATTTGATAATCAGGATATAGGTTTAACGGCTTATCAGGATCATGAACATTAAATCCAGCATTGTTCTGTTGCGCAAAGACGTTATTACCATTCAAATAAACCTTAACCCCACAAACATTATCATTACTGGTACCGGTGAACGTGACTTGATCTCCGGAAACTGTTTGATTAACATTCAACGTTGGCGCAACCACATCGAGATAAATTTCCAGAATCCCCCGCTGCTTTTCCATTTGATAGTTACCATTCTTGGTCTTAACTTTCGTCTCAAGATTATACCCAACCCCACGCTGTTCTGTCGGATTAAACGGCACGTTCACCTTGAATTGACCGGTCTTGGAAAGATGAACGTGATTGCCAGCAGCGTTTTCATTTGGTAAGGCTAACACCGTTAATTTTTGCTGGCTCGGATGAGAAACTTTACCACTAATTGTTAACTCGTGTGTTTTTTCGTTATAAATTTTCGCACTATTCTTTGCATTCAAATAAGTTTGGAAATTGTCATTCAATCGTGCAAATTTAATCCCTTTACTTGGTGTTTGTTGGTATGTCAGTTGCGACCGTTTATGCCCATGAGGCGTTGGTGCCCCATAGCTTAACCTAAGTTGTTTGACTGCCTTGGTGTTTGAATTTAACTTGGGTGCGCGTTTTTTAAGTTGGTTAAAATTATCAGAATTTGGATATTGACCAAAAGAAATCATTTTCTTTGGAGATCTTAGAAATGCGCCAAATTGCTTACCGGGAACTTGAGCCCATCCTTGAAGGACGATGTACCCTGCCTTATCGAATTTTAATTTAAAGGCGGCAATTCCTTTTGCCCGGTTTAAACGGCCTTTAACGACTTGGCCACTTTGCGTATCTTCTGCAAATGCCGTCATGCCTGGAACGTTTTTTGGAATCCGTGCCAGGACGGTAAAGGCCCGATTTTTCATATCAATAAATGAATAATCACTGGTCCCATATAGATACCATTTCAATTGTGGAACCCGGTTCTTGGCTTGCGTTTGCTTATGTGACTTTGCCTTTGCTGCAGAAGCCTTGACCACTTTTACAATGGTCCGATTACCAGCAATATCGGTCAACATAAAGGTCGCCGAATGCTTGTTGAGCTTATTCTTAACAGCTTGACTTAATCGCTTAGTGAACGCACCCTGATGCGTCGTTTTTTTGGTCAGTGACACCCCATATTGGCTACCGGCAACTTTTAAAACACCACGAGAAATCGGAACAAAGCCTGCGCCATGATCACTAAATTTACCACTAAGCGTTCCCTTTTTAACCGAGTACTTCACTGCTTTAACTGTTGGTGCCTGATCGTCAACTCGAACCGGATAAGTCGTTGTTTGGACCTTAGCAGCACCGTCGTTATAGTTGGTCGTTATTAATTGATAATGATATTGACCATTGGGAGCAACCTGAGTTCGACCGGTTTTGGTATTGGTATAAGTGCCATCCCATTCAAATGCATTAGGATCTCGACGCATACTGTACGATGTAGACAAATCCAAGTTGTTCGTATTATCGCCAATTGATCGATCCGTATTCGTCTCTTGATCAATAATTCGAATCACAGTACCCTGATCATCAACAATTTGAGCAGTTACGTTTGCCAGTCCCTGTTTAGCAAAAACAAATGGTTTGACGGCATCTTGCCGATGGTCACCATTTGGCGAAAAGGCGACCCTTGCCGGATGAATCTTAGATGCAATTTTTGCCCAACTGGTTTTGTTGGCTTGATTATTAACGTAAGCACTTAATGAATCACGATCACTAATTCCGAGTGGCGTATTGAACTCGTCCATTAAATAACCGCCTCTAAAGGCAGAATTCGACTGAAACGCTGGCGAATCAATCACCTGTTCTTTGGTTAAATCACCCTCATAACCAAGATATGGGACAGAAAGTGACTGGCTCTTATCATCAGCGACAAAACGTAAATAGCCTTCAATAACCGGATTTTTCTGGGACTGGTTATTAAGATTAAGTGTTAGGTTAATTGATTTTGTTTGCTGGGGATCAACAGTGAATGTTGACTGATCAGCAGTTAACGTCGCCCCAGATAACGAAACATCATGAACCTGACCTTCTTTTTTGGTATCACGGGTTTCGGTTAACGGGCCAATCGCATTATCAAACGTATAGGTAATTGGTTGACTACCATGATTAGCAATCTGAACGGTAAATGACTTATGATTATCAACTTGCCCCAGTGATACCGATCCAATATTGGTTGTCGGATCAACTGCGGTCACCTGTAAATTGCCAGCCGCCAAAACGTTAATTCCACCACTGCCCTGACGCCGTGGTGAAATATAACCCGACTTATATTGAACATCTTTCATCGGCGTTGCACTGTTCATCAGCATGTTTTTAGTCTCCATGACTAATTGGCTGCCTATTAAATTAGGCTGGGTCTGCTTTAACTTCTCTATAATTAAAGCAGCTGCGCCAGAAATATACGGCGTTGCGGCTGAGGTTCCCCCCTGCGTCGCGTATCCGTTGTCTCTCCAAGTCGAAGTCGAGGCAATCCCGGGTGCAGAAATATCCGGTTTCAATACATAAGTTGGGGTTGGCCCCCACGAGGAATATCCTGTCATATCTGTATCAGATCCCTTGGAATTGTTTTCTGCGCCTGCTGTCATGGCATTAGCGGCAATTCCCGGATCAGCGATGATCCCACTATTGGCAGCCGCATACCCAGTTGTAATATCACCGGTAGTGGCAGTGGGATTTTTCGTGTAGATACTGGCACCATGACCATTATTACCGCCCGCAATCGAAACAAAGACTCCATGATCCACCGCATACTGAACGGCAGCCTGCTCCTCATCAAAAGGCGATTGATTCGGAAAACCACTGCCTAGTGAAATACTAATCACATTGGCACCAAGATCAACCGCATCATGAATCGCCCGGGCAACATCATTATGACTTTCATCATCAATCATATCTGAAACTCTTAGGTCCAACAGTTGAGCTTCGGGGGCCACCCCCACAACGTATTTTGACGATTTTTTGGTAACACGACCATTTGCCGCAACAATCCCCGCACAATGCTGACCGTGGAAAGACGAAATATTATCTGGTTCAGTTGCTTGATTACTGTTGGTTGCGTAGTCATAAGCAAACGGAATTTTGCTGTTAATATAACGGCCGTATCCCTTTTGAGCAATTAATCTCTGGGCATCGGACTTAGAGATGGCTGCCGTATTGGGATCAGATAATCGCAAATCTTTATGTGGTTGAATCCCGGTATCAATAATTGCAACGACCATCCCTTTACCACGGTATTCTTCACGCCATAGTGGGGTGATATTTCCCTTATTAATTGCCTCTTGGTTCATATTTCCCTTGGCGTAAACAACTGTTGGAGCCAAGTTGCTGAATAATATATTACTAAATCCGAGTGACAAACCCGCACATAAAGGAATCACCACACTTGCTCCCATCAAGATGATCCGATTAATCTTTTTCTTAAATAATTTACCCAATAATCTCATGATAATTCCCCCCAACCGGCACTATTCTAGCTCAAGTATAATGATTGCAGAAAGACATTGCATTTGATTAGATCTTTTTTACGACTAACCACCTAGGCATTAAATTTAACCATCTAAATAATATTAAGCGCTTTCAGAACTTGTCTTTTATGATATGCTAGATATATTGAATCACTCATAATTTGTGATTAACTGAAAGGGGAAAAGATATGTTAAGAAACAAGTTTTTACCATTATCATTACTAGCAGCCCTAACGTTACTTGGCACAGCAACATTAAATTCAACACCAGCACATGCGGCTAATAACGCCGGTGTTCGACCAGGTTCACTGACTTATCACAAAACGGATCAATTCGCGACAATTGGAACCAATTACAAGTCGTTCAAATTGTATAACCACGTTCCAAACAGCAAGTATAAACAGATTAAAACGATCTCTTGGAAAAAAGCTAAAATGAGTAGCTATGGTGTTGTGAATAATGCTGTCCACATCGATATGTTCGCCAGCCAAGGATTGCAATATAATTGGTATCGCATCTCTAAAGCCAATGTTTTACGTAATCGAACGCCTAATAATCAGCAGAAAAAAGTTCAAAAATACTGGGTATACGGGCAAGCCTTGGTATTTCCCAAAACAACGCAATTAGTTTTTGCTAAATAGCATCATTGCAATAGTGTCGCTACCAAAGAACTGGGATGATTCATTTGTCTTGGCTCTTTTTGTTTGGCAGCATAGTTATATCAATGGACTGATAGGCCTTAGGCAAATTGCCCAGAATTCCTCTTACCTTTCCTTCACGTGGGCAAAATATGTGAGAGAAAAGCAGGTTCCGGCCATATAAGTAGGTCAAGCCCACATTCCAAATTCGGGAATAGCTGCTGTCATCATTTTCACTTGACCAAAACGTGCAAGAGAAAAGCAGACCCTGGCCATATAAGCCCCCTAACTTAACATTCCAGAATCAGGAATATTTCACCCCTTTTACCTAGACAAAACGTGCGAGAGAAAAGCAGACCCCGGCCATATAAGCCCCCTAACCTAATATTCCAGAATCAGGAATATTAGGTTAGGGGGCTTATATTCTGGGGTCTAACCGCTTTTTCTTGCACTCTCCACCCAAGCCTCCGCCACCGCATTCCAGTTGCCGGTTTGATCCAAAATTTTTTGATACTTCTTGGGCATTTGACTATATCCAATTTGGGTTAGCGGATCCGCGTATCGGCGAATGAACAAATCGGCTTCTCTTGCATCCTCATTTTGACGATAGGCCAGCAACGATTTTGTTAATTCCGGTTGCACCTTAATCTTTGAATCGTCAACGTCATAAAATTTCAGCCGTCCCTTAACTGAAAACGGTTGGACCAAATCCTTGACTGTCACCGACCAGGCATACGGGCCATCGGGCTTTGGCTTTTCAACATGACCAATGTTAATTACTGCCAAAGCAAAACCGTTTGGTAATCCTAAACCGAAATCCACTGGTGACGGGGTTCCAGCACTTACCATTAAAAATGTTGAGACATTCCCCGGCTGCCAAGTCCGAAACTCTTCTGTCTTGTCACCGGTAATAATATCCCAAGCATAGGGTTCTTTAATTGATAAAGCTTTCAACGTTATTCGCTCCTTTTACTTTTTATGTCGCATTTTCCCCTGAATCATGTCCGCAATTGCCATCCCAATCAGAATAGCTGCAGCCACACTCATCATCACCGGTAGTAGATAAATCGGATGACGAGCCACTGATAAATAAAGGGTACTTCCCAATCCTAATAAAAGACCAATCCATATTTTGACTGTTGTTTTTCCAAAAATGACACGTTCTCCCCTTCCTAAATAGTGTTGTTCCTTTTTAAATATTCTTATCAGCTAGTTGCATTAAAAATTAGCCTTTGAAAATCATCATTTCGTTGTATGCTATAAGAGAGATGAAATTTGAAAGGAATGATTGATTTTGCAAACAGCCCGAAATTTATCCAGCTGCACTGCCGTTTTAGTCGGCAAAAAAGCCACCGTTGACGGTTCAACAATGATTGCCAGAAATGAAGATGCCGGCAGTGGGATTAACCCCAAACGCTTCGTAGTCGTCACACCTGAAGACCAGCCCAACGAATATGTTTCAACCTTTAATAATTTTCGATTGAAACTACCAGAAAGCCCACTTCGTTATACAGAAACCCCGTGTGCGGATACCAGTGATGGTCTATGGGGTGAATCCGGTATTAATACTGATAATGTCGCTATGAGTGCCACCGAAACTGAATTTACCAATACCACCATGTTAGGCCTCGATCCATTGGTCAATGACGGGATTGGCGAAGAAGCCATGCTGACTGTTGTCCTTCCGTATATCCATAGTGCCCGTGAAGGCGTTAAACGACTTGGTGATTTGGTAACCACGTATGGCACTTGTGAAAGTAACGGAATTGCGTTTTCCGACACCGATGAAGTTTGGTACTTTGAAACGGTTGGCGGCCATCACTGGGCAGCCGAACGAATTCCGGACAACGCCTACGTGATTGCCCCTAACCAGACCGGTATTCAAGAAATTGATTTTAACGATCCCGATCATTATATGTACAGTGCAGATTTAAAAGAATTTGCCGAAAAAAATCACTTAAATAAATCGCCCAAAGATTTTAACTTCCGCGATATTTTCGGTGAAGACGTTCAGGCTGATCACTATTACAATACTCCCAGAGTTTGGTACGGTCAAAAGTATCTGAACCCTGAAATTAACCAAGATCCAGAAAGTCGAACAATGCCCTTTGAACGCATCCCTGCACATTTGATTTCGATTGAAGATGTCGCCTTTATTTTAAGCAGTCACTATCAAGGAACTGATTTTGACCCTTATAGCAAAACCGGTAATCAAGAAACTCGGCTTCGTTACCGACCAATTGGGATGAATCGAAACCAGGAAATGCATATTTTACAAATTCGACCGGACTTTCCGGCCGAACATGCTGCCATTCATTGGTTAGCCGAGGGCGTTAATATTTTTAATGCACCAGTTCCCTTCTTCGCAAACTGCATAGATACGCCAACCAACTTTAAGAATACGCCAGCCCGGACAACAACTGAGAGCTTTTACTGGTTAAATAAATTAATCGCGATGTTGGCAGATCCATTCTTTGCGGAACACGACTTGGATGCCATGACTGCCGTTTCAGAAAGCCGAAAGTTTGGCTTCGCCCATGGCCGCCAAGCCGTTGCCAAAGCTGACGCTGCCTACCAAGATGTTGACAAGACCAAACTACCGGAATGGCACACAAGTGTTAATGATAAGATTGCTGCAACCATTACTTATAATCTGAAAGATCTACTTCATCAATTAGTATTGCTAAGAGCTGAAAAGATGGTGCCGACCTTTGAAAAGGGCGGCGAGTTGTAACCGACTTCCTTTTTTGGAAAAAATGCCATCATGAAGCCAACTAGATATTCAATAAATCTTTGTATGAAGGGAACCCTTGCCAATGCAGCTTTTCAAAACAAAACACGTTAAGGTAACCGTTCGAAAAGCAACACCCAAAGAAACTATCGTTGCACTTCTTCAACTTGCTTTGGTAGTCTTGCTCATTTGGCGACACCGATATCGAGTAAATCAGAAATAGCTTAATAAATTTTAGCAAAATAAAACAGAGTGAGACATACATCCATGTGCTGGCGCACACCCCGGAAGATGAAAAAAATATAAGTTTAAATCGGCGACCATTAATCTTTCTTCCCGTATGATATGGGTGAAAGGCTAGTGGTCGTCGACTTTTAATGGGTACCGATGCGAAGGTCTCGAGAGACAAACTGATCCGTCTGCTTTTTGAGTACCCCGAAATATTGCGCTTAAGCATGAATATAAAAATACTGATTTACAAAAGCAGATAACCTTTCCCATACTTAATTTATCCGAGGAGGGGTCAACATGACTGAACCAGTTAACGTTATTTATACTTCCTGTGCCGGGTTAGATGTCCATCAAGCCACGGTGGTTGCTTGCCTTTTACATGGTAAGCTGAC
>NZ_AZEY01000104.1:30718-73017 GCF_001434255.1 Lentilactobacillus diolivorans DSM 14421
TTATTGGCAGCCGATTTGGCATGTCCTCGAAGATCGGTTTCCGCTCATTTTAGCCAACCCACAACGGATCAAGGGGATCCGGCCATAAAACTGATAAGGTTGACGCCCGTTGGATCGCTGGTCTGTTACGAGTTGATTTGATTCCGGCTAGCTTCATTCCCTCCGAATCAGTTCGTGAATTGCGTGACTTAACGCGGACCCGCAAACATCTGGTGGCGGATCGAAATCGTAAAAAGAATCGGGTTCAAAAAATTTTACAGACCGCCGGGATTAAGCTAACCACTTGTATCGCCGATATTTTTGGTAAGTCGGGCCGCGCACTCTTAGATATGTTGGTAAATGGCGAAGTCTTGACGCCGGCTACGGTTGAAAAAGTGGTTTTTAAATCTCTCAAACGCAAAGTACCGCTCATTGTCGAAGCCCTCAACGGCTTTTTTAATGAACATCACCGGTTTATGTTAGATCAACAGCTAAAATTAATAGATGTCGATGAAGACACAATTGCCCAATATGAACGCCGTATTGACACCTATTTAGAGATGTATACCGCTGAAGTTGAGCTTCTCCGCAGTTTTCCAGGGATTCAAAAAAACGCAACGGCGATCGTTTTGGCCGAAGTCGGTCCCGATGTCGTCACGTTTAAAGATGCCAGCCACCTCGCTTCATGGGCCGGTCTGTGTCCTGGAAACAATGAAAGTGCCGGTAAACGTAAGAGTCGTCGCATTAATCACGGCAATGCTTATTTAAAACGGATCCTCTGCCAAGCGGCGTGGGCGACAATCCGGATAAAAAACAGTCGGTTTGAAAAACTGTATCGCCGGGTGAAAGCTCGCCAAGGACCTAAAAAAGCGATTGTGGCCGTCGCACATAAATTAATTTGCCTCATTTACCAAGCTTTAACGACTCGCCAAGCATATACCGAAGCAGCCACTTGTTCGTCAACTTAAAGTTTCCTATCTAGTTGTCCCCTAATCCAAGGTACCCTAAAAAAAGAGCCGAAAGCGACTCTTCTTTTAGGGTACCTTGGATTAGAGGAGTTTTCATATAAAAAGGCGGTTAACTTCCAGAGTACAACTGAATTATCCGAATATGTTCCGGGTGGAATAGTGGGATAATTCAGTTGTACGGCAGGAAGTTGCCTTTTATCTCACGTTTTCGCTTGATAATAGTTGTGATTACACAAAACGGGACTGGGACAAAATTACTTTTGTCCCAGTCCGTTTTATTTTTTAAACCATTTAAATCTGTCTGATCACAGCGATTAATGCCCATGTGTCTTTCCCCGAATCACGTGGTCAGCGTGCTCCAGCATTTCGTTGATCACATCCAGGATATGTGGATCATCCAGTCGATAATAATTTGCCTTGCCTTCACGGTGGGCGCTGACTAACTGATGTTGACGCAGTAACGCCAACTGGTGAGAAACGACGGATTGCTCTAATCCTAAAAGATCACCTAATTCACCGACATTTAACTCCTTTTGCTCCAGAACATTGAGCATTTGTAAGCGGATTGGATTACTTAGTAACTTAAAAATCCGTTTGGACTCGGCCAAGTGCCGGTCATCGATTAAATTAATTTTTGATTGAGCGGACGGCTCTTCTACCACAGTTTAACTCCGCCTCCTGTTAGGAATCATTTACCTTTTATTTTAGCATGCCTAATTGTAATGACTACCATTATGTGGAAGTTTGGGGGAATCTTTATAATCAGAGTGATTTAACAAGCGGTTAGCTCCCAGAATATAAACAACATTAGCTAGTATTCCTGATTTTGGAATGCTAGCTAATGTTGTTTATATGGCCGGGAGTTGCTTGTTAAATCACGTTTCAACTCGGTAGTCAGATCATTCCCGCATTTGGAATACTGGCTGGCATTGCTTATATGGCCGGGAGCTGCTTGCTGGCGCACGTTTCGACTCGATAAAAAATATTCCTGATTTTGGAATGCTAGCTAATGTTGTTTATATGGCCGGGAGCTACTTGTTAAATCACGTTTTCTACGGATAGTCAGATCATTCCCGCATTTGCAATACTGGTTAGCATTGCTTATATGGCCGGGAGCTGCTTGCTGGCACCCGATTTAGCTCAATAAAAATAACTTAGGAATGGTACTAAACCCATTCATATCGTTTGCTAATTATCTTACCCTGGTTTCTAACAATATCCGACTTTAATAGCGTTTATTATCAAAAAAATTAAAGCAAGAATTCACAATGTCTCCATCATTAAAATGGTAAAATAGGGTTAGATAAAGCGATTACAATTGGAGGCATTTAAATGACAAATCACAATTTTTTACAACCATACACATTACGAAATGGTATTACCATCAAAAATCGAATTGCCATGTCGCCAATGACCGAGCAATCAAGCTTTGAGGACGGTTCAATTACCAACGACGAAATTGCCTATTATCGCTTACGAGCTGGTGGTGTTGGCATGTTAATCACCGGCTGTGCAAACGTTAATGACCTTGGCAAAGGCTTTGAAGGTGAGTTGAGTGTTGCTCACGATAAATTTCTACCGGGATTAACCCGCTTGGCCAATGCAATTAAACTCAATGGCACCAAAGCAATTTTGCAGATTTTTAGTGCCGGCAGAATGAGTCATTCTAAAGTTCTCCGTGGCAAACAACCTGTTTCAGCGAGTGCCGTCGCTGCAGTTAGGCCAAACGCCGAAACGCCTCGATCATTAACAGATGCAGAGGTTAAACAAACCATTCACGACTTTGCTTCAGCAACCAAGTTGGCAATCCGGGCTGGCTTCGATGGCGTTGAGCTCCATGGTGCCAACACTTATTTGCTTCAACAGTTTTTCAGTCCACATTCGAACCGGCGAACCGATCAATGGGGTGGCAGCTTGGAAAAACGGATGACCTTCCCGCTGGCTGTCGTTGATGCCTGTGCGGAGGCAATTAAAACAACTGCTAAATCCCCCTTTATTTTGGGCTACCGAATTTCACCTGAAGAAATTGAGAAACCTGGAATTCGAATTGATGATACCCTTGAATTGGTCAAACGATTAAATGCCAAACCAATCGATTATCTTCACATTTCGCTTGCTGACGCTTGGCAAAGTTCAATTATCAATTCAGATGACCGCCAACCATTATTCGAGAAATTTCAAAAAGTGGCTGCAGCTGATTTGCCACTTATGGTAGTTGGTCACCTGGCAACTCCCCAGCAAGTTGAAAAACTAATCGACTCCGGCATTCAATTTGCTGCCATGGGTCGGGAACTGATCCGTGAGCCGAAATGGCTTCAAAAGGTCGTAGCCGGTGACGAAAAAGCCATTCGCTATACTTTCTCATTAAATGATTTAGAGGAGTTAAAAGTTACCCCACCGCTACTGAACTTCTTAATGACTGCCTTTCGTAGAGGATTCCCCATTTCTACCGATTCAAATCAATTAAACTTACCGTAATAATTAATGATTTAAGGAGATGATGTTTCATGGTTGAAGTTAGATTATCAACAAATTGGGACGCAGAAGGTTTATACAATTTCTATTTAAAAATTACTGGTCAATCAGATAATTTAAGTTATAGCCACGATGAAGCTCAACAATATCTAAGTAAAGGAAAATTTGTCACTGACTTGGAGAAACGTCACAGTATGGTCACACTCATCGCACTTGACGAGGATGAGACTATCATCGGTGTTTCGCAACTCACTCGGCGAATGATCCCCCGCTTTTCAAAACGGGCAGATTTGGTAATCTCAGTTGATAAAAGTCATTGGGGACAGCATGTCGGCAGTGAACTAATGGAACACGCCATTGACTGGGCCAAAAATCAGTGGCACGTTGACGGGATTTATTTAGACGTCTTAGCCGATAACATTCGAGCAATCAAACTATATGAAAAATATGATTTTAAAATTGTTGGTGACTTTCCAATTCTATTAACCATCAATGGTGAAAATAAACCCGGTAAGTTAATGTTTAAGGATTTAACGCAATAGCCTTGTCTGACAGCTCAGTTCGCGCAATTATCTATGGAGGTAATTTTTGTGGTCTCGATAAGAACGTTTGAATGGGAAGATGCAAATGAATTCTATAATTATTTAATGAAGGTAGCTGATCAAACGCCCTATCTCAGCTTTAGTGGTGAAGATGTTCGTGTTCGTTTCACACCCGAAATGCTCGCATCACAAATTGAAAACGATCATTTAAACATTTCTTTTTTAGCAATTGATCGTCAAAAAATTATTGGTCTTTCTCAATTAAGTCGAAATCCACTTCCACGATTTGCCAATCGGGCTGAGTTTGCCATTTCCGTTGATAAAGACTATTGGGGCAAGCACATTGGCAGCCAACTTCTTGAAAAGACAATTCAATGGGGTGAAAATCGCTGGCATGTTGGTGGCATCTACTTGGACGTTGCTAATGACAATGAGCGGGCCTTTAATCTCTATTCAAAGTACGGCTTCAAAATTATCGGCGAGTATCCAATCCTTATCACGGTAGATGGTCGGGACCTCGCCGGAAAAATGATGTATAAAGATTTGAGAAATAAGCCGCGAGTCCGTAAACGGTCAGTCTCTAGATATAAGTAACTGTAATGGTATTGAAAGAAACCAGTTAATATGGTCTTTGTCTAATCTCAGCTATCATTTTAAAACTGATTAACTCGGTTCTTTTTAACGCCTGAAAATTTAACGGAAGAAGATCCTTAAATGAATCATTCATCTGCTAAACAAATTTTGACATTCAAAGTTCGCGGCATGAACATTTGGGTTCTTACCGCAATCACAATTTATTTGACTTTTTGCTCTCTAACATTAACTTTTGAGATTGCCCTTAGTAACGCCGGCGCCGCTAGTGAAGTGACATCGTTAGCATTCAAAATTAGCGAATGGTCAATTATTGTTTGGATAGTTGCGCCATTTTTGCCTTGGTTGAAACAAGTTCCTGCGTGGCTGGTTTCAACTGGTATTGCGCTGTACGTCATTTTACTAATTTTTTATGCAGTACAATCACTTTTCTATAATTACCTTTATTCAGAAATCATCCCGATTACGCTATTGGACATCTACATTAGCTATTCTGCTTTTCATTCAAATAAGCATAATGAATGGTCACCAACCTTGCCACCTTATACGATCAATGGAATCAACATTTGGATCTTATTCATTATCACACTTTACCTTATTGGCTTTGCGTACATTGACAGCAACATCTTTCTAAACGAACCCAGCTATCCTGACACCGGGCAATGGGTTCCCCTCGTTCAATTATTTAATGAGTTCTTATTTGTTTTCCTAATTTCCGCTGGTGTCCTTCTTTGGATAAGGAAAACACCAGCATGGCTAATTTCACTTAATATGACATTATACTGGCTAATTTCTGCCTACTACTCAATTCAAATGAACGGGACCATTTCATGGTTCACGTTTATTTCCCTGGGACTGATCACAGCGTACGTGAGTTACTGTGTTTTCTACCACAGAAAGTAATTTTTTCCAGTTAGATTTTTAACCCTTTTGTTGTTCGAAGCCCTAATCAGAATAAATATCGATAATCACTTGACTCCATGAACATATGTTCGTATATTGTTCATAGAGGGGATGTGGTAATAATGATTCATGATGTACCAAGAGATCAGTGGCTTTACAACGATCGGGGAATGAAAAAATGGATGGGCTATTTTTTGAGTGACCATACTCAGGATATGGCTAATAAGCAGCAGGAAGAAGTGCCAACTCACCGATTACCTGAGCAGGATTCCAAGACAATTGATCAGATTTTACAAACCAGTTGGAAAAATTCAAGACAAATCTCACTTCAAATTAATGACGACAGCTATTTAAATGTCTACAATATTAATGGTATTATTATTGGTGCCAATGATGATTTAGTTTATCTTCAAAGCAACAAACTAATGACGATTAAAGTGAGCGATATTCGCCACGCTGAAATTAAAGAAAGAAGCAATTTAATTTGAAAGAAGCCTTTAACGCACCTTGCACCGACAACGAGATTACCATTACGGTAGATTCAATCAATTATCAATATTTAGCACTTCGACGGGCATCTTTAGATGTTGCGCCTTTAGATTCGGTTAACGTCACGTTAACCGATGAACCAATCGATGGTCATGCTTATTATCAGGTTGCAGGTTTTAGTGTCGCCCAATCGGGACAGTTGCAGGACTTTACCTTAAAGTCTGGTGACTATGCGGTTTACCGAGCTCTTCCCGGTGGTGAACCGAGCATGGTGGTCCAACTTCTCGGACAGAAGACTGAGTAAACTTTCTACACCAGATGCTAAAAAAATCTGGATTAAAAACAATTATTCTACAAAAACGAACCATTTCAACTACTAATTTTCAAAAATTCTCCTACCGTTTGGCAACAATTTTCTAATACCACCAGCCGGGTGAGGATCATCACCAAGATATCGAGGAATAAGGTGAAAATGACAGTGCATGACTGTTTGACCACCAAACTGACCAACATTGACGCCAACGTTGTATCCATCAGGATGGGATTGTTGATCAACCAGACTTTTACCTTGACGAAGCAACTCATGAATTGCCAATAGTTCAGCTTCAGTTATTTTAAAGTAAGTTTCCTTATGATCTTTGGGAATAACTAATAGATGACCTTCACTGACTGGATGAATATCCCAGAAAGCAAGTGCCAATTTATTTTCTAGAACTGGTTTAATAATGGTGCGTTGGCAGAAAATGCAATGCGTTTTTTTCATGTTGAGGACTCCCTAAATATAGTGACTTCAGTAAAGAAATTAATAGGTATGCTGATTGTAGTTTTCGCTGTAAAATATAAAATTTTCTGGCACCAAACAAGGAGCCTCGTTACTAAAAATCCAAGCAAGTTGAGATAATAGCTTACTTGGATTTTTAATTACCAATAAATTTGCCCCAGTTGTTGATATTCAAAAAGGATTCATTTATAGCATCCCAATAGCTGCTTTAATTTTCCGGCATTCCCCCACTATCGCTAACATCTTGCAGTTCGTTGGAATAGATTAGTAACCGCTGGGCATAACTTGGATGATCAAATTGCGTTTCAATGTTGACTTGCAGTTCATGCAAATTATCCGTAATGATGCCATCAACATTCAAAAACATCATGCGGGTCATATCATCGTCGTCATCAACGGTCCAAGCAAAAACTTGTTGCTTCCGAGCATGCGCCTCATCAACAAAATTCTGATTCAACGTTGTTTCTTCCATTGTGTAGGCGTTGGCCTTCGTTTCTGGAAATGAAAAGTTAAACGGTAAAATATAACTAACAAATAGTTTTGGTGCCCGCTTTTTCAATCCAGAAATCACCTGATAATCTAACGAATGGATCCGATCATGGTCACGCAATAATCGTTTTTCATAACGTTTGATAAACAACTGTAGCATATTTGAACTATCATATTTTGTTGTTTTGATTTCAACTAATAATTTTTGATGATCCCGTTCAGCAGCTGTCAAATAAGCGTTAAAACCAGCAATATGTGCCGTATGTCCATTTTCATGAACCTTCAATTTTGTTAACTGCTTAAGAGTTAACTGATGCGGTGCTTTGTCAACATTGGCTAAATCCGCCAAATTTTCATCATGCATGACAACAAATTGATGATCTTTGGTTTCATGAATATCCATTTCAACGTAATCCGGCTTTTCGCGGCTGGTTTTATTTAACGCTGGAATCGTATTTTGAACGCCATTACCATTATCAACCCCACGATGAGAGATGGTTAACGGTCGAGTTAATAACGCTCCTTGCAAATAGACGCCATTAAAAGCAACTTGAATACCGAGATAAAACAGCACTAACAGGGACGCAATGATTCGGCGTCGGTAAGGATGTCGTCGCAGCTGATTAGGACTCGTTGCTGTTTGTGCTGAACGACGATTGTCTAAATTAAAAATCAATACCAGCATGAAGACGACCAAACTAAAGGCGCCAATAATATATTGCCAAATTGATAAAAGTCCCATATTAATGACGGCGCCGGTAAAAGCAACCCCATTGGATTTTTGATCAAAATAAAGCTGAACTTGGTAGAGTAATCCCGAAAACAAAGTGGTCGTTAAAACACTGACGGCACCCAAAACAACAATTCGCCAAATATAGCGCCAACTGTTATGCCGAGTCATTTGCCAGCTTTTCCTTGCCGCTGTGAATCCAGGCTGCTGATTTAAAATCATCAATGGTAATACCTGAATCAACCGAATCCCCAAATAAAACAATAGCAGATAGGCAAACACCACTAGAGCAATGTATAGCCAACTTTTATCCACCGCTTCAAAAATAAAGACTGGCACTTGAACCTTTGATAGCAATGGCGAATTTAAGTAAATGTCTGAAATCGGCAAAATTAAAACAAAATAAATTAAAAAGAATAAAAAACTGCCAACGCGAAGATGGCCTAAATTTTTAAACGCCATCAACGCGATTTGCGGCAATCGCTGATTTTGCTTTTCACCAATATTTTGAATGCCAAAAAGTAAGAATGCAAATTGCCAAAAAACCAATGCCAAAATCACAAAAAGCAGGATGAACAACTCAATCACCACGACTGGCCGCTGAGTTAACAGCCAACCAACGTTTGTATAGGACAGATAAGGGACCTCGTTCATTCGTAAAATAAGACTGGTTGAAAACGTTGTTAAGGGTACCACCACCCCCAACATCAAAAAATTGATCACAACAACCAAAATTGTATAAGCACCCCAATTTTTGAAAAATGCTTTAAACGCTTGTCGTAAAAGCGGTTTCCGTTTCATTCTATTAGTCCCCTCATTGGTTAAAATTAATTATTAAAAACAATCTAATTTTATCATACGCGGATTTGGTTTGTAGAATCAATCAATCGGGTTTATTTTTCACATATTAAGAGTCATATATGAAACGCTTTGTTAACCATCATAACGACAAAGAGACCAGAGAAAAGTCCACTCTGGTTTCTTGAAGATTAAATTGTTAGGCTGACGTTCATTCAACAAAAGGCTCAGGCATCTCTCATCGATAAGTCTTGGCCAATTGATCAAAGTTGGTAATTCCCAAACCAGTTGCTTGGTTATAAACGGTTCCTGGTTGACCAACATAATACAGATTGGAATTATCCTTGGTGCTGTTAAGCGGTGTAAAGGGTGAATTGGGTTGTTGCGCCAGCTGATAAATTTGTGGATTCCAAAATCCCATTTGCTTCCGGCCGGGCTGACTATTAATCAAAGCCGCTGTTGCCGCATATTGCGGCGAGGCAATACTGGTTCCATCACCAGAGAGATCCCAACCATTTTTAGGATGTTTTTTTGTTCTTCGATAAATCCAATAACCAGTCGCTGGATCTGCATTTGCTGCAACATCTGGATAATTACGCCCGTGGTCTGTTCCCGTAACGACATTCGATCCTAAAACCGGTTGTCCTAACCCCGACACTAAGTTTCTAGCCTTAAATGTATTAACTCCTGGTACGTTTAACTGATAAGTCGGCGTTTGATATTGATGACTGAAGCCACCGGTACTACCAGCCATTCCATTAATAAACAAACTGTTTGGAAATTTTTGAACAAGCTTAAACTGCTTTTGAAAAAATGGCCAGAGATAATCAGTTCCCCAAGCACGTTCATGTTTATTAATGATTATCCCATATCCCGTCTTCACTCGAAATGGCAGTGTGGTCCCCCCAACTGAAGTAATAAAAGGATTACTATCAAAGAAATCCGATGAATTTAATGTCCGATCAAGCATCAATTCTCTCCCGTTTTCCGATTTAACCATATAGTTAAGAGCGCCAGAATCCCCAGAAGCCGTAAAATTGGAAATACCTTGAATTGCGCCCTGCGCTAAAACAAACGATAATACTTGTCGATAAACAGGCGTTAATAAATGCCGATGTCGTAAAATGGCAATGCTCCCACTATCTAGAAGGCCATAACTATTCGTCGTGCTACTAACAACATTATCGTTAAACGCTTGTTCGTAAACATCGATAAAGTTCGTTAAATTTGAATCCGTATTAGACAAATAAATTTTTACGTTTGCATCTGGTGCTACTGAACCTGCATACTCCGCATCCATGGTCGTTTCGTCAGAATTTTGGATATCTTCACTAGGACAATAAGGTGGCGAAAAAACGCTCTTAATTTGAAGTCTACTAGGATTTGTAGCCACTTTTTCATGCCGCCAAAAACGAAAAATGTTGGCTTTTCGAACATTTTCAAAAGCAATAATCCCGATGGTCTGTCCTTTACCTGTCAGTTGCTGTTTATATAACGGTGTAACATGGTAACGTTTCGTAAACCGACTAGTAAATCCACTATTAATTGACGGTCTCTTCTTAGCCCTTCTTTTAAATGGTAAAGAAGTATCCGGATAAATATAGTCACGATTGTGATCTGTCAAACCAATAATCGTCCAAACCGTCCGACTTAATTTTTTCGGAATTCTAGGCGTCTTAGTCCCAAATTGAATTGGATTCTGATGATATTTAGCCTTATTCAAGTTAGTTTGGAATAACCGATCAATTTTATTAACTTTACCAAATACCCGGATAATCAACCGATTCTTCAAAGGAACGGCTTTAAGCGAATGATGCTTTAGTAATTTTACCCACTGTGAAATAAGTATTGGGGAAGCACCATATTTACGTCCAAATTGATTAGGCGTCAAATAATGCTTAAAATTAGTATCTCCAGGCGTATTAACTGCCAACGCGTCATTCTCAATATGGTTACTATTTTGAGATTTCAAAATAATATCAAAATATGTTGTTTGCCTTTTCTTAACCGGTGTTGGGGGCAGATTCTTTGCCGTCGTCAACTTTTTGTATACATCCGAAACTGAGGACGATGTCGATGCTGCCTGCGTCTGTCCACCAACCAATACACAACACACTAGGGGTGATAGTACCAATCCCAACCACTTTAATTTTCTCCTCACAATTAACCGCCTCATCTTATTTATGGCTTCCAACAAAAGCCAATTCTGATTCGAAGCTTCTAGGCATATCTGGTCGTTTAGCTATCTCCACCAATCAATGGTTAGCACCAAAAGCAGGCTATTCCAAAGATGCCCAGTTAATTCGAACGTAATCTAAGATAACGGTAATTTAGTTATAAAAACAAGCAATGTCTGTTTTACATTGGGTTACATTGACCGGTGTCAAAGCAATCTAATAAATAATTAGTACTTGTTCTTAGATGGTTTGCGATTAGTTTCCAACTCAATGTAAAAACATCAATGACAAAAAAGTACAGATAAGGCAAATTAGTTGCCTCACCTGCACCATTTATTTTCGTAACCAGTCGATTCTACCTATTGACTGGCTTTAAACTGAGCTAACAAATCAGCCACCGACGGATAAACATTTTCGTTAACTAATTTAAGTTTTTCAGCATCCGCATATTTGGACCAAGCTGCCGAGTAACAGGCAATCTCAACCTCACGACATGCTTTAACATCCCCCACCGTATCAGCCACATACGCCATTTCATCCGGGGTAATTTGATACTGCTTTAATAATTTTTTAAAGTTATCAATTTTATTGGGCCCGTCTGCGGAACCAATCAAAACAGGTGAGAAAGTGTCGGACATGCCCAACTGCTCTAAGCTAATTTGCGAGCTGATCGAGCCCTTGCCAGTCACCATTGGGATAATCACGTCGTTATTTTTTAACCAATCGATTAACTTGGTAATTCCGTCAAACGGCTTGGTCAACTGCCGATGACTTTCTCGATATTTCTTATAAAAGTCATCTAAGATATTTTTTGGTGCATCTGGAATCAGCTTCTTTAACATACCAATCTCATTGGCGCCAAACGTTGCTAGAATCGTTTTATCATCAACTAATTTATTAGTGTACTTATAAACAATTTTCCGAAATGAATCAAAAATCACCGGGAAAGTCTCTGCAATCGTGCCGTCTAAATCAAACGCAACAACTTTATACATTCAAAATTCATCTCCAGTTTCGATATGGATATTACACTCATAGTGATTATTATACGCTTTAGAGAATGAAAGCGCTGTCCAATTTTAGCTTATATTTTAAAAATATTTCTTGTCGCAAATATCCAGAACAGCTAATTCAATAATTTAAATTAGGCCGATCAATCATCTGATTAAAAATTAGTTAACCCCAGTATAGCAGTTTACAAGTAAAAAAGGCCATAATAAAAACTCCTCGCCAAATTGTGACGAGGAGTTTTTATGAAGATATGCGAATCCTGTTTGCCCAAGCCACTTACTTAGGCAAACCAATTAACGCAAATCCAAAGAGGATTATTTTTGAACTATCGATATTCTTTAAGCAGTAAGTTGCTGAAACGATCCCAAATTATCCTTGAGCCTTTTCTGGATGTCCCTGCAAGTAGATAACATGGGTGTTCAAGAATTCTTCGATACCGTGACGACCATCATCGCCACCAATTCCTGATTCTTTCCAGCCGGAGTGTGACCCATTCATAGCTTCGAAGTTGAATCGGTTAATATAAGTTTCACCATCTTCAAGTTCGTTGGCAGCACGCATTGCGTTGTCCAAGTTCTCGGTGAAGATTGATGAAGTCAAACCGAAGTCACTGTCGTTAGCCATTTCAATGGCATCATCCAATGTCTTGAATGTCAATACTGGAAGGACTGGGCCGAAGATTTCGTCTTGAACGATTTCGGAGTCTTGCTTGACGTTGGTGATAACCGTTGGTTCATAATAGAAGCCATTAGCAATCTTAAGGGTATGGCCACCAGCAGTAATCTTGCCGCCAGCTTTAACAGCCCGGTCAACCATACCGGAAACTTTGTCCAAAGCTTCTTGGTTAATCAATGGACCCATGCCAACGTTCTCGTCTTTCATTGGGTCACCAACCGTAATTGCGGCCATCTTGTCTGATAACTTCTTGATAAATTCATCAGCAACATCTTCCTGAACGTAAACCCGTTCACAGTTGTTGCATAATTGACCATTATTATCAACTCGTGAATCAATAATTGATTGAACGGCTAAATCAATGTCGGCATCCTTGCAAACAATAGCTGGTGCTTTACCACCTAATTCAAGTGATACTTTAGCCATATGAGTTGCGGCACCGGCCATTACTCGCTTACCTGATTCAACAGAACCAGTCAAACTAATGATACCGATCTTCTTGTTCTTGGTTAATTCATCACCAACAACCGAACCAGGACCGGAAACAATGTTGACAACACCCTTTGGAATACCAACTTTGTCACAAATCTTAGCAAATTCAAGTGCAAGGTTTGGTGTGTCGGAACTTGGTTTCATAACAATTGTGTTACCAGTTACCAAGGCTGGACCCATTTTACGGGCAATCAAGAAGAATGGGAAGTTCCATGGTAAAATTCCGGCGGCAACACCAATTGGTTGCTTTGCAATCATGATGTTTTCATTCTTATTGTCGGATTGAAGAATTTCACCTTCATAGGTTCGAGCAGCACTTGCCATGTAATCAAAGTAATCAGCTGAGAACATAATTTCAGTGGTTGCTAATGACTTGATCTTACCTTGTTCCTCTTGAAGCATTTCAATCAAGTGATCTTTTTGATTACGAACTTCTGTGGCAACATCGTGCAAGTATTGACCACGAGTTGCAGCTGGCACTTTCTTCCATGTCTTTTCAGCTTCATATGCGGCATCAATTGCTTCGCGAGCTTCTTCACGGGTTGCGCTGGGAACAGTGGAAATTGGTTCACCAGTAGCTGGATTGATAACAGTTAACATGTTACCTGATTCCGAATCCTTAAATTCACCATTAATATACATTTGATAGTGCTTCAATGAAACAGCATTTTGTGCCATAATAAATCTCTCCTTTTGATAATTACCTGTCGGCAATAACTAAGATTGATCGGTTATTTTGGCGGGCACAAATTTAATTTTTGTGTGAACGTTTAAATTAAACTAACGGAATTATTCTCCTGGTTTGTACTGATCATCAATCACTAAGACTGGTTTGATTGTTTTACCACTAACTGAATCAGCGTTTGCTTGATTGATATCATCAAACTTGTAAAACTTTTCGGTCTTATCGAAGTCAAACATGCCTAACTTGTAGAAACTAATCAAACGAGGAACATCAACTTGAGGAATTGAATCACCCATGTTAACACCAACGACTTTACGATCGCTTGTGCAAAGATCATTCCAGGTATCCAAATCAATATGTTGATCGGTAACGGCAATCGTAGCGACTGTCCCGCCTTGTGCCAAGGCTTGAATTGAACCTTCCATGACTGACTTAACACCGGTTGTATCAACCGCATAATCAACACCATGACCATCAGTTAATTTCTTAATTGCTTCAACGGCATCTTCGTCTTTACTGTTAATGGCATCAGTAGCACCAAGCTGCTTAGCTAATTCCAAACGTGAAGGCACAATATCAACGGCAATGACTTTGGTGCATCCAGAAATTCGGCCAGCCATCATAGCAGCCAATCCAACGGCACCAGTACCAAAGACGGCAATTGTTGAACCTGGTTCCGGCTTCAACGTATTGAAGACAGTCCCACTACCTGTGACATAGCCACAGCCAAGAGGTCCAAGTTTACGTAAGTCCAAATCCTTTGAAACTTTAACGGCGTTTCGTTCACGAACAACGGTTGTTGTTGTAAATGATGATTGATCAAACATATCAGCAACCTTGTGACCATCTTCGGTAAAGTGGGCACTGCCGTCAGGACGAACACCTGACAAGTTGTTTGCTGCGTAGTTGAGGCATTGAGTTGGAATCCCTTTTAAGCAATTAATACAATTTCCACAGCCATAGAATGAAAGAACAACATGATCACCTGGTTTGAAGTTTTTAACTTCGGAGCCAACTTTTTCAACAATTCCTGAACCTTCATGGCCAAGAATAATTGGATAACCGATTTCAGCGGTTCCTTTACGTAACGCTTCATCTGAGTGACAGATACCAGTGGCAACCATGTGTACTTGAAGGTCGTCAGCCTGCATGTCGGCCAACTCAACGTCGTCCTTCATTTCAAACTTCCCATCCTTCTGATTAACAACTGCTGCTTTAATTCGCATAATCACATCTCCATAACATATATTTGTTAATTAGTGAGCAACTACGATTAAAGTAAAAACAGACAATTTATACTAATCGCCTGTTAAGTTTTTGAAACTATCGCACTTGATGTGAGTGTTGGAATTTCAAAATCATTCATTCACTCGCTCGAACCATAACCGCTTACAACTCTGTTATAACCACCATCCCCAAAAAATTCAAGTTAAAACAAGGCCAAATAAAGGTAAAAGCAAACAATAATTCTCGAAATTGCTACTCTCACTAATGGTTTGAAAATAAAAATTATTTTCAAAAATATTGTGAAGAAATTATTTTGCATTCATCTTGTTTTAACAGTTGAGAATTATTCTTGAACTTTTGGTAAAATTAAAGTAACGACTAGTTCAATTTAGAGAGGAAAGAATACCATGCAAAAGATTCATCAATTTTTGACTTTGTTTTTATTAACAACGGGACTCATTATTGGCATCGGGTTGTCTAACACATCTGCCCAAGCCAAATATACCCAAACACCCACTTCCCTACGAGGTTACTGGCAGCGACCAGCTAAAGGAGATGCCCGATCAGTTTTAATTATTAAAAAGTACAAGTTTGAAGGCGGCTTACTAAATAAAGAGTATTTTCAAATTAATACCAATGACGATTGGCAAATTCGGGGAGATAAATATCTCAAGGGCACTAAAACACCCCAACTGTACGTTAATAAAAAGAATCGCAACGGTTACTATAAACTTGGAAAAGTGAATACCAAGACCCGTTGGTACCTGAAAAAGGTTAAACACAACGGTAAAGTGGCCTTAAAGTCCTACGTGCCAAACGCACTTGGGCCAGCCGAAGGAAAAGTCTTCTACTACTATAAGTTTAAAGGGACTGGTGATTTTAAATAACAATTCATTTTTAATGCCCGAATCAGTTCCTTAGTCGTATCGCCAAATCAGAAATTCGGGACTCAATCTGATCACGGACATGACGAAAGGCAGCCAATTTTACTTGATTGTTTCCCACAACCTGAGCAGGGTCATTTAATGGCCAGTGCTCTTTTTTTATTGCATTAGGCACCACTTGACAACGATCTCGCGCATCACCACATAACGTCACAATCAAATCACTAGATCGCAAATAATTGATGTCGATGCGTTTTGAATATTGATTAGAAATATCAATTCCCCTTTCAGCCATTACTTGCACTGCTCGTGGATCTAATCCATGGCACTCAATTCCTGCACTGGCGATTTGACAGTGATCTCCCAAAATTTGTTTGGCAAACCCTTCGGCCATTTGGCTGCGGCAGGCATTACCAGTACATAAAAAATAGACTTGAACCATTAGGAATCCTCCCCCTTATACGACTGGAATTAAATACTAATAAGCTATAAACATTCGGGATTAACTATGGGGTTTCGAACTTGCTGCTTGAAAGTAGATATTTTTTTATTCTTGAACGCCCCAATTTGCTAAACGCGGATTCTTCAACAACCGAACCCGAAGCATCCCGGGAACCTCCCTTAATTCCGTCAATAATTGAATGATCTGCGTTTTTTTCATCGTCGATAAATCGGTATTTAAAATTGTATAACCATAACCATCATTTGTCGTATTTCCCATCATCTCTTTAACCGGTAAATTCTTTTCATTTAAAATATCTGCCACATCCGCCCACATATTATCACGGGCTTCAAAGAATAAAGTGAAGCGATGCGGACTAATAAAAGGTAAATCAACTCTCGGGAAGTTTACTGAGTTTCGGACGGTGCCATATTCAAGAAAATCCAGCAAATTTTGTAAGATTAGGTTCGCACTGTGGGTCAAAGCTTCAGTCGTATTTCCACCCAAATGTGGCAGCAACGTGATTTTAGGATGATTTTGTAATTCTTTCTTTGGAAAATCACTGGTATAGCCGGCAAATTCATTATGATCAAGTGCCGATACCACGGCCGAATTGTCCACAATTTCACCACGACCAAAGTTCAAAAGAAATGCGATCGATTTCATTAATTTAAAATGCTTGGTGGTTAATAACCCATTGGTTTGATCGGTTAGTGGCAATAACACCACAACAAAGTCCGCCAGCTCCAATACTTCCTCAATGGTTGCCAATTGCTGAACATGTCGGAGATTTTTAAAACTACGATTATACCCAATAATTTGCATGCCCATATGATAACAGGCATCTGCTAAACGTTGCCCAATTGTCCCTAATCCTAAAATACCGAGTGTTTTACCATAAAGTTCGCCGCCAACATAATCTTTTCGCTGCGCCTCGGCAATCGATTGAAG
This sequence comes from Lentilactobacillus diolivorans DSM 14421, assembly GCF_001434255.1. Taxonomy (GTDB): domain Bacteria; phylum Bacillota; class Bacilli; order Lactobacillales; family Lactobacillaceae; genus Lentilactobacillus; species Lentilactobacillus diolivorans. Next base: position 48,008 of record NZ_AZEY01000104.1, read on the forward strand.
GTCTTCGCCGGCATCAGCTCTTAAATCATTCATCATCTCAATGGCGCTGCGAAGTGGTCGAACACAGCGAAATAAATTTTGAATAACAAGTTCCTTCACTGCATTGGCATTAGCACCCGGTGTGTTAAATACCGCCGTCCCATTCTGAGTACAAGCCTCAATATTAATTGTATTCGTCCCGATTCCCGAACGGGCAACCAAAAGAAGTCGGTTGGAAATCAACTGATCATAAACGACTGAGCTTCTTACCAAAACCGCATCCGGTGTATTGGTATCAGCCAGTTTAAAGACATCGCCAGCAAAATTTGTGACATTAAATTGATCAAGTGCTTTAACTTCGTACATTTTTTCGACTTCCTTTAACCATATTTTGGATAAATAGATTATAATTGAAAAACAGAAAAATTTCTTTAAGAGAGAGGTTATCATTTATGCATATTAATTTCGTTAAATTATCAAAAGATAAACCCACGATCGGTAAAGATACGCAAACTAAGAATACTACTTTTGGACAATGGGTTGAACTCGGAGCGAGCAATTTAATCGATAATTGTACAATTGGCGATTATGATTATACGGGTCAGTATTGCTTCATGCAAAATAGTGATCTAAAAAAATTCATCAGCATGGCTGCCATGATCAGGATTGGACCAACTAACCATCCCTATGACCGGGCTGCCCAACACATTTTTTCGTACAATGGTGGTGCTTACGGTTTCGGTCATCCAGACACTGAATTTCTGGAACATCGAAAACATGTTCGAACAACCGTTGGCAATGACGTTTGGATTGGCCACGGCGTCATTATTCAAGCGGGTGTGACGATTGGCGATGGTGCCGTGATTGGATCAGGTGCCGTGGTGACCCATGACGTTGAACCTTTCACGATTGTCGGCGGTATCCCCGCCAAACCAATCAAAGATCGTTTCCCTGACGAAATTAAAACTGACCTGGAAAAGATTGCTTGGTGGGATTGGTCACGCGAAGATCTTGAAAAATACTACCTGGACTTTAGGTTACCAATTGAAGAATTTGTGAAGAAGCATCAAGTAAAAGAATAAATCAAAATATGGGATAAGAGGCTGCTGCCAGAATGGAACCAAATCATATTCTGGAAATTCAGACCTGTTATCCTTTATTTTTTATCCCAAGGTTTACAAGAACCCCTGACTATAATATGATACGTAACGTATTTGACATTTCACATCGACAGGCATTCAAGCAACATATCATGACTCTGATGTCAATTAAAAGGAGACCTTTTTGGTACAATCAACATTAAATTTAACTCGTGAACAAGCAATTGACTTATTAGAAAAAGCAACCGGCATGCAATTTTCTGATGAACAACTTCGGATCTTAAAACAGCCATTTTCTCAACCAACGCTCATTAACGCTTGCGCCGGTGCCGGAAAAACAACTATTTTTATGCTTTCAACTTTAGTCGCCATTATGACAGGTGATATTTCAGCACGTGCAATTTTAGGTATCACCTTTTCTAAGAAGGCACAAACTGATATGCAAGTTCGATACCAACAGTATCTGGATCAACTCAGCGAAGTTGGGATGGATTTATCTGATGCCCAAGCCCCTTATTTTAGTACCTTTCACGCCTTATTCTACCGGTTATTACGCATCACACCCGCCTTTAGAGAGACTCAGGTTCTGGCGAGTTACAAACATTTTGCGCCAAAGTTAAGCACTCACATTAAACACACACATAGTCAAGTTAACTCACCAAATGAAATTTTGGACAACATGTTTGAATTAGCTGAATTCATCGTTAATCGAGGCATTTCCGATAACGCCTTCGCCGACCTGATCGATCCCAAGGAACTCCGAAATCAGTTACGTGAAGCCGGCAAAGATGAATTTGATCTTGGATTCTATACGGATTATTTATCAGTAATGAATGAATATACCAATTTAAAGCGGCAAGATCGGTTAGTCGACTTTAATGACATGAAAATTCAGCTAAATCAATTGTTGAACGATGACGCTTACCTGCCCACTTTCCGACAGACCATGACTCGCTTCAAATTAGTCGTCATGGACGAATTTCAAGACATTGATAATTTACAATGGAAAATTATGACAAAGCTTCTCTCTGACGATGCTTTAGCACACCTTGTTGTGATCGGTGACGATGATCAGAGTATCTATTCTTTTCGGGGCAGTAATCCAGACTTTATTCTAAACTTTCACCACCTGTTACCGGCGGCCAAAACGTATCATCTCTCAACCAATTATCGAACCGGCGGCCACATTTTAACACAAGCCAGACCAGTGATCGCTTCCAACCATGTCCGATTGGTTAAGCAACTGAAAGCCTTTAGTCAAGACGACGGCAAGGTTAACGTTTATCAAATGGCGCATACTGGTTTTGATCCGGACAGCCAAATGTTTCGCCAGCTGATTCAACAAATAAAAGATCCAAAAATTGATAACCATCAAATCGCACTGCTGGTCCGATTTAATTCTGACCGAACCTTGGTTGCGGATTGGTTGGCTAATCAAAATATCTTGGTTAACATCAATAATCGAGCCGCTATTTTACAACATACACTGATTTATCGGATACTAATTCATTTAACCCAAGCATTCTGGGAGGATGATTTTGAACAATTCCACTCTCAAGCAACTCGAATTGGGTTTACCACTTATCGCCGTCATGTGACTGACATTGAAAATGCTTCGGGTGACAAATTAACTTCAATGACGGCTTATTTCAGTGCCGCTGAAGTATTTAACGATCAACACCAAAAAACAACGAATCAAAAACGGTTTGCCCGTTTAGACCAGCGAATTCAGAGGATGGTTAATCGAATTCAAAGAAGCAAACACCAATGGCAAAAAGCCCCATCAACTGATGCTTTACAAAAAACGATTCAACAAATTTGGCAAAACATTCAGGAACTGACAGCTGTTTATTTCCACTATATGACGTCAAACGATTTTATCTCAAAAGAAACGTTGACTGATACCACCAATTACCTAATCACCGAATTAAAACAAGTCACAGATTTAGATCAGTGGTTTGACCAAGAGACCACGAAAAAACAATTGCTGGAAGATAATCTATCAACCGGTGATTCCGATCATATTCAGTTTCTAAGCCTTCACCAGGCGAAGGGATTGGAATTCAAATACGTTTACTTGTACGGCTTAACTGACAAGCAGCTGCCAACTGGAACGACCATTATTAATCGTTGGTTTCATCCCGATATTTCATTTGAAGATTTTATTGATCGCTGGCAGTCGCTTGCCAGCCAAAGCAAAAAAATCAGTGAATTAACCAGTGTTCTTGAATCCGCCTTTATCGAACAAACTGAAGAAATTAAACGAAATCCACATATTGATCTTAAACAGCTCCAAATTGAACAGTACAGTGATAAAGAAATGAATTTACTTTATAATTGGTACACAAGTATTCGTAATTATTCTCAGCTGATTGAAGAGGAGCGACGTTTAATTTATGTCGGAATGACCCGGGCGTCAAAAGTGCTCAACATTAGTTTTGACAGTAATTTCAGCCCACTCCTTTGGGAAATTCCGGTAGTTCGCGATGCTTTAGAAAAACGTGACACCAAGCAGTAGAGTCATGGATAGCGGACTATGGGAAATGCCAGCGTACCTGACAACTATTTTAATTGCTGACTTTCATCATTAGCATTCACTTACGTTTGGATTGAATTTTTATTTGCGCATCTGATTACTATTTCATTACTATTTTCTCCCCACCCCCACAAGGAATGCTTCAAGATGTATAATGAATATCGTCAATAATCAAGCAGCAGAACTTTGAGGATAGTTTTGCTGTTTTCTATTGGGTTCAATCATCTGTGTGGTGGTAATAGCAATTAAGCGGCTAGTCTACCACACTCATATTCACACTGACAAAGTTCAGGGAAACTATTGAGTAATTCATAATTGGAGGAATCAGCATAATGTCGGAAGAGAAGACTAAGACATGCGTAATGTGTGGTAAAACCATCCCCGCATATTCCAACTTTTGCCCTTATTGCGGCGCAAAACAGCCTTGGCTTGAAGAAGATGAGATCAAGAATCCGGATGTCAAACGAATTCTAAAGTGGTACCAAAAGCCATTCGGTAAACTGGTTACATATATCGTTGCCTTTCTAATGATCATGGCAGTCGGCAGCATGTTCACGCTGCACGATGGTCCAAGCCACAAAACCATTCAACGGGAACTCAATCAATACTTATTCAACTCCCGGACCAATACCCCATTTGGTAAGAAGCCTAAGATTAAGGTTGATAAAAATAAAGGAACTTCAATCAAGATTTCCAAATCCAGTCAAGCTCTTAAAGATTTGAAGAATAATAAGCCTGCCACTTGGAATCAATTTGTTGTCCGAGTTCAACGACGCTCCAGCTCATTCCACAATGTTTACGTTAATCAAATGTATTCAAAGATCACCGTCACTGCTAAAAAGAATAAAAAATTAACTTACTTAAAAGTTAATCAAGGCAAAGTAACTTACAACGTTGCTGATCACATCAAAAAATAAACCGGCTAACTGATTTTCGATGCTGGTAGGAGCAGAGCGGGACAAAAGGCGCTTAACTTCCAGAGCGTAATCGGATTATCCGAATATTCAGGGCTTGAATATTTGGATAATTCGGTCACGCGGCAGGAAGTTGCCTTTTGTCCCGCGTTTTTGCTCGGTAACAATCGTGTTTAAACTAACGGAGACTGGGTAAAACGACTATTGTCCCAGGCCTTTTTAGTATCGTCACCAATGATTAAAAGTTAATCTTGAAATTAATCATTCCATCAAATACAATTGACTTCATTAGCCTTAAGATCAACGAAAATTAAAATCAACTAACAAGGAGCTGGCTACATTGCCTTTGCGTCATTCAGAAGTAGATATTAATGCCCTGACCGCTTCGATGTATTTAAAAGGAGCCGCACCTAAATCCAGTTCGCCAGCCAAAAAATTGGCCATCATTTCTGCAGGTCAATCCAACATTGATGGCAGAGTTCCCCTTGCCGATCTCCCTGATGGTATCAACATTCCGTTCAATAACTGTTACTATTGCTCAAACTACACGCCTCATTATTTGCAGGGAAAATTTGAAAACGGGATTCATGCCGCAGACTTAGACGCTAATCGCTGGGGATTTGATTTAATCACCTATTACTATTTAACACAGTTGGCTCAACAGGAAACTTACGTCATGAAATGGTCACAAGGTGGGACATCGATTGACCCAACCGGTGATAATATTAATCATTGGACGGCGTTTTACGAACAACTCGATTCTCCTGATCATTCACTGCTGTGTCACTTTGAACATCTTATCCGTCAATGTATGTTTGCCAACGCTGATAAAATCGAAATTCGGGCCATGCTTTGGCATCAAGGCGAAGCCGACCGACAATCTTACTCGCCACTTGCCGCAGAACATTATTATCAGAATTTAAAGGCCGTGTTCGCGTACTGTCGCGGGATCATCGGTAACAGTCAACTGCCGATTTTTACTGGCACAATCAGTCATTCCTCAGAACAATTTGATCCGGTTATTGATGCCATCATTCGTCAAATTGGGCAAGAAGATCCCAACGTTCACTTAATCGATATGGCCGGAGCGTCATTACTGGACAACTGGCATTTTGACAGTCTTAGCAGTACGTACTTTGGTAAAGCAATCTATAATCAAATGATCTCGGCGGGAATTGTTGCTGGTCCACAGGTTTCATTGAAACGACCCTGGTAATCGTCATTTAAATTTAAAGTAAAACATCTTCGAATTGTAACGGTGAAAAACCGCAATTCGAAGATGTTTTTTATTATTAGCAATGCTGGTTAGCTTTTAACATTAAATTCACGTCAAATCTATCATGATGGGTCATTCGAATGCCTGGTAGAATATCTTCTAAGCAGCCACTTTCGCCCCTCTTCCAGCAAAAATAGTGGTACTGGAATACAAAATAGAAAGCCCCACTCGATGATATTTAACGGGCCCGTGTTAAAGACGGTTTGCAGGAACGGTACGTACATCAATAATGCAATTAACCCAATTTCAACACCGATTCCAAGCCAAATTCGTCGATTACTAAATAATCCAACTGAAAAAACAGACGATATTTGAGTCCGGCAATTCATTGCGGCCGCAATTTGGCAGAAAACGATTGCGGCCAACGTCATTGTTGTCGCTTCAGCATAACCAACTCCCGATGACGCCAACGATATATTCGGCCAACCGTTTTCATGATTAACAAAGAAATACGCACCAGTGGAAATAATTGAAGCAATCAAGCCATAAAGACCAAATGCTTTCCAAATAATCGACTTATTTAATAGATGACTATCTTGGGGACGTGGTGGTTGATTCATAATGCCAGGCTCGCTCTTCTCGATGCCTAATCCTAAAGCCGGCAGTAAATCAGTTCCTAAATCAACAGTCAAAATCTGCATAACAGTTAATGGGAGCGGGACCAAGCCGCGAGTTAACAGAAAAACAACTGATGGTGCGGCTTCAGGCATGTTACTGTTCAAAATGTAAAGCAGAAACTTCTGCAGATTGCTATAAACCGTTCGGCCTTCTTCAATCGCACTAACGATTGAAGCAAAATTATCATCCGTCAAAATCATATCGGCAGCATCCTTTGCAACATCAGTTCCGGTTACCCCCATCGCAATGCCAATATCAGCACGTTTTAACGCGGGTGCGTCGTTAACCCCGTCACCGGTAGAAGCTACAATTTCACCATTTTTTTGACACATTGAAACGATCCGAAATTTATGTTCTGGCGCAACTCTGGCAAAAATTACTTCGCCTTTTACAGCCTGACGTAACGCGTCATCACTCATGTTATCCAATTGATCACCCGTAATAACTGATGCTTTATCAGACGTAATGCCGATCCGAACAGCAATACTTTTTGCGGTAATTGGACTATCCCCCGTCACCATGATAATTCGGATTCTTGCTCGCCGACATTTCTTAACCGCGTCAAAGATTTCCGGCCGCGGCGGATCTGACATGATCGCTAGCCCAACAAAGATCATGTGAGTTTCCGCATTTCCAATTTGAAAATTATCTAAAGAAACATGGATTAAAGGATCATCCTGGTCAACCTCCCGATAGGAAAATGCTAATGAACGTAACCCCTGCTTAGCATATTTTTCATTGACTGCCATAATGTGCTGTTTATCAGCATCCGTTAACGGCCGAACAATCCCATTGTCCAGAATTCGATCACAGATCAATAACTCACTGCTCAAGGCACCCTTTGTATCAATGATTACTTGGCCTGTCTGATTTTTAGTAATCGTTGACATCAATTTTCGATTAGAATCAAAGGGCAACTCTTTTAATCGCGGATAAGTCCGATTTTCAGTTTTGACATCAATCCCAGCCTTTCGGGATAAAATGACCAATGACGCTTCCGTAGATGTTCCGAGAATCTTCGCTTTTTCTTCACCGGTTCCTTCATCGACCTCAGTGTCATTATTTAACGTCGCAATCCGGAGCAATTGAGATAAATCCGGCTCTTGGGTTAGCTCAACCGGTCGATCATCAACCTGAATTTGACCATTGGTAAAGTAGCCGGTGCCGGTTACATCATAATCCTTCGCTGCCAACCAGAGATGATTAATCGTCATTTGGTTTTGTGTTAACGTACCCGTCTTATCCGAACAAACGACAGTAGTCTGACCCAACGTTTCAACACTACTCAAATTTTTTAAAAGTGCGTGTCGTTTAGCCATTCGCTGGGTTCCTTGTGCTAATGATAACGTAACAGTTGGCAACAGTCCTTCTGGAATAAAGGCAACAATCATCCCCAGTGCAAAGATAAACGATTTTGCGATTGGATAGTGGACAAAAAAGATTGCCAATAGAAAAAATGCAATTCCAATTAATAACGCAATGATGGTCAGCTGACGCGTTAAATGATTCAACTCTCGCTCCAGTGGATAAACGGTTTGTTTTTGTCCCTGAGCGAGTTTCGCAATTCGTCCAAATTCCGTCTTCATCCCAGTTGCGAAGGCAATGCCATCAGCTGTACCACTAGTGACCGTCGTCCCAGCAAAAACAATATTTTGTTGTGCGAATTCACCATCACCCTGTTTATACTCATCGGTCTTTTCAACCGGTAAAGACTCACCGGTTAACGATGATTCGTCAACCTGTAATGATGAACACTTGAAGACTCGTGCATCGGCTGGAATTGAATCACCAGCTTGAATTTTAAATAAGTCACCAGGAACCAATTCTTCAACCCGAATTTGCTTAATTTTCGCGCCACGAGTCACTTTAACATATGATGGCAGCATCTTTTTTAATGAATCGGTGGCCTTTTGAGCAGCGTGCTGCTGCCAATACGAAAAACAACCGTTGATGACATTGACCGCCCAAATTGCAATTCCTAATTCTGGCATCCCGGCAATCATTGCAACAATACCGGATACCCACAACAAAATTGCCATTAAGGAAGTAAAGTTTTCAATAAAAATTAAAATTTCAGATCGTTGCTTTGCCGTTTGAATGGTATTCGGCCCATATTTTTCAAGGCGTTGCCCAGCTTGATCCTCTGTCAAACCGGTTGAATCGGTCCCTAAAGTCTTCATTAAATCGGCCACTGCGGGCTTTGCTGCGTTATTCAGTTTAATTGCTTCACTATTCTTCATTATAAATAAATCATCCCCACTTTTTGATCATGATATGCGCGTTATTCAATCCAACTTGATTATAAGGCACCCAAGGCAAAGTAACAGCTGTAAAGGAAAAATTCATTTCAAATTTATTTAAGATCCCGAATAGGTGACTGAAGCAGGCCTTGAAAATCCATCATTATTATTCAACCACCCTGTCATTACCATGCTTATTGTCAAATAAAGCGAGGGATTGCTTTCAAAGTAAACCAGAGTAGCTCAAAGCGATTAGACCCCAAAATACAAGCCCCATAAACTTCATATTCCCGATTTTGGAATGTTAAGTTTATAGGGCGTGTATTCTGAGGTTGACTTGCTGGTCCATGTTTTAATATAGGCAAGATAATTCCGATATCTGGATAATTTGTTTACGCGACAGGAAGTTGTCTTTTATCGCGTATTTCGCTCGGCAATCGTGTTTACTAACAGAGAATGGTTAAAACGATTATTATCCCAGCCGCCACCAGATAAACGTTGTTCACGCCATTTTATTTTATAATCCTTATCGGGCAGAAGACTGCTCAATTGCTCCGACTTCTGGAAGGTTAACCCGTTTGGCATTCGTTAAAACCTCAGGTGAAAATAGTTCTTCAACCAGCGCTGTCGGCAACAGTCGCTCCCCTTCAACGATTCGTTTTACAGACTCATGAGTCGCAACCGCTTTTTTAATTAAAGCGGTTGTTTTTTCATAACCAAGCAATGGTGATAAAATTGTCGCGGCAATTGATGAATGTTCAACTTCTGAGCGGCAATAATCAACATTAACTTTGATTCCCTTAACACAGTTATCAACCAACGTTTCGATCGCATTGGTTAGATGTTGCTCACTCATTAAAATATCCCGAAACATAATTGGTTCAAAGGCGTTTAATTCCAATTCGCCATTTTCAGCCGCCATCGTCACTGTAACGTCATTACCAATGACTTCATAAGCAACCTGAACAACCACCTCTGGAATAACCGGATTGACTTTGCCAGGCATGATTGACGACCCCGCCTGTTGCTTGGGTAACGATAATTCATTCAAGCCAGCTTGCGGACCACTGGAAAGCAAGCGCAAATCATTGCTGAACTTCGAAAGGTTAACAGCAAGGCCCTTCATGACTCCTGAGAACGCGACAAATGCGTCACTGTTCTGAGTTTCATCAACCAAATCATCGGCCTGTTTTAATGATAAATGAGCGACCTGATTCAAAGTCGGAACGATGTTAGCCTGATATTCGGGAGTCGTATTAATTCCCGTGCCAATTGCTGTGCCACCTAAATTAACGTTACTCAAAACAACTTCAACATGTTTTAGTCGAGCTAAATCACGTTTAAACATTGACGCATATGCTTTAAAGGTACGGCCATAGGTCGTTGGTACCGCATCCTGCAATTGAGTACGACCAACTTTGATGGCCTTTTCATACTCACTTGATTTCACCATTAAAGCATCAACCAAATCGGCAACCATTGTTTGTAATCCGGGTAACAATTTAAGCATTGCCATTTTACCGGCTGTCGGATAACTGTCATTGGTCGACTGAGATTGATTAACGTCATCATTGGGATGAATATCAAGTGCCGTTTTCCCACCCTGTGCGCTTATCTTCATCGCTAAATGGGCAACAACTTCATTTACATTCATATTAGTAGATGTGCCTGCACCACCCTGAATGGCGGGTACAATAAATGGTTCGAAATCATTTGAGAACAATAATTGATTGCAAGCTGAGACAATATAGGCAGCCTTTTCTTTATTCAAAGTCCCTGCAGCCTGATTAGTCAGAGCAGCCGCTTTTTTGATTTGAAGATAACTCTTTAAAATTGCTGGATTCACTCGTTCTTCAGTAATTGGAAAGTTATGCTGTGCTCTTAATGAATGGATGCCATAAAGTGCTTCATCCGGTACAAACATTTCACCAATGCAATCTTTTTCAATTCTCATATTTTCAAGCCCTCATTTCATGTAATATCTTTTAACATCAACTTACGAAATATAATATATACCCATTTCACAAAATGTCAACCACTATTCAATAGAATGCTTTAATTTAATATATACCAATTCATAACATCGTGATGATACTTATCCTCATTTTTGAAATTATTTTAGAGAATTAGGCTTTGAGTGTCATTAATCATAACATGTGTCAGGTGCTACATTAAAAATCAGTAAAGTATCATCCGGATGCCTCCTTCACTTGGTTTGTCTGTTATTCTTAGAATAGTAAAATGAATTTAATTGGGGGATTTATTAATTATGAAAAAGATACTCACATTTAGTGCGATTTTATTAGCAACAATTTCATTAGCAGCCTGTGGGGGCAAAAATAGCTCAGATGATTCCAAGAATGCCCAGCAAGCCAGCCAATCATCAACATTGAAAGTTAAAACTAATAAGGGAATCACCCATGCCGCTTATGATAAAATTGCAACCGCAAATATTACCTCAGCCAAAGGTGGGACTGACGAACAAATTGTCAAGGATGCCTTTGGCAAACCCAATAGTACCAGCAAAGTAACGGTTAATGACGGTAGCAAAAAAGCCGCCGTTCAATATGCCTGGACGAACCTCAATAAGCGCTTTAGGGCCTCAGCGGTTACCGTCGAATTTTTAAAAGGTCATGCCGTTGGTAAAGGCTACATTGAAGCCGGCCTTCATCAGCGCCGCTATATCGCAAAGGATAACATCAATCGAGTTAAAACCGGCGATACCTATGCAACGGTCGTGAAAAAGTTGGGAACCCCGGCAAGCGAATCTCTGACCGGAAAGGGATCACTTTCTGCCAGAAGTGTCACCTATGCAACGGGCAAGGACGGCAAAGCAATTAGTTTGATGTTTACAGGTGATAAATTAATATCAAAAACAGCCATCAATAAATAAAATCAGAGTGGACCAGCAAGCGGTTAGATCCCAGAATATAAGCCCCCTAACTTGGTATTCCCGGTTTTGGAATATCAAGTTAGGGGGCTTATATGGCCGGGATCTGCTTGCTGGTCCACGTTTCAGCTAAGTAACAGGACCAGCAAGGTATCCCGATTTTGGAATATCAAGTTAGGGGGCTTATATGGCCGGGATCTGCTTACTGGTCCACGTTTTCAGCTAAGTAACAAGGCCAGCAAGGTATCCCGATTTTGGAATATTAAGTCAGGGGGCTTATATGGCCGGGGTCTGCTTGTTGACCCATGTTTCGGCTAAATAAAAAGTTAAACAAGTTATTCCCGATTTTAGAATGTCAGGTTAGGGAGCTTATATGGCCAGGGTATACTTGCTGGTCCAAATTTTAATTAAGTAACAAGTTCAGCGAGATATTCTAAATTTGAATATTTGGATAATTCGATTACACGGCCGGAAGTTGCCTTTTGCTTGGTAACAATCGTGTTTACACTAACAGAGAGTGGAAAAAACAACAATTGTTCCAGTCACTTTACATCCATAGGGTAACGATGTTATCTTTTAGTCAAAAGGAAGTGTTTTAATGGCTGGAAAAAAGAATCATACCAAAGACGAAATTGTCTCACTGGCAATTCGTCAAATCAAAGAAACCGGATACCAATCCATTTCATTACGGCGCTTATTAGGTGACTTGCATTTAACAACCGGATCGTTTTACAAACACTTTGACAATAAAAATGATCTGTTCACAACCATTTCGATCACCTTATCAAGTCAACTCAGTCAGCATGCTCGACAATTCGTTCTGGATGCAAAACCAAGTACCCCACTTGCGTCTTTAATTGTCCTTGGTGAATTTATGATTACCCAATTTCAGGAGCAATCTAATTTAACAGAATTCTTATTTTATAATCCAAGCGTTCTGGCAGTTTATCAAAGTGATCAAAAAGATCAGTTTCCACTGCTGAATGATGTCCAAGCACTCATCCAGAATATTAAAGTGACTTATCATATTAGCGACTCAGTGGATAATCTGTTCATTAAGGTTTGGTCATTCATTCAAGGCTACGGCATTCTGATTCAAAATGGCGTTGCTAAATATGATCACAAATTATTAACTAATGCCGCAACTGAATTGATTGGAGTTGAACACCCATGAAAAAAATTATTGTTGTTTACTGTCATCCTTACGTCAACAGTTTTAATCACGCCATTTTGGAACAAGTTATCAATAATTTAAAACAGCAACATTTGAATCCGGAAATGATTGACCTATATGCAGAACAATTCAACCCCGTGTATGATCAGGAAGAATTGCGGCTATTTCACAGTGGTCAAACCCATGATCCGCTCGTGACGAAATATTTAAACTTACTACGACAGGCTGATGGGATTATTTTTATCACACCAATTTGGTGGAACAGTATCCCAGCCATGCTTAAGGGATTCATTGATAAAGTAATGAAGGAAGGTGAAGGCCTATCTCATACCGTTACAAAGACAGGCATCCGCGGTGAGCTGGTTAATCTTAAACGTGCGTATGTTCTGACTACTTCCACTTCCCCAACATTTTACCTTCGATGGTTTTGCGGAAATGCCGTCCAAAAAATTTTTATTAAAACAACATTGAAACAACTTGGTATTAAATCTGGCAAATGGCAAAATTTTGGTGGCATTAGCAACGCGAAATCAGCTAAACGAAACGCTTATTTACAAAAAATTGCCGAAATGCCATTCCATTTTTAATAATCCCCCATTGACTGCCGGCCAAATAAAAATGATCTCAGGTAAACAAACGCACTGTTTTGCCTAAGGTCATTTTTTATTAATTATCATTCAGTTAAAATACGATGTGCACAAATTATTTTGGTAACAACTACATTCTAGGCGAATCTTTGTTATTTAACCGTGACATCGGCTGCCTTCACAAATGCAATTCGATGATTAAACTGAATTTGAACATACTTATCAGTTCCTTTGATCACATTTTTAGCACGATTTGAATCAAAATGTGAATTGAAATAATCTGAAGTCACCTCACCGCCGAAGACATAATGCTGACCTGGCTGCATGGTGTAAATTGGGCTTGGCTTAATACCGGTCACCTTATTCTTCTTAAGTAACGACTGACTTGGATAGGCGCTTCCATAGACTGAAATTGCTTTAGATCCTATCGGCGTCACAACTTTACCCGTTGCGCCTGTTGTGTTGGCGTTGTCTGGGTTATAGAACCAAGCATTTTGCCCGCCATAATCAATCTCAGTCCAGTCACCGGATTGGCCAATTTTATAAAACTGTTGTCCTTCGACAGCCTTATCCGTCCAATCATCTTTTTCAGTGGTACCGGAATCAGCGGTCGTAAAGTCTTTGTCCGCGATCAGATCACTACTGAAACTTGGTTGTTTGTAAAGATACACGAAATTTGAACCCTTTAGTGGTAATGTCACCCCGGCATCCGTTACTTTCTGACCAGAATCAGCCGTTAAGTTGTGATTGGCATCTGGGGTAATTGTAATAATATTTGACTCACCCGCTCCTTGACTGTCTTTGAAATTAACACCCAATAGGTCAAAATAATGATTCCAATCCCAATAGGTCCCTGGATCCCAGTGCATTGTTTTTTGACTGGCTGGTGTTAACCCCGGCACATTATCATGACCAATAATGTGCTGCCGGTTTAACGGAATGTTATATTTTGCGGCCAGATATTTAACCAAATCGGCAGAGGACTGATACATTGCCTCCGTGTACCAATAACCGCCAACAGCTGCATAACCTTCATGCTCAATACCGATTGAATGAGAATTGATGTACCAATTGCCGGCATGCCAAGCCACATTTTGCGGTTGAACCATTTCAGCAACGGTTCCCTGAACTGAGCTCACGACATAGTTAGCAGACGTATAACTTGCGGTTGTCGAAAAAAGATTAATCGCTTCATCAAACGTGGTCTCTGTATTGTGAATGACAATATAGTCAATTTTCAAGCCATCACTTGGTCGATTGGCAATATCATAATTGCCATAATCACCCTTATTATCAAATTCTTTATAAAGTGCCGGTATCCATTCAATCGGTAATCCATCCGGGCCATCAGTTGCCCCGGGTGTTGATTGAAGTTGGGCATCTTCAGATTGATCTTTCAATGGACTCACCTTCTGTGCAGTAATGATCGTGCCGGACTTGGACGCGCCACTCTTAATTGTTTTATAAACATGATTGGCAAAAAAGGCTGCCGCTTGCTTGGTGCCGTCCTGACTATACTTTTCAACCGCACCATACCAAGAATTAACATCACTAGTCAATGATTTACCCAACTGCTTCTGATAAAAAGCTAACAGAGCAGCTCCGCCCTCAATATTAGCCTTAGTATCTGTTTTAAGTGTTTTGACGGATTTCCCTGTCAAAGCGGCTGCCTTCTTCAAAGTTTGACTTGCCGTCGTTTTTGCGGCAACCTTCAGCCCATTTTTAGAACTGGTAACAGCTGAAGCGCTGACATCCGTTAGATGCATAATACCATAACCACCCGCGACACTGGGTTTGCCATTATGACTTTCCCAAAGCGTTTCATTATACGAAACCGACATTAAAACTTTAACCGGCACGTGATATTTTTTTGCCGCCTGTTGAAATTCCTGCTGCAGCGAATTAGCACTCGCAGCATTCGCACTAATAGTTAAAAAAATGATTGCTAATCCAAGCATTAAACTCGTTAACACCCAACGCGAAATCCATAATCGTCCATGTTTTCCCAACATAATCGTCACTCCTCTTGCATAGATATACGATAATCGAATAAAAAATAACTTGAAACTAGAATACAACGACTATTAGAAAAAGTATACTAAAATTAAAATTTGTTTAATAATCAGATTATTTATTCATGACATCTCGTTGGCACTCTTTAGGATCTAAAAAGTCATTTGTATCATTAATTGAACAGTCATCTTAGTCATACATGGATTTGTCTATTTTAAAAAGAGATGCTTGATTTCACTGGAACGACGGCTCACAAGCAAATCATTGAATGTTACATATAATTATCATCGTTTTTTAATTTTTAACTGAATTCGGATAGCACTACCCACATAATAAGTGTATACTTCTTGAATAATTATAATTTGATTGGAGGAAAGTCATTTGAAATTACATTTATCCCATTATTTTTCAGCTTTAATAATCACCATTAGCTTAGTAACGGTCACCGCTTTTTCCAAGTCAGCTGATGCTGCAACCACAGTGTTAACAGATGAACCACTACAGACTGATGCTAATACTAGAAATTATCTACCCACCGGTGCAAATGCCCTTTATTCAAAAGTTCCCGGTCAAAGTGGTGCCAAGGTTCTGGCCAAAGCAACTGATCTTAAAACACTAGCCACAACGGCCGATCAAGGTCAAACCTATTTTCGCGGGTATCGGGTTGCCCAGACTAATGATGGTAACTTCTATTTAAAAGTTGTTTCATTTAATAAGACTTACCGGGGTTGGATTTATGTTGGGACCACAAACCCGGCCGATGACAGTACTCAAGTAAGCAATGGCTTAAAGTCCGTTCAAACTTTTAAAGAAGGCACTTTAGATCCAAATGTTGCTAATACAACGTATTACTTCTCAACGCCAAAATCTTCGACATTAACAGTCACACAACCCGATTGGACTCAATATAAGGTCGGACGTAATCTGAGCGCAACAACTTCATACGTAAATGATTCATTAAATGTCACCAAGGTTGGCACCAAACAGAATAACCGTGACAACAACGCGACGTATTACTATGTTCAAGATGCCGCTAATCCACAAGTGAATGGTTGGATAAAAGCTTCAGAATTAACAACAGTGAAACAAACTTATAATTATTAAAAAACGGATTCATAATCGATGTAAAAGAGACCAAGCGTAATAAGTGCAATTTACGCTTGGTCTCTTTTTAAATTTCTAAAATATTTTTAAGCTAATTGTCCCTGATCAATAAATTGATCGTTCAAAAATCCAAAACGTTTTGGATCACCAATCAACTTACTAAACGGATACGGTTCTTTTTCTTGAGCCAAAATTTGTTTGAATAAATAGTTTCTTAATATCCACGGCTCTTCAATTCTTGCAGGATGTAAATTCAAAACTGCTTGGATATGTTCAGGAGTTGAATGTAAATCTTTAGCAGCCCGTTCTAATGACACCCCGGCCAGATCAAAATTCTTCTGTAATTCATCCCGAGTAGCTGCAGCTTCATCTGCGGTTAAAGACATTATCAATCCCGTTCCTTTCTGTAATAAAGTAGCCAAATGCGCTTGGCTTGCCTAGACAGTTCTGTCTAAACCTGTTCGCAATTGCAAATCCATTGCTCGATTGAGACTTTCAAGAGTATCCAAATCTCAATCATTGCTCCAGAGCATACGCATCATTTCTCACTCTCATCATTTCCTTGTATGCGAATACATTAAATGTATGCTAACATATCTTGGCAGAAGTCACAAATATTTATCATGATTCTTTGGTATAATAAAAGACGTTCTATTTTTCAAAATGTATTAATATCAATACCTCAGGGGTGATTTAATTTGAGAAAAGTTTTGCAATGGCAGTATGTTTATCGCTTGACAGAAATTTACACTGCACCATTAAATATTGTCTGGTTCATTCTTGGCGGCGCCATTGCTTATCAGCAATTCGGCACAATCAATCTAACCAATATCCTACTTTGCCTAATTGATGTCTTTATCTTTGATCTTGCAGTTAATGTTTCCGATAATTATTTTGATTTTAAACATGCTGCCGATCAAAATTATATGGAACAAACGAATCCAATTGGTAAATACCGACTAGATCCAAAAGCCGTTGGTAAATTGGCTGTTGCACTCTACATCATTTCTGCTATTTTCGGTTTCTTTCTTGTTTTACGAACTGGTTGGCCAATTCTTCTATTAGGTATTGTTGGTTATGCAATCGGGATTTTCTACACTGCCGGTTCACATCCAATAAATGCCACTCCGGTCAGTGAAACCGTGGTGGCATTATCAATTGCTTACCTAATTCAGTTGGTTTGTGTCTACGTGTCAATTTATCATGCTAACCAGATGACTTGGAAGGTAGCTGAGGTTACGTTTATGCTCTGCTTACCATTAACTTTGACGTTCTTCGTTCTCCAGCTCGCCAACGATACATCAGATTTGGACGAAGATATCAAAAACAATCGCTTTACTCTGGCTTACTACCTTGGTAAATCAGGATCCGTCCGACTCATGAAACTTTTGATGATTAGTGGGATGATTTTTCCGTTGATTACGGTATTCTTAAGACTCGCCCCTTGGCCGGTCGCCCTTTCAACATTATTATTCCCCATCTTGTGGAAGGGAATGCAGCCCTTTTTCCGGGTTCAGGATAAACAGAAAACATTCTTGCTAACCGTTAAAAACATGTCATTATTTTTTATTGTTTACACCCTATGTTTTGTTATTGGAACTTGGCTAATATAGTGAAAACGCTATTAATGTCACGAACGGCTCAATTAATGTGTAGATCATGGTAAGATATTCGTGTACTCAATTTAAAAGGGTATCCAAATATTTATGAGCTTGTTCCTGAGTGGTTGTCTGTTGCCGAAGAAAGATCCATTCCAGCACTAATAATACTGTGTCACTACAATGGTCTGCCATTAATTCAACGGGTAAGTCATATTTAGAATAGTCGATTGCCTTTCTGAATATTTTTTGCATTGTATTTTTGAAATAATTAATAAAACTATTAACTAACTGCCCGGAAAACTGATTATTCTGAAGGATGTTATTAAGCAGGTGCTTATTTTTATCAAAAATATCATACAGCCGGTCAAAATAAACAATTAATGCCCGATCTGACTCAACTTTAGTGACTTTGTCGACTTGAATTTCTTTGGCCAACGTGTACCAACAATAGTCAACCAAATCATATTTGTCATCGAAGTAGTTATAAAATGTTGCTCGTGGAAAATTACTAATGTCACAGATTTCATTCACACTAATGTGTTCAAATGACTTCTGAGAAAGTAATTCTAACATCGTCTTGGAGAATGCTTCTAAAGTTCGCTGCGCACCGCGAGTCGGTTTCTTGGACAAATCATATTTCATTATTGACCCACCTTTGTTTTTCATTTATTGCATTTTGTCTAAAAATAAACAAATGTCTTAAATTGTTGCTTGCATCAATTTCACGTTGAGTTTATCATCTTGAAGTGACTTATACAAGTGTCTAAATTTGAACGAACGTTAGTAATCGATTAATCAAAATAGAAAGGAAGTCAAATCATGCAGAAATTTAAAGAAAAACATATCTTAGCACTTATCATCTGGATTGGCCTGTTGTTAATTGCCATTTTTACATTACCCAACATTTCACAACTGGTCCGTGATAAGGGTGCAATTTCATTACCTTCATCTGTCCAAAGTGAAGTTGCCAATACCATTCAAAAAAAAGAGGAAGGAGGTAAAAGCGTTCGAACGCTTATCGCCGTTTATAACAACAAAGATGGTAAAATCACTGCCGAACAGTCCCAGCAAATTCAAGCGACAGTTCAAGCCATTCGAAACGATTCAAGTTTACATACAGTGAGTGTAACGAGTCCTGGTGATAATGCAGCAGCAAAGAAGCAATTAGTTTCCGATGATCAGACAACTCAGATGGTCATGATCACCGTCCCAAAGAAATATAAAGTCCGCTCCCAGAGCAATCAATTATTAGCAAAAATGAAAACAGCCGGACTGCGGACTTACGTTACCGGTAACGATATTTTAAATGAAGACTTTTCAAAGATTACCGAAGAAGGTTTGAAGAAAACCGAAATTATTGCCGCAATCTTTATTTTTATTGTGCTGATTATCGTTTTCCGATCAATTCTAATTCCAATTATCTCGCTGATCACCGTTGGTTTATCATTTTTAATTTCGTTAAACCTGGTTATGAATTTAGCCGCCAAATATAATTTTCCAATCTCAAACTTTACCCAAGTTTTCATGGTGGTGGTGCTCTTTGGGATTGGAACCGACTACAATATTCTACTGTATGACCGCTTCAAAGAAGAAATCAAAAAAGGCCAAGAAGCCGCTGCGGCAGCAAAGATTGCTCAACACCATGCCGGTCGAACAATTTTGTATAGCGGCTCATCCGTCTTAATTGGATTTACCGCCCTTGCGCTTGCCAAATTTGAATTTTATCGTTCCGGTGTCGCTGTGGCTGTGGGAGTTGCTGTTCTACTCGCCGTATTACTAACACTAAACATGTTCTTCATGTCAACATTGGGCAAACGCCTATTCTGGCCAAGCAAGAACTTAGATGCCCATGATCGCAGCTTTTTATGGCACCATTTATCCAGGCTTACTTTGTCCCATTCATTTATTATGGTTGGCATTCTAGTTATTGCTGCCATTCCGTTACTTTTTGTCGGGACTCAAAAGTTGAATTTCAATGATGCCGTTGAATTGCCAAACACTGTCAATTCTAAAGCTGGTTATAACATGATCCAAGCCCACTATCCTGCTGGTATGTCCGGCCCTTCAACCGTCTATATTCAAAGCAAGAAACCGCTCAATAACCAAAAGGATTTGGCAGAAATTGACCAATTAACCGGTTACCTTAAATCCGAACCTGGTGTTAAAAGTGTCGCTTCCGTCACCCGACCAGGTGGTACCAAGATCAAGTCACTCTACTTAAAGAGTCAACTAAGCAAGCTGGTGGCTGGATTAAATCAGGCTAACTACGGTCTGAAGAAAGTTCAAAAGGGGTTAGACAGCGCGAATAAGAGACTGGCCAGTCAAAACACCTCACAGAGCGTTTCACAAGTACAAAAATTAGCCAGTGGCGCCAATAGTTTACAATCCGGTGCCCAACAGCTGAGTCGCGGTGTTCAAAGTTACACGGCCGGCGTTAATAATTTGTCCAGCGGCTCCTCTCAATTAAGTCAGAGTACGGGCACTCTATCACAAAGTGTTGGTCAATTATCAGCAGGTAGTCAACAACTCAATCGCGGTGTTCAACAATTGCGATCCCGAACCACGAGGATTCAATCACTTCGTAATCGCGTGAATGGTCTGGCCGCTGGATCAAGCCAATTATCATCCGGTCTTGGTCAACTTAATTCACAGGTCTCTCCTTTCTCAAGCGGAGTTAGTCGGCTCAATCAAGGTGCTGGACAATTACGGCAAAATAGTTCGTCGTTAAATTCAGGGGCGCAACGAGTTGCCAGTGGTAGTGCCCAGGTTAATGCCGGGATGCAACAGTTGACCACCAAAATGAAACAACTGGAAGCTCAAAGCAAGCAGCTCCAATCCGGTTTGACATCGGCTAATGCAGCCCTTTCCAAGATTGATGACGGGACTAATACTGTTAACCAATATCTAAAGGAAATGCAGAAATCCTACTTAGGCGATACTTTCTACATGCCCGCCGAAACGGTTAAGAGTCCAACCTTCACACCATCGTTAGACTCATACATGTCAAAGGACCGTAAAATCACTAATATTTCAGTTGTTCTCAATAGTGACCCAAGCACAACTAAATCTGCTAACCGAATTCGGACGATTACCCGTGATGTTAATGCTAGACTAAAAGACAGTGATCTTAAAGATGCCAAAGTTGCGATTGGTGGTCAAAGTTCTCAAACTGCTGACCTGCAAAAAACCGCCAACGGTGACTTCTTGAGGACTGTGGCTATTATGCTGATCGGAATTGGCTTAGCATTGATGATTGTAACCCGTTCGCTGGTTCAAGCATTGACAATCATTGGTACTTTAATTGTCACCTACTTCGGTTCGCTACAAATTACCAAATGGCTTTCCAGTTACTTATTATTCCAAAACATGTTAACGTGGAATACCCCATTCTTTAGTTTCATCATGTTAATCGCATTAGGCGTTGATTACAGTATCTTTTTGATGATGCGTTATCGGGATGATGCCAGTGCTATTCCGGATGTTCGTCGACGAATCTTAAATTCATCAACGATTATCGGCACCGTTGTTATTTCAGCTGCTATCATTTTAGGGGGTACCTTTGCAGCGCTAATCCCTTCAAATGTCCTAACACTGATCCAAGTTGCAATGACCGTTATGGTTGGATTAGTTATTCTGGTCATTACTTTACCAATTATCATGTCTGCAATGGTCAAGTGGACCTATCCGTACGTTAATGATAAAATGTATCAGAAATCCATGGCCGAAAAAGATAAAAAGCTCAGTGATAAAGTTTCATTTAGAAGACGCCGTCAAGAAAATAAAGATAACGACGACTAATCATTACTAAAAAATGGCTCCCAGCAAAATGTGTTTAATTTTGCTGGGAGCCATTTTTATTTACAAGTTTAAAATACAGAAGCTATTTAATTTAACGAGCTGTCCAACCACCATCTGCTGTAATAACTGTTCCGTTAACGAAGCTCGACTGATCTGATGCTAAAAAGACAGCAACATCAGCAACTTGTTCTGGCTTACCAACAGGAGAATTCATGCCGCCAGCATCCCCTAATGCTTTCATTCCCAATTCATCAGGAGCATCAAGTGTTTTACCAATATTGGTTGCAATACTACCTGGTGCAATTGCATTAGCTCGAACATTGCCATAAACACCATAAGTCGCTGCAATGTTTTTCGTAATTCCAATTAAACCGTGTTTTGAAGCAGTATAGGCAACGCCACCTCTGGAACCAAACAGTCCACCAACCGATGCAATATTAATAATATTACCACCATCTTTTTGATTCTTCATATATTTAACTGCTTCACGCGATGCTAAAAATGGTCCGGTTAAGTTAATTGCAAGTACCCGGTTCCAAAGATCATCCGGCATATTTTCAATGATTTTAATATTGTCAACAATCCCCGCATTGTTAACTAAAATATCAACCTTTGAATAAGTGTCAACCGTCTTTTTAATCATCGCAACAATGTCATCTTCCTTAGCTACATTAGCAATAACGGTATCAACGGCTTCTCCAGTCGGATCGATGTCGTTAGCTGCCTGCTTGAGACCATCTGGATTAATGTCAGCCAACATTACCCGAGCCCCTTCTTCAACAAACCGGGTCGAAATAGCCTTCCCCATTCCTGAACCAGCACCGGTCACAATCGCAACTTTCCCCTTTAATAAATCTGTCATAGGTATCGGATCCTTTCTAAATTGCGTGCCTGACTTCCCTTCTCCAGCTTTATATTACCGTTAATACATTGATTTTATCAAATATAATGCCTTGTTTATCGATAAAAGATAAGACATCATAATATAACTTTATCATATAAAATAAGGCACCACATTTGACAACAACCAGTAAAAAACGCTATGCTCATATTATTAGTTTTTAAGATTTCGTAAAGCTTGTTGAAAGCCTTGCACATTAATTGCAGCTATTTATTTGGAGGTCCTCATGTCAGAAAAGAAAATCATCAATGCATTGTCTTATTTTTCAATTGTTTTTGCACCATTCATTTTTCCATTTATTGTTTGGCTGTTAACTGCGAACAATAAAGACGTTCATGAAACAGCCAAACACGCGTTTTTACTTCACTTAATTCCAGTAATTCTTTCAATCCTTACATTAATGTTAGTTGGGATTATGGGACTTGCCACTAAACAGACCCAGGCAACTGCTATTATGTTCGTTATTTTAATCGTGTTAGTGGCCCTAGTTGACTTAAGCATGTTTGTTTACAACTTATATTTGGGAATTAAAATTCTGTTAAGCGACGAAAATGACGCCGATCAGATCTCATAAAATAACGAACTACAAATAAATCAACTTTACAAAATATAATTTATAAAAAAACAGATTCCAATCACACAAATGACCAACTAGGACAACACCATCAGTCCAGTCATTCAGATAATTGAAATCTGTTTTTTATTTTTCGGGACCTTAGTTCATTATAACCAAAGTCAAATCAATTTACGTTAATAATAAATAACAACTCGTTCGTTTGTATGCGTATACTTCCAAACGCTCGGCATCTTTGATGGTGGATTATTTAAGCAACCATGAGAATGATATTGACCACGGGCACTTGGATTTCCATAAACTAAAGCCGGTTGCCATGGTGAATCATGAAGCCCAACACCAGACATTGTGATTGGCTCCCAGTAGCCAACCGGAGAAGCATATTTCGAACCATCACTATTTTTACCACGTAAGGTCGCGTGACGTTGACGATACATAATGTAGTAAGAGCCCTTTGGTGTCGCATTACCACCAGTCAATGTTCCAGACATAATCGGTACTTTAACCTTTAACTTACCATCTTTATAAACGTATTCTTCCAAGTTCTTCAAATCAACAGCCACATAAGTCTTACCAACACCCTTAGTACCGTAACCAGTCCCAACAGCATAATTGCTCAATTTAAGTGTTGCTGAATCCTGTTTTTGAAGATTTTTCAAAATTGCGTTTGAAAGTGTCGTTTGATTAATCTTCCAGCCATACGTTCCACCAGCCGCAATTCTAACTCGTTTAGGCGCCGTAATCGTTAACGACTTACCAGCTGTGTCTACTTTAGCAGCAAATTTGGCAACCCAGTTTTTAATTTTTACTGAATTAAACTTATATTTACCAGTCGCAGTCGGTTGGCCATCCGTTAGCCAATTTTTAGCAATAAAATGGTACGTTTTATTGTAAGTTCGCAATGTCACGGTATTTTTCAGAGCCTGTCGTAATTGTTTCTTCTGATTAACAATCGTTGTACTGGTTGGTGTTGCGGAGACTTCCTTTTTCATCTTCACAGAAATCATTAAATTATCTTTAGCTTGTTTCTTAAAAGATTTAACCATTGCTGCTTTATCAAGTTCGTTTCCTTGTTTACCCTTTTTAACAACTAACTTTTGGTTTTTCAAAAGGACTTTTGAATCACTTGTTGGTGTCCGGTCAGTGTTAATTTGATCGATTCGATTTTTAAATTGCGGCAATAACGTCTTAATTCTATAAGCATATTGCTTAGTCGAAACGTCTGACTTGGCATTTAATTTTTTGGAAGTAATTAACCCCATTGAACTGCGATCTTTGAATAATTGCTTAACATCACTTTGGTTAATTTTAATTCGTGAATTACGAACAACTAAATAATTGCCATTCTCATCAATATGGGTATTATTCAACTTCTTAGTAGCCTGGGCTACTGTTAACCCTGAAACATCAACATTATTAATTTTTGTAAATTTAAAATGATTCTGAAAGTAGATATGTGATCCGATAAATCCACCAAAAACCAGCAGGACAAGGACCAACAGACTTCGCTTCAATAGCGATCCCTTGTGCTTCTTCCTGCTAAACTTTTCTTTTCGTGACACTTTGCAGCCCCCTTATGAACATAAGTTTGTCTTTATTTTACGAGATTTATCAATGACAATCTACCAATTATTCCCGCATTAATGAGATGTCAAGGGCAGTTTAAAAATGTAGGTTTTCGGCAGAAAGAAATGTAGGTTTTCGG
>NZ_AZEY01000105.1:0-59043 GCF_001434255.1 Lentilactobacillus diolivorans DSM 14421
AGTTCTATAAAAGATTTAATTGTTAAGAATATGGCACAACTAGCACAACGCGTTAATTACTAAATTTTATATTGGATAGAGACCTTTAAGTTTGCCGTCCCACAAAATTTAACAGCATCATCAATTTGGAAACTATCTTATCGATCTTTCGAAAAAAATTCAAACGATGCGATGATGATCGCGAAATTTCACGATTCTGTTAAATTGTCGTTTGAACAACTAATATGATTGTCTTGAATGTTAGAATAGGCCTAAATTGATTTGAAAAGATGTGTAGGCATGGACACAAAACTAACGAGTAAAATGACTTGGGTTCAAATCGTTGCGGCAATTGTTTTTTGCTTATTTGCGGTATTCTTAATTAATCACAATGATGGCTTATATGCCCAGCCGATTTATCAGGTAACCAGTGTAAAAAGTGGTAAGACGACTCGAATGACTGACGAGTTTCATAATGTCGATCACTATCATGTGCAGACCCTTTATGGGAAAATCACAAACGGCAAATACGCGGGGAGAAAACTGTCAATTAATAATGCGTATTCGGATTCTCACGCGATGGATCACCATTATTTGAAAGGCCAAAAATTATTTATTACCTTACATACAACTCCCAGGCTTCACGCCACGGTAAAAGACTTGAAGCGGGATGCACCAATTGCTCTCTTGTTTGCCCTTGCAATTAGTTTGTTATTTCTAATTTTAAAGTTACGAGGAATTACTGTCATTTCCAGTATTGTCATTAATACGATTTTATTCTGGATCGCAATTAAAATTGATCATAACAATGATGGCGCGGCGGTGATCCTTATCTTTAGTGTGTTAGCTGTCGTCTTTTGTTTTGTGACCTTATTTCTCGTAATGGGATGGAATCGCAAAATGTTGGTAACTTTAGCGGCAGTCCTTGGCGCGACCGCAACGACAATTTTACTGACCCTGTTAGCCTTTATGGGGACTCATGAGCGGGGTGTTTATTATGAGTCGATGCAGTACGTGACTCAATTGCCCAAGCCACTGTTTATTGCGGAAGTACTGATTGGTGTTTTAGGGGCGGTCATGGATGAAGCAACCGACATTATCGCATCGTTGGCAACTTTAAAACACGAACGACCGCAGTTGACTAAAATGCAACTCTTTAATTCTGGTCGCCAAATTGGTAAATCGATTATGGGACCACTGATTAATGTCTTATTCTTTATCTTTATGGCGGAAACCTTACCAATGACATTGCTATATTTGAAGAACGGGAATAGCTGGCAATACTCATTTTCAATGAATATGTCGCTAGGAATGACGTCGAGCTTGATTAGTGGGATTGGCATCGTGCTAACGGTGATTCTGTCAAGTTTGTTTGCGGGCTTATGGATTAAAGGAGATGATCGCTAATGGGAGCTATCACAGCGTTAGGGATTGTCTTATTGATTTTGATGATGATTGTTGGCGGCAAACAAGGCATCACATCATTTTTAAGCATGGTTGTCAATTTTGGAATTTTATTTTTCAGTATTGTCCTGATTGCGTTTCATATGCCGCCAATCCTCGTGGCCGTTGTGGCAAGCGCCATTTTATTAGCTATTACGATTTTTTGGAGCGATGCGAGTGACAATGCATCGGTCACGGCATTCGAAGCTTCGGTCATTATTTTAATTTTGTTAATTGCCATTATTATCCCGATTGAATATTGGGCTCAGGTGGGTGGCTTTGGTTTAGAGGACAGCGAAGAATTGGAAGGCTTATCAACGTACGTGGGCATTGATTTCACTAAAATCGCGATTGCCACGGCCATTCTAAGCTCACTGGGTGCCATTGCCGAGGCCGCAATTGCGATTGCCTCCGGTTTGGATGAAATTATCACCCAACACCAATTGATTCGGAGTGAACAGCTATATGTGGACGGGATTGTCATTGGCAAGCAGATTATCGGTACCGCGGTTAATACCCTGTTCTTTGGCTTCTTCGGCAGTTCACTGGGCTTGTTTATTTGGTTTTACAGTTTAAACTATTCGTTTGGTGAAATCCTAAATGATAAGGTGTTCGCAGCAGAATTAATTGCCATTGTCGTGTCACTGATTGGGGTGGTGACAACAATTCCGATTACAACATGGATCATGAGTTTGAAGTTGAAACGGAAGACCGCAGCTAAATGAGTCATTTTTTTGTTTCATATTTGCTTTGTAATAGTTATGATTACACAAAAGAGACCGGAAAAATCATGATTTCCCCGGTCTCTTTTATGTTACTGTAAATACAAATGTGATGGCGCAATGCTTTTAGCTTAAAGTTTACAGTAGTCAGTGCAAGTTACGATTCATTAAAAAGCGAATTGATTCAGCTTATAGTAATTTGTTTTTGTGTTGCCAATGTAACAACGACTGACGATGACTGCAGAATCAACGTACTTGGAATTGGAATTGTTATTTCTTGGGTTGATTGTGACTAAATGATGGTTGGTGTTGATGACTTTTAAGCGGTATTGATAGCGACCACTGGCGTTGATATGCGTGCTTGGCAAACCGGCAATTTTAGTCGTCGTATATAGATATGTGATATTTCCTTTGGTCGTTGATTTTTGAACCTTGGCCGTGCTGAATGGTTGACTAATTTTACTGCTGCCGATTGCCGGCTGACCTTTGAGAAATTCCAAGTAACCATCGGTGGTAACCCGAACTGCGTTTTCTTTAGCCTTCACAATCTGATTGCTGGCGGGATACTTAAATCCCTGCCAAATAAATCCATAATTGATGGACCAAGCCATTTGATTTGGCGAATAATACCGCAAATAATTAGGTGCGGTCACCTTTTTAAAGTTCTTAGTCGTTGCCCAAATGCCGGCAGTCAGCTGTTGGTTATGTTTGGAAGTGATAAACGGTTTTCTAAGTGACCAGCGTAATTGATTCGTATCAATGCTGACATAGGGATAACCGGTTTTGGCACCCTTGGAAAGGCCGCTTACTTGAAAAACGGTTCCTTTGGGAATGGTGATGTTAACGTCATTGAAATAACTATTGGTGGTGTGAATTGTTCGGTTGGTCATCAAGAAGTCCTGATTGGCAACGTTTGAAAGAAACCGGGTTTGGGCTGATGCCGTGGTGGTCAATGTGAGCGTGCTGACTAACGCGATGGCACTCGCTAAGCAGCAAGTAAAAATCATTTTAAATTTTATCAATTTTAATCATCCTTCTTAAAATTTTGTGGTACTTGTCCGGTGGTACCAATCCTGATTACCAATTTTTGAAACATATTGGTGAGTCAATTCTTTCACATTATTTTCGTTGGGAATGGCGGTAACGGTTGCCGCACTGAGCCAACGGATTGTCAACGTATAAGTGCTACCCGTGGTTTTTTGAAAGGGCAGTGGTGAAAATGATGAGTTGAAGACCATTATGTCCTTACCGCTGCCACCGGGATGAGTGGCACTTTGCACCTTTAAGGCTGCTGTTGGTTTTTTAGAGACTCGGTAGACAAAGGGGGATTTGACAAAATATTCCAGGTAGCCATCGGTAGTTACCCGCAATCGGTTACCACTTTGGGAAGCATAATCGGCGGGAAGGGTGTCACCCTGCCATAAATTACTGTTGGTGCTGAAATACCGGTTGTTAACGCGTTTTTTGCGAACATTGGTATTGTAATAGGATAAGTAAACGGGTGTCTTGATTTGTTTAAAGTTGGCTTTGGTTGCCGGAATCCAACCGCTGAAATTGCTGGTTACTTTTGAACTTAGCAACGGCTTGCGCAACCGGTAGCTGAGTTGCTCGGCATTAATGTAAATATATTTTCGACCAGCCTGATTTTTAACCTTAGCGGCTTGAACAGTGGTTCCCTTTGGCAGGGAGAGCTGAACTTGTTTCTTGCTGTTAGTAGTATGAATGGTTCGCTGGGTTGTTAAAAAGCTGTTTTGGATGACTTTAGCGTCTGCAGTTGTGGTTCCTAAAAGAACGGATCCAATCAGAAATGTTAATCCAGCAGTCAGTCCTAAACTTAAACGGGTGATGACTTTCAAAATAGTGAGCCTCTTTTCGTAGTTTAGGTTAATTGTAGCAGTGGTTGGCTGTCGCGGCAAAATCTTTTGGGATCGGAAAACATTTTCAAATATTAACAAGATTCTGCAACATTCATGACAAATAACGGCCATTGAAGCGGTTGAACAATAAATTATTGTCAGTTTTTAGTAAATGACGTAAGCGGATTCAAGAAAGGGTGTACGCTTAAGATAAATTTGCTTCGTAAAGTGAGGATGACGATTATGCAAAATAATGAAACTAAATTAAAACCAACTATCGAACCGATTTCTCAAGCAGCCAGAAAAGCCATGCGAGAAAAAATTGACAATTTAGCAAAACCAGTTGGCGGTTTGGGCAATTTGGAAGTGTTAGCGGTTGATCTTGCCGGGATTGAGCAACGGGTTGAGTTACAAACTGAAAAACGTTGTTGTTTAGTTTTTTGTGGTGATCATGGTGTTGAACGGGAAGGCGTTTCGGCAACCCCACGGCGAGTCACAGCAATGCAAGCCGTTAATATGGCAGCGGGCCATTCAAGCGTGGCGGCGCTGGCAAAGGCGAATCATTGTGAGGTTAAAGTGATTGATGTCGGAATTGACGCTGATATTTTGGATCAGGCGGTCATCAATTTGAAGATTCGTAAGGGAACCAATAATTTTCTCGAGAAACCGGCAATGACCCGTGATGAAGCGATTCGAGATGTCCAAGCAGGTTATGACGTGGCGGCTCAGGCAATTCATGAGGGTAACCAGATCCTATGCGTTGGTGAACTTGGCATTGCCAATACCACGGTGTCTTCAGCAATGATTGCATCGTTGCTTTCACTGCCGGTTGCTGATGTGGTGGGCCGTGGTTCTGTGATTTCCGATAAGCGGCTGGCTCATAAAATCGATGTGGTTGAAAAAGGGTTGGCAAAATGGCAGCCGGATCCAACTGATGGTTTAGACGTTTTAAGTAAAGTTGGCGGTTTTGAAATTGGTGCAAAGGCTGGCGCAATGATTTGTGCGGCGGCGCATCATGTCCCACTCATTATGGATGGTTTTATTTCGTATGCTGCCTTGGCTTTGGCTGAAGCGATGTGTCCGGGAATCCAGAGGTATGTGATTGCATCGCACGCAACGCGGCAGGCAGGAACCAAAGCAATTTTGAAGAAGCTGGGAGTCACACCAATGTTTAATCTGGGAATGGCAACCGGAGAAGGTAGTGGCGCGGTGGTAACGTTGGCTTTGATTGACGATATCCAGTCAGTATTGAAAAATATGACGACTTTGGAGGATATGGGGGTGAATTTCACGGCGTAGAGTGCAAAACCGAGCGTTTAGCTTCCAGAATATAAGGCACTTAAACCCAGATTCTTGTTTTGAATCTGGGTTTAAGTGCCTTATATGGCCGGAAGCTGCTCGGCTTTTGCACGTTTTGACTAAGTAATAAGGGTGATTCGCAGTCAGCAAACAATATTCCTGGTTTGGGAATATTGTTTGCGGGGGCTTATATGGCCGGAAGCTGCGGTTGCTTTGCACGTTTCAACTAGATAACAGGGAGATTTACAGTTAAAAAGCTCAAAACGAAGCCTTATATGGCCGGAAGCTGCTCGGCTTTTGCACGTTTTGACTAAGTAATAAGGGGGATTCGCAGTTAGCAAACAATATTCCTGGTTTGGGAATATTGTTTGTGGGGGCTTATATGGCCGGAAGCTGCTCGGCTTTTGCACGTTTTGGCTAAGTAACAAGGGTGATTCGCAGTCAGCAAACAATATTCCTGGTTTGGGAATATTGTTTGCGGGGGCTTATATGGCCGGAAGCTGTCCCTTTTTACACGTTACACACGTTGATCATAATATTTTAACGTTAAGGTTTCGACGACATTTCGATACGACAGGCAGAGATA
Organism: Lentilactobacillus diolivorans DSM 14421; assembly: GCF_001434255.1. Taxonomy (GTDB): domain Bacteria; phylum Bacillota; class Bacilli; order Lactobacillales; family Lactobacillaceae; genus Lentilactobacillus; species Lentilactobacillus diolivorans. The sequence goes on from NZ_AZEY01000105.1 coordinate 5,886, forward strand.
AAGAATGATTAAAACTCGTGTGGTGCTAAACGTAAAGTGAATGGGGATGAAGACGCTCATAATTCCGATAATTGAGACAATCAATAGTAAAAAGTCATCGTATTTTTGAGTTATCGTATTTGATTTTGCCAAAACGTAATTCCAGCGCTCGTCATTTTGATACTTTATCCCTTGGTCTGCCTTATATTTTGCAAGATAAAGGGTGAAGAAGAGTGAAACTAGAACTAAACATACGATGATAATTTGATCCATGGCTATACCTCCGCTTTATAAAAGATGTCAGTGATAGAAACGTCAAACGCCACTGCAATATCAAACGCCAATTCCAGGGATGGTGTGTACTTATACTTTTCAATTGAAATAATTGCTTGTCTGGAAATGCCAACTTTTTTGGCGAGCATGGCTTGTGTCCAGTCGCGTTCAGCCCGGAGTACTTTGATTCGATTTTTAATCAACAGCAATCCTCCTCATTCAATCCAATGCAAATCTATTTGTAAATTATGGTAACGAACCCGTTATATTATGTCAAGAGATCATTACTATGATTTTGATGAATAAGTGCCAAAATAATCACTATTACCCACAAATTATCCTGTCAAAATGCTTTGACATCCCCGATTGCCAGGGGATTTTGGCGGTAAGTTGACGTGAATTGGCCTATGCTAAAAATGAAGCAGGGCAAATGCTTTAAACCGAAAATTGAAAGTGAGTGGTAACCATGCTGGAAGATAATGATTTTATTATTCGTCAAATTCGGGCAGCTGCTGAAGGGATGGCTTATATACTGGGTCATGGAAAGTCGACTGGACGGACTGAGATTGTTTTTCCACAGGATCAACGTCAGAAATTACCACATCAAAACGAGTTGCAACAATTAATTGATCAGCATCAGTATGCTCAGGCAGCAGAACGGCTTTTAAAATACCAGCGGACCATGGCAGATCAAGATTTTGTCAAATTAGGAAATTGGTTTTACGATCAAGTGAATTTGTCTAATCAGACCAACCACCCGAGCGAGGATCTGTCCAAACAAACCATTATGGCCGGACTAAGACAATTGAGTCGACTTAAGTTGGATGCTGATAAGGCGCCCAAAACAACTAGGTAAATTAAAAAGCCCATGATTTAATCCCTTGGTAAAAGGCGGTTAAATCATGGGCTTTTCAGTTTTGATAAAAGCTTCGAATAAGAAACAGGTAGGCAATGAATCAGATTATTCACGAATTTGGCCATTGCCGCGAATCACATATTTAGTCGTTGTTAATTCGTTAAGTCCCATCGGACCGCGGGCGTGCAGTTTTTGAGTACTAATGCCAATCTCGGCACCAAAACCAAATTGAAAGCCGTCGGTGAATCGGGTTGAGGCATTGACATAAACACACGCGGAATCAATTTTATCTAAAAAGGCTTGACCATTTTGATAGTTGTCGGAAATGATGACTTCAGAGTGACCGGTTGAATATTGATTGATATGATCAATTGCAGCTTGCTCGTTATCAACTACCTTAATTGCCATAATCAAATCGTTGTATTCAGTCGACCAATCGTCCTCGGTAGCTGGTTTGATTGAAGAAACAATTTGCCGGCTCCGATCATCACCCCGTAATTCAACGCCGTGATCCTGAAGTGCCTTGGCGATATCTGGTAATAAGGTTTCAGCGACATCTTGGTGAATTAATAATTTTTCGGCAGCGTTACAAACTGAAGGTCGTTGCACTTTGGCGTTAACAATGATATCAATCGCCATTTGTTTTTCAGCAAATTGGTCAACATAGATGTGGCAATTGCCGGCGCCAGTTTCAATGACCGGGACCGTTGCGTTTTTGACAACTGCCTGGATTAAACCTGAGCCACCACGGGGGATTAAGACATCAACGAATTGATTGAGATGCATTAAATCATTGGCCGTTTCATGACTGGTATCATGCAGAATCTGAATGACATTTTCGTCAAGATCGTTGGCAATTAAAACGTCTCGCAGAACTTGAGCCTGTGCCAAATTACTGTTGAGAGCTTCTTTACCACCTCGAAGAATAATGGCGTTACCACTCTTAAATGTGAGTGCGGAGGCATCGACCGTGACGTTTGGTCGAGCTTCAAAAATCATCGCAATGACGCCAAGTGGCACCCGTTTCTGCTCAATCTGAAGGCCGGCATCGTTTTGCCAACCCTTTTCAATATTACCAATTGGATCCGGCAGGGCCGCAACTTGACGTAAGCCAGCGGCCATATCAGCGACGCGCTGCTCAGTTAATTTTAATCGATCAGTAAATTTAGCCGGCATGTCAGAAGCATTAGCCAAATCCTTTTGGTTGGCGGTTAAAATATCAGCCGTATGCAGGACTAATTTATCGGCAAATTCATTTAAAATCAGATTTTTAGTGACGGTGTCCAGTAAATTCATTTTATAAGCAGCTGCCTTGGCATTTTTACCAATTTGAATAAGTTGTTCATTCATGAGTAACGCCCTCCTTTAATTGTGGGGTAGTCCTGGAAAATAAGGTGCCAACTTGTTTGCCAGCCAAGATATCAAGGATGACCCGTGGATCCTTTCCGTTGGCCAGCACCATTTGCCGATCTTCATCCAACATGCGTTTTGCGGCTAATAATTTAGTCCGCATCCCGCCGGTACCAAACCGGCTGCCTGTGCCACCGGCGACTGAAAAGTCTTCATCGTCAATTTTAGATACCTGGTTAATTAGATTGGCATTCGTAAATTTCTTAGGATTTCGGTCGTAAAAGCCGTTAATGTCTGACAGAACGACTAGTAAATCAGCATTGACATGACTGGCGACAATTGCTGACAATTGATCGTTATCACCAAAGGTTGTTTTATGGTCCAGCTCGTCGGTAGCGACGGTGTCATTTTCGTTGACAATCGGGATCACATTGTCGTTAAGTAAACAATTGAAAGTGTTCATGACAAACTGATCGCTTTTGGGGTAGTCAAAAACATCGTGGGTTAATAAGACTTGGGCAATGTTTGTCATGTAATGATTAAATCGTTGGGTGAACAAGGTCATGAGTTCTGATTGGCCAATGGCAGCCAGAGCCTGTTGAGCACCAATTTCAGTTGGCCGTTTTTTAAGATGCATTTTATTTAGGCCAACGCCAATTGCGCCGGAAGAAACTAAAATCAGTTCCTTTCCCTGATTGTTCAGAGCGCTTAAAGTGTAAGCCAGCTGGTCGAATGTTTCAAAATTGATGGCGCCGTTGGGATAGATTAAGCTACTGGTACCAACTTTGACAACAATTCGATTTGCAGTAATAATTCGATTTTCCATAGAGATCACCTGATGTTTATTATGATTGCGAAAGGAGAAACAGATACTGAATCGTCATGCTTGAAAATTAGGATATTAAAAAAAGCCCCACTTTGAATGAGTTGAGACACCCAATTGCGGGCGGTACCATTCTCATTCAAAGCGAGGCTTCACACTTTTACATTGTTAACGGAAATATCCGTGTCAGATTAAGACAATTTTATTCGAAGGTAGGATTCATGGACTAAAACGCCTTTCAGCTTTTGGCGAATTCTCTTAATTGCCACTACTTGATCTTCTAAAACACCGTAATCATATATTACTTACTATCAACTTGTCAACTGAAATGGTTCTTATTCCAAATTAAGAGCCTTTTCGTAGACCCAATATTTCGTGGCGCCGGAGTCGCTGCTGAAGCGGATTCGGTACCAGTGATGGCCGTTTTCTTTAGTGCTGTCGTTGTCAATATAAACTTTCTTGCCAACAGTTGCACCTACTGATGCCCATGAATAAGATTTAACATTTGCCCGCGTATTTTTCACGTGGTTGTACAATTTGTATGACTTGTACGTGTCTCCTAATAACGCGTTTTGGTCAACTGATTTGTAGGTGACTTCATCGTAAGCCTTTTTCTTTTTTACATTTGCTGTAATGGAACCGCTCGTGCTGTCGTCACTCAAATTATCATAGTTGGTTTTGACTAGTTGATAAAATTGAGCCATGGTATAGGCGCCGCCGAAATAGGCTTTACCCATGGAGGAATAATAACCGTTTGGATCAGTATGATCAGAGCCTCCCAGAAATTTTGAAACAGCCTTGTGAGACCAGACCGTCCCCTTGCCATCATAGGCAGCATCGTTGGGCTTTAACCCATATTCATCCAAAGTATAAGCGGTGTAATACGCAGCATTGGCAATTTCGTGGGCAAACGCGGACTTACTGTGAACGCGAACTTGTTCAAACTGGACAAATCTTGCGTTAGCCGGATATCCGGCTCCCCAAGCAAGATAGTTTGTGTTTGCGATATTGATAATTCGGCTGGCATCAACGAAAGTGTGAACGAAAGCGGCACTGTAGTTCTTTTTCATGTAGGCAATTTCGTTGTAGATGGTTGAGTTGGGGTTTGCGGTTTCGTGAACCACAACGCCCTCGGGTTTGCCAACGCCATTCCGATATTTATTCTTTGGAAAGCCGTTCCAAATTGAGGAGGTGACACTGGCATGGCCAATATCATTGCTGGAGATGTAGCTGTTAACACTGCTGGCAGAGGCGTGTGATCCGGAAAATGAGAACATGCCAATGACCGCGAATGACAGAGAGCAGACTGCTGCTAGTAGACTTCGTTTTTTCAAAATAGTTTCCCCTTCAGATGTGTGAATGTGATTGTCTAAGTTTCGATTTTAATGGTTTATTTTTTAAGATTTTAGGATTTAACGCTGATGCAAAACGGTTGGTTGGCGTTCGTTACGTTTTTACTTAACTGAGCGGTGGCTAAATTCCCCCGACACCAATAACGTTGTATGTTAAATATTTACATCGGTTAACTTGTACGCTGTTTAATATAAACGATAACGACTAGTCGTTTCAAGCCGCAAAAAAGCCCGCAAATAGCGAATTAACGCACTATTGCGGGCTTTGTCGAACTAGTTATCAATCATATTAAGAGTTGTTGACAAAAGGCTTAAGAAACACGTCAAACACTGATGGGGCATGTGTTTGCGACTGTAATAATTCATTTTTGGGATAGCTTGGCAATGTGTAACTTTTGTTGGCATTCAGGGCAGATTCCGGTAACTTCAAGCTGAGTACCTGTGATCAGATAACCAGTTTTGTTCCGGGTAAAGCTTTGGACATGTTTAACCAACTCGGGATACTCATCATCAAAAATATCGATGATTTTTCCACAGTTTTCGCAAATCGCATGGTAATGGGGCATTCCAAAATAATCGTAACGAATTCCGCCGTCATTATTTGGCAGTTCGATGACTAGTCCATTGTCCACGAGTAATTTTAATGTATTATAAATTGTGGCCACACTTAAATTGGGCAGCTTGGTTTCAATGCCGTCACGAATGGTGTCAACGGAGGGATGATTATGGTGGGTAATGAGATAATCCAAGATAATTTCACGTTGAGGCGTTATTCGAATTCCTTGCTTTTTGAGCTGAGCAAGTGACTGTTTGAGTGCTGTACTGGTCATTAATGAATTCCTCCTCAGGAAAGAAAAGTGTCTAATCCAAACACAGTTGAAAATCTGGTGCTTATTAAAAATAACTGGTTCTTACTTTAGAATAATTCTAATATAGTTTAACGAAATATTCAATGATATTGGCATAATTAATGGGATAATCTTAAAATACCTTAAAATTAGTCCAAATAGTCACAAGTCTAAAATAAAATGCTTTTGGTCGTTGGTCTTAAACTGGTTTTCAATCAGGCTTTTTTGAACGACATCGTTAGGAACTGATAAATTAACCTGGAGTTGATTGAAGTTAAAATGATCGGCTACAAATTGAATTGATCGACGAACAATTTCACCGAGGGCTTCTGAGTGTGCTTGATCAACAATAAAATCCAACTCACCGATTTGGTTAGGGTGGTCGAAACCGGAAATTGTGATGATTCCAACAAAAGTTTGGTTGTTTGAATCGGTGACGCCCCAAGTTAATTGTTTGTCGTTCATAACCTTCTGCATAATGTGGTTAATCCGTTTGACAGTATCCAGAATTTGGGTTGGCAGCTTTTCGGCGGCAACAGTTGAGATATTTGGATTGGTATAGAGATTATCGACTTGTTTGACTGGTGTTTGGGTCAACCAATCAAGCGTATAGTGGGAAGTGAGAACTGGGTGGAATTTTTCAAATGATGTCATGATTTTTAATCCTTTCGTGAAAAAGCTTTCAAAGCTATTTTGGTTAAGTTCGTTCTGTGGCATAATGTAACTATAAACTAATTCTGGAGGAAAAATATGATCGAAAAATATTTAATTGGAACATATACCAGACGAATCAGTAAGGGTGTCTATCAACTTGAATTAGATACCGATAATCAGAAGTTGCAAAACCTGACCTTTGTTGGCAGCGCCATTGATCCAACTTATGTTGCCGAGTCCAGCCGTAAGCGCATTTATGCGATTACCAAGGTTAAGGATGATAAGGGCGGCGTGACTGGCGGCTTCCATGAATGGGATGGCAACCGGGATGATTTTCCATTAAAACCAATTGACACGGTGCATGATCAAGAAACATCACCAGCTTACATTGCTGTTGATGAAGCCCGGCGCCTTGTTTTTACAGCTAATTATCATGCTGGTATTGTCTGCACGTATAAGATCGCCGAAGATGGGACAATTTCGTTGGCTGATCGGGTGATGGACAAAGGCACCCTCGGCTTTCGTGCCGAACAACAGGATGGGCCACATCCCCATTTTGTTAATTTAACACCGGATAATCGGGTAGTTGCCGTCGATTTAGGTGTTGATAAGGTTTATCTCTATGACTTAAACGATGCCGGTAAATTGACGCCACACAGTGAATTGCAAATGGAAGATGGGTACGGTCCTCGACACATTGCCTTTGACCAAAAGAAGCATGTTGCTTACCTAGTTGGCGAATTGAGTAGTAATTTAGCTGTTTTGGACTATGATTCAACCAAAGGTGAATTGAAAGTCCGGACGATTTCATCAACGATTCCCGATGATTGGACAGAACACAATGGTGCTGCCGCAGTTCGGGTTTCAAAAGATGGTCGTTTTGTCTACGTTTCTAACCGGGGTAATAATTCAATCGCCGTCTTTAGTTCAGATGATAACGGTGATGTTCAATTAGTGCAACGAATTTCAACTGAAGGCGATTTTCCAAGAGATTTTAACTTTAGTGACGACGAATCGTTTGTTATTTGTCTCAATCAAAATTCAGATAACGCAACGTTGTATACGCGTGATGCTGAGAGCGGGAAGCTAACGATGATCCAGAAGGATTTTGCCGTTCCAGAAGGTGTTAGCATCTTACGTAAAAAGTAAATTGGCTAATTAATAATAAATGATTGTTTTTAAAAAATTGAAAGCTGGGAATGACGCTGATTGAGCGTGATTCCCAGCTTTTTTCGTAAAGGAATAAATGACGGTTTCTCTGTGTTGAATACGTTGATCAACCAAACGGGATTGGGGTGAAAAAGACGATTAGCTTTCCGGGTATGATTAGGGCACCAAAAATGATCAGCGCCGGCGGTTGCAAGTCGGAAGTCTGACCGTTAACTTTTTTTCGGCAAAAATTTTGTGGGAACATCCCAGGTCAAACAATGGACAGAACCACCGGTGGTTGAGATTCGAGCGACATCAACGGGCACGACTTTTTTAGTAGTTTGTTGTTTAACAATTCTTAGTGCTTGAGCATCCGTTCGGAGACCATAATGTGGGACGTAAATGGTGTTCGGCGTTTCCAGCATGTTAATATATAATCCCTTAGCTGAAGCAATTTTGGCATCATATTGGCCCTTTGATGTATAGGCAGAGGGTAGGAGGACAAATTTGGCATCAGGAAGTTGGGCTTTAATGAGTCGTTGCACCTTTCTGACCAATTTTTGGTTCCCAGAGAAATCACTAATAAATAGTTTCCGGGAGCTGATGAACTTAACCATCCCATCGGCGTGGCCCAATACGTCTCCAGGTTCGGTGGGGATGAAGATGACATGATGGACCGCTAATTTTGTTTTTAATTCCGCTATAATTTCCGCTCGGGACCAATCTGGGTTATCGGCAAAGACGTGGGTCGTTAAGATAACGGTATCACTGTTATTCCAAATCAGATTACCACCATCCAAGACCAGGCTGCTGGTTTGATAATTGAATTTTTCCCGGTTGAGCCAACTTCGAAAACGTTGATCTAAATAGTGACTGTCTGCCCTTTTGAGATAACCTGGGTGGTAACGAAACTTTATCATTTTGGTGGTAATTACCGGCGCAACATCTCGAAGCCAAATGTCGTCATAGGTGAAGTTACTGGTTCGATGAGATAGTGCCTCTTGGGTAATTGTGACGACGTTTCCCGGGTCCAGTCTGGCTAATTGATTGTCAAAATGATGGAGTGCTTTATTAAAGGGATGATAGTAGGTGTCATCAGAACTGGGTAGGGCTGTATAAATTGTCGACTGGTCTGCTGCGGCAGTTTGGTTGACAGAGCTTTTGGTTCCAGCGACCAATAAACTGCCGGCACAGATAATAAGTGCTAAAAATCCGATTCGTTTCTGCATTGATAATATCCTCCAACTTGTTTGTTGGCATTATGATAGCACTGGATTTTGTTATTAATTTTATAAAAAATATTATAAGCGCTGTAAGAGGAAAAACTACCTGTTGACAAGGTGGGCTAATTATAAAATAAAATTATTTAGTAATATTAACTTATCAATAAATGATTTGGTTATAAAATGAACAAATGCCATTTTTCCGGCATCGCTTGGTTTTGCTTAATAATATGCAGAGCTGTTTTGAATCCGGCTTTGGTTTGCGGTTCATTCAGGAGATCCAAAATAGTAATGGCTTCATTCATTTTATTTTCGCCGGCGGTGCCATTAGATTTAATGAATTCATACCATCCTTGATAGAAATGGTATTCGATCGCGTAGGAACTATCTTCCCGTTCAGCAATCGATTGTTTGATTAAGGCCAGCACATCACTTGCCCACTGCAATTTTCTGGCGTTAATATAGGTGGCGAATAAACTGAACAGTAAGTTAAACCGCATTGTTTGCAGAATCGGGAAACCGTCACTTTGGGCAGTTCGTTTAATTGCAATTGATTAAAGTTGATGAACGGTTTGAATTGGCATTGCGGGTTGACTGAAGCCGAATAAAATCACTTCAAATGTGCTCCAGTTTTCAATGTTGTAGAGGTAGCTGACAAGCGGTCGACATAGTTTCTCCCGAGTTCGATTAAGCACTGATAATGAGGAAGTGTGGTCAATTTCCCAATTTAATTCGGCTAGTTGAATCTGGTACAGGATGATAATGTAATGATTCCAGCCAACCTGATCAGTCTTTTCCAAGGAATTGATGATTGTGATTAGCTGGGTTCTTTCCTGAATTCTTTCAGCCTTCGTGTGGTCTTTAGAATTAAATAATTGATTTGAGAAGCGACCTAATTGGTGCATAAAAGTACTTGTTAAAAAGACAGAATTATGATCTGAATAAGCGATGCTTAGTGGAATGAAAGTATCTTTTCCACGAAGATAAAGGAATTCTTCAACCGACACGTTGATTTTGTCAAGCAGGTAGATCAGCCGATTAAAGCTGATCTGAGACTGCCCATTTTCAAATGAGCTGATAAATGAAAGACTGTTCTGCTTGTCTGCGACTTGTTTAAGTGTGAGGTGACGGTCCGTTCGTAACTTCCGGAATAGTTTACCAATTTCTTGCATTTCTTTGCCTTCTAACAATTCCAGTATATCGGAATTTATTAAAATCAAGTTTAATTCTTTTATAGAATGTAGGCAAGAATTGAGGTCTTGCTTATGCATTCATATTTGACTAATCACGGATTCCGAGCGCTTGTTAATGCGGCAATTTTTAATGCGATCGGCAGCAGTTTATTTAATATCGTTTTCATTATTTACGCGGGAAATTTGTCCTTTAAAACGCTTGCTGTCAGTTTAGTATCGTTCACAAACGATATCCCCAGTATCATCGACGTCTTTTCAGGGTACTGGGCGGATAATGTCCATCATAAATATCTTGGAATGATTTTTTCACGGATTAGCCAGTTTGGCTTATTTGTCGGATTGGCAGGACTAATTGGGTTGAAGCGCTCGTTACCTATTTTTATCGTTCTTCTGACAATTAATATGATTAGCGATTCTTTGGGATTATTTGCCGATAGTTTATCATTACCGTTGCTTGGTCATTTAGTTGCCAACGACGAGTTAAATAACGCGATCGGCCTTGAATCAGGGGTGACATCGACGATTCAAATGGCTTTTCAGGGTGTTGGAGCGACGCTGATTGTTTGGCTGAATGATAATTACAGTCTTGTTGGTTTCATTAATGCGGTGACCTTTTTAATAGCAGCTGTGATTGTTTGGCAATATCGACAAACTTTTATGTCAATTGAACCTCATCTAAAGGTGAATCAAATCGCTCAAAAACGTAAACCGATGATAGCAAGTCTATTAGTAACCGGTAAATTAATTTACTCAAATAAACGGTTAATGGCAATTGTGAGATTCGGATTTTTGATTAACCTGTATGCCGCTCCGGCGGATGGGCTTATCAATCTTGGTATTTTAAACAACCCTGTGCTTTGGATTGGCAGTTTTGGCAATAGTGTTGCATTGGTCAATATTTCATTTTCTCTCGGGAGTATTTTGGGTGCTGTCTATCAAAATGATTTTTTGGCTAGAACAAGGATTATGGGTCTGATTATCTTAACAAATGTGGCATTCGTATTTTTAGCTGTTACATTTTTAGCTGAAATATCGATTGTTTTTATTATCATGATGGCGTTGATAACCGGATACTTACTGGGCAAGTTGAATCCGCGAACGACTGCCTTGTTTGTCAAAGTAATTCCCGATGACCAGTTGGGGGCTGCGATGAGCTTTTTGGGGATGTTGTTTATGTTAGGGGCACCAGTTGGCGATGTGGTCTTTTTAACAATTGCGAATATAGGTAAACAAGGCACTAAATACAGTTGGGGGTTGTTTGCGGTTTGTGCAGGCTTGACAGCTTTGGCAGCTATTCTTCGGCACAGGTTTCATGTTGGTAGTGTTGATGATTGAAAAACATGAGCGAGATAGAGAACGTTTAACTTCCAGAATTTAAGGGATCTATCCGAGTACTCTGGTCCTGAACCTTTGGATAAATCCCTTACATGACCGGAAGTTATTTTTTCGTATTTTCTGTTCGGTAATAAGCATGATGGTACTAAAAGAGACTGGATAAAATGACTACCCAGTCTCTTCTTGCTTTAAATTTTATTTTTCGTTACCGTTGTTAGTACGTTAATTTACTTTGGTTTCAATCGTCCCTAATCCATCAATATTGCTGGCAAAGACATCACCAGACTTTAGGAAAACCTGTGGATCTCTGCCAACTCCGGTCCCACTAGGGGTGCCAGTAAAAATCAGGTCGCCGGAATAGAGTTCGATTACACCGGAAATATAGGAAATTAATGTCTGGATATCAAAAATCATTTGGCCAACAGTAGCTTGTTGCATGATTTCACCGTTAACTTTAGTGGTGACTTTCTTTGAAATAATGTCATCGGTATCGGCGATTGTTGTAATATATGGGCCAACCGGTGAGTAATTCCGAAATGACTTTCCGAGATCGAATTGGGTGCTGGGACCATCAATTGACTGCATCGTCCGGTCGGAAATGTCCTGACCAACCATGTAACCGGCAATGGCATCTTCCGCGTCTTCACGGCTAATGTTTCGGCCGCCACGACCAATGACAATGATTAGTTCCGATTCCCAATCTACGGTATCACTACTTAAATGAATGGTGTTAAATGGGCCGGCCAATGAACTGACAAACTTGTTGAAAACATTGGGGCGCTTGGGCTTTGGCGTATCCATTTCTTTCATATGATCGAGATAATTGAAGCCGATCGCCGGTAATTGGCGTGGATGTTGGACGGGTTGCTCGAATTTGTTGGCATCAAGCAACTCAGCGCGATCGTCATTAATAATTTTTTCGTCAGAAATATCGATCAAAACTTTTGAAAGAAACGACTGCCAATCATGTAAAATATCGTCGATTGAGTCATAGCCAGTGATTGCAACCCCCCAAAGCTGATCGTTTTGGGCCGCCACAAACGTTGGCTTTTTGTTGTACATTGCTAATTTCATTTCAAACCCTCCTGGCTTAATTCAATTAACGAACAGCGATATTAGTATACACCCAAATGATAAGATTGTACTAATATCACTGTTATCAATTGCCATTTTTCCAAAAGTTGTTCAATTCCTTTTTTAGTTGCGTCTGATTATTCGAAACTTCGATGTTGGTCCAATGTTTTGGAAAAATTTGACGGTATCGGGTTTGATTAAATCGTTGATCCATTAATACAATCACGCCTTTGTCCTCGTCAGTGCGAATGACCCGGCCGGCAGCCTGACTGACGTTGTTGAACCCGGGGAGTTGGTAAGCGTATGAAAAGCCTTGACCGTTTAGTTGGTCAAAGTAGTCGCGAATTAAATCGGATTCTTTGTTCATCCCGGGTAGACCGACGCTGACAATACCCACGCCAATTAATTGATCGTTTTTTAAATCAATGCCTTCTGAAAAGATACCGCCCAGTAACGCAAAGCCGACCTTGGTTTGTTGGGGATCTGTTCGGAATTCGTTCAAGAAATCAATTCTGGCCGTATTATCCATTTCGGCTTGTTGTGATAGGATTTGGACATCGGGATGTTGTTGGCCAAATTGGTCTCGGACCATTGTCAAATAGGCCATTGATGGAAAGAAGATCATGTAATGGCCGGCCTTCTGGGAAATGAGGGTTAAAATGGTGTCACAAATTGGTTTGATGCTATTGTTGCGATTGGCATAAAGCGTATTAATATTGTTGGCAATGATTACCTGACAATTCTGTTTGGGGAAAGAAGAAGCTGAAATCATACACAAGCTATCGGGTTCGTTGCCTAATACCCGTTGGTAGTAAGCAATCGGACTCAAGGTTGCTGAAAATAGAATGGCGGCGCGGCCTAAATTTAAACTCGCTTGGATTTGCTTGCTGGGATCCATACAGAATTGGCGAAAAATAATGGTGTGGTCGTCGATAATAATTCGGGTGCGGTAGGTGTCATCGTAAAATTGGCTGATGAGATAGTAACTCCGACATTGCAAATAGTAGTCGACAACGGCATCAACCGTCTCACTGGGTTTCTGGGTGGCTAACCATTCATGGATAACTTCAATGAGGTCACCTAACGTATTGTTGAAATTATCCAGCGGCGCCAACTGGGCAATTTGCTGATCATCAGTTGTCGCTGCTGGTTTGCTGTATCGTCTAAAAGATCGTTTCAGCGATTGTAAGCTTTTGATGACTTTGCTATTTGCCGCCTTCTTCTTTGCCAATTGCGAAACAAGCGGATCAATGGGACTCGCAGTTAGAGTTGCCGAATACATTTCCCGGGAGCGCTGCACCAGATTATGAACTTCATCAACAAGAAAGCAGTTTTGTTTATCGGGAACTGAGAAAAACCGTTGCAGGTGAACTTGCGGGTCAAATAAATAATTATAATCGCAAATAATCACGTCACAAAATAAGCTGACATCTAATGAAAATTCGAACGGGTCAACTTGGTGTTTTTGGGCATATTTTTGAATATGTGGTTTGGTGATTTGATCCTCGTTTTGAATAATATCCTTAATGGCTGGTCGAATTCGATCGTAGTAGCCGACCATATATGGATTCTCTTCGGGGGCAAGATCACGTTCCTGATCAAAGATGATTTTATCTTTGGCTGTCAGGGTGATGCTTTTAATGGTCAATCCTTTATCCGCCATAATCCCAATTGTATTCTCAGCAACGTGGCGGGTCGATTGTTTGGCAGTAAAATAAAAGATCCGATTGATTAAAGCTTCACCCATTGATTTGATTGCCGGAAAGAGGGTTGAAATGGTTTTGCCAGTCCCGGTTGGCGCTTCCACAAATAGATGTTTTTCGAGCGCAATCGTTTTGTAGACATTGGCAGCAAGTTGATGCTGGCCGGCCCGATAGTTGCTGAACGGAAATTTGAGGTGCCGGGCTGATTTAATCCGTCGCTCATCCAGTTCGTGGCGCAGCTTGATCCACTCTTGGTATTCTTTGATCAATGCGTCAAAAAATTTAGTTGCTTCGGTTAAGTCAATCGGTTGCTTCCGGATTGTAATTTGTTCGTCGGGGGTCTGGACATAGGTAAGCTGCATATCAATCGTGTCAATGCTTTTGTCTTGCATATAGATATATGAATAAACCTTAACCTGAGCCCAGTATAGCTTTAGCGTTGATTCTGGAAGGGTGTCAAAGGCTAAGTCGGACGTTTTGATTTCTTCAATTAGGACTTTGTCATTGCCAAGATCGATTCCATCCGCCCGGCCACTGATGACATAGCTATCATTGAGATAGTCAAACGATGTTTTCAAGGCGACTTCCGATTGATAGGTTTCAGGACGATGATGTTGTAGCTTTCGGTGAATCCGACTACCTTTGCGGGCGGTGTTTTCACTGCTGGTGGCGGGACTAAGATCGCCACTGCGACGTAAAAATTCGACTAATTCCCGGATCCCAATTTGATGTTCTGCCATTTTTAACACCCTCCCCGCATTCAAAATTTGCACGCTTTACATTATACCGAATTTTTGAATGATCCGTTACCCGGTTGAAGTTGTACTTTCAGAAATCGGCGTATACAATTAAAACATTAATAAGTCGAAATAAAGATGGGATGGTTAACATGCAGCCACATTTTGGTCAGATTGTTGCGGCAAAGCACGATCACTATTTTGCGTTGGGACGGGTAGTGACCAATAATCCGCAATTGATTTTGGATAACGTCAATTATATTGGCAAGAAAAATTTTGTGATTCATATTAAATTTGGTGCCGGCATTACCCGAGAAGCCCAGCTATTGGTTCGAGTGCCGGAGAGCCAATTACCGGACTATTTGGATAAAACAAACCTGAAAACGTTTGGTCAGGCCATTGAAAATAATGATTTGATGTTATTAAACACTGATTCTGAGCAGTTTGAGAAGTTTCGAGTAAAGGCCGAACTGGAAATTGAGGATCCCAAGGATGAAAAGATTGCCTATGTTGCCAGTTTACGGGAAAATACGATTCAGTTGGTTACGGATTATTTGGAACAGTTGCAAGCCAAAATCGATAAGTTATCGCAGCGTAAGGCGAATCACTATTTTTCCAGCAAGACTCATTATGAGGACGTGAAGGATTTCTTGTTATCGGTGACACCATACATGGATCTGAGGTTAAAGGAAAGTCAGGCACGCCAAGACGAGTGGCGGCCAAAGTTACGATTGGGAGGACAATAAAAATGTTGAATGAAGCGAAGTTACAAGCAATTGTGGCAACTTTTGCCAAATACAATATTGAGGTCAAGACCGAGGAGATGCGAATAACGGCAATTAATGGCAACAAGGTGGATTTCGATGCCAAAACCTATATGCAGGATCAATTGATTGGCCTGATTTGTAAGGTGTTGGAAACGCAGGTGGTGCATGAGGTGTGGATGAGGGAGAGTGCAAAACCGAGCGCTTAGCTTCCAGAATATAAGGCACTTAAACCCAGATTCCTGTTTTGAATCTGGGTTTAAGTGCCTTATATGGCCGGAAGCTGCTCGGCTTTTGCACGTTTTAGATAAATGAGATTGGTGATTCGCGGTTAAAAATCAGCCCAGCCGGAACTTTATATTCTGGAAGCTGCTCGGCTTTTGCACGTTTTGACCAAATAGCAAGGCCATTCGCAGTTAAAAACCAGCCCAGACAGGACCTTACATTTTGGAAATTGTAGTTCATTTGAAACTCGAGAGCTAGTTATAAAGAATACCGGGGCTGGGACAAAAGTAATTTTGTCCCAGCCCCTTTTGAGTAATCACGATTATTACCGAGTGAAAACGTGCGCCAAAAGGCAACTTCCTGCCACGTAACCGAATTATCCAAACATTCAAGCCCGGAATATTCGGATAATCCGATTACGCTCTGGAAGTTAACCGCCTTTCGTCCCACTCTCGTATTTTTCAATATCGTACTAATTTAACCCTTAACGAAGGGGCTGTTCTTTCAAAGCGACCTATACATTCTGATTCTGCAGTCCCTTAACAAAATCCAGATAGGCGGCTTGTTCGCCAGTGTCGCTAATTTGTGCGTGACTTAAATCGTTATCGTGTAAGTCGGCTTCTGGGAGATCAACTTTATGAGTGAAAGTGGCATTGCCAATTAAATCAATCTGGTATGTCCCGTCGTTATCGTGAACCCGGGTTTTGACCATCCCGCCAGGATTATAGGCTGAGATAGTTTGCTCAAAATCGGCCATTTGAGGATGATTTAAGCAAAAGGCAAGACTAGTAGCAGACATCCCAGTACCGCAGGCATTGGTAAAGCCAACCCCCCGTTCAAAGGTCCGGACAAACAAGCTGTTCTTGTCTAAAATCTGAGCAAAACTAACGTTAACACCATCTGTAAAGTAATCGTTAGGACGATTAAGCATAGTTCCCAAGTTGCCCAACGTGTCTGACCGCATCACATCATCAGTCACAAAGCTGATTAAATGGGGATTGGGTACCGCGATGGCAGTGAACCTCAGTCCCTTTGCAAATTGGGGAACTTCTTGATCAATTAAAGTATCGGTTCCTAAGTTTTGAAATGGTAGGGATTCTTTGTTAAACGTGACTGGTGAAATTTCAACGCTAAAGGTCGGGACGTTTGGTGCTAATTCAGTTTCCCGGTGGACATCTAAATCACTGTCTTGGGTCTGAACCTTAAAGGCATCTTGGTGGTACTTATCTGACAAGTAACGGGAGACCGTTCGTAGACCATTGCCACACATGGAAGCAATGCTGCCATCCGTATTAATAACTTGCATACTGCCAAGAACGTCGGGATGGTCCGAACTATCGATGACCAATAAACCGTCAGCCCCGTCTAATAGGCCACTTTGGGGATCAGTAATATGTTTGGCCAGTTCGACCAGTTCGTCTTGACTCAACTGATTGGCTAATTCAGTTTGATCGAGAATAAAGAACTTATTTTGTGAGCCATGAACTTTCAATAATTGAACCATATCGCTATTCCTCCAAGTTTTTAAATTGAGAGACTGGGATAATAAAATATCCAGTCCTGTTTTGTGTCATTACGACTATTACTGAGTGAAAATGCGGTCCAAACGCAGCTTCCGGCCCGCTCTGTTATTCCGAGTATACCGCATTCTTCGAAGGAGTCACCGATTGACTGCTCGCTTGTGAAAAGAAGTGTTGATAAATCCTTCGAACAGCTTCGTCAGCATCGGATTCACGTGTGCCCAGCATAATTGAAATCCGAGAAGCCCCTTGATTAATCATATGAACAGCGATGTCGTGTTCGGCAAGTGGTCGGATGATATTTTCAATCGTACCAACCCGTGCCCGCATTCCTTCGCCTACTACCATGATAATGGCGTAGTCATCAATCCATTCCAGTGTATCAGGTTTGACGGTTGCTTTGATGTCTGCACACATCTTATGGATGGTTTCATTATCTAGTTGATTTCGATCAAAAATGATGGTGAGGTCATCAATCCCAGAGGGCATATGCTCGTAAGAAACCCCATATTTGTATAAAATCTTGAGAATCTTTAAAGTGAAACCAACTTCCTTATTCAGCAGATAACGATGCAGATAAAGGGCAGCGAAGCGATTTGATCCGGTAATTCCGGTAACTGATTTAGTTGGTTTAAATGAGTTTTCCGGAACAATCAGCGTCCCAGGCAAGTCAGGATTATTCGTATTCTTAACGTTAATGGGAACCTGACCTTGGATCGCCGGAATGATGGCTTCATCATTAAAAACTGAAAAGCCTGCATATGATAATTCACGCATCTCACGAAAAGTCATTTTGGCAATTGGGGCAGGGTTCTTAACGACTTTGGGATTGGCAGCGAAGATTGCGTCAACGTCGGTAAAATTCTCGTAGAGTGATGCGTGAAGTCCGCGAGCCAAAATTGAACCGGTAATATCGGAACCACCACGGGCAAAGGTAGCGATGTTGCCATCAGCGGTGAAACCAAAGAAACCTGGGAAAACTAATTTTTCGTCACCATACGACAGATGTTGGAGATGATCATACGTTTCTTCCAGCACTGATGCCGAATTGGGATCGTCGCTCAATAAAATACCGGCTTCACTGGGATCAACGAAGCGGGCTTTAGTTCCTAAACGATTAAGACAGGCCGCAAATAGTTCGGCATTTAATCGTTCACCATGAGCTTTGAAAGCAGCCATTAAATAGTCGTTATTTGGATAGGATCGGGTGGGTAACGCCTTAAGTTTGCGATAGATGTCAGTTAAGACATCGTCAGGCACATTAAAACCATGTCCGATTTCCTGGTAACGATCAAATATTTGATCGGCATAGTTGTTGTCCTGGTCATTCAAAGTGGCATTGGCGTATTTGATCAGCAAATCAGTTACTTTGATGTCGCCAGTAAATCGTTTGCCGGGTGCAGAGGTGACAACGACCTTGCGTTGTGAATCTGCTTGAACAATGTGAATGACTTTTTCAACGTGGGCTGCGTCTGCTAATGAACTACCCCCAAATTTTACGACTTTCATTTTATCAATTCTCTCCCTGGGTCTTCCCATTAATTTAAAATTCAGTTAGATTTCGTTAAGTCGAATTTTAGCATCTTTGTGATTTTTTTCAACACCAAATATTTTCTTGCGGCTGGCAACATCACATCAGACGGGCTCATTAGCAATTCACTCCCATGCTCATGGCAATCAAAGGTTGACTATTTATGAGAGACATTATAGAATGATGTCAATTAAATCATTAGAGGTTGCAACCAACATCAGTAACCAGTGGAGTTCCTACTTGAACTTTGAAGCTGGCAAAAGGGGCGGTTGCCGAAGCACCAAGTGAAGTAGGGCTTGGCGCGCTGGGACTTGGCTTAATAGGCTTTGGACTGTCGCAGCTAACATGTCGGCTGCGGGGCGCTAACGACAATTGATAAAGAATATCAGTTCAATAAAAATTCTGAAATCTCTTTGTTTAGTGCGAGCATCTTCGGCTGAACAAAGAGATTTTTTTATACAAAATAAACGGCAACACCTTTGGAGGAAGAATAATGAGTAATCAGATTGACCAACTAACAACGAATCAAGCGGGACATTTAGAGATCGGTGGCTGTGACACTTTGGATTTAGCAAAGGAATACGGCACTCCGCTGGTTGTCTACGATGTTAAATCGATTCGCGATCAAATCCATCACTTTCAAAAGGTGTTTGAAGATAACGATGTTGATTATGCCGTCAGCTATGCCAGCAAAGCTTTTGCCTGCATCGCCATGTTTCAACTAATTAATCAGGAACACGGCCACATTGATGTTGTGTCTGGTGGAGAGCTCTACACGGCAATCCAAGCCGGTTTTCCAATGGACCACGTTAGTTTTCACGGTAATAATAAATCTCGTGAAGAGTTGGAAATGGCAGTTGATCATCAAATTGGTGTCATCATGTTGGATAACTTTCATGAAATTGACCTTCTTAAGCAAGTATTGGAAGAGCGTAACAGCCATATTAATGTGATGCTGCGGGTGACTCCGGGAGTTTCTGCCCATACCCATGAATATGATCAGACCGGTCAGGTTGACAGCAAATTTGGTTTTGACCTCAAAAGTGGTCAAGCTCGCCAAGCATTGGATCAAGTTTTGGCCGATCCAAGGATGACGATGTTGGGAATTCACGCTCACATCGGATCACAAATCTTTGAAGTCAAAGGATTTGAGATGGCGGCTACAACGCTGGTTGATACTCTGGGGGATTGGCACGAAGAAATCGGTTATACGGCGAAGGTCGTGAACGTTGGCGGTGGCTTTGGAATTCGTTATACGCAAGCGGATGATCCGATTGCTCCGGAAATGTTTGTTGACGCGATCGTTAAGGCCATCAAAAAGCGGACCCATGAGTTGGGATTACCAATGCCGGCCGTTTGGATCGAACCGGGTCGCTCAATTGCCGGTCCGGCAGGCTACAACTTGTATACCGTCGGCAGCCGCAAAGATGTTCCTGGAATTAGATCTTACGTTACTGTTGATGGTGGAATGGGTGATAATATTCGACCGGCATTGTACCAGGCGAAATATGAAGCAGTTTTAGCCAAGAATCCTAAAGCTCCCATTAAAGAAACGGTTCGGGTTGCCGGTAAATATTGTGAATCCGGCGATATTTTAATTCAAAAGCAGGATCTGCCCGCAACTCAACCGGGTGATGTACTGGCAATGTTAGCCACCGGCGCGTACGGCTACGCAATGGCCTCTAATTACAATCGTAATCCGCGGCCAGCCGTTGTGTTTGTCGAAAATGGGCATTCACAAGTCGCAATTAAACGTGAAAGTTTTGAAGATTTGGTTCATTTAGACGAACCGTTTAATTTATCAGATTAACGAGTTATAAAAACGGATGTTGATTAAAAATTAATTACTAAATAATAAGGGAGAAAGATAATGGCACAACTAAACGCACGAGAAATCATTGATTATATTGGAAACGCTGAAAAAAAGACACCGGTGAAAGTTTATGTGAAGGGATCGTTATCAGAAGTGACCATTCCTGACACAATCAAAGCTTTTGTTGAAGCCCACACGGCAATCTTGTTTGGTGATTGGAAGGATGTTGAACCCTTCTTAAAACAAAATCAGGCGATGATCAGCGATACCGAAATTGAGGCAGATTCTCGCAATTCAGCTGTTCCATTGTTAAATGTAAAAAACATTAATGCTCGGATTGAGCCGGGGGCTGTGATTCGCGATCACGTGACAATTGGTAATAACGCCGTCATCATGATGGGGGCGATTATCAATATTGGCGCTGAAATTGGTGATGACAGTATGATCGATATGGGCGTTGTCATGGGCGGCCGAGCCATGGTTGGGAAGCATTCACACATTGGGGCCGGCGCAGTTTTGGCTGGTGTGATTGAACCAGCATCCGCCAAGCCGGTTCAAATTGATGACAATGTCTTGATTGGCGCCAATGCGGTTGTTATCGAAGGCGTTCACGTGGGTGAGGGTGCGGTTGTTGCTGCAGGTGCAGTTGTCACCGAAGACGTTGCCCCACATACCATGGTTGCCGGCATGCCGGCCCGTAAAATTAAAGATGTGGATGCCAAAACGGAATCGAAGACGGGTCTTGAAGATGATTTAAGAAAGCTGTGATTAGATGGCACAATTAACAACTGAACAATTAATTGATATTAGGCGCCATCTACATGAGTATCCAGAGTTGGCAATGCATGAATTTAAGACCCATGACTTCCTATTAAATACGATCCAGACGTTTAATCAGCAAAATTTGGAAATCCGTGAATTACCCGATTTACCAACGGCATTGTTGGTTTATATCCAGGGTAGTGATCCTAAGCGAACGATTGGTTATCGGACAGACATCGATGCATTACCAGTTACCGAAGAGACCGGATTACCATTTTCTTCAAAAAATACCGGTATTATGCATGCTTGCGGCCATGATGTTCATATGACCGTGGCGTTGGGTGTCCTTAATTGGTTTAGTGAACACCAGCCAAAAGATAACTTGGTCTTCTTCTTTCAGCCCGCTGAAGAAAGTGAAAATGGCGGTAAGGTTGCTTATGAACAAGGGGCTTTCAAAGGTAAATGGTTACCCGATGAGTTTTACGGGTTGCATGACAATCCTCATTTGCCAGCCGGCGCGATTGGTTGTCGAATGGGAACCTTGTTTGCCGGAACGACTGAAGTGAACGTTGATTTGATTGGCAAGAGTGGTCATGCGGCTTATCCGCAAGCTGCCAACGATATGGTGGTTGCCGCTGCAGAATTTATTGGCCAAGTCCAAACAATTATTTCTCGAAGCGTTGACCCAATTGAAGGCGGCGTGATCACGTTCGGCAAACTGGACGCCGGTACCATTCGGAATGTGATTGCCGGTCAAGCGAGAATTGAAGGAACGATTCGTGGATTAACTCAAAAGATGATTGAACATATCGTGGCCCGACTTAAACAGATCGCCAATGGGGTGGCGATAAGTTACGGTGCGCAAGTCAATATCCAGTTTAATCAGGGCGGTTACTTACCGGTTGAAAACAATCTGGCATTAACCAAGCGATTCATTGAATTTGCCAAACAGGATCCGGCAACTGAATTCGTTGAAACGGAACCAGCCATGACTGGCGAAGATTTTGGCTACCTATTATCTAAGATTCCCGGAACCATGTTTTGGCTGGGAGTTGACGATCCGAAGTCACAACTTCACGCGTCAACATTAAATCCAAAGGAATCATCAATTGCCAAAGGGATTCATTCAATTGTTGATTTTTTGGAATATCGACAGCAGGAGCGTAACTAATTATTTAAAATCAAGTGTAATTTGCAGATAAAAGTAATGGATAGTTAACAGACAAACAAATTAAAGAAAGTAGGGATTTTTATGATTAATGCAGATATCATGACAGCAATTATTACCCCGTTTGGTGACGATGGCACGATTAATTTTGACGCTTTGGAACGACTAACAAATCATTGTTTGGAAACAGGCAGCCGCGGCTTTGTTATTGGTGGCACCACGGGTGAAACACCAACTTTGACCCATGATGAAAAAATTGAACTATATACGCGTTTTGCTCAAATCGTAGATGGTCGGGGCGTGATTATTGCAGGAACTGGCAGCAATAACACTCGAGAAACCGCACGATTTACCGCTGAGGTTGGTCGAATATCCGGTATTGATTACGCACTAGTAGTTGTGCCATACTATAACAAGCCAAACCAACGGGGAATGATTGCTCACTTTACAGCAGTTGCCGAACAATCACCGATTCCAATTATTATTTATAACATCCCTGGTCGAACCGGCGTAACAATGGCCAACGATACCATTGTTGAGCTGTCGAAGAACCCAAATATTGCCGGTGTTAAGCAATGTACATCAATGGAAGACTTTGAATACGTTGTCCAAAATACCAATGATGATTTCAATGTCTTTACGGGTGAAGATGCTCAGGCTTTGGCAGCTAAAGCAGTTGGTGGCCGCGGTGTCATTTCAGTTGCCAGTCATATCTATGGTAAGGAAATTCGTAAAATGTATGATGATTTGGATGCTGGGGATGTTAAGTCAGCCGGTGATCTGATGCGGTTTTTAACCCCAAAGATCCAAGCATTATTCATGTATCCATCGCCATCACCTGTTAAAGCCGTTTTAAATGCCCAGGGTTACCATGTTGGCGATTGCCGCTTGCCAATTCTTTCCTTAAATAAGGAAGAAAAGCAGACGTTGGCCATGCATCTTGGGATGGAAAAGGACGCTTTGTTGTCAAGCAAGGCCAGGGTATAAATTGTTTACCGTTGGAAATTGGTTACGCTGGGTCACCGAATGCTGATTTCTTGT
Organism: Lentilactobacillus diolivorans DSM 14421; assembly: GCF_001434255.1. GTDB lineage: Bacteria > Bacillota > Bacilli > Lactobacillales > Lactobacillaceae > Lentilactobacillus > Lentilactobacillus diolivorans. Next base: position 29,259 of record NZ_AZEY01000105.1, read on the forward strand.
GCGTGGTGGAATTTGGATTTTGTTGAAACGTGTGCCAGAAGACTGATCCCTGCCGTGTGTCGGAATTTGAGCTTAGTTAAAATGTGTGACAAAAGGCAGCTCCCGGCCATGTAAGTGAATTATCTAAATATTCCAAGACCGGAATATTCAGATGATTGGAGTGGAAACTTAGCTGAAATGTGTGGCAGAAGGCTGATCCCTGCCGTGTATTGGAATTTGAACTTAGTTAAAACGTGTGACAAAAGGCAGCTCCCGGCCATGTAAGTGAATTATCTGAATATTCCAAGACCGGAATATTCAGATAATTCACTTACATTCTGGGAGCTAACCGCCTTCTGTCACACTCTGAATACAAGGAGATTTCTTATGATTAAAGTGTTAGTTGCCGGATTTATGGGGTCGATGGGTCAAAAGACTGTCTCCATGGTCAATGAGAATGACAACTTTGAATTAGTTGGTGCCTATAGTCCCAATGTTGATGTTGCGCATATGCAAGGGATGGGGCTGAATGATAACGTTAAATTATTTGGTGATTTGAAGGATATTCAAACGGATGCGGATGTCTGGATTGATTTTACGATTCCAGCTGCCGCCTTTGAAAATGCTAAATTTGCCATCGAACATGGTATCCATCCAGTTGTTGGGACTTCAGGGATGAGCGACGACCAAGTCAGTGAGCTGCAAAAATTAGCTGCTGATAAAGGAGTTGGCGGGATTATTGCCCCTAACTTTGGCTTATCTGCCGTTCTTTTGATGAAGTTTGCCAAGGAAGCCGCTAAGTATATGCCGGACGTCGAAATTATTGAAATGCATCATGCTGATAAGCTGGATGCGCCGTCTGGAACAGCCTTATCAACCGCTAAGATGATTGATGAGGTCCGCGGCAATCATCCAACGCCTAAATCTGATGAAACATTATCGGGTGTTCGCGGTGGTGATTACAATGGTATCAAGATTCATTCAGTTCGTTTACCCGGCTATATTGCCCATGAACAGGTGTTGTTTGGTGGTAAGGGTGAAGCATTAACGATCCGCCAAGATTCATTTGACCGTGGCTCATTTATGAATGGCGTTGAAATTGCTGTTCCAGCCGCAGCCAAAGCAACTAAATTGATTGTTGGCTTGGAAAATATTTTATAAGATAAACAAATAAATGGAGGATGCGTAATGCCACAGTTAGATAGTAGACTTTCAGAAGTTGTTAACGAAAATATTGATTCAGTAGCGCCTTCTGGAATTAGAGCGTTTGACCAAAAAATCTCCTCAATTCCAGGAATTGTTAAATTGACGATTGGTGAACCGGATTTTGACGTGCCGGAACATGTCAAACAAGCAGCGATTAAAAGTATTGAGGAAAACAAGTCCCATTATTCAGCGCAAAAAGGAATTCCTGAATTACGGAGTGGCATTGCCAACTATCTGAAAAAACGAACCGGGGTTGATTATGATCCTGAATCAGAAATCATTGTTACCGTTGGCGCAACTGAAGCCATCTTTTCAGCATTAACTTCAATGCTGAATCCGGGTGATAAGGTCATTGTTCCAACGCCGGCATTCGCACTGTATTTCCCAATTATTAAGGTTGCAGGCGCGGAATTAATCACCATTGATACTTCTGATGATGGTTTTGTTTTAACCCCTGAAAAATTACAGGCGGCGCTTGATGAAAATGGCGACAGTGTCAAAGCCATTATTTTAAACTATCCGACTAATCCAACTGGGGTTGAATACTCCAAGGAACAACTCCAAGCGTTAGCTGACATTATTTCTCAACATCAAATGTTCGTTCTAGCTGACGAAATTTATTGTGAGCTAACGTATGGCGTTAAGCATTATTCGATTGCCAGCATGTTGCCTGGCCAAACGATTTTGGTGAATGGCCTGTCAAAGTCCCATGCCATGACCGGCTACCGGGTTGGTTATATTGCAGCCCCAAAGGATTTTGTCACCGAAGCTTCTAAAATGCACGCGTTTGTCGTAACGGCACCATCAAATCCGGCTCAGTATGCGGCCGCCGAAGCATTAAATAATGGTTTGGATGATGCAATTCCGATGCGTCAAGCTTATGAAAAGCGACGTGATTATATTGCTGATCGGTTAGAAAAAATGGGGATGGCAATCGCAATGCCCCAAGGCGCTTTTTACATTTTTGCCAAAATTCCTGATACAATAGACGAAACATCAGTTGAATTTGCGACAACTTTGGCTAGGGAAGCTAAAGTTGGTGTGACGCCCGGTTCTGCATTTGGACCCGGCGGTGAAGGCTATGTCCGGTTATCATATGCCGCCTCTGATGAAGATATTCAATTGGCAATGAATCGAATGAGCGAGTATTTATTAAGCGTTGCAGAATAGGTTACGAGGGAGAAATGTTGAGATGAAAGAATTTAATGTTGCAATTTTAGGTGCTACTGGTGCAGTCGGAACACGAATGATCCAACAGTTGGAGCAGTCAACCATTCCAGTTAAGAATGTTAAACTGTTAGCTTCGGCTCACTCTGCTGGAAAAGTGCTACAGTTCAAGGGTGAAGACGTCACTGTTGAAGAAACGACGCCAGAATCATTTGAAGGTGTTGATTTAGTATTAGCTTCAGCTGGTGGTTCTGTTTCTAAGAAATTCTTACCGGAAGCTGTTAAACGTGGTGCCGTGTGTGTTGACAATACAAGTGCGTTTCGGATGGAACCGGAAGTTCCACTTGTTATTCCAGAAGTAAATGAAAAGGCACTTTATGATCATCGCGGGATTATTTCCAACCCTAACTGTTCAACCATTCAAATGGTTATCTGTTTGGATCCGGTATATCGAAAGTTTGGCTTGAAGCAAGTGATTGTTTCAACTTACCAAGCTGTTTCCGGTGCCGGCCAATCAGCACTCAATGAATTAATGGAAGAGTCCCAACAAGTCTTAAACGGTGAGAAAACCGATCCTAAGATTTTACCAACCAAGGGTGACAAGAAGCATTACCAACAAGCTTTTAACCTGTTACCTCAAATCGATGTTTTTGAGCAGGATGGTTATTACACTCATGAAGAGTGGAAAATGATTCATGAGACCAAGAAAATTATGCTTGATGACATGGATGCCAAAGACATTAAGGTAACGGCTACTTGCGTGCGGGTACCGATTCGAATTGCTCATGGCGAAACAGTTTACTTTGAAGTCGCTGACAAGAGTGCCACAACTGATCAAATTAAGGAAACATTAGCGGCCGCATCCGGTGTCGTCCTTCAAGACGATACAGCTCATCAAATTTATCCACAACCAATTTTGGCTGAAGGTAAGCGGGATACGTTTGTTGGTCGGGTTCGACCAGATTACGAAAATGAGGGCAGCTATCATATGTGGGTGGTTTCTGATAACCTGCTTAAAGGTGCCGCTTGGAACACCGTTCAGATTGCTGAACGACTGGTTGCCGACGATTTGGTTCGGGTACCGGACAATCCATATCTTGGCCCAGATAATCATTAATGTCGCTTAATAATGAGAAGTGGACAAAGAGCAGTCCGCTTTCAAGATGTAAATGAATGATTCATTTATTCTGGTTCGGATGATTTGAATTGTTCTCGTATACGACTTGAAGTTACCTCTGTTGTCCTTCATTTCTTTAGTAATCTTTGTGGTTACAATATAAATAAGTCCAGTTAGAAACTGATAAATGTCGGCTTCTAACTGGACTTTTTTTGTAGTACTTGGAGACGGACAAATTCGGCTTTTGTGCCACGTTAAATAGGTAGTTCTTGAAGACTAGGAAGTTGAAAGGCTTACTAGAAAAGGGGCTCTGAGAAGTAGCTTCCAGTCATATAGGTGCCGTAGTAAAATCGAGATTTAAATCCGAAACGTGTGCCAGAAGACTGATCCCGGCCGCGGAAAAAGATTAACCAAATATTCTAAAAACCAGAATATTCGGTTAATCTCCTTCCACTCTGGGATCAAAGCGTCTTCTGTCACACTCTAATGTTTTTCATTCGCCAAAGCGCCAGCCAATATATTATAATGTTGTTAGAACAAAACTAATTTTTATGAAAAGAAGGGTGATAGTTACATGGCAGATAAAAATAATGAGGTTCCTCCCGATCAGAGACTGTGGCAGCGTAGTACCGCGGACTTGGTTCAGCAGTACCAGACCAATGCCAAAGATGGATTAGGCGAACAAGTCGCTGCTCAACGGCTTAAGCGTGATGGTTACAACGAGTTGACGGTTAAGAAGAAGAGCAAGTTGGTCAAATTCATTGCACAGTTTAACAACAGCATCATTTACATTTTGATTGCTGCGGCGGTTATTACGTTGCTGCTTCATCACTATTCTGATTCATCAGTAATTGGAATCGTTATTATTGCCAACGCGTTTATTGGGTTCTTTCAGGAGATTCAGGCTGATAATGCGTTGACCAAGATTAAGGAATTGTTGGTTAGTCAAAATTACGTGATTCGTAATGGGCAAAAAATCGAAGTGCCGGCACGTGAGCTGGTGGTCGGCGACTTAGTTAATTTGGAGGCTGGGGATGCAGTTCCTGCCGATATGCGCCTGATTTCCGCGGATAATCTGCGAATTCAGGAGTCAACGCTGACTGGTGAAAGTAATTCGGTTGAAAAAACTGAGGATCCACTAACCAAGGATTCAGTTCCATTAGCTGAGCGTTCTAATATGGCTTATGCGTCGACCGCGGTTACCCAAGGATCAGGAATTGGAATTGTCACCGCAACCGGTTCAAATACGGAGATTGGTACCATTCAGCAAAGTGTCTCGGACGTTAAGACCCAGGTAACACCATTGATGAAGAACTTAAACAAGCTAGGTGTTAATTTATCGGTCTTTATCGTTGTGATTGCATTCTTGTTGTTCTTCATGGGGCTATATACTAAAATCTATAGTTTGCCAGTGCTGACGATTGCCATTATTACGATGGTGGTTGGTTCAATTCCTGAAGGACTGCCTGCTTCAACCTCGGTTGTATTGGCAAGAGGCGTTCAAGTCATGACTAAGAAGGGCGCTATTGTTAAAACGTTGCCGGCGGTTGAAACGTTGGGGGCAGTTGACATCGTCGATACCGATAAGACCGGAACGTTAACTAAAAACGAAATGACGGTCACTGATGTCATTACGGATCGTCACCATTATCAAGTGACCGGAATCGGGTTCGTTAACAATGCCAAGGGTGTCGACGGTGATGTGATGCTCAACGATGAGAAGTTCGACTGGCAATCGGATTCTCAATTCGCTAAATTAGTGACGATTGCCGGGACAACCACTGATGCCGAGTTGGTCAACACAGACGGCGAGTGGAGCTTAACCGGTGAGCCGACAGATGGTGCGTTGACCACGCTTTATCATAAGTTAATTGGCCACGAACCGGAAGTTGACGAACTGGATACACTGCCATTTGATTCCGCATACCGCTATAGCGCAAGGCTGGTTAAAGGAATCGACCATAATGAATTGATGGTTAAAGGTGCACCCGGCACGATTTTTGATATGGTTAAACAAAGCGATCCGAGTTTTGACGAAGATGCCTGGTTTGAAAAGGTGACTGATTTAACCGAACATGGCTTACGAGTGGTCGCTTTGGGATCCAAGCCGGTCGCGGGTGATCGTGATGAAATTGATCAGGGCAAAATTGCAGAAGGCATTAAGCTAAGCGGGATTGTTGGGATTATTGATCCCCCACGTGAGGAAGTCATTCCTGCCATTCAACATCTTCGTCGTGCCGGAGTTAAAGTTAACATGATTACTGGTGATCATCCCGATACCGCAACCGCCATTGCCCGTAAATTGGACCTGGATGAAAGTATTCACGCGATTACCGGGCCGGAAGTTGACGAAATGTCCGATGAAGAGCTGATTAAAAACATTGGCCGTTACAATGTTTTTGCTCGGACAACCCCAGCCAATAAGCTGCGAATTGTCAAAGCCCAGCAGGCTAATGCCAAGATTGTTGCGATGACTGGTGATGGGGTTAACGATGCTGCTGCACTTAAGCAGGCCAACATTGGGATTGCAATGGGAATTAAAGGAACCGACGTTGCTAAGGAAGCCGCTGACATGGTTTTGGTTAATGATAGTTTTACAACAATTGTTGATGCGGTATCGGAAGGTCGGCATGTCTTTGATAACATTCAAAAGACAATTCGTTTCCTACTGCCGACTAGCTTTGCAGAAGGGCTGGTTGTCCTAATTAGTATGATTATGGGACAAGAGTTACCTTTATACCCAACCCAATTGCTGTGGATCAACACGGTTTCAGCGTTAACCATCCAGTTTGCGTTCATCTTTGAGCCAGCTGAAGAATCGATCATGGTCAGAGGGCCCCGAGATGTGATGAAAGGAATTCTGGGTAAGATGGATGTCGTGGAGATTGTCTATGTCTCAATTCTGATATCCTCGCTGGGAATCTTTACCTTTGATCGATTTGTTGATGCTAACCTGATCAATCCAATTTTGGGTAGTACGATGGCCGTTAACATCATTATCTTTGGTAAGATTTTCTATCTGTTTAATATTCGTAACTCGTATCCAATCATTTCCAAGCATTTCTTTGAAAATAAGATGGCGTTTGGCATTATTGGTATCTTGATTGCTTTACAGGCCTTCTTGATTTATGTGCCGTTTATGCAGGAGATTTTCCACACAGCGAACGTTAACTTCTATTATGGTTGGTGGATTCCAATCATCTGTGGTTTCGTTGTCCTGGTTGTAACGGAAATCATTAAATTGCTGCGAATTCAGTATCGTAAGAAGAAGGGGCAGGCAACTAAGATTCGCCAACAAGACTAAGCAAACGAGTTTCGTTATGTACTTTAATTTGGGGATTTCTTTGCTAACAGATTAAGAAGGGCTGAGATGAAGATAATTTTGTCTCAGCCCTTTTGGATAAATCACGGTTATTATCGGAAAAAGACGTGGGACCCAAGGCAGCATTCAGAGTGCAGCCTTTGGTCCCACTATTTTTTCTAAACGTAACCAAAGTGAAAATAGATTGCAACAGCCGACTTCAAGTGTGTTTTCTTGCTACTTTGCTAAAATGGTTAGCTCAAATGTTTTAGCATCTTTCAGCCAATTTTACTCCTTTGATAATTTGCAATTGGGATGTCGAGTCCGTCAGTTAATAATTTTTCAGCAATCAATTCATAGGTAAATGTACCTAAGATCCGCTTGTTTTCCGCATCTGTATTTTGGGGATTCAAGTTGACCAGCGCCTGAGAATGAGTTTGGAGCTTGCCATCCTTGGTCAATTTGACCAAGGTGCGAATGCTGTTAGGATCGTTTTCGTAAATTTTGACGGCTACTAAGGGATCTTGATAAATAGAAGTGCCGGTGAGTGACTCGGATCCGAATAAACAAATTTGTTGGAACAATTGACTGGGCATATCGTAATAGCGCTGGCTGTCAAAAAATAACCATTCGCTGACATACCGATAAATTTTGGGCGCGTCTTGTAAATAACCAATTAGTTGAGCCCGTTGGTTGGCTGCGGCGTCTGTTAGGGTAGGAAGTGTCATCTTTGGCGGCTCTTTGTTGATTTGTGGTCCTTTTACTGGTGGGGTTGATTGATTAGCGATGGTTTTGTGCGGTGCTTGTCGAATCCGTTTGGTCTTTTTTAAGTCCCACCAACTCCAAAGAACGACTACGATACCGATTATTAAATATCTTAGAAAAAGATTATTACCAATTATTGTCGCCGTCACCATTACTATCATAATCATCCCCATCGTCATCATCTAAAGAATCATCAAGCGTATCGTTGAAATCATCGCTATCCCCATCATTGTGGTCATCATCGTCATTAAACTGATCATCATTATCAAAATCGTCATTATCAAAGTCGCTATTATAAGTATCGGTGTCATCAGGATCATCGTGGTCAAATTGACCGTCATCGGTATCGTAATCGCTTCTAAAGTCATTTTCATCGTTGGGTTGATCGTCAGAATCAAAACCATGATCGTTATCAAATGGATCAGCGTGAGTGAGTGACTCATGGTCGTTATCGTCAAAGCGGGTTTCCAGATCGTGCTTTGTAAAGTCGTCCACGTCATTGAAAAGAAAATCGGTGATTGCGTTATCGTGGTCAAAACCGCCGGATGCCCAAACCCCAAACAAGTATCCGCCGACGATATCAACTAGTGGATTGCCGTCATCGACCGTATTATCTTGTGGAGAATAATTGCTTGGTAATTGTGAAGGGTCAATGCTTTGTGGCGCGTCGGAGTGTTTTCTGGTCTCCTTGGTCAAATCCAAGCGTTCGTTCTTTTCGTCACTAACAAGAGTCGGATGATAAGGAGTTGTTTGTAAAAGCTGGTTACTTTCGGCTCCTTCAGTATGTCGCAGCGGGGTAATTTTTCCAGATGAATTGATGACTGCCAGAATTTGTGGATCCAGTTTAAAAGTGGCACTGTCAGTGGATTGGATATGAGTGGATCCATAGGTCAGATGGTGAGTAAATGGCAGTCTTAATAGCTGTTGTTTGGTGAGTTTAATCATAATGAGGACTTTCTTTCTTGGGCAGAGCGCCAATAATGTCTAAATTAATTTTAATATTTCTAGTTTATTATTAATTATAAGTCATTTATATCCGAAATGATTTTTTTCAGGAAGATATCTGTATTCCCGTTTACGAGAAGGCGGTCGTCAGGTGATAAGTAATCATTGGGTAACCACCATTTCTCAAGCAGTTTTGATGAAAATGGCTGTGGCTTTTTGGCGTTATGTTTTAAAGTTTGCTCAAAAGAAATATTGAGGTAATAAATGAATGCATGGTGACCGAATTGCTGACTAATTTGTTCTAGCATTTGTCCGTAGACGTCTTTTCGCAAAATACCCTCCAAAATGATGATTGGATAATGATTTTGACCCCAAGTGACTAAGCTTTCGATCAGACTAATGGCGGGAGTACCAGGATGATCATTCGCATGTAACAGATTTCTACGCAGGACATCTTGTTGAAGCAGGAGACAGTTTTGGTAGCCGAAATGGGCTTGCAGTTTCTTCGCTAATACAGTTTTGCCGCTAGCAGAATTACCGCGGATTAGGATTAAAATTGGTACCATTAATTATCGTCCCCCTAAAATTATGGAATCGAATTTTTACCTTAGGGTTGATTATTGGTTCCTTTTGTTTTGGTATTTCGTTAATGAAACGGCCAACACTGCAATGCCGCAAGTCATGAGGATTGTGCATAGCGTTCGTGCAAAATTGGTCATTTTATTATAAAACAAAAATAATCTGCCACCGCCAATCACAAAAAATGAAAAGCCAAGACATGTTAACTGAGATGATGACCATGTTCGCAATGCTTTTTTCTCCTTGTGTTTTTGGATGTTTTAGCTTCGAGAATAGGTGCTTGCTAATTTGGTTACCAATCCAGCTTTCCCAGTAACCAATGGGTCAGTATGAGTGTTGGAATTGCAATAACGATCAGAATCAAGAAAAGCAACGGTAAGCCGCCCAGGGAAAAGTAATTGACGGAGCTAAGTTGTTCAATAAAATTTTGAAAGATTAAAAATAATAATTTCCAGAATAGTTGAAACAAGGCTAGAAAGACAATCCACCATGTAATCTGGTGCTTAATTCGGCTGAGTCGACGTTCTTTATAATTGTCATTCATATCAATTAGTTAATCTCCTTAAATGTTTTGAAGACATTCTAACAAGTTTTTATGAAGTTTGTTTGAAAATCTGGAATAAGCATTTATTCAAATTGGTTGATTACACCAAAAAAGCTGAGATAAATTTTTTCTCAGCTTTTTTGATACATATCATGATAGTCAAAGCTTTTTATTTTTATTAGCTTCGCTTACTGCCCGTGGTCCAACAAAAATAATTCCCAGTAAGGCTGCAATCCCAACAATTAAGGCGATCCACCAGCGAATACTGAACATTGGCGGTGTCGAGTCAAAGACAACCAGGAAGCTCAGTGCGACACCAATAATTCCAAGCCAAAAAACGTAGGTCTTATAAAAATTTTTGTTGAATTTCATCATGATCGACCCCCCTTTTGCAAGGCCTGATCCACAGTTCCAACTTAATTATACAGTTATTTATCAATAAGCTGGTGGTTTAACATTTTTAATTTTACAGTGGATTCAGATTTGAGAGACCCAAGAACAATTCAATGAGTTAGCCGATTTTATCAGCGATTATTTCAAATCAGCCGGGTTTACCGCTTTGCCTTGCATGACTGAAAGCACGAAGGCTCCAATGATAATTACAAGAGAAACAGCGAACGCAATGTGCATCCCGAAGATAAACGTCTCTGGTTGGCTTGGCAGATAAGTCGTGATATGAAAGCCGGCTTTAAGGCTCATGCCAACGAAAAGGGTACTGGTTGATAACGCGGTTCCGGAAATCATGCCGATGTTTCGGGCCAGTGCATTCAGGCTGCCAGCGCTCCCAAGCTGATCTTTTGGAACGACAGACATCACGATATCACTGTTTGGTGACTGGAAGAGCCCAGTCCCGATTGCCATAATCACCGTGATCACAACGTAGACCCAGATTGGACTTGTCAAGCTTAGGAAATAGTAGAGCGCCTGGGCGAATGCGACAATTGCCAGACCAATCGTGGCAACTTTGGCTTGAGAGTAATGATCAGCAAACCAACCACCAAGTGGACCGGCAAAGACCATAATGACCGGAAAAATAATGAGTAGTGCGCCGGCTTGCCCAGCACTTAGTCCCCGCGCATCTTCCAGGTAAAATGGGATGATGACCACGGTAAAGAAGTTGGACAGAAAAATCAGGACAGCCGCTCCCAAACCATACGTAAACGGTTTGATTTTGAACAAGGATAGCGGCATTAGTGGGTTCTTTGCCCGCTTTTCCGTGTGAATAAAGCCCCAGAATGTGATAATTGCAATCGCGAATAGAATCAGTGGTAATGGGGCTGTGTAACCAATCTCCTGCCCCAGGAAGACGCCAAGAAACAGGCCGAAAATTAATAACGAAAAGTTAAGAAATCCGAACCAGTCGATTCCCTTTCCAGTTGTTTGATAGTTTTTGGGCATCACAACGGCGCCCAGAATGATTGCAAAAATGCCAAACGGTAAGTTGACCCAGAAAATATATCCCCAAGATAATTGCGATAGGATCAGGCCGCCTAATCCGGGCCCGGCGATGGCTCCCAATGCGACAAACGTTCCGACAAACCCCATTGCCCGGCCACGTTCTTTTACGCCAAAAGTCGAGGTTGTGATACCGTACGTATTCGACAGGGTCATTGCCGCGCCAATTCCTTGAACGGCTCGGCCAACGAGTAACCATGGAAAATTAATTTGTAAACCGGAAATAAACGAACCGGCGATGAACACAACGGTTCCAATCCGAAAGACTTTGATTTTGCCATATAAATCGCCCAGTTTACCAAAAAACAGCAGTAAGGCGCTTAAGATAATCAAATATGCGGAAACCACCCATTCGATTTCATTCATTGGCACGTGTAGTTGCTTGGACATAATCGGCATGGCAATATTAACAATACTAGCATCCAAATTTGACATAAACGCGAACGTCCCAATTGAAACTAAAATCCACCAACCATTTTTTTGCGTGGTCGTTTGGGTAGTCGGTGTTTTCTTCATCATTTTGTTTTACCCCCTCAGATACGATAAAGATTTTATGCGATTAATTCAGCTTCATTATACGCAGGTTGGGAGAAAACTAATGAATTTTGCTTGGATAAACATGCTCAACGGCTAAGCTTCGAGTGATATAATGAGCAATAAACTTGTGAGCAGAACAGGTATCGGAGGTTGTGCAATGACTAGCATTTTATTATCTTCAAGAGCATTTGTTACTGATCTTATTACGCACACCTTTTTTGAGTTAATGGCGGATGGAAACAAAAATCGGCCGGTTGTAATTATTGTTAATTCAGTTAAGGAAGGAAAACAGCATCCTAAAATGATCGCACTAAAAAACACCTTAATCCAAAAAGATGTTTTGCGGCCAATCTTGTTTGATGTTTATCATGATGATGTTGCAGTGTTAAAGCAGGCAGCAGCTATCATTTTAAATGGGGGTTATGAATTCTTTTTGTTGCATAGTTTGAAAGAATCCGGGATGGGGCAGGTGCTCAGAACACTTATTTTAAAAGGAGTGCCGACATATGGCATTAGTGCCGGTGCGATTGTTTTGGGGCCTGATCTTGGATTATATCAAGCCATTTATCCTGAAGACAATCTATTTCACGATAAAGATATTAGTGGCCTTCACGTGACAGACATTAGAATTTATCCGCACTATGATCAACATTTTGTTCAGGATCCAACGCTAGCCGAAAAAATTTCAAAATGGGAAACGGCAACTCATAATCATGTGATTCGAATCGCTAATGATGAGGGCGTAGTCATTAGTGACAATGCTGCTCGGCGGTTCAAATGACGAAGCTTGTTGTGCAAAATTTAATCCTTGGATGATGGCGATTTAACCGTCGATTTCGTTGCTTTTGATGTCTGTTTTCCTCGGCGAATGATGATGGGAATTAGAAATAAGATGCCAACCAAGATAACCAGAATATTAATCACAGAGTTTTTGAAGATGTTAAAGCCCCAGGTTGAAACATCTCCATAAGACTGTGTTTGAGAAGCGCTATATTCCCACGGGTTGGATGTGACGTGATCAGGTGTCCATGAGTGGCCTTTATGATTGTTCTGAATATCTTGATGATGAAGTTTCATTGCTTTATCTTTGTATGTTTCAAAAGCGACGGATTTGCTGCTGTATAGACGAGGCAGATAATGTCTGATAATCGGGAGAAGAATCAACAAATTAAATAAGAAGTAAAGATCGACAAGGCTATAATTCATTTGGAATTGAAGTGCGCTGGCACCACTTTTATCCACGAGATATGGAAAGGTGATTGAACCATAAAACAGCAGGACTAAGAAGAATGCCAACAAACCACTCAGCACGAAATAGCAATATTTGATAACCGTTTTGATTATTCTCATCATGATCACCGTCCAATTTGTTTAATAAGTTACTATGAGAATAGCACGAAAGTCGGTCGACTGATAGATTGAATTGCGATTTGATGGCATGCGACAGAGCAATTGAGAAAGGACCCGCTATTTGAAGTATCATTGAGGCTTCAAATAGCGGGTCCTTTGCTGGTTAAATTTTTATTGTTGATCTAATTAGATTGGCCCAGATTTTAGTCAGTGCGCCATCTTTCAAAATATGCGGTGTTTTTGCCAAGATAGTCAATTGCTTCGTTGGCTAATTGGGTTGCCCGCGTTTTAGCTTCTTCTGCATCCAAGCCATCATAGTCACGGACAAACCCTTCGCCGATGTTGAAAAATTTATTCTGACGGCCAAAACCATTGTCTTTAAATAAATCATCAAGCTTTGTAATGTCGTCTTTAGCAGCATCATAAACGATTTGAGAAAGATTCTTTTTGGGATCCAAGAGGGTCGCCGCATATGTAACGATAAATTCGTCCATATCGATGATAATATCGTGCTTTCTATTTTTTCTTGCCATTATATTTTCACCTCACTATTCAGTTTAATGCTTTTGGTTGGGATTGGCTAATTTTATTCGGAATTTGGGGTAGTTAGAGATATTTTGGATTTTTCGTCGTGCCGAGCTGAAATGTGCGTTCAAGCCGAGGGGCTGCTCTCGGTTATATAGCTAAACAATCTCAATGTTCCAAAATCAGGTATATTGAGGGAATGGACTATTAACCGAGCCGAAATGTGCGCCAAGCAGCAGCTCCCGGCCATATAACCAAACAATCTCAATGTGCCCAAAACCAGGCATATTGGTGGAATGGATTATTAACCGAGCTGAAATGTGCTCCAAAAGGCTGATCCCGGCCATATAACTAAACAATCTCAATGTGCCCAAAACCAGGCACATTGAGATTGTTTAGTTATATGGCCGGGATCAGCCTTTTTCCGCACTCTTACTTGTTCATCTTAAACTCCAAATACAAATCATTATACTGCTGAACCTTCTGGGCACTCAGGTTGCGATACACCTGCAGTTTATCAATGACCTTTTGCGGCGGATAAAACTGCTTATCTTCCCGGACCTTTTTCGGCAGTAGCTTAAATGCTGCTGTATTTGGGGTCGAGTAACCGATATAACGAGCGTTTTGTGCCGCGTTTTCCGGCTTGCTCATGAAGTTCAGGAACGCATAAATTGCCTTGTAATGCTTGGCCGTCTTGGGGATAACCAGGTTATCAAACCACATATTGCTGCCCTCGGTTGGCACCACATAGTGCAAGTGCGCGTTCTGCGACATCATTTCCGTCGCCTCACCGGACCAGTCAACGGCTACCGGTGCTTCACCTTCCGCCATATACATTTTAATTTCATCGGCGACAACCGCTTTGACATTTGGTGACAGCCGATTAAGTTTATCCTTGGCAGCAATCATTTCCCGAGAATTGGTTGTGTTTACTGAATGACCCATGGAAATGAGCGAGAAGCCCATAATATCCCTAGCTGAGTCAATCAGCATAATGTCATTTCGATATTTTTTACTCCAGAGCTGATTCCAATGTTCTAAAGAACCCGTTTTAACATCCTGGTCGTTATAGATAATACCTAGTGTACCCCAGAAATAGGGAATTGAGTATTTGTTACCAGGATCAAAACTTTTATTCATAAATGAAGCCCCATAGTTATTGAGACCGGTCAATTTTGACTTATCCAACGGAACAAGCAGGTGATCAGCCTTCATCTTTTGAACCATGTAATCGCTGGGGACGGTTAAATCATAGTTAGTGCCGCCCTGCTGTACCTTGGTGTACATTGCTTCATTACTATCGAAGGTATCCACATTGACGTGATAACCGGTTTCTTTTTGAAATTTGGTCAGAAGGTTGGGATCAATATAGTCACCCCAATTATATAAATTGAGAACTTTATTGCCCGAATCACCGGTTGATTTGGTGAGTTGATTACTCCCATAGGCGAGACCGGCACAAATGGCAAGGATCGCGATAAACACCATCGCAAACTTTTTCATTTTCCGGTCACCTCCAATTTATCCTGTTTCTTTAGTTTACTAGCGTTGTGATTTTCAATGAAATAGTACACGACAACAAGAATTAACGAGAAGATAAACATAATTCCGGCTAAGGCATTAATTTCCAAACTAATCCCTTGGCGGGCTCGTGAGTAAATTTCAACGGACAAGGTGCTAAATCCGTTCCCAGTTACAAAGAAGGTAACGGCAAAATCATCCAGAGAATAGGTAATCGCCATGAAAAAGCCGGCAATAATTCCTGGTTGAATAACCGGTAGAACAATTCTGCTTAGGGTTTGGCCGGTCGTAGCACCAAGATCGTTGGCCGCGTTAATGAGTGATGGACTCATTTCATCCAGTCTCGGCAAGACCATTAACAGGACAATCGGAATTTCAAAGGCAATGTGGCTTAGCAGCACTGACCAGAACCCTAATGGGACCTTCAGTGCAGTAAAGAAAATCAAAAAGCTGGCACCGATGATAACGTCTGGTGAAACCAACAGGATGTTATTAAGCGATAACAGGGTTTCACGTTGATGCCGCCGCTTAGTGTTGTTGACCGCCAATGCGCCCATTGTTCCAATGATGGTCGAGAAAGTCGATGACAGCAGGGCGATTAGAATGGTGTCCAGAAAGATTGCCAACATTCGTTTATCAGCAAATAATTCGCCATAGTGGGTCAACGTAAACCCATTAAAATTAGTCATGGTGGTACCCTTGCTGAATGAATACAGAATCAGGTAAACAATTGGAATATAGAGCAGTAAGAAAACAATAATAATATACAATCTTCCTAATTTTGATGAACGATTGGCCATTATGATCGCCTCCTGTTCCGTTTAGTGGTTGTCAGCAACATAACAATCACCATTGAAATAATCAGAACCACACCAATCGTCGACCCCATTCCCCAATTCATGGTTGTTAGGAAATGTTCTTCAACGGCAGTTCCCAATGTAATGACTTTATTACCACCAATTAATCTGGAAAGCATGAAAAGGGATAGGGAAGGGATGAAGACAATTTGGATACCGGACTTAATCCCCGGCATCGTTAGTGGAATGATAATCTTGGTTAAGGTTTGCCAATTTGTCGCCCCTAAATCCCGGCTGGCTTTAATATATGACTCGCTGATATCGGTCATCGAGTTATATATCGGCAGGATCATAAATGGAATTTGAATATAAGCAGCGACCAGAATGAAGCTGGCGTCCGTAAACAACATGTGCTGAACCGGCAGGCCAAAAAACTGGAAAATGTTATTAACCAGACCATCGTGACTCAAGAGACCAATAAAGGCGTACGCTTTTAACAGCAGGTTAATCCACGTTGGCAGGATAACCAGTAGAATCCAGAGGTCGCGATGCTTTAGCTTACTGATGACCAACGCCATTGGGTAACTGATTAGAATGGAAAATAGCGTAATTAAAAAAGCGTACAGAACTGAATTAGCCGTCATGGTTAAATAAGTACCTGATGAAAAGAATTCTTGATAGTTTGAGAAGGTAAACTGATGATGAATATTAAAGAATGAATAATAGACAATTAAGGCAACCGGTGAGATCACAAAGAGGACCAACCAGAGCATGTAAGGCGTGTAAAACATGGTTTTGAAACTTCGTCTCATGATAAGCCCCCTAATCTTCATAGGTTTCCAAGCGTTGATTGAACTTGGTTTCCGTTTCGTTGTAACGCATGATATGCATGTCAGTTGGACCAAAAGTTAGCCCAATCACAGCGTCATCCTTGGTGGCATTCGTTGAGTGGATTAACCATTCGTCGCCTTGATTGTCGGTTGCCATGATTTCATAATAGTCGCCACGAAACAGTTGGGTATCAACTTTAACTTGGAGTTTGCCCTTTTCCGGCGTTGTAATGACCAAGTCTTCAGGTCGAATCACCACTTCAACTGGTTCATTTGGGCGCATCCCGGCGTCGGCACATTCAAATTGGTGACCTAAAAATGCGACCTGGTAATCGGCAACCATTTTTCCCGGAATAATGTTACTCTCGCCGATAAAGTTGGCAACAAAATGATTGATCGGTTCGTCATAAATATCAACTGGTGATCCTTTTTGGAGAATCTCACCCTTGTTCATGACAAAGATATGATCACTCATTGCCAAAGCTTCCTCTTGATCGTGAGTGACGAATAGGAATGTGATGCCCAAACGTTGTTGTAAATCACGCAATTCATACTGCATATCTTTACGGAGTTTGGCATCAAGAGCTGATAAGGGTTCATCCAGTAAGAGCACCTTGGGCCGATTGATAATGGCCCGAGCAATGGCAATTCGTTGTTGCTGGCCACCGGAAAGCTCAGAAATTTCCCGATGCGCATATTGTTCAAGTTGAACTAATTTGAGTGCATCGTGAACTCTGGTTTCAATTTCATCTTTACTGACTTTGTGGACGACCAAGCCAAAAGCAACGTTGTCATACACGTTCATATTTGGAAATAGCGCGTAGTCCTGAAAAACGGTGTTAAGGGGTCGCTGATTGGCGGGGATGTCGTTAATTTTCTTACCATCAAATAGGACTTGACCACTTGTAACTTCGGTGAAGCCGGCAATTGATTGAAGAATCGTGGTCTTACCACATCCGGAAGGTCCCAGAAGCGTATAGAATTCTCCTGCATTTAGTGTAAAGTTGATGTTTTTAAGGGCGGTAAAGTCGTCGTACTTTTTGTAGACGTTTTTTAATTCAATGATCGTTTTGCTCAACGCACCAATCCTCCTAGTTGGGTAAAAATAATGGAACAATATATTATAACGAGATGAACGGGTTGTGTACAAGATTTAGTTTTACCAATATAGTAGAAAACCATTGAGCCGTTTCTAAAAATGAGGATCGTGGGTCTAGTGTCGGCTGGCACGGTGGTTGCCGCCACCTTTGATCTTGTGAACCCGTCGTTTGAAGCTCGGCTTAGCGTTGTCGGCGACAAACTTGAAGCCGGCCATTTTGCCGTTAAAGGGTTGACCTGACAGGCGGATTTGCAACCAGCGGGTCATAACGTTGATCATGGATTCAATTGATTCAACTCGTGACGCAACGTTTTCATTCTTGGCCGCTTGCATAATATCAGTTTTTAATCGGTTCACCAAGTTTTGATGATAATCAACTAATTCCTGAGTTAATGGGGCATCTTTATATTTATTAAATAATTTTTCGATTTGACGCACAGCATCTTTTGAATCTTGAGGCGTATAATATCTATCAGAATTTGCCATAAGCTCACTTCTTTCTTTTGGTGTTAGGCAATTACTTACATTCTACGTTACAATAATGGAGATTAACAGGATGATGGAGGGTAAAAACAGATCATGAAAACAATTTTGGCAATACATACTGGTGGGACAATTTCAATGTCTCAAAATGACAAGGGTGAAATCGTGCCTAACGATGAAAATCCGATTGCGGAACAACAGTCAATTTTAAAGGGACAGGTCAAATTAATTACCGATGAAATGTTTAATTTACCTTCACCGCACGTAACGCCCGAGGTGATGTTAAAGATTAAGCAGCGGATTATCAAGGCGATTGCTGATGGGATTGACGGTGTGGTCATTACTCATGGGACTGATACACTTGAAGAGACCGCTTATTTTCTTGACTTAACGTTGCCAAATACAATTCCGGTCGTTGTGACCGGGGCAATGCGGTCATCAAATGAAATTGGGTCTGATGGCCTGTACAATTTTAGAAATGCGATTTTAGTTGCTGCTACCGATGAATCATATGGCAAAGGTGTTTTGGTGGTGATGAACGATGAAATTCATACGGCACGGTTTGTAACCAAGACGCATACAACAAACGTAGCGACGTTTAGAACACCAACGTTTGGGCCAATTGGGATTGTGACTCAAGACAAGGCTAAATACTTCCAGGAATTGATTCAAACCGAAGTTGCCGACATTGATCATGTGGTTAGTGGTGTCTATTTGATTAAAGCGTATGCCGGAATGGATGGCACCCTGTTTGACGCAATTAACCAATCGGATACCAAGGGATTGGTTATCGAAGGACTGGGAGCGGGAAATTTGCCGCCGCAAACATTGCCGGCAATCCAGAAGTTGTTGGATAGGCAGATCCCAATTGTGCTGGTTTCAAGATGTTATAACGGTGTGGCCCAGGATATCTATGACTATCAGGGCGGCGGCATTCAATTGAAGAAAATGGGCTTAATCCTGTGCCAAGGGTTGAATGGCCAAAAAGCAAGAATTAAGTTGCTGGTGGGATTAAGCGATGAGAAGAGTGGGAAGAGTTTGGCCCATTTTGTGAGGAATGCCGTGTCATAAAAACAGAGTATGAAATCAAGCGTTTAGCTCCCAGAATATAAGCGTCCCTTATCCAATATTCCGGGCTTGAATATTGGATAAGGGACGCTTATATGGCCGGGAGCTGCTTGATTTCACACGTTTCGGCTAGGTAGCCAGTCCCAAATCTCCGAGTAGAAAATATTAGGTTGAAGTACTTATATGGCCGGGGGTCTGCTTGGCTTCACACGTTTCGGCTAGGTAGCCAGCCCAGGACCAGATGTTCTCGGTTTTGAAATATCTGGTCTAAGTGTTTATATGCCTGGCAGCTTGCTTAGTTTCACCCATTTCGCAACCATTCCAAGCATAATTTCACTAAATAATTAACCAATGAAGTACTATTAACAATGTAAGCATTTTTATTTATAATGATAGATTTAGAAAGAAGGTGCACCCTTGGAAACACTGTATGATCAGCTTAGAACTGCCCAAATTGATGAATCGTTAATTAATGCATTCCAAAACGACAGTGACATTGTCTATACTGGGATCATTCAATTTTTAAGTTCAACTGATTTTATCATGTTAACTTATAACGATTATGGTCTTCAAGACGGGGAAGTTTATTTGAAAATTAGTTCGGTTAAGTCGGTGGAAACGGATAGTTATGATTTGGCAAATATAAAGGAGCGGATTTCTTTTGATGAAGTGCATCACCTGTCAGCTAATCCATCTTTTGATTTGCCGATTAAAATGAGCGACACGTTGTTTGACAGGGTGGTTCAAACCCTTCATGAAGATACAAAAGTGGCCTTGGTCATTACCATCGAAAACGGCAAGCTAACCTATAACGAAGGTTTGATCCAGGAACTTCAACCGGATCACTTAACATTTTTGAATTTAAATAAATTTGATTTTTCAAAGCGACCAGTTTTTGATATTCCCTATACCGATATCCGTGGTATTGAATTTGGTGGCACTGAATTGAAATTATTGGAAGACGCGCTTTCACTGATTGATCCGAAAAATCACGTTGAAGACGTAACGGTTACTGATCCGGATCAATTTGTGGTGGAAGCTGAAAAATTGCGTAAGAGTGGTCAATGGCTCATCATTGATACGAATGACAAGCGGCGATATTTTTATGTTGGTCAAATTATCGCCAGCAATTCGCGTGAATTAGTGATGATGGTTGTTGATATGAATGGTCAGTTTGGTGGCTATGTTTGGATTCGGTATGATGATATTAAGCGGTTCATTACGGATGCGGATTATTTAAAGATTATTGATCAATTCGTTAAGGTAAATAAAGCGGCTAAGAACTTTGCGTTACCGGTATTAAATGCAGACCGAGCATTTGACAACGCTGATGATATCTTGGTTCATGTCTTAACGCAGGCAATTCAGTATCATCGCTTGATTAGATTCGAAATGACCAACCAGGATAATTTTGTTGGTTATCCAACAAATTTTGATTTTGCGAGTGGTCTGGTAACGGTGGAGTTGCTGGATGTGGATGAGCAGGACGAAGAATTGACAAGAAAAATCGGTGTGGAATCTATCAGAGAAATGGCTTTTGATTACTTTAGGGCTTATTTGGTGGAGAATAATGTATAAAGAGTGGGAAACCAAGCGGTTAGCTCCCAGAATATAAGCCTCTCAACCTAATATTCTGGGTCTGAATATTAGGTTGAGAGGCTTATATGGCCGGGAGCTGCTTGGCTTCACACGTTTCGGCTAGGTAGCCAGCCTATTTCTGGGTCTGAATATTAGGTTGGGAGGCTTATATGGCCGGGAGCTGCTTGGTTTCACACGTTTCAGCTAGGTAGCCAGTCCAAGATCTCCAGTTTCAGAATATCTGGTTGAAGTACTTATATGGCCGGGGTTTGCTTGGCTTCACACGTTTCGGCTAGGTAGCCAGTCTATTTCTGGTTTTGAATATTTGATTGGTGGGCTTATATGGCCGGGAACTGCTGGGCTTTCAAGCGCTTTCAGTCTAATCAGCTATTATTTAATGTGTCGGTTTTTGGGATAACCACTTAAGAAGGGAGACATAGAAGACCATGCCAAAGAAAACCAATTCTCGTTTACCAAAGTGGTTAAGGGACACCTTACAAACAGCCACCTTAATTGTTGTTTTGATGGTTTTATATAACTTGATAGGGCCACTTGTGTACAAAAACGGCTCGTATTTTCCATGGTGGACGGTTCCTTATTCGATTGTCAGTGTTTATTTAATAATCGGTGCTTGGAACTTTATGGTGGCAAAATTGAAGGCAACCAACCAGAAATTGGTTGATGAAGAGAATCGCCAAAAGCAAAAGCAGGTCGAACTGCGTCAACAAAATGCCGCTAAGCAACAGGGTGAGGCTGAAAAACGTCGCCAACGTAATCAGCAGCATCAGACTAAATCGAGGTAATAAAAAATGACAGCTGAAGACTTTTCATTTTGTCCATATTGTGGTGCTAAATTAAAAACGGGTGACCTTGTGTGTCCACATTGTCATCGGCGATTACCGGTGGCACAAACCGAGCCCAAGCAACCATCGATTAACCGAATGGCGAATAACCCATTTCGAGAGGGGATGGCGCGGTATCACGAAGAAACCAAAAGTTTAGCTAAGACACACCATCAGTCATTTTGGCGAAAGTTGTTTTTTAGATCGAAATAATTGACACTGTCAAAATTGATTCGCAAGTAAAATTTGAAACCAGGGATTGTTTCACGACTTAAAAGTGTCATAATCAAGGTATCAACTTCACTTGGGGATGAGGGTATTGCTTAAGAAAAGGTCATGGCAATGGCTGATTGGTTTAATGACGTTGCTGACAATTTGTGGGCTGAGTACAATTGTTCATGCACAAATAAATTCGCGGCCAATGATTCAGGATCAGCGGCATTTATTATCGGCAACGCAACGGCAGCGGATTATTGAGACTAATCGACGGTGGCAGCGGGACAGAAATCACCCGGCAATTTGGGTTTATACCTTGAAAAGGTTACCTGATGCAGTAACGAATGATCCGGCCTTTGGAACGCGTAATGAGGACGCAGTTATGTCATTTCGAGGATTTACAGAAAACGTTTTGCAAAGAAATGCCCATAACGAGGTACCAGTTCATGTAAATGAGGATCGGCAAACGGCAATCGCACAGCAAGCCGGTCGCGATGGACAACACGTTTCGTTTATTATCGTTTATCCGGCTAAGTCACAATTACACACCATCTTTGTGCCTTCAGATGACGTAGATACAGCAACCTCAGATCTACAAACATGGCTTCTGAATTTCCGACTACCAAGTAAACAAGGAAATGGATCAAGCGTGATGGCATATTTTGACCGCTACCAGCCATTTATCACGAAGCATGTTGCCACAACCTCAAAAATTAAGCCCGGTCCGGGTTGGGGCAAAGTCACTTTCTGGTTATTCTTGGCAATCTTGGTTCCTTGGTTAGTGATTCGTAAGTTGATCCATCCTGGTTCGCATATTGATTGGTCGACTGCTGGAAATGATAATTTTGGTGAAGGTTATTTCTGGGGCTGGTTTGACAGTAATCACTTCGGTGGTGGCAACGGTGGCTGGGGACCGTGGTGGTAGCAACAATCCATTATGACGGTTAAGCAATCTCAAATTTAATCAATTTATTAACAATAAAGACCCTGTAAAGTTGGTTTTCATTTAACCAACTTTACAGGGCCTTTATTTTATCGGATGCTGAAAGAATCTTAATGCCATTAGTATATTCTGGCTTTCATTCAGCTTGTTATTTTTCATTGTTAACGGATGAACGATTCGATCGTTTTCTTCTCTTCAGCTGTCGGGGAGGACTCCATTGATTTGATATCGTGGAGGCGTTCAACGGAAATATGCAAATTAAATGCTAATGCTGTGTCTGGCATATCGTGCTTCTTTTGATAATTAATGATTTCTTCAGCTAGGGTACTAAATTCTTCTGCCATCTTAATTCCTCCGTTTGATAAATCGTATTGCTATAGTTCCATTATAGCAATAAAAGTGGAATCGGACACAATTTAACGATGTCTAAGGCCATACTCGATTAAAGCAACTAGGATCGCGGTGACAACAAGACCAATCCAGAAGTTATTTGTCTGGATGTAAAAATAATAGAGTAGCCCGATTGCGATGATTGCTTGGAGCGCATATCGCTCAATCCGATTGGGAATTGATAAAAATGCCAACCCAATTGCCAGAATAATACTGCCAATTAAGACCACCTGCGCACTTTGTAAGCTTTCAAATTGATTCACAAATCCCCAAATATCAACTGCGATACCGACAACTAGTGCGAAAATTCCGAATGCAAATGCAAATACGTTTGCTCTCATAGTTAGATGCCTTCTTCCAATTCTTTTCTTTCTTAGAATCAAGTATAAAACAAAAAAGGAAGAAGTGGGTGAACAACTAATAAAATCAGTGGGCCGCCAGTTAGTATCTGATGAAGTAGAGCATAGCCTGAACGGCCGCAAATAGGACAATTAACAGTGCCCAATCCAAGGTTGTGATTTTGATGATCTTATAGTGGGTGCGGTCTTGATCTTCAACGAAACCATGAGAAGTCATGGCCTCTGCCAAGTTTTGCGACCACTGAATCGAAGATAAAATAGCTTTGAAATACAATTCCGGCGACCAGAAATGAAGTGCTTCGCCGCGCATTAACGCTGAAGTCTTGATAATCTTGATCTCTTCTGTAATTTTTGGCATCAAATTAAACGCTGCCAGAACACCATAGGCGAATTTTGAAGGCAGCCGAAAATCCTGTTCCAAGGTGAGTGCCAAGTCAGTAATACTGCTGGTGAGGGTGAAAGTTGCCCCCAAGAAGACATAGGCGTAGATCCGAGTAAACAGAATCCATGCGAAATGAATCCCGGCATCCCCATACAGCCACTGTGAAACAAAGAGCCCCAATGCGGGAAACAGCGGCCAAAAGACCAAGGCAAACAGCGCTTTGAAACTAATTCGATGAAGTAAAATGTAAATCAGACTGACAGCGATTAAGATGACGTTGACGATCAAACTCTGAGTAAATGAAATTTCTAACGCGATTAACATGACTAGCAACAGTTTTAATC
Organism: Lentilactobacillus diolivorans DSM 14421; assembly: GCF_001434255.1. Taxonomy (GTDB): domain Bacteria; phylum Bacillota; class Bacilli; order Lactobacillales; family Lactobacillaceae; genus Lentilactobacillus; species Lentilactobacillus diolivorans. The sequence continues at coordinate 53,581 of NZ_AZEY01000105.1, forward strand.
CAGGATTCATTTCACAACCTCCTGGTAAGTCAAATTTTGGTTTTTAAAGTTGGCGTGGTAATCGATTAATGCTTCAAGGCCGGATAATTGATGAGAGATGGCAATTTGAGTCTGGCCAAACTTATTTTTGGCATCGTTCAGAAAGCCAACGATGACTTGAAGTGACTGGTAATCAAGTCCCTTAAACGGCTCATCAAGTAACAAAACTGGTGGGTTCATAATCAACATTTCCACGATTTGCAATTTCTTCTTCTGACCCTCACTTAAGGAATAAACAACCTGGTTATCGCGCCCAGTTAGGTCGAGTGCCTGTAACATTCCCTGAACATCTTCAGCCGAGTAAGCCTCGGTGAATTTGTTTGCCAAGGATAGATCCAACTCTTCTTTAACGGTAATGTTGAGAAATTGATTTTCAGCATCCTGAAACAGTAATGTCACGTTTTTGGCGTAGTTAAGCGGTCGAATTTTTTGAATGTTCTTGCCGTCATACGAAATGGTCCCTTGATAGGCCAGTAGTTTCGTTAAAGCATTGAACAATGTTGATTTGCCAATGCCGTTAGCCCCGGTAATTAAGGTCATTTTACCTTTGTAAAAATTAAAATTATCCAGTTTTAGAAGGATTGAATGATGTGGATTTAATTTGAAATCCCGAATATTCAAGATAGCTGGGTCAGATGTACTTGGCAGCGGAACCCGTTTGTTGATCGTCTGGGTGGACTTGAAATGTTCAAAGAACTTCTGGGCAGATGGGGCATCCAGTAAACTAATTTGATGACTTTTTGGATCAAGATAATAGAACTCATCGATAAGTGACTGATAATCTGCCAAGTCGTGGTCAGCGATGATAATAGTCTTACCGTGTTCAGTTTGTAATACCTTGAGTTTATGCAGCAGGTCTAATCGTGAATCCGGATCAATGCTGGCAAAAGGTTCATCGAGAACAATCACTGGTGGGTCCATTGCGACGATGCAGGCTAAAGCAACCCGCTGTTTTTCACCACCCGATAACGTATTAATCACGCGTGATCTGAGGTTACCAATCCCACAGAAAGTTAAGGCATGGGTAATAATATTGTCCATTTTGGCCGGTTCAATCCGTAAATTTTCCAAGACGAAGGTCATTTCATGAATGACAGTGTCCATTGCAAATTGTTGATTAGGATTTTGAAACATCATCGCCACCGTTTTACTGACTTGATCACGGGGAACTTGCTTAATGTCGGTATCACCAAATTTGATGGTTCCCGTTGCATCAAGGCCGATAAACCGAGGATATAGGCCAGCAATGAAATAAAGCAGCGTGGACTTGCCACTTCCGGAGGGCCCTGACAATAATGAAAAATGGTTACTGTGGAATGTTAAATTAATGTCGTTTAATACCTTAACGTCGCTCTTAGGGTAATGAAAGGTGAAGTGGGTAATCGAAACGTCCGTCATTTTAAAAACCTCTTGTTTTACAGATTATATGCGTTACTCCGGTTCAATAATTTCACGATTGCCTTGGTTAATAAACCACCAAAGACAAAGGTTGAAATGTAACGAATGACAAATAGCCCGATGATCATTGGCAGTGCAAAGTGACCATAACCATTTTTATAGATATCCCAAGCAAAGGTGATTACAACGGTCGTGAAGATTGAAGCATTAAGGCCAATCCAGTCATAATGCTTGTAGCCGGTCAACGCAAAACCAAGTTCGGAACCAAATCCTTGAACCAGGCCGGAAATAAAGGCCCCGGCACCCCATTGACCACCTAAGAAGACTTCAACGGCAGCTCCTAAAAACTCGCCCAGAAAAGCAGAACCGTAAGTCCGAATCACAAATCCAGCCAATGGTCCAGCCATTGTCCAAAGCCCCATTAGTAAGTCATTGGCAGCCGGTGCCATACCGATTGGTGTTAATGCAACGGTGAGGGCGGTGTAGAGGAACCCGGCACCCCAGAAAATAATCCCACAAAAAATAGCAATTAAAGCAATTAAAATAATATTGCGTAAATTCCACGCACTTTGGCGCTGATGTTGCTGATGATTCTCAACCTTGTTGTCCATAACAAGACCTCCCAATATTTTTTTCATACGAGGAGTGCTGCCTTGAAAAACCAAGCAAACGCAAAAAGAGGCTGGAACAATAATCGTTTTAAACGGTCTCTGTTAGTGTCAACTCGATTATTACCAAGCAAAAACGCGGGACAAAAGGCAGCTTCCGGCCGTGTAGTCGAATTATCCAAATATTCAGGTTCAGAATATTCGGATAATTCGGTTACACTGGAAGCTAAGCGCCTTTTGTCCCGCTCTGCTCAAAGTCATCTACTAATGCACTTTATCCATTCGGATACAACGGAATATGCTCCCTTCGCTGGTATTATCCAGATCAGGTTCGATGGGTTTTTCTCAGCCGAAAGGCACCCCAGATAGTTGTATGATCACGAATAGTATACTAGAAATAAGCAGGCGTGACAAGGTATCCTAATTTGGATGCCTCCGGAAACCGGCAATCGGCCGCTTAAGTAGTTTAACGATTTAAATTTGTCTAGTCGGAATGGCTTTGCAATTAAGCTGAAAAAGATTGCAAGATCCCTTGACGTGGTATTGGTCGATAAGTGTATGATTTTAGTAGAGCATTATTAGGAATTGGAGGAATTTGGTTTGGTAAAAGTAATTGCAAGTGATATGGATGGGACTTTTTTAAATAATGAGGGTACTTTTGACGAGAAATTGTTTCAAGAACAATTGAAAAAGATGGCGGCTAATGGGATGCACTTTATTTCAGCAAGCGGCAATCAGTATCAACACTTGTTGGCACTGTTTGATAATGTCACTGGCCCAGTTTCGTATGTCTGCAATAATGGGGCTCTGGTCGTTGATGAAAATGGCGTCATTATCTCAGAAACAATTATCGATCATCCTGTTTTGCAAAGTGCCTTGGATTACTTGGTGAAAGATCCGAGCTTCTTTGGCGCCAAAATTATTTTAGTTGGTCGAGATGGGACTTATTGTAATTTATCCAAAAATAATAAACGGTTTAAAAAATCAGAACATTTCTATCCAGATCTTCAATCAATCTCGGATTTAACGATGGTTTTTGACCCAATTTATAAAATTGAAGCAACTTGGGAAGAAGGCAGCCCACTTGAGCGCCAGACCAAATTTAACCACAAGTTCAGCCGACGATTGACTGCCGCAGCTTCTGGTAATGGCGGCCTCGATATTGTGGTCAGTGGGACAACCAAATCAACTGGGGTCGATGAATTGTTACAGTCTTGGCAGTTAACCTTCGATGATGTTGTGGCGTTTGGCGATAACAATAATGATTTTGAATTATTAAATGAAGCTAAATTAGGGTATGCCATGAAGAATTCGGCACCGGATTTGTTAGCCAAAGTTGCCGCGGTTACCGCCCATGACAATAATGAGCAGGGCGTTCAAAAACAGATTGATCAACTATTAGGTTAATCAGCTTTGATTGGAAAAAATCAAGCTAGAAATTGGTTGACTTTGGGATGGCTTTTGAGCAAATCAGGTAATGAAACGGCCAAAATCTGATTTGAGTCATGATACCGGAAATAGTAGCTTTGAGTTGTTGAGTCAAGGATTGACAAATAATGGGTGTAGTTGAAATTGGGATGGTGATCCATTGCTGGCTGATAGGGGATTGCCACCTCGGCCAAAACGTTAAATAATCGAGTCCGGGCATCAACCTGGGTCCGGCTTTGTTGCAAGCCAAGTTTATTGACAGCGGCAACCAGAAACCGGGTCGTTGGCGTGTTGGTGGCACTTGGTAAGTGTTGGCGGCGAATCAAATTTTCGGACTTGACTTGGAGTTCGCTTAGAGATGAGTTAACGTGCAGTTTCTTTGCTAAACGTCTCATGTGATCAGGATAGGTTGGCGAGTTGGTTAAAACGCCAATCGAATCATCAATGACTTCAAGTCCATTAACGGTTGGTTCAATGACTAAGGTTTGGCCTGATTTATCAGTTAGGATCCAATGAAATGAGAAGATTTCGTTACCTGCCAACCAATTTTTGCCAATGATGGCAATGGTTGTTAGATCGTTTTTTACGTCGGCAATTGACGCGTGTTCACCTAATGCCCACGGTAAAAAGTCTTGCGGGGTTAGATTGAGTTTATTGTTGACCGGCTCGTCGTGATAGTGGGCTTTGAGTGGGAACATGAGCTCGGCACAAGTTAAGCCTTTGGTGTTGACCCCATCGGCAACCAAAATATGATTATCGCCCTCAATCCGACCGCCACCAACATAGGGGTACCTGACTGGCCTGGTTCCTGATAAAGCGGTTTCATAATTGGTCTGATTAATTAAAACTGGTTTCCAGGCCGCCCGTACCGGAAAATCCATGGTTCGTGCCAGCAAAGTATGGTCGTTTAAAGTTGTTAAAGTTAAACTGGTACACACAAGAATCACCTCATTTAATTGTTTGACATTATCGCACTTACCTATAATTTAGTGTAAACTGAAGGCAATAACAAGTAAAAGGGGAAATAGTATGAAATCCGCGTGGAACCTAGTTGGAATGGGCCTTTGGCTGATTCTATTTATCTATTTTATCTGGATGATTTACAACATGCGTGGTCGTCGGCTGCGTTTGATTGTTACCCAGAAGAAAGGCTTTACCTGGCAAAATTTTGGCATCTCAATGGCCGAATTGATTGTGTTCTTGTTGGTGTTTTGGGGGATGTCGTACACAACATTCTTCCAGGATGTTCGCAAGTTAAATAAAAATAACGTGCGGACGTCATACACTTACAAGCCGCTGATTGTTCAATATCAAGCGGATCAATCTGATTATGTGACGGTTAAGAATGGCAATGGCCGGAAGCCGATTCAGCGGTATACATATTACGTTGAGGGTCGCAAATATGAGGATGATAGTTTGAATGCGACGGTCGTTTCTGGTGAGAGTAACCTAAACGTGCAGGCGCAGGCCTATAAGTGGAACAAGGAGTGGTTGAACCATCTGGACCAGCGATATCAACATGCGTGGGTTGGTACTGTGACCACAACCTATAAGAAAAACTTCTTTAATGGAATTGGTCTGCACGCAGGGAGACAAGCAGACCGTTTCAGTTTGATTAGAATCCCGGATCGATCGTTTATGAAGGTGTTGAAGTAGAGAGTGCAAAACCGAGCGCTTAGCTTCCAGAATATAAGGCACTTAACCCCAGATTCCTGTTTTGAATCTGGGGTTAAGTGCCTTATATGGCCGGAAGCTGCTCGGCTTTTGCACGTTTTAACTAAAGTAACAAGGCCATTCGCAGTTAAAACCCAGCCAAGCTGGAAACCTCATATGGCCGGAAGCTGCGGTTTCTTTGCACGTTTTGGCTAAGTAACAAAGGCCATTCGCAGTTAAGAAATAAGCAAAACAGTGCCTTATATGGCCGGAAGCTGCTTGGCTTTTGCACGTTTTAACTAAAGTAACAAGGCCATTCGCAGTTAAAACCCAGCCA
>NZ_AZEY01000105.1:59053-143288 GCF_001434255.1 Lentilactobacillus diolivorans DSM 14421
TATATGGCCGGAAGCTGCTTGGCTTTTGCACGTTTTAACTAAAGTAGCAAGGCCATTCGCAGTTAAAATTCAGCCAAGCTGGAATCTTGTATGGCCGGAAGCTGCGGTTTCTTTGCACGTTTTGGCTAAGTAACAAAGGCCATTCGCAGTTAAGAAACAGGCAAGACAATTCTTGCATTATGAGTTTACAAGTGTAAACTAAGAGTATAAGAAATTTGCGACTGTGAAATAAAGCGGAGGTAACCAGATGATTGATGCCAAAGAAGTAACAATTTCAGATTCAGAATGGGAAGTTATGCGTGCAATTTGGACTTTGAAACGGGTGACGAGTCACGAACTGATTGGATTAATGGATAAGGCGCGGGGGTGGTCTGAATCAACGACAAAAACACTCTTAAATCGACTGATCAAGAAAAATGCCGTTCAAAAGATTGGTACCGGCCGGCCATTTAGTTATGCACCGGCAGTTGGCGAGCAAGACTCGATGACAGCTGCTGCAACTGATCTGTTTGACCATATGTGTGCCATGCAGGCGGGAACAACGCTTGCTAATGTTATCGAGAGCCGTGACCTTTCCCAAGATGATATTAAAAACTTACAGCAAATTCTGGCTCAGAAGGCTAAAACTGCCCCGGAAATGGTTGAATGCAATTGTCTTCCCAAGGATGTGAAACAGGACTGTGATTGTTAAATTAGCTTGCCAATTTAACAATTGATATTTCGACGAATGAAATAATTTCTCGAAAATTGATGGAAAAAGCGATCAAGACATTTTTGTCTTGGCCGCTTTTTTGATTAAACGAAAATTTAATTAACATCAACATCCTGAGCAGTCTTCAATCCCAGCACTTCTGCTGCAATTAGATCCGCTGTTTGTAAGCTGGTATCATTAACGCCGGGTCGTGGACTGGCGTTGGTTGTAAAACGCAAGCCTTCAAGTGGGACGCCCCAAATGTAAACGTGCGGCTGAACAAAGCCGGCTTTATTACGGAGCTGATCGGTGCTTTCATCGACATCAACTGCTGAAACACCAACATCTTGACCATTAACGTTGATTTTCATTGTTCGGGCCAGTTGATTATTTACCAAGCTTTCCAACAATGGATTGGCGGTAATGTCTAAATTCGCTTTTGGAACCCGGGCTTCAAGCAAGGCAGAGGCTTTAAACTTGTCAGCGTTTCGGCGTGGAGCAGCGGTGACAAACCAGCCGTTATCGCCCTTGACTTCCATTCCCGGTGCCAAGAGCCTGACCAAACCGCTACGAATTAAGGCGGACAATTGTTCACTTCGTAAAGAAGGTGCGCCAACAGATAGGAAGCTATTGTCGGAACTAAACGATCTTAGAAATTTATTAACATAATCATCATTTGAGAAACGATGATCAGCAATGATTTTTCTAAAGATTGGCCGATAGTCCCGCAGTAATTCCAAAGCAGATCCAACCGGGCCGGTTTTAGAGCCTTGATTAGCGTCTTTAGTGACGTTATCTAACCAATTAACCAAAATTCCCTGGTAATCTTCAGTCCCAATTACTTTAACATCTTTAAATGGATTAAGAATGTAATCCCAATCTAAAATATCCTCTTCAGCAAACTGGTATTGATCCAGCAGGGATTTCCGGTCATCGGTTTTGATAAATCGCTGTTTAAACTCAGTTGCATTTTTATTTGGATAGCGATCGTTGATTAATAGTGAGTAGTAAACCAATTCCATATCCGAACGTAACAGTTCGATGAATTTATCAAAGGGCAGGTAACCGTCAACTGAAGCTGCATCCATCTTTTCGTCAGTGAGGAAATAAGCGGGCGCCAATTCACCATAGCCCTTTTCACTCACGGCTTTTGGATAATATGGAATGCCACGTCGGGAGCCGGCAACAATTCGTGGTTCACGCCCGGAAGGTTGATAGGACAGACTGCCATCATCATTTGTCATGTAACTGCCACCGCGTCCAAGCGTTAGTTCAGAGACGTAGTCGTTAAAACTCAGGCCCAAGCCACGGATAATAACGGTTTCACTTGAAGGAATGTTGCTGAGGTCAGCGTCACCGGGATGAGTGGGGGCTAAATAGGTGAGGTTGTTGTCTTGTGCATACGTCGCTAATTTCTGTTCCTCTTGATTAAGATAGTTGTCCTGTTGGCCAAGACTCATCACAACCTTGTCGAAAGAATAATCTTTGTTGGCGGTTTTGATTGAAACTTGATTTGTAGATGCTTCTGTCAGCTCAACCACTTCGTCCTCGACCAGATCAACGTGGCATTGAGTTGGTTGCTGATTAATAAGTTCTTGATAGAACCATTTGATGTAGGCACCGTAAAGTGGCCGGGGGGCATAGTCACTGCCGCCCAATTTAGCCGCAGCTTCAATAAGGTCTTGTGAATATTGGTTGGTCATTAAATAATTATGGGCCTCACTGCTTGCAGCCCATTCAAATAAAGACGGACCATCGTAAACTTCACCGGTCATGTTGACTGATTTATCTGTGAATAAGGTGATTTGATCAGCCGGGGTGTTCATAAGCAGACCTGACCACTGATCGGTTCGCCAAACTCGGCCGCCGATCCCATAAGGGTCAAATAGCGTAATTTCAAGTTCTTCTGATTGATCTGATCGATATTTATACTGATTAAATAGCTGTGAGGTCAAAAGAATCCCTCTTGGCCCAGCACCAATGATTCCAACTTTCATTTTCTTGCTCCTAATTCTGAAAGGTGTCCCAGGTTAAGATAAACGCAGCATTGCAAAAACCTCTTTGACTAAGTTTGTTTAGAAACTTACACGAGGGGCTGACAACAATGCGTTTTTATCTAATCGGGCATCATTAAATTTTAATAATCCTTTGGGTCTACCTCAAGTGGCCCAAATTCGTCAGCGTCTGAATCGCGGAAATCCCACCATTCATTCTCATAGCCGACAAATCCGGCTGCTGTCATGGCATCATTTAAAATATCATAGTTCTTTTGAGCTTCGGGGGACCAAGTGGCTTTCGCACTGCGCTTGGCTGCACCGGTAAAATCATCAAATGCGGTTGGCATTTCAATGTCGTTGCCGGCTTGATCAGTCAGAGTAATGTCGAACGTCACGCCTTTTTGGTGGCTAAAGTTTGGATCGGGCTGGGCAACCCAGATTGGATCCGGATAAACTTCGAATAACCGTCTTTGTGCGTAGGTTGGGCGGTAGGCATCCCAGATCTTAAGTCGATAGCCCTTTGCCTTGAGTGCTTTACTGGCATTTGCCAACTTCTTAACAGTATCGATTCTAGAAATGGCGTCCTTGAAGTCGTAAACAACTTGATGCGTGAAATTATCGCTGGTTGCATACTTTAAGTCAACGATAACGTCTTGGTCGACGTCTTTAATATTAATATATCCCTGATCTTTTTTGCTGGCCATATTGGCACCTCCTGATAAAGTGGGCAGAAACGTCCCGGTCATATTGTTCTGGATTATAATCACAACCGGTAGCTTCCGCAACGCTTAGAAACAACAAATTTCTATTTTTGATAAACATTAATCTAATTATAGCAAGTTTGTTGATTTTTGAGTGCTAAATCACTTCGTTTCAGCAACTAATCCCTTGTAAATGCCAATATCATCAACGAAGATTTTGCCTGTATATGGTTTAGCAGCTGCTTTAACCATGCCTTCCTTTGCGTAAGCGATTGTCGAAGTTGAAGTGGCTTCGATAGCGGTCCCCATGACTTCGCCCGTGTCGCCGTTTAAACCGGATGGAATGTCAATTGCGTGAATTTTGGCATCTGAGGCGTTAGCTTTGTCAATGACAGTCGCAAAGTCGCCACCAACGTTACGTGACAAGCCACTGCCAAATAAGGCGTCAACTAATGTCGTGTAGTTATCGAATCTTTCATTTAAAAAGACTTTGGGAATTTCATAATAGTCACAAATATGTTGTTGCTTTTTGTGATCGTCGCTGGCATGATCGGGATTGCCAACGGTTAGGATGCTGACTTTATAGCCATGAGTGGATAATAGACGGGCGACAACCAAACCGTCGCCACCATTATTGCCGGTTCCGGCGAGAATTAACGTGTTGCTTAAATCTAAATCATCATTGTGAATCATATCTTCGTAAATTTTAAGACCGGCACGTTCCATCAGAACCATGGAAGGGATGCCGATTTCATTGATTGTTTTATTATCTAATTGACGCGATTCTTCAACAGAAATTGTTTCAGACATAATTTGTTCCCCCTTAGAAAAATAGTAACTCAATTTTCGAGCCATTGATTGTTAGTTGGATGGCGTCATCCAGCTAACTCAAATTGTCCGAAAATGTTGCTTACACTACCTATGGTCGACTAAACGTTGCCTGATTGCAAGAAATAAACCAAATTTGCGAAAGATGTTAAACTATAATAGTAGAAAAATAGATGAGGTGAGAGAATGTCATTGGAATTTCCAGAAAATATGCGTGAGTTTGAGGATAAATTTGCGATTAAAAAAGCCCACAATCCAAAGGTGACTAAGAAGCAGGTCATGCGTCAAACAATTGAAGACACCTTTCAAGCCTATTTGGATTACGCGGAAGACGGTCATTATGATACGGGTAAGCTGGTTGGCAATGAAATTCATGTGGTTGGCTTACACAATCAATTGATTAAAAAAATTCAGCCAATGAGCGAATCGTTTGAAAGTGATTTTAAGGCAAACACTGATAAATTGCTGACATACTTGGAAGACCAGGCAGATGAGGTGGCACAGTAGTTAAAGGTAATTTTTATCTTGTAATATTAATGTGAAACCAGTATAATTGTATGACGTAAGGCGTCCTTAGTGTAATGGATAGCACATGAGATTTCGGTCCTCATGATCCGAGTTCGACTCTCGGGGGACGCATCAAATAGTCGTTACGTGCTGTTGTTATGGCATTTGTATAAATACTTGCGGCATCTACGTTAATTTGCGAGGAAATCACTGAATTTTTCAGTGGTTTCTTTTTTATACTTTCATCTAAGTGAGTGTAAGTGTTTAAAACGAGTAAGGTATCTGAAATCGACTAATCGCAATCGCATGACCAATACCATGCAATGTCATTCGTTTTAAATCATCTATGATATTATTGTTTCCCCAGTAATTTTGGTACCAAAATATCAGTATGAGAATACCCTAATACAATAGGTACCGTCAAAAATGTGATTCAAAGTAATGCTGAAGTGACTTTATAATTATTAGATGAACTTTGTATTGAGTTTTAGCGCTTGTAGTGACAAACAGCTCTCATTAGCATCAGAAATTGATAAACACGCAGTTATATTCAAATGATGTGTTAAACTAAACATAAGTGGTGTCAAAATGGTTAGTGAGACACCAACTATTAATGGGAAGTGAGAATATATGGATATTAAGTTACATCGAAGAGTAAAGCAACTACTGAAAGTTGCTTTACTACCAACAGTTTTCTTTACATTGGGGGGGTAGCGACAGCCCCTACGGTTGCTAATGCGGATGATAGTAGTCCGATTATATATAATGGGAATAGTCCCCAAACAACTGATGTCAAGGATTCCCTTGGTATCGTGCATAATTTATTTTTAACAAGTGGTGATCAGAAAAGTAATTACGCTCAAAGTAGTGATCAGAATACCACTCCGGGTGTCACCACCCCCGCAGATCCAACTACTCAACCGATGGCAAATTCCATCATTGATGTTGACCAGTTTGGGCAAAATAGTTCCAATTTGGTAGAACACTATAACTTAACTAATACCGCTACTGATGCGAGCAAATTCGTAACAACTAACCGCAACATGTATTTACCAATACATTGGAATAAGCAACAGGTGGTCAAAGATTCGCCTAACGTTGTGGCTGGTGGCATGCCTACGATTGATATTAGTGGCGTGAATGATTTTGACTTGACTCATTACGTAAAGCCCTTTACGGCTATCTTATACCATTTTACTAATGGGGATTCGGTTAGTTATACTGACAGCGATAAGCTTAAAACTGAGGATCCAAGCAAGCTTGAGTTTATTAACTTTGAAAACAGTGTGCTATGGCCACAGGAAACTCTATCCATTTCGGTTCCGCTAAAAGTTGACAACCTTGATAAGGTTAATACCAATAATGCAAATGGAACGTTTACAATTGGCTCAGAGTCGATTGCAAATCCAACTGGTAGTGCTAATAATTTGAGTGTGCGTTTTGCCAAAAAGCTCAGTCAAGCCGAGATAGATAAGCACTTCAACGTGGGTAAAAAATACTTGGTTGCAACTCGAAATAAGGACTATGAGTATACACAAGCAACCGATATTCAAAATTTAATGCCAAATATTCGGTCAGTGGGTGATCCGAATGAATTGACAATTGATAATTTGAATACTGGGGAAAGCGATAAAACATATTATTCTGGTGCTTTCTTTTATTTAGACCCCGAGAAAATGGATAAAGCTACTAATGGACAAACGGTTTTGGAAATGCTGAATAGTAATGGTTATGTAATGGCAAACGGCCTTACCAGATTCAAGTGGGGATCGGTCTATAATCCTAATGATCCTGGTCATCAGTATCCAAATGATGCGTTGAGCAAGCTAAATACCGGAGATATCGGTAATGTTGTTTTTCAGCCAGTTCAAGTAATTGACGCCAACGCTATGCCAACCACCCTTGATTATGGTGCGAAGTTTGATCCGAATGATTACATCAAGATTAACGATCCAGCTTCCTGGTATCAAGTCGATAATCCATATACGGTTGCAGAAGCCAAAGAACATGGGCTAAATGTAACTGTAGCAAGTAATGTTGACACTAAGAATCCAGGATCCAAGACGGTTAAGATTACTCTGCCAATTACGCAGGGCGGGAAGACCATTAATGTTACCAAGACTATTAATGTATTGGTTAAACAACCAGGATCAACATCGGGTAATACTGGATCGACCGGTTCTTCGACAACCAGTACAGGAACAACAGGCAGTTCAACCACATCCAACAATTCTGGAAATACAAGTGGTTCAACGTCTACTAGTTCAACACCTACTACGACAACAAATCCTTCAACTTTGGTAGGTCCTAACATTGCGGTTAAAGGTGAAGCGGTCTATGCTACTAAGAAGATTGGCTTGTATAAGAATGCTAACTTCAAAAAGTCTCAGCGGGTTGCTTGGTATCCTAAGCAAAAGCGGGTTAACCGACCAATGTTTGTTGTTACTGGCTATAAGCGTGCCGCTAATGGTGCATTAAGATATAGAGTACGCGATGTGAACCATGCTCGTAAAACTGCTGGTAAGATTGGTTATATTACCGTCAGTCGGAAATACGTTGTGCCAGTTTATTACGCAAGCGTTCCAAAATCCAAGAAGATAACTGTGATTTCTAAAAAAGGTGTCAATGCATACAAGTCAGCTAACTTAACTGGTAAAGCCAAGCACTACAAGAAAGGTGTTCGTTTGACAGTTAAGAAGTTGGTTAAACATAATTTGACCACTCGTTATCAGTTGAGTAATGGTAAATATATCACAGCAAATAAGAAGTTAATCATCGCTGGCAACTATTGATAAGCATGATTAAATGAAATTAAAATAATAAATTGATTAAAAAAAGTGACGAATTTTGGTTCGTCACTTTTTTTAATGGTGCAATTTGGTGAATGTAACGTGTATTGAAATTTCGGGAAGGGGCGAGATTAACAAGTTAACTATTTGCTGTGTTGTCCCTTAATGGTATTGTCGTAATTAAGTCTTTTTAATTCGACTTGTTATGATGTAGGGAAAAATGTTTATATCATTCAAGGGGAAAAATACAGTACAATGTTTTTTATATTTAAGGATAAATGAATTACTGAAATCCAAGAATAAGAATAGCTCCCACCGGAAAATAACTAAAATTTATTATTCTATTTTACTACTATACAGCGAACTAATTTATTAAAGATTAATTCCAATAGAATTTAGAATTTTTCGTTTTAAAAAATCAATTAATAAAGAGGACTCAGAATCACGACTAGCTGCCTTCTTTTGTAGTGCAACTAATTGGTAAGAGCTAAATGTTTTTTCGGCAGGAACAAATGTGATATCTGGAAACCAATTCGGAATGGCAAATAGTTTTGGGAAGAATGCAAAACACTGATTAGTAGCAACGGAAATTAGTAAAGTTTCGTATGTTTCATATTGTTTTAATTGATTGATTTGGAATCCATTTTGACTAGCTGAGTATAGTAATAGTTGTCTGGCTAATGCAGAATTGTATTGGCTATAATAGCCACATGTTTCTGAAAGGAGATCCTTTGAGGTTAGGATCTGCTTGTTTGCAAGTTGATTTTCTTTAGACAATCCAATGAGATAGTCTGATTCATACAGAGAAACAGCTGTGATTGAAGGTGAAACTTTCGATTTTTCAAAGGTTAGTCCAATATCTATGGAACCTTCATCAATGGCTTGCAGCAATTGTTCAACACTACGATGAGTAAAAGTTACTTTTATCTTTGGGTATTTTTTTAGAAACTTGTTAATTACAGGTGTGACTAGTCTAGCTTCATATATACTTGAAAAGCCTATTTTTATAGGCTTTTTTTGTATACCCCCAACTTTTTTAGCCGCTTCAATTGCATTTTGATAGTCTGAAGCAATAAATTTGGCGTTTTCATAAAATGCGCGACCTTGAGCTGTTAACTCAATAGAATTTTTATGTCGTAAAAATAGTTGAACGCCAATTCGAGCTTCTAAGTTTGCGATCGCTTTACTAACGGCAGTTGATGAAATAAAAAAATGTGCCGCAGTTTTCGAGAAACTTGAATTTTCAGCTGCAAATAAAAAGTAAAGTAATTTGTCATCAATCATGGTTTATATCTCCTTTAGCTTTAACTTTTTTATGGGGAGGCTAACCAAGTAGCCAGCTAATCGTAATGAAAACGCTGTTATAATTAATTGTGAAATAATTATCAAGGAGGACATTCAAATGTCAAAATATATTGTAACAGGTGTTGATGGAAATTTTGGAAGTATCGTAGCTGAGAAGATTCAAACACTTGTCCCAAAGCAGGACTTGTTATTTACCGCACCTACTGGTGAAAGGTTAAAGAAGTATGAAGAACAGGGAATTAAAACAGCGGTTGCCAATTTTAACGATGCTCAAGAGTTAACTAGAATCTTCAAAAATGCCGATAAATTATTATTGATTTCTATGCCGTTTGTTGGGGAAAAGCGCCGATCAGCTCATAAAAATGTTGTTGATGCCTGTGTTGCCGGAAATGTGAAACAAATTATTTATACATCTTTAGTCAACGCCACGGATCCGACTAATCCAAGTATTGAAAAGATTGATCATGCTTGGACAGAATCGTATGTAGAAAATACAACTTTAGACTATCTCTTTCTACGAAATTCTCAATATACCGAAGCAATGATTTCTAATTACTTTGCAGTTGGGAAAAACGGTGTTCTAGCCAATAACCAGGCTGAGGGAAAGATGGCTTATATTTCCCGTGAAGATTGTGCCCATGCGGCCGCATATGCAGTTGCCAATCCATACCTGCATCGTGAAATATTAAATATCAATGGCCCTGAACTTACGACGATTGCTCGTTTAGTTGAAATTGGTAATCAAATTACTGGGAATGATGTTACCTACAAGTCAGTCAGTGATGATGAGGATTATGCTATTTTTGACAAAATGGGTGTTCCACGGACAACGGATGGTAATTTCAAGAAAGGTTCTAGTGCTCCGTTCTCTTCTGATGGGATGGTAACTTTTGGTAAAGCAATTCGATTGGGGAAAATGGCGACTTATTCAAATGACTTTTTGACTTTAACGGGTCGTCAGCCAAAGAATATTCAGTATTTGTTTGAGCATGCCGATCAGTATCAAATTGGTGACCGTCATTCTGTTGATCACGGTTAGCGTGCACAAAATTTATTTGCAGAATTTATATTGTCAAAATACGTAAAAGAGGTATTTATGATGTCATATCAGACAGAGGTTGTTGTAATTGGAGCGGGGGCAGCTGGTTTTGGTGCCGCCTTAACTTGTGTAGATGCTGGAAAAAAGGTTATCTTACTTGAAAAGGGGGATAAAGTTGGTGGTGCTGGTCTGTTTGGGGCGCAAGGATTGTTCGCAGTTGAAAGTTGTCAACAAAAAGCTGATGGGAGTTCATTTACTGTAAAAGATGCTTATTCCGAACTGATGAACTATACTCATTATCGTTCAGATCCCACGATTACAAAAGCTATTTTAGAAAAATCTGCTGAAACGATTAATTGGCTTGGGCAACATGGTCTTAAAACGGAATTGGTTAATAATACGCAGGAGGTTCATCAAGATCATCCTAAGGTATATCATCAGTATATCGACAAATTTGCGGCCTTTGATTATATGGTTAATTATTTTAAGAATAGTGGTGGTCGTTTACTCACAAAGACCACTGCCAGCAAGCTGATTAATGAAAAAGGTATCATTAGCGGTGTCGAGATTAGACGAAACCAACAGACAGATATTATCAAGTGTCAGGCTGTTATTGTTGCTGATGGCGGTTATATTGGTAATTCCGAAATGGTAAAAGCAAATTTAGGCATTGATAGTTCAAATTTGTATAGTATGGGTGAGCGGAAAGCGACCGGAGATGGTATTCGAATGTTAGCTGAAATTGGGGCCGATGTTAAACATCTTGGAACTTTTGAAAACCATGCTGCGTCAGTAGTATCCTTCCAGAATCCGAAATGGCACAATGCCACTATTTTTACGCTTACTAATCTGCCCTTTCTGTGGATTAATCGTGAAGGCAGCCGGTTTGTCAATGAAGCTATTTGCTATGACTTTGCACTTTGGGGTAATATTACTTATACAATGGGGGGTTATTATTACTTTATCATTGATCAAAATACGGTCGATTATTTGAAAAACCAGACATTAAATTGGACTGATTCTTTTGAACGCACATTTAAAAGCCTTCAGAATCAACCAGTTACTCACAAGGTCGGCCCATTTCCAAGAATCGAATCTGATCTGAATGAGGCGGTTGAACAACATGTTGCTTGGAAGGATAATGGCTTGAAAGGTCTTGCCACAAAGTTAAATATACCTTATCACATACTTAAAGCTAATTTGGATGGATATAATCAAATAGTGAAAACTAATGAGGATACTCAGTTTTATAAGCCTGCAAAATATTTACAGTTTCCTGTATCTCAAGGTCCATTTTATGCGGTTAGAGCAAATTCAACATCTTTGGGAACAATTGGTGGTGTAAAAACCAATTCTAAGATGCAAGTTTTGACGGCAAACTTAAAATCAATTTCCGGGGCATATGTGGCTGGTAATAACGCAACTGGCATGTATGACACCTCATACCCAACACTGGAAGGGATCAGTTGTTCATTTGCATGGAATTCTGGGCGGATTGCCGGTGAGTCAGCCGTTCAGCAGTTGATTAATTTATAACTGTACCAAATGTAAGATTCAGGAAGTGGAAAAAAGTTGTTAGAAATATGATCTCTTTCCTGCCTTATTTTGACTGGACAAGTAATTCCGACAATTTTTCAAGGAATTATATTTTTTACTAAGCACCAGATGTGAACTAATCGTTTGGGACTAATTACAGATACCGTTTATACTGCCACCATGATTCTGAAATATATGAATGATAATTGGAGGTTAGCAAAAGTGAGATCTAAAATGATTCACGTTAAAATTGATCGTCCAATTGGTTATACCGATTTAACTCATCATGTGCCATATCCAATTAACTATGGTTTTATTCCTGGGGTTATTGGCGGTGATGGTGAATTGCAAGATGTTTATATTATTTCGAACTTTATTACCCAGCCAATTTCTGTCTTTGAGGGTAAAGTTATTGCCATTATCCATCGAGAAGATGATGTAGAGGAAAAGTGGGTGGCAACAACGCCTGAAGAAATGTTTACCAAAAAACAGATTAAAGATCGAGTCAACTTTATGGAGCAGTATTTTAATTCGAATATTGAAATGATCTAAAACTTAAATTTGCGGTTGTTATGATAAATATTTTTCTCCTCGATGCAAGGCGTAAAAATGTGTTTCCGAGGTACATGATATGTGATCCTGGTTAGTCGTGGGGGTTGTTTTAATGAGAGACCCCCCCTCTGACGAGATTCTTATTATGCATTTTAAGCCTAGAATTTTAGCCCAATTAGAATAATAAAAAAGAAGACCTATCAAAAATGGGCTTCTTTTTTTATGACTTATTGAGATTCTAATGAAATTTAATATTTGTAATAGACGTGACCGGGCCAGAATTTTTCAGTACCAAGACCTTTAAAATACAACTTATGTCGATTATACAAGCGAACGTGATAGCTCAAAACAACGCCACCAGCAGGTTCGTTACCGTAATTTCGACCAGCAATGATGTAGTTACCCTTACTTAAGCGCTGATATTTAGCGTGGGCTCCAAAGCTTGGATCTGGAACAAAAGCCGCGTGCCAATTAAAACTGTGTGATTTGACACTGAGATAACCTCGTCGCGTGTAGGGAGTCCCTGATTCATGAAGCACTTTGGTTCGCCATTTTCCGCGTAAAACCGTTGGTGTGCCACTATGCCAGCTGGCAGCATGAACCGGCTGTGAACTGACCAATATCCCCGCACCAATGAAAGCAGTCATTATTATCCCGGCAGTAAATCTATTTAATTTCATGATATCCCTCCAATAATCCTAATTACGATTTCAGTATACGCCCGGGATTGACAAATGAATGATCCATTTTTGTAAAAGATTGGTTAATTTCACATCCATGTCTATCAGATCGAAATCAGTTACTTAGAATATCACCATCAAAATCTGACTGGATATTCGTTGGGAGAACCAAATGGTTAGTAGTCACCGGATCGGCTTTTTTCCATTTACTAGTAAATGTTTTCGGGATCATTGTCTTCTTTTCAGTATCAAATACTGTTAAATGATACTGAAAATATCCCATTGGGTTATAAAGTAAGACAGCTGATTTTCCGTAATTAGGAAACTGGCTGTCTTTGTTTTGAAATTGTTTGATAAAAATTATTTCTGATGGGCATGGATAAAATTAATCAAGTCTACTAAGTCTTCTTGCGATGCCATCTTCACAAAAAGGCGAGCAGTGCTTTTGTAATGCTGATATTTGATGCGTTCTGGATGACGCTTTACGTAATTATTTCTGGCTCGCTTTTGCGCTTCTGACTGTCCCATAATAAACAATCTCCTTTATTGTTTTGAGTTGGTAGTAATTGAATATTTAACAAAAATCCTATGTTACCATCAAAATAATCATAACCGTTACTTCATCGTTTGTCATTAGGGGTATTAAAGCCTTATTAATTGTTTCAATTCAGATTGCCAAATTGTCCACCCAGCCCTATGATAATAATCAAGGGGGATAACTATAAAGAAAATCAGGTGGTATTTTGAAGAAAAAGTTAGCACTTTGGGGATCAATTGGGGTTATCGCCAGCATTGGGATCGGTTTTTTAGGTGCGCCAAGCCAACCGGTTCAAGCTGCCGGGACGTATCACGTTATTAAAAATGTGCTCTTAAATGGGGATGCATTCAAGTGGAATGGACAAAGCAGCAAAGCTTTTTTGTGGAATCAGACATTAACCAAGCAGCTGCATCATTTGACAAATTATCCTCGCGCGGATTTGTATGCTTCGGAATTATTAACAATGACCAACGGTAAAAAGACGGGTTATTTTTATTATGTGAACAGTCCGAAAGCCAAGATTGATGGGTACGTTTGGCACGGTTATGTTAAACCGGAACGTCAATTGTTGAGTACCAAGACTATGCTGAATAAGTCGACGTCAACTAATAATTTTGGCGTGCCGGATCCCAGTCCCGCTGAACTCAGCGATCTTGCCGCGACTTACCATAATGGTGAGGACGATGGTGACCAAATGGATTTTGCAACGATGTTTTGGCAGGATCGATCACTTTATCCACTGTTTCCCGGCACACTTCAGAATTGGGATTTAGCCAAATTGGCTGAGACAACTTTGGATGATAATACAACTGATCTTTCATCACCAAGTTCAGTTAAGGCAAAACAAGCCTTTTTGCAAAAGAGAGGTCTTGACGCCAACGATACAAAAGCAATTAAGTTTATTCGAGTGGCAAAGCCAACAACGGTTGCTCAAATTAAAGCACTTGATAGCGGTCAGTTACCATTAAAGGAATTTGTGCTAAATGATTTGAAGGCCCAAGGTGTTAACCCTAACCGATACAAGGGGTGGCAAATCGGAATTGACAGTAGGCCGATTAATCACGCTTATTTGAACCAGGACCTTCGGCATGTCCCTTCCTCATCGACGTTTGCTGTCCGGTATGTTGTGGCTTTATTTAAGGCCGGCCAAACTGACCAGTCAAATTAGGAGGATTGCATTTTGAAAAAACGTATTGTAATACTCACCGTTGGTTTAGCTGCGGCGGGTCTGCTGGGAGCCCTTAACCCGACAACTGTTCGTGCTGATTATTATCGCTGGCTTAAAACAAGATCGTATTCACCCAGCGTTGCCTATCACGCTAAAATGGCCGGCTCAATTTACCTTTGGAATGCTCACCATACTCGAGTGCTTCATAACTTAAAAAATTATTCTCGAACAACCTGGTATAAATCGGCAGCCATTAAAATGAATTCAGGATACAAAAGTCGAATTTACTATCACGTTACTAGTGGTAATGGGGAAGTAACCGGCTATATTTGGCGGGGATATTTATCAACCGGGGTCAATCCTAATGAATCTTCCACAGTCCGTGAAAGCGGTTCATCAGGAACCACTACGCCAGCGACAGGGAGCAGTCTAACTTCAACTGATAGTCAAACAAATCAGGATAAAGCAAGGGGAATTTTGTACGCTAATGTTCCGTATTCAGTAAAAACTGATGGTTTGCCAGTGGTGAATCCAAATCCAGCGACTGCCACGCCAAGTAAAAGTTTTGTGGAGGTCAAGGCTGCTGTTCTGCAAAAGTATGCTCAAATCCCAGGAACTGATGATATCAACCAAATTGTAAACTATGTTAAGACGAAGTTTGGTAATTGGGACTATTTCAGAATTGTGATGGAGAAATATCAGACGCAGGATAACCAAATTGTTAAACTACCAACTTTGCAGTATGGAGAC
Organism: Lentilactobacillus diolivorans DSM 14421; assembly: GCF_001434255.1. Lineage (GTDB taxonomy): Bacteria > Bacillota > Bacilli > Lactobacillales > Lactobacillaceae > Lentilactobacillus > Lentilactobacillus diolivorans. The sequence goes on from NZ_AZEY01000105.1 coordinate 74,135, forward strand.
GACGATGCTGACAGACCAACTGCTCAAAGTGATGCGTCATTTGTTTGGAAAGATGCTGGTGTAACCAAGAATATATTGGAGATAATTAAACATCCCGGATCAACCTCTGAATCTAGTGATCTGAATACCGTTACTTACTTGGTTGGCAAAGAATATATCTTTCCTGATTTACAAGCAGCGGTTTCCTTGGAATGCCTACCAATAATTCCAACCGTTTCCATTAATCCAGTTCCAAGGGTTGGTGTGGTGAATTCAGGCTATGGCGATAATGGTGATTTTTCTTTAGTTAATTTTGGTAATAATAGTCCCCATTATGTTTTAACGAGTGATATGCTGGAACTTCCTAAAGATCAACCGGTTCAGAAGAATGGCTTGTGGATCGGTACTAGTAATCCATGGTCAAACGCCATTTTTGCCGGTATACTAGCAGTCAAAGGAGTGACCCATTATCGACAAGTTGGTAATAGCGAAATTTCTGATTATAAATTAATAAATGGGACTTGGCAGCATCAGTATAGTATTCAGTGGGGAACTGCGGAAGATCCAACTCTTGTGAAATTTACCCTGCAGGTTCCCAATAAATCAACGATTACATTTGCTACAGCTAACATCAATAGTCCTGTGTCGGTAATGGATTATTTATACAAATCCGATGATTATTATCAACAAGTAATGACCCGGGCAGGGAATTAGGAAAATGTCAACTAAATTTCGGTTGAAGCGAATTCCTTCATTATTTTCAAAAAGCGTCCACGATACCTTTGATTGAGGGTGGTAGACGCTTTTTTGAGTTTTACAATATAGCAAGTGAAAGTGATCATTGCACGCTGCTTTGGATGGATCTCTAATGCAGAATAAGAGGTGGGATCCTACATACGTTTCTATGAGGATAAAGCCGAAAAATAGCAGAAAAGACAACTGCCATGAGTTAAAGAAAGAGATTATCAAGGTAGACGGGAAAAAGCATGTTTATTATCAGCTGAAGAATTTCCACGGGACCAAAATATGGACTGCAGGTAGATCATTGATAAAGTAATAGCTTTTATGTGGCAATGATTACCGATCCAAAACTTGGCCTCGAAGTAAATAGATAGTAATGGTCTCGTAAAACCAGCATTTGAGAACGTTGGTTTTACTGGGCCTTTTAGTTGAAACGTTGTCAGATATTAGAGATCGTAATCCATCCTTGGAGATAGTCTACATTTGACTGAGAATTAACAAATTATTCACAATTGGATTTCTTGTGTTATACCGTTAATCAGTTAAACTGATGACAACCTTATCTGTTGGTTGATTTCGGTAAGGTTCAGAGATAAGGGCGTAACAGAAAATGTGATGTGATCGTTGATAATTGACCATCACTGAAAAAGCTTGGAACTTCTTCAATTAAGGAGATGACTGTAATGAGTGCAGGCAATTCAGAACTTCAAAATCAGTTAAAAAAGGCTGCGGCGACCAAAGCTGCGGATTACGTAAAGGATGGCATGATTATTGGGCTTGGAAGTGGTTCAACCGTTAGAATGTTGGTTGATGAATTAGGTCGGCGAGTGCAGGAGGAAAACTTGCAATTTACCGGCGTATCGACTTCAATCTCAACTGCTGAACAGGCAAGGTCGTTGGGCATCAAGATTGTTGATCTGGATGCAGTTAACGCCATTGATTTAACGATCGACGGGGCCGACCAAGTAGATCGCAATTTTAATGGCATCAAAGGTGGTGGCGGGAATTTACTATGGGAAAAAATTGTGGCAGTTAATTCCAAAAAGCTGATTTGGGTCGTTGATGAATCTAAAGTTGTCAACCAAATTGGCGCTTTTCCCTTAGCGGTGGATGTCGAACCCTTTGGGAGTGGCCACATTTTGAAGCAATTTTCAAATGCTGGTTTTAATCCAGTTGTTAGAATTGGTAACGATGGTCAACTTTTTAAGACTGATTCCAATAACATTATCTTGGATCTTCATTTACACAAAATTGATGATCCGGGTAAGCTGGCCGAAACGTTAACTAACATAGTTGGTGTGATTGAACATGGTTTATTTCTGGGGATGGTGAATGAGGTCGTTGTTGGCAAACAGGCTGGTCCCGAAATACTGGTTAATTCTAAAAAACGTTAACTACTTTGGTAGATCAAATAGTGACTTTTGTTTATGATTAAAAGATACCTGTCGTAATCTTATTTTGAAACTGGCAGGTATCTTTTAATTTGAGAAGTAATATCTGCTAAATTAGAAAAAGAGAGACAGTCTATCCGTCAGCCATGTTCCTAATGTGTTATGTTAAAGTTGATTTTTACCAATTATCTAAGCTTTAAAATAAGGGAGGCTAAGCGATGATGTCAATCACAACCATTTTGCAGCAACAATACCATTCAATTCAAACGGAGCAAATTCGTTATCAAAATAATCCATATGATCCTGAACGGGTTCATGATTTGCGAGTAGCGATTCGAACATTACGCGGTTTGGTTAAATTTTTGAAACGGGAAATGCCACTGGAAGCATATGAAACCCTTGATAAAACCCTTAGCAACGCTGCCAAAATTTTTAGTCCGTTGCGGGATCTTGACGTTTTGATTGTTGAGGCGGGTGCGTTTGCCTATGCGCATCCTGAAGGAAAGGCGAATTACCGTGATTTCTTTAAGATGTTTGATAACAAACGGCATGAGGAAATGCAGCAAACGTTGGTAGATTCTGTCCAACAGGAATTAACAGTTGATCTTGATCAAGTTAAAGCACAGTTGAAAACGGTGAACTTTAATCATGTGCCAGACTGGACTAAATTGATTGCCAAAGAATTAAAACGACGTAAGCATCAACTGATTAAGCAATACGATCACCTTGATTTCCAAGATTATCCGCGGGTTCATCATGTTCGCAAAAAGGCGAAAACCTTGCGTTATTCCGCGACTTATTTCGCCGAATTTGTACCCAAGAAGGCTGAAAAAATTCGGCGCCAGGCAAAAAGGGTTCAGGATGTCTGTGGATCGATTACAGATGCCCACGTTAATTATGTGGCGTTAAATCAATTAGCATCCCAAACAACAGATGACAATAACAGAGCGTTGCTGTTACGGATTGCTCAGGCGCAACGTGAGAAGTTTACGTCGATTAAGAAAGCTCGAAAGTCGAGTTATCTTTAGAAATTTATGGCGACAGCTGATTGTGCTTTTTCCTGGTTATTGCTGAAAGCGCCTCGGAAACCGAAATTTTCGAGGCGGTTTTTATTGCGGGTCATTTTCGACGGTGCGATTGAATACGAAAGTTGCTAGAATAAAAGGGATCCGAAACAATCAAGTAAAAAATGGTTGTGATGATTACGTCAGATTAGTTAAAGTTTGGGCCGTTTCCGTATATAATCTATATAGCTCATCATTTTAGAAAGGCGGCAATAATTATTTATGGCACCCCAAGAACTTTTAAAAACTAAATTTGGGTATGACAGTTTTCGGCCGGGGCAACAGACCGTCATTGACGATATTCTGGCTCATAAAAATGTCTTAACCATTATGCCAACAGGTGGCGGAAAATCATTATGTTACCAAATTCCGGCACTTTTAATGAACGGTTTGACGCTGGTGGTTTCACCCTTAATTGCGTTGATGAAGGATCAAGTGGACGCTTTAAATGAAAATGGGATTCCAGCCACTTTCGTTAACAGTAGTTTAACCTTCGATGAAATTGGCGATCGGTTTGATCGGGCAAGAAATGGTGATGTTAAATTACTATATGTCTCGCCAGAACGACTGGATTCCGGCGCTTTTTCCCAATTAGCGGCTTTGCCGATTGATCTGGTAGCCGTTGATGAAGCCCATTGTATTTCACAATGGGGGCATGATTTTCGGCCCAGTTATTTGGCGTTGGCGCAACGACTGAATCAGTTGCCGACAAAACCGACGATTGTGGCGTTAACTGCCACAGCCACACCGCGCGTTGCTGATGATATTAAGGAACGACTGGGAATCCATGAAGAAGTTAACACCGGATTTCAACGGGACAACTTGGCTTTTAAAGTCATCAAAGATCAAAATAGTGATCAATACTTGCTGGACTATTTAAAATTAAATGAAGGCCAATCCGGCATTGTTTATGCCAGTACTCGAAAAGAAGTCGAACGGTTAACCAAACTATTTCACAAACATCAATTTTCAGTCACGATGTATCATGGCGGCCTCAGTCGAGAAGAACGGCGAAAAAATCAAGATGACTTCCTGTATGATCGCGCATTTGTCATGGTGGCGACTAACGCGTTTGGTATGGGAATTGATAAAAGTAACGTTAGATTTGTCATTCACGATTCAGTTCCCGGCAGCTTGGAAGCCTATTATCAAGAAGCTGGTCGTGCCGGTCGTGATGGCCTTCCAAGTGAAGCGATTTTGCTGTATAAGATTGGGGACGTTCAGACTCAGCACTTCTTCATTGAGCAATCTGATCGTGACGAAGCAAGTAAGCAGCGTGAATACAAGAAGTTACAGGTGATGAGCCAATACGCCAATACGGAGCAATGCTTGCAGCAATTTATTTTAAATTACTTTGGTGAAGATGGTCCAAAATGTGGTCGTTGTAGTAATTGTCTTGACACCAGAGAATCCCAAGATGTCACAGTTGATACTCAGAAGGTGCTGTCATGTGTTTACCGGATGCACGAACGGTTTGGCAAAAATCTTGTTGCCCAGGTATTGGCCGGGTCACAAGGTCAAAAGATTAAGAATTTCCATTTTGATGACCTATCGACGTACGGCATTATGAAAGGTCAATCACAGAAAAAGATTGTTGAATTAATTGATTATTTAACGGCGGCCGGCTATTTGATTACCGATGGTGGCCAATTTCCAATTTTAAAGGTAGCACCATTGGGAGTGGCAGTGCTGCAGGGCACGCAGCAAGTCTTTCGCAAGTCTGCCATTCAAGCAACTAAGAGTTTACCGGTTAACGACGAGCTCTTTGAACAACTTCGGCAGTTGCGACGTCAATTAGCTGAGGATCAGGGCGTGCCGCCATTTGTCATTTTCTCTGATAAGACGTTGCATGAAATGAGCGCCCTGATGCCAACCAACGATTCAGAAATGTTGGCTGTTAAGGGTGTTGGTGAGAGTAAGTTGGCAAAGTATGGTGACCAATTTCTTGAGATTATTTCAAACTATCAGGGAAGCGTGGAAGCCTAAATACTTCAAAAGAAACCGTGAGATGTTAAAACTCTCATTCCAAAGATTTGAACAATTCAGATCACAAGAATTCAAAAAAATGATGCCCGCTCTTAAAATGAGAAGGCATCATTTTTGGATTAAAAATTGGATAAGATGATTGAATCATTTATGGTTAAACTGCTGGTGTAACTGTTTTAAGGCTGCTTCAAGTTTTATTATCAGTTGGTCATATTGAGGATCCTTTAACGCGACAAAGCTAATTCGGAGACCGTTGTTTGGACTTCCAAAATAGTAGGCGGGTAAAATTAATAGGCCGTGCTCACGAAAAAGTTGGTAATCGTGAGGTTGTAATGGCGGCAGATTTAGTAGATTTACCCATAGGAAAAAGCCGGTTTGCGTGGGTGTCACGCTCAGCCATTTACGTTGAATCAGTGGTTGAAATTTCTGTAGCAAGTGATGTCTTTTGATTGATAATGCCTTGATGAGGTGTCGTTGCTGGGTTAGTAAGGCTGGACTGTGTAAAAACTCCTCGGCAACTAATTGTTGGGCTAATCCAATTCGCTCACCAAGCTTATCGCGTAAGATCCCCAGTTGCGTCATGACATGTGCAGGGCCGAGCAGCCAGCCAATCCGAGCTTGAGTGCCCATTAGCAAACTGAGGGTGCTGGCGTAGATGACATTATTGGGGTCCAAACTAAACAGCGTTGGCAACGTTGACTGGATGAGTGGCTGAAATGGGTCTCCTTCAACGATTGGCAACGACAATTCACGGCAAACGTTGACTAATTCTTGGCGATCGACTAGGGTCATGGTCGTTCCGGTTGGATTTTGGAGATTAGGCATAACGAAGAGCAATTTAATTTGATGTTGGCGCTTTAATTTTTTTAGTTGAGTTAGACTCAAGCGACCAGCTTGGGTGATTGGCACATGATAAATTCGGATTCCAAGCAACTGAAAAATTTTCAGTTGATGTAACGAAGAAGGCGATTCAATTGCCACGGAATCTCCGGGGGCTAGTAAGCCCTCAACTAAGAGCGTGAAAGCTTGTTGAATTCCTGAAGTAATCAGAACCTGAGGATCATCAATTTGAGATTGTAATTCCTTTGAAATCATCGTCCTTAGAATTCGGTGCCGAAGTTTGGATAGTCCCAAAACAGCATCTTGCGACCCCTCTTTGGGTAGGTAGTGGGGGAACTTCACTGATGGCAATGTTGGCCAAAGCTGAGTTGGTAGAATATTGGTTGCTAAATCTAACAGTTCTTTTTGTTGGGTAGTTTCATTTAGGGTGTCGAACGCATTGGAATGGGTGCGCAGATATGCCAACCAGTTGGCTTGTTGTGGGGTGTTTTGCTGTTGGATTCGGGTTCCCTGCCCGACAACTCGAGAAACAATGTTACTGGCAGCCAACTCACTATAAGCGCGATTAACAGTTGACCGGTCAATCCCCAGCATGGTAGCAAGTTGACGCTCAGAGGGGAGCTTTTCGCCCGGTAATAGCTCGCCGTTTTGAATGGCAGTTTGGATTCGATCAATCAATTGTTGGTAGCAAAAAGTATGCGCGGAACGGTCAAGGTACCAGTCCATAATTTAATCTCCCTGTAAAAGATGTTTAAAGTGGCTTGATCGTAATAGTGGGGTAACGATAATTGGTGTCACAATAAAGGAAAAAATACCTTCAAAAATCCCGTTATTAGTGCCAATCCCGACTAAAATCCAGAGCCATTGGCCGCCGGAAATACTTCCCATTGTTGCGTGAAACCCAATGAAAAAAATGGCACTTAATCCCAGCACCAGAATGGTATTGGTCACTGATGCGGTTAATCCGGCCAAGCTTGCAGCAAGAACTTGACCTTTTCGTTTTCTGATCATATTATAAACGATTCCGGCAAATAATCCGACCAGCATTCTTGGCAGAATCGCAATGAATGGGTTATGAAACATAAGAACCGCTAGAGGACTGGCCGGTGATGTCCATGATCGAATAAATGAAAGTAATCCCCAAGCAAACCCAGTTAGCACGCCAGCACGGCTGCCCAGCAAAATTGCGGAAATTGCCACCGTTAATTGAATTAGCGTGATGCTAACAACGCCAACTGTGATGTAACCCCAGAAAGGCACAATTGATTGGACGATAATAATTGCGATAAACAAGGAGAGTAAAACCAGCCGCTGAGGTGTTAAACGATGAGATGATGTCATATGCATTGATTCCCTTCATGATTAAATTAATATTGAATAAATTCAGTATAAAAATAAAGGGCATTGATAAGAACCACCAATTGGTTGGAAAAAAGTCCAACCAATTGGTAAAGCATTATTGATATCCAACAGAGCGATTAATCCGGTAATGATCTTCACCGCGTAAAAAAAGGGAAAACTAAGCAAAATAAACCTGCTATGGTTTTCCTTTTTAAAAGAAACAAACGATAATTCTTTACAATGAATCAATTAATTCCTTAACTTGATTAAACTGCTCTGTTTCTAATTCGATTGCACTTAAATCGGTATGTAACGCCATACATGCGCGAGCTTCCAGATCAATAAATCTTGTTCCTTTGTAGCTGAGAATTGGTTGCCGATCATTTTTATTAGGCAAATTATCGATGCAGAGTTTTAAAGCCTGCTTTAATTTATTGAAATAAATTCGATCATCACTAAACCGTTCTTGATAAGCAACTTGGCGAATATCGTTAAGTAGATATTCAATCGTGGCTGATGCCCCATCACTCATAGCCAATGTGTTCCCAGCCGCCAGCGCATGTCTGATGGTTCTTTGATGAAGACCGGAGATCATCAATAATTTTTGATCGCGAATATTTTGCTCAGTAACGGTTGGATTAATTTGAGCATCTTGGAGAATTTCCTGCGATCCTCTTGTCGATAAATTAGCGACAAAATCGGCGTATTGTAAACCAATGAGATCTCGGCTCTTGCAGGAAGAGACTTTAAGTTCTTTAACGTGGCAACCGATTAATGGTAAGTATGTTGCCAAAATTTTTTGACAATCTGTTAAATTATCTGCGAAAAATTCACTTCGAGTGTCAATCACAATTTCTAAGTCGTTGATTCTTTCGATGCTAATGGTTTCGAGTGTTTCCATGACTGCCAGAATGTAAGGGCATAAATATTGTAGTCCGGCAACCTCGTTATATTTTGTTAATGTTTTGGTATAAAAAGTTTGTAACTCATCGCTCTTGGTAGTGGATAGTAAGTCGCCTAACATGGCAATATCTTTGCCGGCAGCTTTGACCTCGTCGCCTTTTCGCCAACCTAACGGATAAACGATTTTTTTAAAATTATGAAACGCATGACTGGTGATAGCGAAAACACAGGAGATGTTCATCTCTGTAGCATGGTCCATGTTGCCAACATACGTCTCATCCAGAAACAATTTGGCTTGATCGATATTTTTATGTAGAAAGTCAACAACTTTATTTTCCGTTTGTTGGGAAATATGGTTGCCGGCAAGAATACGGTTCAGAGTGGTTGACGAGATACCAATTTTCTGCGCTAATGAAGCATGGCTGGTATCGGTTAAGTGTTGCAATTGTTTAATGTAGTCCACAGTTGATTCCCCTTATCAAAACATAGTGTGTTAATTTTAATTGAAAAGAGGCATTACGACAACCGTCATCTATTGAAAAAAGTAAATGAATGATACCTAAACAATGAAGCTGCTTGTAGTAGTTAAGGTATGAATATCCATTAAGTTTGTTTCTGAGTTCGAACAACGTTGCTATTTATACCATTGACCGATTCTCTAAACTAATTATCACTTAAGTCAGGGTCGGTTAGCGTCATGAGTGGTTTGTTTAGATCGAGTTTAAATTTCAATAGAATGAGTGCATTTAACAGGATGATAACGCCAACCATAATGATCATATCCGTTTGAATTGGTTGATTGGTCGAAATTGTTGACCGCAATGCGTCAATCAAATAGGTCATTGGCAGCCAAGGGTTCATGTCCTTTGCCAATGAATTTAATAGCTGTGTTGGGTAGAGTCCACCGGATGATGAGAGCTGCAATACTAAAATAATTGAAACCAGCCAAGTGCCAAATCCCCCGAGCCAGATTCTTAGGAAAAAGATCAGTGATAAAAATAGGATTGAGCCAACTAACAGTAATGCAAAGAGTTGGGGATGCGAAACCGTTGTCAGCTTATTGGCATCTGTCAAAGTAACATACAGTAAAATTGATTCAATAACCGCGACACCACCAATAATTGAAGCTTTACTTGCCCACCAGTTAATTGCGTGCTGCGGCTTTTTTCTCGGTAAATAACCATCATACATGGTTCCTAATGCGATTGCCCCAACGTAGATGCCAATGGCGATGGCAAATGGTGCCATTCCAGTTCCGTTGTTAGGGACTTTGGCAATGTCATTGGTAGATCCTTTGACGGGATTCGCAATTATCCTGGCATTCTGGGTGGCGGTATGAATGGTTTTAAGGCGATTTGAGCCGGTTGACAACGCGTGACTGATTAATTGGTTGTTGGCAATAAGGTGATTGGTACCAGTCCTGAGAGCTGTTTCCCCAGTCAACATATTGTTGGTGCCGGATTGGAGGCGCCCAACATTTGAAGCCAGCTGATTAAGACCGATCGAAAATTGCCTGTTGGCTTTGATTACTGGGGATAAAGTTGTTGCTGAAGCAGGAGTCAGCTGCTGTTTTAAACCGGTGATTATTTGCTGATTGCCAACCGCTAACCGGGTTGTGCCGGATTTGAATTTGGTTAAACCTTTAGCTAGAGCGATTGTACCGGAACTGGTACTTGTCAAGCCGGTATGCAGTCTTCGTGCACCCCTGGCTAATTTTTCGTTTCCATTAGCTGCTTGTTGCATCCCCTGAGTGGCACCTTTTAGCGCCTTGAGGGTGATTGTCGCGTAGAGAGTCGTGACCTGAGCGGCAACTTTTTGTTTAATCGCGGTAATCGCACCTCTGGTCATTTTTGAAACAATAAAATTTTCTCCCGAATTAATTTTGAACTTTAAATGTAGGTGGCGAGGTGAACCACTTAGTAGCGTTGTCGCGTCATGAGAAAAGTTTTTTGGAATTGTGAGGATCATAAAATATTTTCCATGAGTCAGGTTTTTATCGGCGGTTGATTGAGCAACTTGATGATAGTCTAGTGAATCTGATTTCTTGAGGTTCTTAACGAGGTGATGACCGATATCAATCTTGTTCCCCCGATAAGTGACTTGTCGATCATGATTGACAATTGCAACTGGGATATGAGCCATCTCACCATATGTATTCCACATTGACGACAGGTATAAGTAACAATAAATTGCTGGAATTAGAGCAATTGCAATTAAAACGACGATCATCATTTTCCTGCTGGTTAGGTATTTCCATTCTTCTTTAATCATTTTTATCGCTCCTTCAAATAAACATTATGTTCATTTGAAAAGACTAACCTTTTTTAGTCGCGATTCAATATGCAAAAAATGTCAAAGTGTCTATTTGCTCAAACCAAATGGGTTATATCGTTAGGACAGTAAAAGAGATGGTGGCAAGTCTAATGTTGCCCCACCTCTTAGTTATGGCTCGGGGGATTTAAATGAACATTTGGAGCCTAACTGCATATTGTCAAACAGGGATTAAGATATCAAACTATTGGGTATGAACAGGTCGTTAATTTGATTGGTCAATCCATTATCAGCGGCTGTTTACTTTGATAAGATCCTCGAAAGGTCGATGGGCGATAATTGTCGACTGCGTAAGAAAATGTTAAAAACGACTTCGGGATTTTCGGGGGTGGTTTTATTTAACCAAAAGACGATAATCACCAGAATATTTTGAACGATAATTTCGCGCGCATAGTCTTCCGGGATTGGTAGTTGATCGGCAGATTTTTCAGAAGGACCAGTTAATTGAATTTCGTTGAAGATCAGTGCTTTAACTCGTTTGACAATATCTGATTCAGGGTTCTGAAGTAAAACATTGGTTAGTTCACGGTTCTTAGATAGATAGTTAAAGAGCTGATAGAAAGCATTCTGATTGGTTCGTAACGGATTATCTGATGATAATGGTTTGGGAAAGCGTTGGAAAATGGTTGTGATTCCTGCCAGTAGTGCGCTTTCGTAATGAGCAAGAAGGTCAAATTTATCGGCATAGTGAAGGTAAAATGTGCCACGGCTGATATGGGCCTCGGTAATAATTGCATTAACGGTGAGTTTACTAAAGCTCTTTTGGGAAACAATTTTTATAAACGCCTTTTGAATAAGTTGTTCAGTTTTAACGACCTTTAAATTAGGTTTCACTAGCGTAACTTTCTTTCTAATATAGCATTTCGAGGATGGCGATAAGACATGCATCCAATTAATAAACAGGTTGTCGGGCAAGATCGGATTGAAACCTCAGTGTCTCTTGAAAAACGCAGTGTGCAAAAAATTCAACGGGCACGGAAGTTACTCTATCTGAATCTTGTTATTTATACTATCATTTCAATAATGGAAATAAAAGTCGGTCAACAAACCCATTCAGTTGCGTTGCTTTCGGATGGGGAAAATAACTTTACCGGGATTATTTCAGCATTATTGCTGATTGTCGGATTAGGATTTTCAAAAATGCCACGCGATAAATTTCATTTGGAAGGGCATTGGCAGTATGAAAGTTTGGCCGTATTTTTAGCAGGATTGATGATGGTTTTAGTAGGCGTGGATTGTATTTGGAATGGCTGGTTACATTTAATCATGATCATTCATGGTCATGGACAGCCAGTTAGTCGAAATGCTGTTTATTTTGCGCTGCTTTCAGGACTGACAATGTTGGGTGAATATATTGTTAATAAAGTGATTGGTAAAAAGATGATGAGTAGTTCTCTATTAGCAGCCGCAAAAGATTATCTAAGTGATTCGGCAACTTCGTTTGGCACAATGTTTGCGATTTTTGTGGCGGTCATATTTAAAATTCGTTGGTTTGACACAGTCTCGGCTCTTTTGCTGGGGTGCTTTATTATTTACAATGGTTCTCAGATCATTAGCACCAGTGCCAGTAAATTATCAAATGGATTCGATCCGGTCATTCGAGCAAAAATTAGAGCCAATATGATGAGCAATGAACGGATTGCCAAGGTTTGCTTTATTGATAGTCGATATTCTGGTGACAATATGATCATTGATGCTCAAATTGAAGTTGCCGGTGAAATGACGGTTACGGAGAGCCATCAATTGTGCAAGGATGTCAAGGAGCACCTGCAGGCAGAATTCCCAGTTCTGTATTGCTGTCTTGAAACGATTCCCGGAAAACGGCCGATTTGTAGGTTGGTCAATGGACTTTGGACTTGTTTCGAAATGATTGGGTTTATAATGATGATAATTCCAAAAACTTAGGAGATGTCAATGATGGACAAACTTATTCACCCAACGTCTAAAAATATTTATTTGTGGGGACTTGTTGATGCATTTTGTCTATTCTCATTTGTGCTTTATGGTGCGTTTTATATTAGTAACTCGATAATGCACGTCATTTTTGGCGTGTATACGCTCATCTTTCTATATAGCTTATTTAAATCAGTGAGTGGCCTTATTTTTAATAAATTTTATGATGATGGCGGTATTTTGTCGATTACGTTTATTGAGGTTTGCTTTTTAGTTGGGTTATTGCTGATTGACTTTCGTTAGCCATTATTTTGTTAAGCGCCTTTTGTCCCGTATTTTGCCCTTCAAAGTTGATATCTTTAAAATAAGCTTTTTCTGGAGATGGGTTAGAGTCTCTAAAAACACCTCATTATCGAAGACATTTTACTACGTTTGCCTCTTGGCACATGCTAAGATAAAGACAACTTGTGATACCGATTACATCACACAATCGGGTTGAAAATTGGCTGAAGGGGGAGTAGTGAAATGTCATCTGGGAAAATCAAGCAGTTAAGTTTCCTAAGCGTTTTCTTGTTAGGTGTCGACGGCATTATTGGCTCCGGAATATTTTTAATGCCAAGTCGGATTTATGCCAAATTGGGTGATTTAAGCTTGCTGTTAATGCCACTAGCCGGGGTGGCAGTTTTAATGATTGCACTGTGTTTTGCCAATTTGGCAAGTAAAATTCCGGGAGATGGCGGTGCCTGGTTATATACGTATACAGCATTTGGTAGATTTGCCGGTTTTGAAATCGGTATTTTTACATGGTTGCTGGGCATCATTACAATGGCCACCGAAATTTCAGCGTTTGTGACAAGTTTGCGAAGTGTCTTTCCCAGTCTTGATGTCCATCGAAATTATTTAATTGTGGCACTTGGTATTTTGGCGATCTTGACTTGTTTAAATTTATTTGGATCAAAGTTTATGGATTGGGTGGATAATATTTCGACGGTTGCCAAAATGGGTGTGTTGATTTTGTTTGTGGTGGCGGGGTTATTCTTTGTTCGACATGCCAATTTTGCAAATCTAACCGGTGCGACAACCAATTCAAGCCCATTGTTCGGTCGTTTTAATGAAGGCTTTGGGATGGTTTTCTACATGTTTACCGGCTTTTCGTTTCTGCCGATTGCCGCTTCTAAAATGAAAAATCCAGAAAAAACGCTGCCTAAAGCCTTAATTGCGGTTTTACTGACATCGGCTTTATTGTATATGATTGTACAATTTGCTGCAATTGGCGTCTCTGGTAGTCATTTAGCGACAGATAATGTCCCAATTGCGGCATCATTCTATCATTTTGCCGGGCAGTTTGGTTATGATCTTGCGTTGGTGGGGATGCTGATTTCGATTATGGGAGTGGCGCTATCAATTTCATTCTCAACGCCGCTAATTGCGAGCTCGCTAGCGTCCGAACACCAATTGTTGCCGAGAGTTTTGGGACATCAGAACAAACGTGGTGTGCCGATCGTGTCACTACTGTTATCATGCGCGATTTGTGGGCTTATGTTGCTTTCAGGAAATTATTTATTCCTAGCGTCTGCGATTGTCTTTACATCATTCGTGCAATATATTCCGACAATTTTGGCGTCAATTAAATTACGAAAGCATGAAAAGTTACCGCAAGGATTTAAGCTGCCGGGGGGATTATTAATTCCGATCTTGGCGTTTTTGGTCACACTGTATCTAATCCTGAGTTTTTCGGTTGAATTAATCGTCGCTGGAATCATCGTTTTTGCGCTGAGTGGTTTGTGGTACTGGTATGATGACAGAGACCGGCAGGCAAAGGGATTGAGAAGAGATATCGCGGAGGGGGATAAGGTACTGTAGAGAGAGTGCAAAGAGAAGCGCTTAGGCCCCAGAATATAAGCTCTCTAACCGGATATTCCTGATTTTGGAATATCCGGTTAGAGAGCTTATATTCTGGGGGCTGCTTCTGCTTTGCACGTTTAGACTCGGCTGCCAGCCATTCCTGATTTTGGAATATTCCGTTAAGTCAATTATATGGCCGGGATTTGCTCCTCTTTTGCACGTTTAGACTCGGTAGCCAGCTCACTCCAAAATATTCCGTATTAAACAAAACATAAGCTTCAAGGAGAAAAAAGACCAAGTCACAACCGCAAAAACTATTAAAGTCGACTTGACTTTTATCAAAACAGTCGTACAATGTTTTTAATTAGATTAAAGGTATAAATTACTTTTAAATAAAAGTGATTTATACCTTTATTTAAAATAATTAAGCAAATGAGGTGCGGATTTTGAGAGTCCAAAATATTAAGCGTTCAAGTATCTGGAAGATTCGGTTGTCAACAGCAACGATGACGTTGATTCCTGCAGCAGTCGGAATTAATTATGTTGCCAAGGCGTTTGCCGAAGGGTTAAAATTACCGGTTTGGTTAGGAACGTTGGGAACTTTTCTGGCAAGTATGTTAGCTGGCCCGGTGGCTGGTGCAATTAGTGGCTTTATTAATAACGTCATTTATGGATTGACGCTATCGCCGGTTTCAACGGTCTACGCAATTACTAGTATTGGCATTGGGATTGCCGTTGGGGTTCTCCACGCCAAGGGATGGTTTTCATCCGCAAAGAAAGTATTCGTATCCGCTATTATTATTGCAATTGTATCTGCTGTCATTTCAACACCACTCAATGTCATTTTTTGGGGTGGCCAAACTGGGATTCCTTGGGGTGATTCAATTTTCGCTGCGATGATCGCTAATCACATTCCGGTTTGGATTTCATCATTTACTGATGAATTTATTTTGGACATTTTGGATAAAGTTGTTGTTGCCTACTTGGCATTCTTTATCTATCGGCAACTGCCACAGCGAATGATTCGCTTTTTCAGGGATGATAAATAATGAATGAACCAAATTCAATTTTACAAGGTTCGGTAGCTCACCGTGGCTGGACGTCGGTAATTGATCCGGTAACGAAATTATTGATGGCCCTTGATCTGGCCTTACTAAGCTTTTGTTTCACCAATTTGTTAGTTGAAATTGCGCTTGTATTCGTTGCGCTAGTGATTCTACTGATTTCGAAAGCCGGCAAGTCGGCGGTTCACGCAATTGAATTCAGCTCATTCTTAATTTTTACAATGCTGATTATTCAGGGCCTCTTTTACAGTCACAATCAGACTCTGTTGGTTTCAGTGGTCGGGATTCGATTCTATCAAGAAGGGCTGTTGTATGCAGCAACGATGGGGTGTCGAATTTTTGTCATTATTTTAGCAACCAGCTTTTTTATGACAACGACTACAGTGTCAGAAAATTCTAAATATTTGGAGCAGGTCGGTCTCTCCTATAAAGCGGTCTATGTATTGATGTCGGTTTGCTATATTTTACCGGAAATGATGGCCAACATGAAAAAAATTCAAATGGCGCAACGGGCACGTGGCATTAATCAACAGAAAACCATTCTTGAAAAGATTAAATCAATTTTACCAGTGCTGGTTCCGTTAGTGATCAAAACGCTTGATCAATCAATGGAACGGTCGATCGCCCTGCGATTACGTGGCTTTAATAGTCCCCATCGGGTGGCACTAAAATCGGCAAATCTTTATCGGCACGAAATGGTTAATCATCGTGGCTTGAGTTTATTAGCAATTATATTGATTGGGTGGAAATTATGGATAATCGGCAGCAAATTCATTTAGAAAATTTAAGTCTACGTTACCGAGGGATTGAAACATCCGCGCTAAAACATATTTCGGTTGACGCCGAATTTGGGCACGTTATTGGCATCATTGGTAATCATCATGCAGGTAAAACATCGTTATGTCGGGCATTAGCCGGAATTGTACCAACAATTATTTCAGGTGATGTAACGGGAACCATTCAAGTTGGATCATTATCGCCAAATCTGGATTGGCAGAAGTATAATCAGCAAACCGGTGTTGTGCTGCAGAATCCGG
Source organism: Lentilactobacillus diolivorans DSM 14421 (assembly GCF_001434255.1). GTDB lineage: Bacteria > Bacillota > Bacilli > Lactobacillales > Lactobacillaceae > Lentilactobacillus > Lentilactobacillus diolivorans. The sequence goes on from NZ_AZEY01000105.1 coordinate 90,550, forward strand.
CTGGTCAATTGAGTGGGCTTGCCGATACGGTTGCCGATGAAATTGCGTTTGACCTCATTAATCAAGGAGTTCCAGCCGATCAAATTAAACGGCGAGTCCTCAATGTTGCCGATCAGTTGGGGTTAGGCGACCAATTAAATCAATCACCGGGAACGCTGTCTGGCGGACAAAAACAACGGCTGGCAATTGCCACAGCAATCGTAACTGATCCGTCAATTTTGGTTTTAGATGATCCCACCAGTGAAATGGATCCACTTGGACGTCAGCATTTCTTCAGTTGGTTAGTCAGTGTTGAAAAAAAGACGATCTTCATTGTGTCAAATGAAGTCGACGATCTCTGTGAAATTGCTGACCAAATTTGGGTTCTGAAAGCTGGCGAGTTAGTTGCGGCAGGAAAACCGCTGACTGTTTTTAATCATCTGAAGCCGGACTGGCAGCTTGCTGAACCGACTGTGTTTCGATTGGCAAAATTAATGAAGTGGTCAATCCCTGGTGGAGCAGACGAATTTCCGGTTACCAATCAACAATTAGAGGAGGCTTATTATGCCGCAAATTGAAATTAGTGGGTTGCGTTACACTTATCCAGAACACTCATTTCAGGTGGAAATTGATCGGCAATCTTTTGACAGTCCACTAACCGCAATTGTTGGTCAGAACGGCGCTGGTAAATCAACTTTGTTAAAGTTACTGATCGGATTGATAACACCGCAAGAAGGGACCATTATGATTAATGGCGTTTCAATAGATGAGTTGAAACCACAGGCAAAGTTGAAACAAATTGGCGTGACATTTCAAGATCCAGATGATCAATTATTTAACGCAACGGTTCAAAAAGAAGTGGCCTGGGGGCTTTCTCAAATTGAATCGGATCAATTGATGATTAAAAGAGCGGCTGATCAAGCTTTGGTTGCGGTTGGATTAGCTGATAAAGCAGCCGAAAATCCATATGACCTTTCGTTATCTGAACGAAAGTTATTAACGTTTGCAACGGTTTTGGCCATTAATCCTGCAATTTATTTGTTTGACGAGCCGATGATGTCGTTAGACTGGCCCAGTCGAAAACGAATGACTAATATTTTTCATCAACTTGTAAAAAGTGGCCATCAGGTGATCACAATTACTCATGATATGGATTGGGTAGCGGCTGAATTTTCGACAGTTCACGTGATGGCGCATGGTCAGATTACCTTTTCCGGGACACCTTCAGCCTTATTTGGTAATTCAGGACTGGTTAAGCGGGTGGGATTGCTGCCACCAAGAATTATGACGATAACGAGGGCATTAGGTGATCACTCGGTTTATTTAACCCCAGAGGATTACTGCAGGGAGCATAAACAAGTTGCCAACAATTTAAATTGATAAAGATGATAATAGCAACATCTAATTAAAAGTAACAAACATTAAAGAGTGGGACGAAAGTCGGTTACGTGGCAGGAAGTTGCCTTTTGGCGCACGTTTCCGCTCGGTAATAATGATAATAGTAGCATTTAATTAAAAGTAATAAACATTAAGGATTGGTCATTGTGGTGACCAATCCTTTTGCATATAATGAAAACATTAACCTAAAAAGAGATGATCGATTGTGCTTCATGAGTTTCTAATTGTCTGCCCATTGGTTTTTCTGGCGGGATTCGTTGATGCAATTGCTGGTGGCGGGGGATTGATTTCCCTTCCCGCGTACCTAATGGCGGGGCTGCCTGCGCACTTTGCGGTGGGCACAAACAAGCTATCTTCAGCAATGGGCACCGTTATTTCTACCGCGGAGTTTGCTCGCAGCGGCTATATCCGTGTTAAGCTGGCCTTTTTTTCCGTTCTGGCGGCAATTATCGGATCCACGATTGGTGCGCACATTGCCTTACATATTTCTGATACCTATTTCAGATTAATTTTATTAATTGTTTTGCCGGCAACGGCAGGTTACTTATTGTTAAATCGACATGCGTTAAATTCCAAGTTGGCTGATTCGACCAAATTAAAAATTTATCAGTTTATCCTGACCCTTATCATTTCGTTGTGCTTAGGAGTTTATGATGGCTTTTATGGGCCGGGGACCGGGACCTTTTTAATTCTACTATTAACCGGTGTTGCTCATTTGCCGATTAATTTAGCGGCCGGTAATACCAAAGTCATTAATTTAACCACCAACGTAACTGCACTGGTCGTCTTTCTATTAAGCGGTAAGGTCATCATGCTGCTGGGATTAACAGCTGGGGTATTTAGTATTGTGGCTAATTTTTTAGGTGCAGCTTATTATAAAAAATATGGCAGCAAGATTGCGCGGCCAATCATCATTGTCGTGTTATTGATTTTCTTCGGTAAAGTCATTTGGGATTTCATAAATTGAATGATAACGATTACATTTTCAGTCACATTATTTGCCAATGATAGGGGTTATGGTTTAAATTGAGGGCAAGGAGGAGGGATGAAAATGTTTAATTGGGAAACTTATGAACCAGATGAATATAGTAAGAGTGAGCACGCCCACTTCGTTGATTTAACGACTCGAAGTTACATTACGGCTGAAGGACATGCCACTAAGCACACCGATGATCCTGAATTTCTACGACTGGCTAAAGCGGCTGCTCGGATTGCCAAAACCATTAGTGGTGGACCTGAAGAAGATATTCCAGTTTCTGGATTTAAAGCTTATGTACCATACCCGGTTCAAGCAGTTTGGCGAAAGACCGATGACGGAGAAGACTTTAAAATTTGGATTAAGCAGCCACTCTTTATTGATGAAAATGCCTTCAAGGCAGCTTTGGAAAAAATCCATTTTGTGAATACGCATCGTGAGGAATTACACTTTGAGCAATTAGCAGAAGGTATTGAAGTCCAAACCATTAACCATGGTCCAATTAAGAGCGAAAATTGTCAGGCATTCCAAGTGTTAAACAAGACAATTAAGGAAGGTAATTATAAGCGAACTCGGCCCAATGAGCATCGTGAAGTCTATATTGACAGTTTGCCGGTTACCCCTGATAGTTTAGTCTTGATTCGGTTTGCCATTGATTTAAATGGTCAGCCGGAACCTGATATGGTTAGGAATTAGTCGGTTGTTGAGCGACGCTGGTTATTTAATCTATGAGAAAGTTGGCCAATAAGTTAATGCTAATCCATCGTGGAGAGTCAACTTAGTAATCACGACAAGAATGGTTGATGATCATGTTGTCGTGATTTTTTGTTACCGCATTTTCACTTGGCAATAATCGTTATTACAACAATAAACAAAGAGGAGTTGAGGCAAAAATGATTTTGCCCAACTCCTCTTGATAATCATGATTGTTATCTAGTAAAAATAGCGAGAAAGACAACTTTTGTGCCGCTCCTTCCCACTGATCAAGATTTAGTTATAACTGTAGTCTTTTGTGTATTGGCCCTTAGTTGAAATGACCGACATCTTTGGTTGCACTGTAAAGTTAACCAAAACTTTTTGCCTTTTACCATTTATTTTAGCGGTTTGGATCCAGAAATAGCCGTTATTTTTGTCTGGAAAGAACGTGTAAGCGGTTCGGGATTTGGTTTTATGTTTGGCAATTGAAAGCTTATTATCACCACTGGTAGATGGGGTCGCAGTAATTAGATTACTGCTAATTCGGTGTTTCTTACTATTTGCCATGTAATTTTGAAATGAATGTTTAGTAATTTTGGTAACGTTCCACTGCTTCTGGCCGGCGTACTGATACCAAGTGCCTCGAAAAGCGGTTGGAATCGTCGTATCGGAATTGGCAGCGGCAGTTTGCTGATTAGCTGTGAGAAAAGCAAGTCCTAGCGATAAACTGACTAATAGGATCGATAGCATCTTCTTCAATTGGTTCACTCCTTTAAATTGAGTACGAGAACGGGTTGATGGTTAATATTATAGCCGATTAGCTGGTTAATTCAAATTTAGCCAGATTTTAGATAAGTTTTGGTGTATGATAAAAGCACCTTGGCAGGGGCGCATATGTGCCAAAAGCCGACAGTTGCATTCTTGCAATCGTCGGCTTTTTTATTTGATTAGAGTGGACCAGCAAGCGGTTAGGTTCCAGAATATAAGCCCCCTAACTTGATATTCCTGATTTTGGAATATCAAGTTAGGGGGCTTATATGGCCGGGGCCTGCTTGCTGGTCCACGTTTTCAACCAAGTAACAAGTTCAACGAGATATTCCTAATTTTGGAATATCAAGTTAGGGAGCTTATATGGCCGGAGCCTGCTTGCTGGGTCCACGTTTTAACCAAGTAACAAGTTTAACGAGATATTCCTGATTTTGGAATATCAAGTTAGGGGGCTTATATGGCCGGAGCCTGCTTGCTGGGTCCACGTTTTAACCAAGTAACAAGTTCAACAAGATATTCCTGATTTTGGAATATCAAGTTAGGGGGCTTATATGGCCGGAAGGTGTCTTTTGTCCCGCATTTTTATTCAATAATCATCGTGTTTACATTAACGGAACTGGGCAAAATGATTATTCTCCCAGCTCTTAGTCCAATCAAATTTCAAATTAAGTGAATGGCTAATCGTCATCCTCAACCTTAACCGTATCGTTCAATGATTTTGCTTGATAGAAGTCAGGGAAGATCCGAGCACTCTTAACGCCCCAGTAATAAAACGCCAGTGATGCAAGAATAATGACCAAGAAATCATAAGGATACGAAATCCAATTAACCCCATTGAATTGGTGACTGCCACCATAAGACATAATTGAGATGAAGATTAGATAAACAATCATCCACATACTCGACCAAAAGGCTTTCCTGGTGTCGACCCAGCCTGCCCGGTATTCATAGTAGAAGTAAAATGGCAGGCCAAGTAAGATGACCAGAATGACTTCGACCGTAGTTGGCCACATGGCCCAGTAAACAGCGAGTGAAGCTAAAACGAACGAAACCGGAGCCATCCAGCCGAGATTCTTTAAGCGAACCGGCCGTTTGAAGTTCGGCGCCATTTTTCGAAAGGCGACTGCCGTCACAGGTCCGGTCAAGTAAGCAATTAATGTCGAGGTTGAAATAACGGTTGCCAGCGTTGACCAAGATCTAAAGATTGATACCATGACCATACTGAGAACGAGATTCACAAGCATCGCAACTCGGGGAATTCCGTATTTTTGATTAATTTTACCAATGAAACTTGGAATATGCTGATTACTTTCCATGGCATAGAGGGCGCGACCGGTTGAGGCGGCAAAGGAAACGCCGGTTCCGACTGGCGAAACGAAAGCATCCATGTACAGTAGAACGGATAACCAGCGAATGCCAAGCATAATGGCCAAGTCAGCGAATGGTGAATTGAAATCAATTCCACCCCAGCCGTGTTCAGCAATCATTGAAGGCTTTAAAGCCGTGATAAAGGTACTTTGTAATAGGACATACAAAACACCGCTGATGAGCAATGAAATCAAAATACCACGCCCAATATTTTTACGGGACTTCTTAATTTCGCTTCCCATGTTAATGACCGTTTGGAAGGCATTAAACGAGAAAATAATCCCGGCTGCTGAAGTGGCCGCAAAAATAGGTGCTGAACCGTATGGCATAAATTCATGAATTGAGTGACCATAGTTCTCAGGATAAAAGCCTGAAACAGTCAGCATGATAATTGTTAGCAGTGGAACGCCGATTTTTAGGACAGAAATTAAACTTGTAAAACTGGTTAGTAATTTGACTGACCAGAAATTTAGCAAAGTAAAGACGATAATAAATAGAAAAACCACCATTAAGCCGGGGGTTGTAATCGTCCCTTTTGTCAAGAACTGATGTGTCCAGTTTGCCCATGACCACGGCCACGTGCTCATATATTGGACAGCTGCGACAGCTTCAATTGGAATCAAAGTAATTAATGAAATCCAATTGGCCCAAGATGCGATGAAACCAAGTAATGGTCCATGTGAATATTGAGCATAGCGACTCATTCCGCCAGCTTCAGGAAACATTGCCCCGATCTCTACATAATCGTATGCAACCGCACCAATAACCAGGCCACCAATGACCCAGGAAATGATTGATGCTGGACCGGCAATCTTAGAGGCCTCCCAAGACCCGAAGAGCCAGCCCGATCCGATTAAGGAACCGAGTGTTAACATGACTAGTTGAAAAAGTCCGATCTTTGTCGTATTTTTAGAATCCATTTGTACCTCCTGTTTTCAATGACAACTAGTGTAACAAACCCATAGATTAATGCAAATAATTGAAAACACATGTGTTGGATTGATCGTTGTCATAGCAGGGAAGTAAAGAAATTATTAGAAAATGGTGAGAGAACTAGTTATCGATTGGGTGGATGACCTTGCATGGATCACCGGCAGCTACCACATTGGTTGGAATGTTCTTGGTAACGACACTTCCAGCACCAATCACGCTGCCGTCACCGATTGTAACCCCAGGTAGGATAATCACGCCGCCACCAATCCAGCAGCCACGGCCGATGTGAACTGGTAGCGCGCGGGTACGGATAAAGTGTTGTTCCCGGTGAGACTCCCAATCCTGATTAAGCCGGTCCTGTAGTTTAACAGGGTGGGTACCTGTATAAATTTGGACATTTGGTGCGATCATTGTTTCATCCTCAATTGTAATCACATTGGAATCCATCAAGCTGCAACCCATGTTGATTGAAACCTTGTTACCAATGTGAATGTTTCTAGCATAGTCGCAAAGAAATGGGGTGCCAACAGATACGTCATCACCCAAGCTGCCCAACGTTTCTTTTAGGAGTTGAGTCCGCTTATCGGATTCATCATAGTTGGTATTGTTATAGATGTGGAGAAAGCGAGTGGCCGTCTGTTTGAATTGTTTAAAAACAGGATCGTGGGCATCATATAATTCGCCGCTAAGGCATTTATCAAGTTCGGTTTTCATCTAGAAGGCTCCTTTGACTGATTTGGGTCCTATTATCTCACGTTTTCGCTTGGTAATAATCGTGATTACAAAAATAGGGGCTGGACAAAATCACTTTTGTCTCAGCCCGGCTTACATATAGAACGAGAAGTGTTTTTCATCTTACTCTGCTACTTTGTTGATGTTTCCTTCTCAGTAACCACCGTTTCATTTAATTTTTTAGCTTGGTAATAATCCGGGAATATTTGCCAGCTATGAACGCCCCAATAATAAAATCCGAGCGAGGCAATGATGATCACGACAAAATCGTACGGGTAATGGATCCAATTGATACCATTAAATTCATGACTGCCCAGATAGGACATTGCCGAAATAAAAATAAGATAACCAATCATCCACAAGCTTGACCAAAAAGCTTTTCGGGTACTGGTAAATCCTGTTTTATATTCATAGTAAAAATAGAAAGGAAGCCCAAGTAAGATGACCAAGATGACTTGGATGGTTGTTGGCCACATTGCCCAATAGGTTGCCAGTGATGCGAGCACAAAAGAAAACGGTGCCATCCAACTAAGATGTTTTAATTTAACGGGCCGATTGAAGTTTGGCCCCATCTTTCTGAATGAAACGGCAGTGACGGGTCCGGTTAAATACGCAATTAAGGTTGAAGTACAGATCACGGTTGCCAGAACAGCCCATGATCGAAAAATCGAGACCATGACCATGCTAAGAAAGGTATCGACAATCAGAGCAACCCGCGGAATGCCATAGGTGGTGTTAACTTTACCGATAAAGCTGGGGATATGGTGATTACCTTCCATGGCGTACAGTGCTCTGGCGGTTGAGGCCACGAATGAAACACCGGTTCCAAATGGTGAGACGAAGGCATCCATATACAATAAGACGGCCAACCAGTGAATGCCTAGTAAGATAGCGAGGTCGGCAAACGGTGAATTAAATTGGATGCCGTGCCATCCCGATTTGGCAATCATTGCCGGATCAAGGGATGTAATAAAGGTACTTTGTAAAATAATATAAATAATCCCGCTGATGATGAGTGAGATCGCAATTCCCCGGCCAATATTTTTCCGGGAATTTTTAATTTCACTTCCCATATTAATGACAGTCTGAAAGGCATTAAATGAAAAAATAATTCCTGCCACAGAAGTTGCGGCAAAAATTGGTGCGGTGCCATATGGCATAAAGTCGTGGATTGAGCTGCCGTAGTTTTGAGGATAAAAGCCGGAGAGGGTCAGCATAATAATTGTTAGTGTTGGGACGCCCAGTTTAAAAATCGAAATCAAGCTGGTGAATCCGGTTAAGACCCGGACGGACCAATAATTGAGAAGCGTAAAAATCAGGATGAAGCCAAAGACGACGAGTAAACCTAAATTGGTAATTACCCCATTATGTAGAAATTGGTGAGTCCAGTTTGCCCATGCCCATGGCCAGGTACTCATGTATTGCACCGCCGCGACAGCTTCAATTGGAATTAAGGTGATTAGTGAAATCCAATTTGCCCAAGCCGCGATAAAGCCGAGTAACGAGCCGTGAGAGTACTGAGCATATTTGCTCATGCCGCCGGCTTCTGGAAACATCGCGCCGATTTCAACGTAATCGTAAGCGACGGAGCCGATTACCAAGCCACCAATTACCCAGGAAATAATCGAAGCCGGCCCGGCGATCCTTGAAGCCTCCCATGCACCGAACAGCCACCCAGAACCGATGAGTGACCCCAGTGCCAGCATGACCAGCTGAAACAGGCCAATTTTTGTCGTATGTTTAGAATCCATGTCGTTCCTCCATTCAGTGTTACAGCTAAGTTTAGCCAAGCATGAGAGAAATTGCAAGAAAATTAAAATTGCCTGAGGCTGTGGTCAGTCTGCTAGACTGGCAACATTTGTTGAATCGTGGTTCCCAAATGTTCCGAGTGATGTGACTGGAAAAAGGGCAAGGTTCTTTACCTGAATCATAAAACATCCAGATATCCTAAGTTCGTTAGGCATACCTGGATGCTTGATTAATCAATTGAGATATAAAACTATTCGGTAATCATCGCGACCTGATAACCTTTACCAGCTAAAATTGTGCTGGCGTTATAGGGGCCAATGCCCTTTCGGAAGGTGATGTACACTTTCTTATCTTTAGGAATTTCGGTGATCCGATCACGGAGTTGTGAGAGTGGAATATTCAGCGTTGGGGTAATTGAGCCGGTAGTGGACTTTCCGGGTTCCTTAATATCAAGGAAAGTCGCACTGGTCAAATCGTCAGCCGGAATATCACTAACTTTGACCGTTTCATATTGGTTGGTTTGCTGGTTAATGGCAATGTAGCCGGCAATGTTTAAAACGTCTCGCGTTGCTGAGTAAGGTGGTGAGTATGGAATTTCCAATTGAGGCAGGTCAAATGCCGTTAAGTTTCCGGTGATGGCTGCTGAAAGTTGACCAATTCGTTTATCAATCCCGTTTCGGCCGACAGCTTGACCACCTAAAATCTTACCGGTTTTGTTTTCGTAAATCAGTTTTAAGTTTACCCGGTCGGCATTTGGATAAAAGTAAGCGTGGTCGAACGGCGTGATAAAGACGGTTTGGTAGTTTGTGATTCCTAATTGTTTAAGTGACTGTTCGGTATATCCGACATAACTGGCTGTTAAGTCAAAAAATTTGGAAACTCCCGCGCCAATAAACCCTTTGTACTCAGTTTCAAATGGATTGCCACTAAGCATATCGGCCAGCAAATGGCCTTGACGATTAGCAGCACTTGAAAGCAGACTTGGTGTTGGTAGCCCGGTGATTAAACTGGTGGTTTCAACGACATCCCCAATCGCATAAACATCAGGCAGATTAGTTTGCAAGTGATGATCAATGATAATGTGGTTATCATCAGATAAGGTAATGCCAGCCGCGGCAGCGATCTCGCTGTTTGGTTTAACGCCAGTCCCAATAAAGAGCATGTCAGTTGGGTGGCTTGAGCCGTCACTCAATACAACCTGATGGCCGTGATATTGGACCTCAGTAAAACTTTGGTTGAGAATGACGTGGACACCGTGCTTATGAAGTTCTTCGGCGACAATGTCGGTAATTTCCGGATCAAACGGCGCAGCAACGTGAGCCGATTGTTCGACAATTGTGACGTCAATTCCGTTTCGAACAAATGCTTCAGCCGTTTCAATACCGATCGAACCAGCACCGAGGATGGTGACATGTTTCGGGTGCTGAGTGTCTAAAAAGTGTTTGATCTTGTCAGCACTATCCATACTTCTTAATACAAATGCGTTGTCGGCATCTTCTAATCCCTTGATATTCGGGACGGTTGGACTGGCGCCGGTAGCAATCAATAAGTCGTCATAATCTTCCGAATAAGTTTCGCCGGTTCTGAGATTCTTAACGTCAACGGACTTTGTGTCTGGATGAATGGCAGTGACCTCATTAAAGATTCGAACATCGATATTGTTCTTTTGCTTAAGAATTTCTGGTGTCCGCTCAATGACTGCCGATCGATCTTTAATGACGCCACCAAGATAGTAGGGCAATGCACAACTTGCAACTGATATTTGCGAGCCACGTTCAAATAAAATGATGTTGGCATCTTCATTAATTCGACGAAGCCTGGTGGCGAATGATGGTCCGCCCGCAATTCCCCCGATAACTAGCACTTTCATGGTTGACCCCTCCTAAAGGATTTGTAAACTACCGCGATGATTCTCATAATGATAACGATTTCACATTCTTAGTTTAATCATACATGGATATCTAAGAAGATCAATTAATTAAACGTCCAATTTGAAAATTGGATAACTTTAATGGTGAACTTCATTGTTTGGTTATGTATTTACGGTAAATGATTCCTAATCAGGAAAAAATGTTTAACGGAATACGAAAGATACTAAAGCTTATCTAAAAGCAGGGGTCATTTTTGAGGAAGAGATTGTCATTGAAAGCTCCCAGAATATAATAGGTTTAATTAATTGTTAACAGGCTATTAGGGGATTACAATATGGAAAAATATGTGAATTCGTTTACAAAAAGAGGTGATTGATATCGGAAACCGAGAACCACTGAATCGTAAACCATTTTTATGCTTGCTTTAATAGCAGGCAATGTAAGCCGATGTAAAGTATTCGTTGCTTGCCTTTTATTGGAAAGTTGGCGTACCTTGGGAACCATATTGATTTGGGCCGGTAGTTTGAATTGACAATGGCAAATATCACATTTAATGAATTCACACCAAGGGCCATGTGGACTGCAACATCAATCTCACATCTGACTTAGCCTGTGATATACATATTTTAATAAGGGGGGGATTTGATGAAACGGGGACGTCTTTGGGCATCCGGCCTATTGATTCTGACAATTATTTGTGTCGGTGGTGCACTGACGGTTTGGCGATTAGATTCACAACATGTCCGCCAAGCGGTTGTTCGGCAACCAGCAAAAGAGAAGGCGCGTGATCGACGGTCGGCGAGTGATCATTCGAAAAATAACAATAATCAATCATCGACTTCCCAACGACAAAAACTAGATCTTAATCGTTCCAATTCACCAGCTAATAACGTGACACGATATTTAAGAAAGAATCATTTCGTCGGATCTGCACTTATTATCAGAAATGATCGACTCATTTATCGGAAGGCTTTCGGATATGCAAATTATCTTGGCCGGGTAAAGAATCGAACCAATTCAGAATTTCAAATTCTGTCAATCCAGAAATCGTTAACGGCAGCGTGCGTCATGAAACTTATTCAAGAGAAGCGCCTGTCCTTAACGACTCGGTTGGCGACCTTTTATCCATCAATTCCAAATGCCAAGCAGATTGAAATTAGAAATTTGCTTGATATGGACTCGGGAATTGCAATGAAACAACTTGGTTCAAATAAAGTTCTCAAAGAGAATCAGGTTGTTGACTATGCGGTTAAGCATCTATCGAGTAAAGCTGCCAATCTTGGCAAATGGAATTATCAACCGGTTAACTACGTTTTGTTGGCTGGAATTATTGCCAGATTGACTCATAAAAGTTATCAACAGTATTTTTCTCAGGTATTCACTAAGCCAATGCATCTTAAAGGCACTGGGTTTGTCCAAGATCAGCCGGTGACAGTCTATCAAACAACGGGTTATCGCTACCTAAAAAAAACACAGGTTAGCCAAAATTATCAAAAAGCTTTTAATGAACCTCGTGCTTCAATGTTTAATGAACTTGGAACCGGTCAAGTTTATATGACGCCATTTGAGTTATTTAAAGCAGAGCATTATCTACTGCGTGGGAAAGTGATATCGCTGCGTAATGTGAGGACCCTTCATACGCCTGGCAGTTCTTCGACATATGGCGGCGGTGTTTATAACCAACCGAATGGGATTCGTTCACATGGAATTGGTTATGGGTATGAATCATCTCTGTTTGAATCGCGCAATGGTAAATTCGGTGTCGTTCTTTTAACTAATAATTATCGGCCGGCTGTTTCGATCCAGAATTTGGCGGAAACATTATATGACCAAGTGATGGCGGGGACATTAACTTAGGTGAAATCTTTGTAGTCGAAAGAAGATTGGATGATTTTCGACTCGAAAATGGATGACAACTATTTTTAGGGGGGATGCAGATGTTCTTATTACAGTGGCTTCAACGACCTATCGTGAAATTTATCTTAACAACACTGTTCTATTTTGCTATTATGATGGTTCTTTTTTACTTGTATGATTATAGTGGCATTAATCAAGCGAAGTTCATTTACAACGATTTTTAATGAGGGGGAAGAAAATGAAAACAGACTTAATTGACGTCATTGATTCGTACGCTAAGACTAAACCGGATGACGTCGTCTACCACTATAATGATCAAATAAACACGTATTTGGATCTAAAGCACTACTCAGATGCATTGGCAAAGCATCTGGACGAGATGAGGCTGCCAAATAATCGACCAATTTTAGTTTTTGGCGATAAAAGTTTTGCCATGATTGCAACATTTCTCGCGGTTATTAAATCAGGGCACTCATATATTCCGGTTGATGTTGATTCGCCGGATGAACGACTAATTTTGATTAATAAGATTGCGCAACCGGTCGCAGTCATTGCAGTTGATGATTTACCGGTTAATTTAGGTGAAGTTCCAGTGATCTCAGCGCCGACCCTTAGTGACATATTTCAACAACCGGTTGATTATCAGGTGACTCACGCTGTAAGCGATGATCAAACGTTCTACATTATTTTCACTTCTGGAACAACGGGTGTCCCTAAGGGTGTTGAGATTAGTTACAATAATTTATTGAGCTTTGTGACCTGGATTGTCGGCACTGACTTTAATTTACCGGAAAATTTGCAAATGCTGCAGCAACCCGCCTACTCGTTTGATTTATCGGTTATGAGTTTATACCCAACGCTGTTTAAGGGTGGCACCTTGCATGTCTTGTCCAAAAAGATGACTGATAATTTTCTGGTTCTCTTTACAGCATTGCCAACCTTATCAATTAATGTCTGGGTATCAACACCTTCGTTTATTAACATTTGCTTATTGGAGCCTTCGTTTAATTCAACTAATTATCCGCAACTCAAACACTTTTTATTTTGTGGTGAAGAGTTGACGACCAGAACTGCCAGAATGTTAAAGCAAAAGTTTCCTCAGGCACATATTTTTAACACGTATGGGCCAACTGAATCGACGGTGGCGATTACTCAAGTTGAAATTACCAATGAGATGATTAATGAGTTTGATCGGCTGCCGATCGGTTATATCATGCCGGGGATGCACGCACGAATTATTGATGATGATGGCAATCCGATTTTGGATGGATCTCAAGGCGAATTGCAGATTTTTGGAACCAGTGTTTCTCACAACGGCTATATCAACAATCCTGAAAAAACCAAGAAGGTTTTTTCAATTATTCATGGTCAGAATGCTTATCGAACCGGAGATATTGCCAAGATTCGGCAAGATGGGCTGATTCAGTATTTTGGTCGGCGAGACTTTCAGGTTAAAATGAATGGCTACCGGATTGAGCTTGAAGATGTTGCAATTCTTGTGGGAAAACAAAAGTACGTTAAGCAAACGGCAGTTGTTCCAAAGTACAATGCGCAACATCAGGTATCGGTGCTGATTGCCTACATTGTGCCAAATGAAAATCACTTTAATAGTGAGCTGGAATTAACGGCGGCTATTAAGCGCGATTTAAAAGAATCAATGATGTCATACATGATTCCCCAAAAAATTATTTATCGGAAATCATTGCCGCTAAGCAAGAACGGTAAGATTGACATTAAATCAATGATTAACGAGGCTAATTCGCAATGAGATGGTATATTCCGTATGGAAATCCAACGTACTTCATTTGGCTCGCCGTCGCATTAATTCCATTGATGCTTGGCTTGCTATATGGGCATCGATTTCGTTGGTGCCAGACTTTAATTTCACTGTTCTTTTTGATATTAACTTTTGGTGGTCCTAATTGGCACACGGGGATCGCACTAATTTGTTACCTGGCCTATCAGATTGTGTTGGTTGGCGCTTATTCTCATTATCGGCAACGAAAATCATCAGCGAATAAGGGCTGGGTGTTTGTCTTAGCAGTTGTTTTGGCGATTGTGCCATTGATTGTTGTGAAGGTGACACCTGCAATTCAATCTGGAAAACAGTCAATTATTGGTTTTCTTGGGATTTCTTATATTACGTTTAAAGTGGTTCAAACGATTATGGAAACCCGGGATGGGATTATCAAAGATTACCATCCGGTTGTCTTTGCCCAGTTCTTGCTTTTCTTTCCGACAATTTCCTCTGGACCGATTGACCGATATCGCCGATTTGTAAGTGATTATCAGAATGTCCCCGCTCAAAAGGATTATCTTGATTTGGTTCAAACGGGGGTTCACTATGTTTTTCTAGGGTTTCTTTACAAATTTGTTTTGGCATATTTTTTCGGAACGGTATTGATGCCCCAAATTCAGTTTGCCGCGTTGATGGCCCACGGATTTTCTTGGTACATTGTCGGTTATATGTATGTTTACAGTATGGATCTGTTTTTTGACTTTGCCGGATATAGCTTGTTTGCGGTTGGAATTAGTTATTTAATGGGCATTAAAACGCCGATGAACTTCAATCAACCATTCAAGTCGAAGAACATTAAGGACTTTTGGAATCGTTGGCATATGACATTGTCATTTTGGTTCCGTGATTACATTTTTATGCGGCTGGTCTTCTTTATGATGAAGCATAAGACATTTAAGAGCCGCATCACAACGGCCAACGTCTGCTACATCATTAATATGTTAATTATGGGATTCTGGCATGGTGAAACGTGGTTCTACATTCTCTATGGCTTACTTCATGGATGCGCGTTAGTCGTTAATGACACTTGGCTGCGCTACAAGAAGAAACATCGTGACAAGATTCCACATAATAAATTGACGGAGTTATTTGCAACGTTTATCACATTTAACTTTGTTTGTTTCACTTTCCTGATATTCTCAGGATTTCTCAATACGCTATTTTTTGGACCAAGTAAATTTTGATTTGGATACTAAATTAAGTTAGGGGCTGGAATTTATGGATGATGTAAAAGAAACGGTACTTTCAATTTTAAAGGATTTAACAGGTGAAGATTTTTCAACTAAACTAGATGAAAATTTGTATGACAGCGCGCTTTTGGACTCAATGGGGACCGTTCAGCTTCTATTGGATTTACAGGATAAGTTAGGGGTTGAGGCACCAATTTCAGAGTTCAACCGATCTGAATGGGACACACCAGCAAAAATTATTGCGAAAGTTGAAGCGACAAAATGACAATAAAAAAGCGTTTATTTGAAATTTTTGGGCCAATTTTATTTGCAGCAGTGTTAATGTTTGCCGTGTTTTTGTCACCGTTTTGGATAAAATTCAATTATGTTAACCCCAGAGTTCAGAGGAATGCCGCTGCTTCATTATCACCATTGGTCTTAAAAGGACAACTTATCAAACGAAGTGCATTAGAAAATCACTATGTGCCATTTTTCGGTTCTTCAGAATGGTCGCGGTTTGACCCATTTCATCCGTCTGTGCTTGCTGCCAAGTATCATCGATCATATCGACCGTTTTTACTCGGTGCTCGGGGAAGCCAGTCACTCACACAATTCTTTGTCATGCAGTCAATTAACCATCAAATGCGGAACAAAAAGGCGATCTTTTTCATTTCGCCACAGTGGTTTGTTCCGATGGGTGAGGACCCTAATGCATTTGCCTATTATTACTCCCCATTACAAGCAACGAGTTGGATCCAATCAGAAACCGGATCGAAAATGGATCGTTACGCCGCTTATCGTCTATTGCAAATGCCTTCGGGGAATTCTGATAACATCATTTCTTCAGCTTTGGCAAGGATTGCGGCAGGGCTTAAACCAACGTCATCACAGATGTTTTACATTAACTATCGTCACCAGGTGCTGCTAAATGAGGATCAAATCTATTCTCGTTTTAGAATTCCCGCTAACAATGCCGTGACGATTTCTAAGGATGCCAAGCAACTCCCACGGACGGATAATAATCAGCGGCTGGATCGGTTAGCTGGTCAGATTGGTAAACGTCAAACCAATTCAAACCGCTTTCTGATTAACAATCAATTTTGGAATCGACGGCTCAAACATCATGTTAAAAAGTTAAAGGGATTTCAGTCGCAAATGAGCTTCCTTAAATCACCCGAGTATGGTGACTTTCAA
Source organism: Lentilactobacillus diolivorans DSM 14421 (assembly GCF_001434255.1). GTDB lineage: Bacteria > Bacillota > Bacilli > Lactobacillales > Lactobacillaceae > Lentilactobacillus > Lentilactobacillus diolivorans. Next base: position 107,038 of record NZ_AZEY01000105.1, read on the forward strand.
CTGGTTTTAAATCAATTTGCTAAAGACCACACCAATGTTTTGTTTGTGATTCCACCGGTTAATCGACGGTGGCAAGCATACACCGGATTATCAGCAAAGATGTTGGCGCAGTTCGATAAAAAAATTACGTATCAATTGCGTTCTCAAGGATTTAACCACATTGATGATTTAAGTCGAGATGGCAACATTGACTATTTCATGAGCGATACCATTCATCCGGGTTGGCGAGGATGGTTGAAAATGGATCAAGCCATTGACCCGTTTTTAACGAAAAAGATTAAGACGCCACATTATGTCATTAATAAGAATTTTTATTCAAAAAAATGGCAGCAGACAGATACGAATTTTGATTAAAACGATAGCTGGTGGATTATCATGATAAAAAGAGCCAAGATTGAAAGAACGTTACTGCTTTTTTTATGTGGACTGCTATCGGCCGGATCATTTGCAATTCATGGATTAATGGCGGGGTACAATCCCGTTTTGAAGATCAGTAACCAGCGTTATGACGCCCAGATTGTTAAACCGTCTAAAACGAGTGGTTATCCGATTTATTATTCGGGACCTTATTTCACCAGTTCTAGTTCACGAACAGCTGATAGCAATAGCAGTAACTATTCAAATGATTATGTCAGAGTGATGCAGACAAAGACAACCAAGACGGGAACTTATGCGAAGTTAAGATTGTTCAATCAAACGATTGGTTGGATGAACATTAAAGGACTCAAAAAAGCAACTTTGACACAGGTGGCTAATGCAACGATGAAGCAGAATGATGTCAGTGGAAGTGCATTGTTGGCTTCTGCGGGCAGTAAACACACCGTTATCGTGAACAATGGTTTTGCTAATCGTACCAAAAAGTTGGCCAATACCAGCAATGGCTCGGTCGTTTATCCTTTAGCATCGCTGCAAAAGTCCATGACGGCTGCAATGATTCAACAGTTAATCAGTCGTGGCCAACTAACACCGACGACCAAGTTAAGCAATTTTTATCCTCAAATTAAGGGTAGCGGCAATATTACCATCAAACAAATGCTGTCAATGACTTCGGGGTTAGACAATGTGGATATTGATCCTAGCAAGGCAATGACTGAAAGCCAAGCCTATGCCAGTATGGTTAAGCGGGCCAATGCAACCGGGAAGACGACGTTTGATTACAGCGACGCAAATTATGTCTTGTTAGCAGGCATTATTGCCAAAATAACCAAGCAATCTTATGCCCAGAACCTGCAGACCCGAATTTTGAATAAGGTGAAGATGACGCATACGTTCATTGTTGATAATGGCAAAGCACCTTCAACCCCAATTGCACTCAGCTATACAAGGAATGGTCAAACAGACTATTCAAGTTATCAGACGGCTTCATTGCCAAGACTGTCGGCAATTCCGGGAGCAGGTAATTTATTAACAACTCCCAGCGACTATTATCAATTTATTTTGGGCCTCCAAAACGGGGCGATTCTGACAGCTCAGCAATACCAACAATTGTTAAGCTATGGGTCGGTCTATTCCGGTGGGCTGTACGTGACGCAAAAGGGCGTAAAATACAATAATGGTTCTTTTGGCGGGCAGAATTACCACTCGGGTTATTTTGCAACGACTGGTAATTATCATTTAGCGATTGTCTTTGAGAATCAAGATCCAAGCAACATGACGCCAAAAGCATTTGTTAAAAAGATGTATCAGGTGGCAACGTATTATTGAGCAATTAAAAAAGATGGCAGTCCAGACAAATTTCAGTTTGCCTAGGCTGCCATCTTTTTATGCCCTTAAATAGTTGCTGGAGAACACAAACCGAAAACTAATGACAGGTTGACCGCGGATAATTGCCTCAAATTACATGATGTAACCTGACGTAAAACAGACATTGCTTGTTTTTGTGATCTATTTATTACTATCGTAAAAGTAAATCTTGCAAGATAATTTCAATCACATCACTGAATTTGTATTAAGAATATTTTTTAGTACAACGACCAGTTTCTTCCTTCTATCAGGACTATTTTGATCTATCTCAAAAGGAGGTGACAAAATGTTTAATCAGAAGAGGCTTGATATGGAATGGGAAAAGATGAAAGAAAATCGCAATTTTTGGATATATGAGTTGACTTTCTGGATTGCATTAGATTCTAATGGGCTGCTTTCACCATCAACGTACGATGATGAAAATTGTGCTTTTGTGGCGCTGTTCATAATCGGAATGCTCTTCATCAATTTTTACGTTGCCATTAAACTGTATGGAAAATAGCGAGCTGAGCGAAGAGACAAAAAGGATCACGACAAAATTTAATTGTCCTGATCCTTTTGTTCTTTGAAATTTCATTTATTTCTTTGGAAATGGTGCGTATGGTTTCATATTGGTATCGGTTCGAATGACCATAACATCACAGTGGGCATTACGGTTAACGAATGATGAAACTGAACCCTCAAGCACCCGTTGCAGGCGACTCATGCCAGTTGCTCCCATGACAATCAAATTTGATTTGTGATCGCGTGGAAATTCGAAAGCAATGACGGTCTTGGGATTGCCGAATCGGATATGGATGCTGATGTCATCAACACCAGATTCTTTCTTAATTCGATCGGTTAGTTTATTCAAATAGTCAGTGGTGTCTTCAACTAAATTGTTGATGACGTCACCATCCACCATGCCACCGTAATTGTAACCATATTGAGTTGTGCTGAGTACGTGAAGAACATCTAGGTGGGCGTTGTTGTTGTGAGCAATCAGGGCACCCTTTGCTAGTGCGTCTTCTGATTGACTGGATCCATCAACTGGTACCAGGATGGTTTTGTAATTGGCTTCCATAATGAAGCGGCCTCCCTTTGCGGTAATTTTATGTTAATTATATCACTAATTTCGAGATGGGATAATAAACTCCGCAGTCGCCAAGATATGGCTACGCATGACATCCTGTAATTCGTTTAACCAAAAACCATTTTCCAATGGTAACTTTGAATCCAACGCAAAAACTGATAGGTGGTAATTATGAACTTTATCAGGAGGATTTGGGCCATTATAATGCCAAGCCGTTTTTGGATCCTGATTGCCGATTAAACCACCAGCAGTACTATTGCGACCTTGAACCATTGGGACTTTTAACGTTTGACTATTATTGGCCGGAATTTCGGTAACGTCCGGTGAAATATTGGCTGCTGTCCAATGGATCCAGGCAAAGCCGCCAACCGGCATGGCATCCCAGTCAATCAAAGTTAATGCTAAAGATTTTGCTTCTTTTGGCACATCAGTAATTTGAATTGGAAATGAAACGATTGGCTTATCATCGATAATATTGTCAGGTGAAGCGTATTGATTGTATTTGTCTGCTAAGAGACCCTTTGTTAACGGTACTTGAACTTTCATGTGTTGATCCCTCCCCACTTCCATATTATGCCACTTTGCCGTTAAATGTAATTAATTGTTTTTGTCATTTTACAAATTGAAGAATATAGTAACCTTGGCTGTTAGAAGTAATGGTGTAATTCACGTAACCTGCTTTCAGCCACTGCTGCTTGGTGGCGTTTGCCCAGTTTTTGGCGTCCTGAACCGAAGCAAATGTATGGTTTGCTGAAAATTGATCTGCAGTCTTGTTCTTTTTAGCTTTGGGGCCGCTCGGCTTAGCTGGCTGCCTTGTCCCCACGTTGTTGAGTAAAGTTTGTTCTCGGGATTTGACAGTTTTGTTGACCTCTTGGTTGATTGACTGCTGGAATTGTTGGCGTTGCTGGGATGTAATCCCATTATTGTCCGCCTGCTTCAATTTAGAATTAAAGGCGGCAATTCGATTTTTCTCCACATCATTGGTCAAAGCACCCTTGGATTTTTTGTTTTCGATTGTCTGCTCTGATTTTTTGATGGTTTTGGAAATGGTAGATGACGCGTTGTTGGAACTGGACGATTTTTGATCGCCCCGAGTTAGAAACCAGTTAACAGAAAACGCGATTGCCAAGGCAATTAGCAGAATCAAAAGGGCAAACCACCAGCCACTGTATTGCTTCTTACGTCGTCGGCGCCTCGTTTGCTCAGAGTTGAAATCATACTTCTTATATTGTGGTTCATTGTCATGCCTATTCACATTAATACCTCATTTGTATTCTTGTTGCACGTTAATCCTATTGCATATATTATAACAGAAAGCCAAATGCTTGTATTTTTGGATGGAGGAAAGAAAAGAATGATTAAACCTAAAATGACTGTTAAACCCTTTTCAAGCCTGACAACGCAGGAGTTATTTAAAATCTATCAGTTGCGGGTGGCGGTCTTTGTTGTCGAACAGCAGTGTCCATATCAAGAAGTTGATGATGACGATTTAAGATCGTTTCACTTAATGCTGCAGGATGACGACAGATCCTTAATGGCATATGCCAGGATAATTCCTGAAAAAAATCAAACCGTTGCTCGGATTGGCCGGGTGATTGTGGCGCCTGATTTTCGGAAAGCGGGGTTAGGCCGGTATTTGATTCAAGCGGCAATTAATCAAGCAATTAAATTAATACCCTACACTAACAAGATCGTGTTGGCGGGTCAAGCTTATTTGAAAGATTTCTATCATTCATTTGGCTTTCATGACGTAAGCGACGTGTATTTGGAAGATGACATTCCTCATATCGACATGGAAATGGTCATTTCGAATCGACATGGTTAGTTCAGAACGATTTCGATAGACAAAAACAATGCTTAACTGCATGGACTTCTTATTCGGGCTAGACTATAATAATGAGTAACTATTAATGAATCTTTAACTCTGGTCCCGTGAGGCCAGTAAGAGTCCGAAATTAACCCGGGCAATTTTTGGGTTGAAATCCATCATCTTACTGGCTGTACAGACAGGGATGGTGGATTTTTATTTGCCGTCACCGTGGTTCGGTTTAAAGATTCATTAGCAAAATTAAACTTATCCCAAGAATTCTGGTTCAAATGATGAGTCATTGTTTGAGCGGGTTATTGAGATCGAAGCTTAAAAATATAATAGGGGTGGCAAAATTTAATGGCAGATAAAAATGAGTTTCATGACGACCGCGCAATTTTGGACATTCACGATATGCCGCCGTTTTGGCCGTGGGTCGGCTTATCGTTGCAGCATATGTTTTCAATGTTTGGATCAACCGTTATTGTGCCATTGATTGTTGGCTTAAGTCCAAGCATTGCGTTATTTGCTTCAGGTGTGGGAACATTATTACATATCATGATTACACAACGCAAAATCCCAGCTTACATGGGATCCAGTTTTGCGTTCATCATTCCGATGGCCTCACTAATGAAAACAACTGGATATTCAGCTGTCGGTCAAGGAATTGTTGGTGTCGGGATTGTTTATATGATTGTCGCAACAATTATCTGGGCAATTGGATCGGATTGGGTGGATAAGATTTTACCACCGATTGTTGTTGGCCCAATTGTCATGGTCATTGGCTTATCCTTGGCTGGTAGCGCCGCTAATGATGCCATGATGGGAAATACAAAGCAGTATCATTTACTGTACTTTGGCGTCGCCTTGGCAACTTTATTTTTAGCTATTTTATTTAATATGATGTTTAAAGGTTTTATTGGATTGATTCCGGTACTGTTGGCGATTGTCTGTGGGTATATCATCTCTGTCTTTTGTGGCCTGGTTGATCTTCATGCCATTGCGGTGGCCCCGTGGTTTAAACTGCCAGCCTTTGAGATTCCCGGATTATCCTATCATTTCAAAATTGATTGGGCGGCGATCCTATCAATTACTCCGATTGCCTTTGTGACCATGACTGAACACATGGGGCATATTATGGTATTGGATGAATTAACCGGTCGCGACTTCTTTAAAGATCCTGGCTTGAACCGAACCTTGGCTGGTGATGGTGCGGCCTCATTATTTGCCGGACTTGTTGGGGCACCTGCCATGACCAGTTATGGTGAGAATATTGGCGTTATGGCCATCACCAAGATTCACAGTGTCTACGTTTTAATGGGGGCGGCCGGGTTTGCCATTCTGTTTGCCTTTGTTAATAAATTGAATGTGTTGATTATGCAGATGCCGATGCCAGTCATTGGTGGGATTAGCTTCCTACTATTTGGAACCATTGCGACCGCCGGGATTCAAATTATGGTGGAAAATAAAATTGACATGGGTGTGAAGCGAAATTTGATGATCGCGTCGACGGTCATGGTGATTGGTGTTGGGAATGCTTATCTGCAAATTAAGAGTTTCCAATTTACCGGTTTGGCCTTCGCAACTATTATTGGAATTGTTTTGAATCTGATTTTGCCGCAGAAGGCGGCCAGTGAAAAAGAACATGAAGCTAAATTGGCGTTGGATAAGAAGCTTCATGAGGCCTCGCAAAAAGCTTCAAAGGCTAACAAGGACTAACTGAATTTAGGTCATTTATCAACTTTTGCAACGAGAATTAAATTGCGGTAAAATATGCGCTAAATGTCAGGAGGTTTTTGTATGCAGGAACAATCAAATCAACCACAAGTGATGTATCACCATGCTAGTCATTCACTAGATTTTCAGGCAGCTAAGGAATTGTTTGTTGAATATTCAAAAGTGATGCATCTTGACCTTGGGTTTCAAGACTTTGCCGATGAATTAAAGGCTTTACCCGATCGGTACAGTGGACCAAAGGGTGACTTGATTTTGGCGACGGTGGGTGACCAGCTGGCCGGTTCGGTTGCCGTTCATGAATTTAAGCCCGGCATTGCAGAAATGAAACGATTGTACGTTCGGGATGCTTTCCGGCATTTAGGGATCGGCCAGGAACTGGTAGCTCGCATCTTAGCCAGCGCAAAAAGTTTGGGCTATCAGTCGATTCGCTTGGATACGCTGGATAAAATGCAATCAGCCATCAAACTTTATGAAGCCGCCGGGTTTAAAAATATTCAACCATATCGGTTTAATCCCTTAGCCGGCGCAGAATATATGGAATACCAATTTTAAAATTAGGGGAGTTATCATGCCATTTTTAGCCATATTGCTTGACTGCTTAACGTTAGGCGCCTATTTCTTTCAGCTGCATTTTGGATCACCATTTATTTACGTTTTGGGGATTGGGTTACAAATTATCGTGACGTTGATTCAGCTGGGATTTTGTTTCTCATACAAGGGTAAACGTTACCGGAATCCTTGGATATTCGGTATTTTCAAGGCAACCATTCCTTACTCAATTATCATAGTGTCAACCGCCGTGAACGGGATTATGGTGATAATGTATGGGTTTAACTTATTTGGAATTAATAGTGTGATTTTTACCGGATAGTGACCAGATTCAGTTCTTTGACCATTGCTTTCTTAAAGGTGAGTGAATAAATGACGACTTATGGTGCTTTTGGGATTATTAAGAATACTCAAAACCAAGTTCTGTTAGTTAGAAGACGAGATTTCCCGTTGTGGGATTTGCCGGGTGGTACCCGACAGCAAGGAGAGTCTTTTGAGGACTGTGTTTGTCGTGAAATCCGTGAAGAAACTGGTTTAACCGTGACGATTAGTGTCTGTGTTGGCCAATACTTTCGTCCATTACATCATGATAAGCAGGTCATATTTATGGTTAAATTAAGAGATGTTAATCAATCACTTATGACAGAAGGACCCGAAACTAAGCGGTTGGCTTATTTTTCCATTAATCAGCTGCCTAACAATTTGGTTGCCCTTCGGCGTCAACAAATTCGGGATGCAATGATCCATAAGCACGGATTGCAGGTTATTGAAAAAGAAAACCGATTGTTATATTCGCTGGAACAAGTTATTCGGAAACTAAGCCATTATTTTCAAAAGCACTAAAAAAACACCCTTATCGACACTTTTCTGCCGGTAAGGGTGTTTTTGGACAATATTGAGACAAACTATCTGAAAATAATAAATCTTGGACCGCCAAATCCATGACCATGATGAGGACCGGGGCCGCCGAAACCACGGCCACGAGGCCCATGAGGACCACCGAATCCATGGTGATGGTGGAAGCCGTCTGGTCGATCATCGCGATCAGGAAGTTTGGCTTTGAGTGACCCATTTAATTTATCGAACAATGTGTTTAACTGATCGACTTCTTCATCGGAAAGGCCGTCAAAAATTGAATTAATCAAGTCATCTGAGGAACCTTCGTCAGTTTCAATTGCCTTTTTTCCTTCATCCGTTAATGAAACGTTGGTAACTCGTTTGTCATTTTCGTCAGGGGTCCGGGTGATCAAGCCGCGATCTTCCAACTTGGATAACAATTCAGTTAGTGATGATGGTCGAATATCTAGAATTTCAGCTAGTTGTGATTGAATCAAGGTACCTTCTTTAGCCAAAACGTGCAATACCCGGTGCTGGCCTCTTAATTGATAAGGGCGAGCTGAATGCCGGGCTAGCCGTTGTGAGCCGTGAAGGAAACCAAAGATTTTTCGTAATAACTCATTTTTGTCTGTCATATGAAAATCTCCTTCGTGATTGATGCGGTTGAACAAACCAGCTGGTTCAAGTAGAAAAACTGACTCATTCAAACGACTCTGTTAGTTTGCTTAGGTACCTAACAATGAGTAGTATAGCTGGCCCAAGATAAAAGGTCAACGATTTTGTTTCGGTACCTAATAATATAGTTTTTGAAAAATGGGTTATTAAAAATGTTTGACATTAACGTTGCGTTAACCCGTATTATTTTAAATGAAGGAGGTGAACCGGTTGTCTTATACCATCAAGGAACTTTCAAAGTTAACAGGTTTAACGCCACGAACACTGCGCTATTATGAATCTTTGAATTTGCTGAAACCTAAAAGAAACCAATTATCGAATTACCGGATTTATAATGATCAGGATGTTAAACTCATCCAGCAGATTATGATTTTTAAAGAGATGGATTTTGAGTTGAAACAAATTGAGAGAATTTTGAAATCACCCACTTTTGACTTGCTGACGGAACTCGAAAAACAAGCAGAGTTTCTAAAAGCAAAACAGGTGCACTTAAATGCCGTTATTAACAATGTTGAACAAACGATTACAGAACAGAAAGGATTAACAAAGATGACAGATCAAGAACGATTTAAAGCACTGAAACAAGGGCAAATTGATCAGAATGAGGCCATTTATGGTTCCGAAATTCGTGACCAGTATGGGGATAAACTGATTGATGCCAGTAATCAACATTATCAATCATTGGATCAGAAAGAAATGACTCAACTAACAAAAATTGAACATCAATTAATTGGTGACTTAAAAACGATTCTGCGGGAGCCGGATAAAAAAGAGACTCTTGCATCTCAAATCTTTAAACTGCATCAAGCATGGATTCAAATTATAATGCCAAATTACAGTTTACAAATTCACCGAGGCATCGCTCAAATTTACTTAAGTGATAAACGTTTTCAGGCGTATTATGATCAAAAAGCCGGATCTGGAGCAACAAAGATGCTCGTTGGAATTATTATTCGTTATACACATTAAGAAGCCTAAAATTAATTAAACGAGGTGCCGATACGACAAGCTAATGCTGTCATACCGGCACCTCGTTTAATTGGAACATCTGGTTTGATTCGGATTAGGTTACTAACGATCATTAACACACAGCCGTTTAATTGCCTCAGCATAAATTTCCATGGCTTTAAACATTGATTCCAACGCCCAATTTTCGTTTACCTGATGCATGAAATCCGGAGTTCCCGGCAGCATTGCCCCATACGCCACACAATGATGCATGGTTCGGGCGTAAGTGGCGCCACCAGAAATTTGAGGTGGTGTTTGATCACCTGTGATGTCTTGATAAACTGTCATTAGCGTTTTGACCAAGTGACTGTCAGTTGGAACATAGAGTGGTGCCAAGTAATCATAGGGTTCATAGTGCAGGTCATATGGTGCAATTTTGTTTGCCAATTTTTTGATCAGCTCATCCCGATCAATTGTCACTGGAATCCGCATGTCAAGCTGCATTCTGGTTTCATTTTGATCTATTTTGAGACTGGAAATATTAACGGTCAAATGACCTGACTGCTGATCCTCAATATTACCGAGAATATTGGCTCCAGTGGCGTCTTCTTTAAAGTGTTTACCAAGAAAATCAAGTGGCTGGCTTGGAAAAACTTGATCTAATGCCATTGCCAACCTTAGGACCACGTTAGTTCCCTGTGGTGCGTTCATCGCATGCACTGATTTTCCAATCACGGTGAGACCATCGGTGCCAAGGTCTTGATAGTCAAAGCCTTGCTGATCTAACGCTTGTTTAACCTCAGCAATTTTGGGACCGTTGTAACTTGCCTTGGCAGGGACAGCATTGAAGGCCCCTTGTAAGTCAATTGATAAGTCAGCTTGGCCAGGTCCAACCAAGTAAGCCTGTTCCAATCCCTTTTCCGCGTAAATTAGCGGAAACTCGGCATCCGGGGCAATCCCCAGATCAATTGGTTTTTCGTTGGCGTTATAAACTTTCATGTCACGCCAGAGTGATTCCTCATCGGTTCCAAAAATAAAGCGAATCGTTTTATTGAATTGGTATCCTTGATCCATTAGTGATTTAACCGCAAACATGGCAGCCATCGTCGGACCTTTATCGTCTTGGGCTCCCCGACCATAAATGTGATCGTTAATGACCTTGGCGTGGAAGGGATCGTGATCCCAATCATCCGGGTCACCAGTAGCAACAACGTCGACGTGGCCGATAATGCCAAAAATTTGTTCACCCGTTCCGATTTCTGCGTAACCATAGTTGCCATTGGGGTCTTTATAGGTCTTGAAACCATTCTCACTGGCAATTGTTAATACTTCAGTTAACGCAGCGTCGATTCCCTTTCCAAACGGAGTTGTCGCAGTAATTGTTGCTTCATCGTAAACGGATGGCTGATTAATTAGTCTTTTTAAAGCTTTAACGGCGGCTTGCTGCACTTCAGTGATAATAGTTGTCATATGAATTGCCTCCTAAAACGGGTTATAAAAAGTGGCTGGTTTTGCGTCATTACAGTAAGGCTAGCACACTCAGGAAAATCATGGTTGTGATTAGTAGGTAAATCATGAGTTTAAACATGAATTTCCACCAAACCGTGATGTTAACATGTGCGATTGCAAGGGCACCCATTACAACGCCGGATGTCGGCGTGATCAGGTTTACCCAGCCGGATGCGCTTTGATAGGCAGTCACGACTAAGCTTGGATCAACACCGGCAAATTTACCCATTGGACCAATAATTCCCATGGTTGCGGCTGCTAAACCGGATGTTGACGGAATCAGGAATGACATTGGAATGTAGAAAATGTAAGCCAAAGTGATGAAGACAGCGGAGTTTAAGTTTGAAAGTCCCATTTCGCCCCAGTGAAGGACTGTGGCTGTAATGTTACCATCATTCATGATCACTTGGATCCCGCGGGCAACGGCCACGATAATTGCAACACCCAAGAATTCGCCCATGCCATTTAAAAATGATGTCACAAAGGCCGATTCTTTCATTTTAAAGACAAACATTACAACTACTGCCATCAATAGGAATAACGTTGTGATTTCTGTAAAGTACCATGAACCAAATGGGACTAAATGAGAACCAACCAGGCTGCCAAGGACAGGGATTCCCTGAAGCCATTTTGTGAAGCTGACAAAGAATGTCCATTTTTCATTGATTTGGTCCCAAGGGATTAGCCCCATAATCATGATCAAAAATGTAATGCCAAACAACCAGAGAACCAGCTTTTGACGAGTTGTCATTTTGGTGCCGGCCTCATCCCGGTTATTCAGCGCAAAGCGTTTCAGATCTTCTTCACGTTGCGCAAAGACCAATGATTTGCCAGGGTGCTTTTCAATCTTGGAGGCATATCGATAAACATACAGAATACTGATAATCACAACAATAACCAGAAGGACAATTCGAGAAAGAATGCCATCACCCGGTGAGATATTGAGGGTCTGTGAAGCGACTCCGGTTGCAAACGGGTTAACAGTTGACGCCAAGCAACCAACTTGTGAGCCAACCAGGACAATCGCAACGGCAACCAGTGAATCGAAGCCAACGGCAATCATTACTGGAATCAACAGCGGATAAAAGGCAATGGTTTCCTCGGCCATGCCGTAGGTCGAACCACCCAGTGCAAACAGGATCATCAGCAGTGGAATCAAGATCTTTTCTTTACCTTTGTATTTTTCCACAACACTGGCGATACCATCATCCAACGCTCTGGTTTGATTGACAACGCCCAGGAACCCGCCGATAACTAAAATAAATAGCGAAATCGAAATGGCACCTTCTGTTTTGTCATTACCGATCATTCCGTAAATGGGTGCGGAAAAGACATCCCAGATTCCCTGCGGATTAGCAGCCACCGCCCGATAAGTGTGGGCGATAATGTTACCTGCTTTGTCGGTTGAATACTGGCCTGCCGGAATCATCCAGGTTAAAAGTGCGACGAAGATAATAATTAGAAACAGAATGGTATATGCGGAAGGCATCTTAAAGGTTTTCTTAGGTGGCGTTTGTTGATTTTTCATGGTTGTCACTTCCTTTTCTTATTCTGATTTGATTTTACAAAAGACTTATTGATTTTCCGTGAATAATGTTTGAATGTTTATATCCAAATTCACAATCAAATCGTAAAAATGGTGTTGGTCATAGTTGACGTTAAGTCATGAAAGAACTGGCAGACTGGAATTTGGCTGATCATCGTCCAAATAATATGAAGAAAGTTTGCTCAGAATTCGAAAAATTTTGGATCATAAGCTTAAAAGAAAGCCGAAGAAGGGTGACAAGTGATAAACTAATGGCAAATAATATTTGGAGGACGAACTTATGAAGATTGTTGATTTAGATGGTTACGGACTCAATCCTGGTGATTTAAGCTGGGATGGGTTTAAAGCACTAGGTGATTTTACCAATTACGATCGGACGGCTGATGGCGATAATGATAAAAAAGTCGAACGCATTGGGGATGCTGAAATTGTGCTCACAAATAAGACATCTCTAAATAAACAGGTGATTGACGCGGCACCTAAATTGAAATATATTGGCGTTTTGGCAACCGGATTTAACGTGGTTGATTTATCAGCCGCAACGGATAATAACGTGGTTGTGACCAACATTCCAAGTTACGGAACGGATGCCGTTGCTCAGCACACGTTTGCCTTGTTGTTGGAAATTACCAATCAAGTCGGGCTACATGCACAAGCTGTTAGAGATGGTGAATGGAGTGCCAGCACGGACTTTACATTTTGGAAGAAGCCGTTAATTTCTTTAACCGATAAAACTTTGGGAATTATTGGATTTGGCCATATTGGTCAGGCGGTTGCCCAAATTGCACATGTCTTTGGCATGAACGTGATTTTTTATAATCATCACGAAAAAGAGGTTCAAGTCGACTGGCTAAAGCAGGTTTCTTTGGATGAATTGTTAAAACAATCGGATGTGATTAGTCTCCACACGCCACAGACGCCGGAAACAACTGATCTTATTAATCAGGAGACAATTGCTAAAATGAAGGATGGCGCGATTATTATTAACACAGCGCGTGGCGGCCTGCTAAACGAACAGGACGTTGCAGCTGCATTAAATAGCGGTAAATTGTATGCACTGGGGGCTGACGTGGCCTCTCAGGAACCAATTAATGCTGACAATCCATTGCTAACTGCTAAGAATGCCTATCTCACACCGCACATTGCTTGGGCACCAACCGAAATTCGGGAACGGTTAATGGGCATTGCCGTTGATAATTTGAAAGCTTATTTGGCTGGTAAGCCGATAAATGTTGTGAATAAATAATTTAGTTTTTAAAAATCGATTTTTTTGATGACGATGATAACTGTCACTTACTATTCAACACATTAAGGCACTTTTAGAACGAATTAAGTTCAAGAAGTGCCTTGGTGTGTTTTTGCTTAATGGGCTGAGACAAAAGTAATTTATTCCAGCCTCTGTTCGTGTAAACACGATTGTTACCGAGTGAAAACGCGGGACAAAAGGCAACTTCCGGCCGTGTAGGGGCTTTTGTCCCGCTTTGGTTGTTTTGAAAATGTGAATTTATTTAAAACAAGCCCCTGAACTGTTATATAATTGAGATACTATTTTTTGAACGGAGGATGATAAACATGCGCTTTTTACATACTGCTGATTGGCACATTGGTCGGCGCCTGCACGGCTTTGATTTAACCCAAGAACAGCAAGCGGCATTTAAACAGATTGAGCAGATCGCTTTGGATGAGAAGGTTGATGGCGTGATCATTGCCGGCGATTTATACGATCGAAGTCTGCCGGCTGAATCCTCCGTTGCTCAGCTAAACGCAATGCTGCAGCAGTTGAATTTAACTGACAAATTACCCATTTATGCGATTTCCGGTAACCATGACAGCGCGACTCGATTGGCAACCGGAACGCCTTGGTTTAAGGACACACATTTTTATATGCATACTGATTTAAAACAGGCATTTACGCCGGTTGAATTACCGGATACACAACTTTTTCTATTACCCTATTTTGAACCATTTGCGGCCCAAGAATACTTCCATGATGAGTCGTTACGAACGTTGGAACTTGCGTTTAAGCCAATTGTCGAAAAAATGGTTGCCCAATTTAATCCAGCTAAAAAACATTTATTGGTGGCGCATTTCTTTGCTGCCGGCAGTGAGCAGACCGAATCCGAAACCAAGTTAACTGTCGGTGGTTTAGCAGCCATTCCGGTGTCAATGCTTCAGGATTTTGACTATGTTGCGCTGGGACATTTACACGGAAAAGATGCCCTGCACGCGAAAAAAGTTCGATACAGCGGGTCACCCGTGAAGTTTTCCTTATCCGAAGCCAATCAGCAAAAGGGCATTTGGATTGTGGACACCGATCCGTTTGAACTCACCTTTAAACCATTAAAACCTTTGCGTGACGTCCAGCAGCTGACCGCTTCTTTTGCTGAATTAACTGATCCGACCTTCTATCAGCCTCTGGATCGCGATAACTTCTTTGGAATGACCATTACTGATAACAAGCCCATTCCTAATTTACTAACCAGTCTGCGGAAAATTTATCCCAATATTGTTTCATTAGCCCATACCGATGATTATGATACCGGTGTTGGCTACAAGGGAGAAAGCGGCGCCCAAATACGCAAGCAGGATCCAATGGATTTATTGAGCCATTTTTACGAATCAGTCGCCAAGGAACCATTGACAGCTGATCAACGGAAATGGGCCACTGACGCTTTGAAGATCGCTAACGAAGGGAAGCAATAGCCGTGAAACCACTAAAATTAACGCTGAAGAATTTTGGCCCTTACGAAAATGAAACGATTGATTTCACCAAATTAAGCGCGGCATCGGTCTTTTTAATTTCTGGTAAGACTGGAAGTGGAAAAACGACGATTTTTGATGCAATTACGTTTGCCCTGTATGGTAATGGTACAAATAATGACCGTGAAATAGACATGATGCGTTCTGATTTTGCCGATCCTGATCAGCCGACAGAAGTCGATTTAAGATTTGAACATCAAGGAAAGGTTTACGAAGTTGATCGTCAACCTAAGCAAACTCGAAACAAACAGCGTGGAGAAGGCCAAAAAGAATATGCCAGCAAAGGAAAATTAGCGATTTTTGATGCTGATAAGAAAATTGATGAAATTACCAAGCTGCAATTAATTAACATTAAAATAGAAGATATTTTACAGCTTAGCCGTGATCAGTTTATTCAAATTGTGTTACTGCCGCAGGGTGAATTTCGTCACTTTCTAGACTCAGATAGTAAAGATAAGGAAATTGTCCTTCGAAGAATCTTTCGGACCCAGCTGTTTCAGCGATGGAGTGATGCGCTTAGTGACAAGTTAAGGCAACAGAATACCAAGACCAGTGAGGCCCAGGACGCGATTACTCGGGATTTGTCAGCTGTTCAGTGGTTGGACGGTGCGCCAGAAGATATTCAAAAGCAAAATACGGAAACCCAGATTGATGTGCTTAGTGACCAGCAAAGTGACGTTAACCGTAAGTTGAAGCAACTCGAAAAACAACAACAGGACGCGCAACAGGCGGTTGAAGTTCAAACTCAAAAATTAAATGACGATCAAAAGATGAATGCAAAAATTGATGAGTTAAATCAGCAGCTGAAAACGCAAGCTGACTTGCAAAGCCAAAAGAAAAAATATGAGCACTTACAAAAGCAGATCGATCAGTTGACGTGGGTAAAGAATTATCAACCGAAGTACCATGATTTTCAACGATTACAGGGAACCATAACTGATTATCAAGCGCAACTAAAAGATAATGCAGACCAATTAAAGCAGCAAACGATTAGCGAACAAGCTGCCAAGGATAGCCAAACCCGGTTGCAGGATCAAAAAGATAACCAGAGTCAACGGCAAACTGAAAAATCAGTGTTGCAACATCAACGGCCGGCTTTTGAAAAGGCGACTGAGCTGGAAAGGCAAGTCGAGCAGGCGGCTAGGGTGACGGCCAATCTTCAGCAGGAGTTAAAAAAACAACAGGCTCAAGTTGATGACCTGACCAGCCGAGATCGAAAGATTAGTGACGATCTTAAACAGCAATCAGCGCTAAACCAGCAGCTCACCCGATTAAATCAAGAGCAAAACAATCTGGAAAGTGCCAAGAAGCAACTTAACCGGTTATTTAAAGATCAAAAGAACAATCAGCGGTTAGCCGATCAGATAAAAACGGAACAAGCTGAGAATCAACAACTGACAGTGCAGGTGACCCAACAGCAACAGGATTATGATCAGTTACGTAATAACTGGCTACGTAACCAGATTGCCAATTTGGTCAGTCAGCTTAAGCCGGGTACACCCTGTCCGGTCTGCGGCAGCCCGGAGCATCCTAATCCCGCTGTCGTCGCTGATTTACCAAGCGTTTCAGATGAACAGATGAAGGCGGCCGAAAATGACCTGCAAAAGGCCAAGACCCGGTTGAGTCGGCAACAAGCGTCAGTCACAGAACAGACCGATCTTTTAGGCCGCCAGCAGCAACAGTATCAAGCAGCCTTTGATGACACCGTTCGTGATTTGGCGGCTCAAAAGTTAATTGACGCGGACCAGACTGAACTAAATGAGGTCATCAAACAGGTCAAGGATTGCATTGCTCGTTACCAAGCAACCAGTAAGGACGTTGAAACTTCTGTCAAAGCGCTAAATGAAGAGGCCAACCAGCAAACCAAAATCCAAGAAGAATTAACTGCCAATACGGCGGCCGCTAAGCAAGCGCAAGATCGGTATTATGCTGCCCAAAGTCAACAACAAAAGTTGGCCGGCCAATTGGAAACGGCTAAGGGAAGTTTGCCGACTCAGTTTAAAGATTTGGCGACCCTGGATCAGCGAGTGGCCGAGTTAACCAACTTAATTGAAAAATACGACGCTGAAGTTGCCGCTAACAATCAGCAGCTTCAAAAAATTGAAAATAGGATTTCGGCATTGCATGCAACCGAGAAGACCGTTAATCAGGAACTGGAAAATACCAGCAATGACTTGGGTAAAGTCCAAACTGAGTTAACGGCAGCTATTCGGGCGCATTTTGAAACCGAAGACTGGTCTGTCTTTACAGCACTGTTACCGGAACTAGCCAAGTTATCCCAGTACCAACAGGCCATTCAGGATTACCATGAGCAACTTCAGCGGATCGAGACAATTATTGCCAAAGATCGGCAGGATATTGGTGACCATCAAGTCGTTGATTTAGCAGCCGAAAAGGACCGCTTGTCGGGATTGGCAACAACTCGAGACGAGCTGAAAAAACAATTTGGTGAGCAACATGACCAGGCACTGCGCAATAATGATAATTTGAAGCGGATTAAACGGAACTTTAAAAAGATTCACGATCAACAGGAAATGATCAATCAATTGCAATTATTGGTTCAAACGGTTAACGGGAGTGGGGATGCTAAGCTCGGTTTGGAGCGCTATGTTCTCCGGGCGCAATTAGTCGAAATTCTCAGAGTTGCCAACCAACATTTAAAACAACTGAGTTCAGGCAGATACACATTGAAGTTGCACAAAGAGGCCGGTTCCTATCAAAAGAATACCGGCTTGGAAATTGATGTGGACGATTTTAATGTTGGTCAAACCCGTAGTGTTCATACGTTGTCCGGCGGTGAAAGCTTTATCGCGGCACTTAGTTTGGCACTTGCACTGGGTGAAGTTATCATGAGCGAGTCCGGTGGGATCAGTATTGACACGTTATTTGTTGACGAAGGGTTTGGCTCTCTGGACCAGGAATCATTGAGCATGGCAATGGCGGCACTGGAAAATATCGAAAGCAGCAGCCGGATGATTGGGATCATTAGCCATGTCACCATGCTCCAGGAACAAATTCCCTATCAGTTGCAAGTGAAACCGGAAGGCCAGGGAAAGAGTAAGACGAAGATTGTGGTGCCATAAAAATGGTCGTCGGAATTAATGAGGACAGTTAAATGAGTAAACATCGTGAAGTTATTCAAAAATTATATTTTACCGATTTGGCGAATCACCGTTATCAATTTAATGGGCTTTCAACAACGGCGCCCAGCTACTATGACGATTTTCAACAGACAGAAACACAAAATACGAATGGCCAATTTTCTTTAAACGTTTATACGGTTCAAGAAGCCCGGCTATACTTTGAGACGGATGATGACCGCAGTGATTTTATTGAAATCTTGGATCGCTTTATTGGCATGGATTTTATCACTGAAAAGAGTGATGAGCGTGGCATGATTGGCGTTGGGGATGGTTGGCAGCCGCAACAGCAAAAGGATGGCAGTTTAGTCATTAGAGTTAGGCTACGATAGTTGTCAACCGGTTTCTTTCACATGTTTTTCAGGGTGCGTTGATGTTTACGAATTTTCTTTATAGCCCAGTCATAGTGACTAGCGGTTGACGAAACACAGTAGCTGCCAAGCGAGGTAGTTCCAGTCCAATCGAAAAATTGTTTGGTAAACAGTGCTTCGTTGGAAAACTGATCAATTTCTACCATGACAGCTGCATGACTCTTTGTGACAAGGTCTTTAGCTTCTGTCAATGGTGTGGTTTGGTGCTGCTGCCAAAAAGTCACGTTCATGGTACCATAGGTTTTCCATGTATATGGTTTTGGAAGAAATGGCGTGGGGCGATGGTCATAAAAGTTGGCATTAATCCACTTAATGAGCAACTGGTGCCATTCATACAGGTGGATGAGAACATCACGGACATTGCGATCCCGGTCTTCAAATAGGAAGGTTGCTTGTTGCTGTTCGGGGGTTAACTGATCAATGAGTGTTGTCAATTTCTTAAATTTAAACTCGGATTGTTGCAGTAATGCGGCTTTATTTTGGGGGCGGGACATCATTATCACCTCGTTGTTTGTTTTGATTGTTTGTTAGTTATTATGTTTATGATACTAAAACGCCTGTTTGAGGGCAATTAAATCGGATGGTGTTGGCCGAAAAGTAGTAGGCTTAAAAGCGAGAAACTCATTCGGATGTTCAGGTCTTGAGTATTTGGATAAGGTTCTTACAAGGCTGACAGTTGCTTTTCAATAGGGAATCATTGTGATTACAAAAATGGGATCAAGACTGGATAACATGATCGTTATCTCGTCTCGATCCCATTTTTTGTTAATTTAAAATTAAATTTCCAGATGATTATTAACCATCAATATCACTAAAGAAGCCTAATAATTCTTCTTTGGTCATGTTGTCCTTTTCATCGCCAGAGACATCGTATGTGATTTTTCCGTGATCCAAAACGATTAGCCGGTTACCATATTTGAGGGCATCATCCAAATGGTGGGTGATCATTAAGCAAGTCAGATGATTTCGGGTAATCTGGTCGTTGGTGGCCGTCATTAATTCCTGCGATGTTTGGGGGTCAAGCGCAGCAGTATGCTCATCGAGCAGCATCATTTCCGGCCGTTTAATCGTAGCCATTAAGAAGCTCAAGGCCTGGCGCTGACCACCGGATAATTTACCGGTCGCCGTGTCCAGCCGCTGTTCAAGACCATTGTTCATGACGGATGTAATTTCTTTGAACTTTGCCATATTTTGTTTTAAATGACGAGGGCCTAAGCCCCGGTGTTGACCACGTTTCTCGGATAATAGAAGATTTTCGGCAACTGTCATCCGGGGGGCAGTCCCCATTTTAGGATCTTGGAAGACTCGGCTTAGAAAACGGGTTCGGCGTTCAACTGACATGTTGGTAATATCTTTACCATGCAGGAGAATTTGACCTTCCGCAATTTGAAGGTTACCGCCAATCACGTTGAACAAGGTGGATTTACCGGCACCGTTGGAACCAAGAATTGTAATAAAATCTCCTGGGTAAATTGCCAGATTGACGTGATCCATAATATTGATCTGTTCAGGCGTTCCTTGATTAACGGTGACGACAATGTCTTTTAGTTCAAAAATCGGCTCAGTCATGATTACTTAACCCCCTTTGCAACGTATGGCGGATGCGGAACCGCTTTTCCAGAACTGGGAACATCATGAAGATGGCCAGGACAATCGCTGAAATTAAGTTCAGGTCGTTGGCGTTGAAGCCCAGCTTGAGCACAATTAAGATAACAAAGCGGTAGAGAATACTCCCAATTGTAACCGCCATGAGTCGTTCGTTCATGGTTAAATCGCCAAAGATGACTTCACCAATAATGATGGAAGCCAAAGCCACCACGATAACACCGATTCCCATGTTGACATCTGAGAAACCGTTGTTTTGAGCCACCAGAGCACCGCCTAAAGCAATTAAGCCGTTGGAAACGCTAAGCCCCATGATCTGCATGGCATCCGTGTTAATTCCAAGTGAACGCGCCATGGTTGGGTTATCACCAGTGGCAATGAAAGCTTGACCCAAATTGGTTTGTAAGAAATAAATAATCAATAACGTCACAACCACAACGAAGGCAATGCCAAGAACGACACTGTCAAAGTAAGGGGGCAGTGATTCTAAAAATGAATTCTTTAACAGGGAAGATTTACCAAATAATGATAAGTTTGCCCGTCCCATAATTCGGAAGTTGATTGAGTAGGCAGCGGTCATTACCAAGATTCCTGCCAAGAGGACCGGAATGTGACCCTTTGTGTAAAGAATCCCGGTGACAAAGCCCGCAGCCATGCCGACGATGAACGCAATTAAGGTTGACGTAAATGGTGAAAATCCTTGATAGATTGCAGAGACACAGGCGGCTGCCCCCATTGGAAAAGTGCCTTCAACGGTCATGTCGGGAAAATCGAGAATTCTAAATGTTAAAAATAGTCCAATACCGACAATGCCCCAGAGGAGCCCCTGGCCGATGGCAGATACGATGATACTCATTTGACTAATTCTCCTTTAGATTGGGCTTCTTTTAACAGGTTGGCTGGAATCTTAATGTTTAACTTCTTAGCCTGCTTTTCGTTGATAATTAATTTACCATGACGGAAGAATTTGATTGGCGTAGTGGCTGGCTTTTGGCCCTTCAAAATTTTGGCACTCATCTTACCGGTTGCAACACCTAATTGATATTGATCAATCCCGTAAGTAGCGATTCCACCGGCTTTAACCATCGTATCAACGGCTGGAAAGACCGGCACTTTAGCTTTATCAGCTGCTCCAATCAAGGTTGGCATGGCACCGGCAATTGTGTTGTCAGTTGGCACATAGATCGCATCAACGGCTGAGGCAGCTTGTTCAGCAACCTGATTCAAATCGTTGGTATTAGCAATCGAGTAGGCCTTCAGTGGAATCTTTTCTTGTTTGCAGAGTTGAACGAATTTTTTGTATTGGGCAACGGCTGAATCATCGCTGGATGTGTAAATAATACCCAATCGTTTTAGCTTTGGCATGAATTGTTTAATTAAACCAAGTTGTTCCTTTAATGGTGCTTGATCAGAAACCCCAGTGATATTGCCGCCGGGCTTTTGGTTATTCTTCACTAAGCCGGCACCCTTAGGATCGGTAATGGCACCTAAAATAACCGGTGTCTTGCCCATTGTATTTGCCAATGATTGTGCTGATGGTGTGGCAATCCCAATCGTTAAATCAGCATTTTCATTGGCAAACTTGGAACTCATTGTCTTCAAATTACCTTGGTCGTTTTGTGCATTTTGAAAATCAATCTTGATATTCTTGCCGGGTTTATAACCTTCATCTTTCAAACCAGCAAGGATGCCTTTATGAATGGCGTCTAAAGCAGGGTGGGACATCAGCTGTAAAATCCCGACGGTTGGCTTTTTCTGGGTCTGTTTCTTAGCGGTTCCTTGAAATAGGGCAAATCCTAAAATTGCAAATAACACGACAATTACTGAAAGAATCAAATATTTTTTCTTCATTGCAAACACTCCTCAAATAATTTATGAATCAAATAACACCTCAATAAATAATGGCGAACAAAAAACGAGCATTCCGGATTTTGACCGAAATACTCGTTAATAACATCGGCCTGTCCGGAATCATCTGCACAGACCGTTTCGTTTTCCGAAAAGATTGCCGGCACAGATGCGTTCATGATCGCATGCTTAAGATCAAGTCGCATCTATGTCGATGTGACTTGTTACCGGCTTTGCCAAATAAGATAATGCTTGACTGTCATCGCAATCTTTCCTTTCGTGTAGAATGACTTAATTCTAAATGATTGACGTGAATCCGTCAAGAAAATCCCGTTGAATTGGTTATTTTAAGAAGGCATGGTATTTACTGAGAACCCGATCAACTAGTTCAGCTGATGCTCCGCTATATTTCTCGGGATTGAGCATTTCTCGAAGAGTTGGTTCATCAACGTCAGCCGTGACTCGTTTATCGGCCAGCAGTAAGTCCAAAAGCGGCTTCTTTTCTTCGAACGCCTTCATGGCATTTTCATAGATGACTTCGTGGGCATTTTGACGACCAAGGTAACGACCCAGATCGAGCATCACCCGTTCCGAAACAATCAGGCCCTTAGTTTCAAAGAGATTATTTTTGATATTATCTTTATGAACGATCATTTGATTCAGCACGTCATTTAACATTTTCATCGCGGTGCTCAAGTTGATGCAAATTTGCGGCAGGTATGACCAATCTGATTGCCAAAATGTCATGTCGCGTTCGTGTTCCTGCATCATCGAAGAAAAGCCCAACGTTGCGTTTGCTTGAATAATCCGGGTGAGCGATACGATATTTTCACACTTCATTGGATTTCGTTTTTGTGGCATTGTGCTGGAGCCGACTTTTCCCATTGTGAATCCTTCTTCAATCTCACCAATTTCGGTTCGCTGGAGATTAATGATTTCATTGGCAACTCGAGCGATGGTTCCGGCAATCATGCTGATGATACTGGCAAATTCCGCAAAGCCGTCCCGCGAAACGTGCCAGGTAATTGTTGGCGTTTCTAACCCTAACAAATCGCAGAAAGTTTTTTGAACGGCTAATCCTTTGTCACCAAGGGAGGCCAATGTTCCGGCTGCGCCGCCAAGTTCCCCAACCAGATAACGTTTTTGCCCATCCTTAATGCGATCCAAGTGATTACCAAATTCGTTTGCCCAGATCGCGATCTTATAGCCTAAGGTGATGGGAACAGCTGGTTGTCCGTGCGTCCGACCAGCCATGATAAGGGTGCGATACTTTTTAGCCTGTTTAAGACTGGAAGTCAGTAATTCCTGAAGTTGCTTAACGATAAGCTGCTGGGCGTCCTTTAACTGTAAGACCAGCCCGGTATCGGTGATATCCTGAGTGGTTGCACCCCAATGGACATAGCCGCCTGCTTCTGGTGAAAGTGATTTTGCAAAGCTTCTAATTTGAGGCATTAGGGGATGGGCAGTTTTCTTAAAGCCTTCGCGGACCTCACTCATATTAATATTTTGATAGTTTGCTTTCTCAGCAATCTCCTTGGCAGCTGCTTTGGGGATAATCCCCTCGGCCGCTTCAGCTTCTGCTAATGCTGCCCAAGTGTCGAGCCACTTCTGAATTTGTGCTTGATCGGAGAAGATGTGGCGCATTTCTTCTGTGCCGTATTGATCCTTGAATAATTCTGAATCAATCATGCTGGATGCCAAAATTGTCACTCCTTTATTATTATCTCACTAGCCATGAAACTCTTATTTCAAGGTAGTTCAACAAGTAGGGGTGAGTCAAGCTCGCGACTCTGAAAAATGGATAGTGAATTTGTGCACAAAATCTTTAAAAAGTTATTCCAATTGTATAAGGAAGGGTTTATGATGATATTAATTGATGATCATCTAGGCATCAATAGTTAATATTAATGGAGGATTCAAGTTATGAGAGGAAATTATCACATCGGTCTCGATATCGGGACATCTTCAATTGGTTGGGCGGTAATCGATGACAACGCCAAGGTCATGCGTGCCAAGGGGAAAACAGCGATTGGCGCGCGACTGTATAATGAAGGTCAAACTGCCGCGGATCGTCGACTGTTTCGGACAACCCGCCGTCGACTCAATCGGCGAAAGTGGCGACTAAAGCTGTTGGATGAAATTTTTGATCCATACATAACACCGGTAGATGCGGCCTTTTTTGCTCGGTTGAAGCAATCAAACTTATCACCCAAGGATCAGAACCGCGACTGGACGGGATCAATGTTGTTCCCAGATCGCACTGATCGTAAATTTCACAAGGATTATCCGACAATTTATCATTTACGTCACAAATTGATGACTGAAGATCACCAATTTGATATTCGTGAGATTTATTTAGCGATTCATCACATTGTTAAGTATCGGGGAAACTTTTTAAACACTACGCCTGTGAGTTCATTTAGTGTCTCAGACGTAAAATTCGATGAACAATTTGACCGGTTGAACGAATTATACGCGGCGGTTTCACCCGACGAACCGTTTGCGATTAATGGCGATAACAGTAAAGCAATTGAAACCCTGCTTCTTAGTGACGAGACAAAAAAGTTCGACAAGCAGAAACAGTCAGCTAAGTTGATCTTGTCAGAAACCGGCGATAAAGCGCTCGATAAAGAAAATACAAAAGTGGCGACTCAGATTAGTAAGGCCATTCTTGGCTATAAAACGCAACTCGACGTCCTGCTCAAATACGATGCAATTAATTCTTCGGCTTGGAAAATTGAGCTGGACGATGAAAACATTGACGATACGTTGCCTGGCTTGTTATCCCAGTTGGATGAGAATCGTCAGGAAATGGTTTCAATCATTCAGAATCTCTATGCGCAAGTTACTTTAAATCAGATTGTGCCCAATGGGATGTCATTGTCTGAATCAATGATTGAAAAATATAACGCTCACCGTGATCACTTGAAGCTACTCAAACAGCTCGAGGATAAGATTGACGATCCGAAAAAGAAAAAGGGCTTGGAAGCCGCCTATGACGCTTATGTTGGTAAAAACATGAAAGTGGCCAATCAAGATGTCTTTTACGCCAGTGTTAAAAAGAACTTGGATGATTCAGATCTTGCTAAGCAAATTGCTGACCTCATTGAGGCACAAAAATTTATGCCAAAGCAGCGAACTTCGCAAAATGGGGTTATTCCGCATCAGCTTCATCAACTTGAACTGGATCAAATTATTGAAAACCAGAGTAAGTATTATCCATGGTTGACGGCTGCTAATCCAAATCCAAAACGAATTCACCAAGCTAAATACAAACTTGATGAGTTGGTTGCGTTCAGAATTCCATACTACGTCGGCCCATTGGTAACCCCTGAAGAGCAGGAGAAGTCGGCAAATCAGGTGTTTGCCTGGATGAAACGCAAGCAGCCCGGCACGATTACGCCATGGAACTTTGATCAAAAAGTTGATCGAATGGCATCGGCTAACCGATTTATTCGCCGAATGACGACCAAAGATACTTATTTGATTGGTGAGGACGTGTTGCCGGACGCCAGTTTAATTTACGAACGGTTTAAGGTCTTGAATGAGCTAAACTTGGTAAAAGCTAATTATCATCGGCTGGCACCTGCTCAAAAGCAGGCTGCTTACCGCGATTTGTTTGAGAATCAAAAATCAATTAGTACGAAGAAACTTCAAAATTACTTGGTTGACCAAGGATATTTTACAGCCAAACCAAAAATTACCGGTTTATCTGATCCAGAGCGATTTAATTCATCATTGGGAACCTATATTGATTTCAAAGAAATTTTCGGTGATCAAGTGGATAATCCGGACCGTCAAGATGATTATGAGAAGATCATTGAGTGGTCAACGGTATTTGAAGACCGCCAGATTTATGAAGCCAAGCTGCGAACACTGGACTGGCTCACCGAAGATCAAATTCAAGCGTTGAAGACAAAGCGATATAACGGCTGGGGTCGGCTTTCCAAGAAATTGTTAACGGGGATTGTTGACGAAAATGGTGAGCGAATTATTGACGTTCTCTGGAATACCAACCAGAACTTCATGCAGGTTCAATCACAGGAATCATTTGCTAAACGGATTCATGAAGCCAATGCCAAGCAAATGAAAGTCACCGGTGTTGAGGACATTTTGGCTGATGCCTATACTTCACCACAAAATAAAAAAGCCATCCGACAGGTTATTCGGGTGGTTGATGATATTCAAAAGGCAATGGGTGGTGTCGCGCCAACGTCGGTTTCAATTGAGTTTACTCGGTCGGAAGATCAAAATCCGCGTCGAACGCAATCACGTGAAAGTCAATTGCAAAATACGTTTAAGGTGGACGCCAAAGAAATCGTTGATAGTGATTTGGTAACAGAGTTGGAGACGGTTTCTAAGAGTAAAAAAGGACTAACTGATCGGCTCTATCTGTACTTCACCCAGCTTGGTAAAGATATGTATACGGGCGATCCATTGAATATCGATGAATTGAGCACTTACGATATCGATCATATTTTGCCACAAGCCTTTATTAAAGATGATTCTTTGGACAACCGGGTTCTCGTCAGTAAAGCGGTCAATAACGGTAAGTCCAACAATGTACCAGTTAAGCTGTTTGGCGGTAAAATGGGTGGCTTCTGGAAAGAATTAGCGGATCATCGACTGATCAGCAAACGAAAATTGAAGCATCTGCTGACGGATCCAGACACAATTGATAAATACACCATGCGTGGCTTCATTCGTCGGCAACTGGTTGAAACAAGTCAGGTTATCAAACTGGTTGCTCAAATTTTGGGTGATAAGTACCAAAATGATGACACCAAGATCATTGAAGTGACCGCAAAAATGAATCATCAGATGCGGGAAAACTTTAAGCTAATCAAGAATCGTGAAGTCAATGATTATCATCATGCTGTGGATGCTTATTTGACAGCCTTTGTGGGCCAATATTTGTATAAACGATATCCTAAGTTGCGGCCATATTTTGTTTATGGCAATTTCAAAAAATTCAACGAAGATCACGTGTCGTTCCGTTACTTTAACTTTTTGCATGAGTTAATGGACGAGAATAATAAGCGGATTGTGGAGCCGGAAACCGGCGAGGTTGTGTTGGAACGCGAGCCGGCAATTGCCTATATGAAGCGGGTCTATCACTTTAAGTTTATGCTGATTTCGCAGGAGGTGTATACGCGAAGGGATGCTATGTTTAATCAGACGATTTATCCGGCGAAGGAAGCGAATAGAAGAAAATTAATTGCGATCAAGCATGGCAAACCAGTTGATGTTTATGGTGGATACAGTGGTAGTGTGGACGCTTATATGGCGATAGTTCGAATTCATGATAAGAAAGGAGACAAGTATAAAGTTGTTGGGGTTCCGATGAGAGCGTTGGAAATTTTAAATGCGACTCATGATAAAAAGGACTATGACGCCAAGTTAAAACAAATTCTTGTTCCGAAGTTTACCAAGGTTAAGAAGAGTCGGAAGACCGGTGAGATTACTAAGAAGGTTGAAGATTTCGAGATTGTTCTTGGCAAAGTGATGTATCGACAGCTGGTAATTGACGGTGATAAGAAGTTTATGGTGGGCAGTTCAACTTATTTGTATAACGCAAGGCAACTCGTACTTTCAGACAGTTCTCTTGACACTTTGGCAAGCAAAGGGACTCTTGATTCTGATGCAGATTCTAAAAGGCTAGTTGCTGTTTATGATGAAATAGTCGAAAAAGTTGATAAATATTTTCCACTTTATGATAAAAATGCGTTCCGAAGTGGTCTGCATAAAGGACGCGACAAGTATTTGCTGTTGCCAAATCGAAGTACCTTTAATGGCGCAAAAAAGGTCCATAGTGGCAAAAGAGAAATACTAAACGAAATTTTGAATGGATTACATGCAAATGCAACATTGGGAGGTTTGAAAGATTTGAAAATTTCAACTCCGTTTGGAAAAATGCAAGGTCAAAGCGGAATTCCATTGTCATCCAATACTATTATTTGTTATCAATCACCAACTGGTCTTTTCGAACATCGAGTTTCGTTGAAAGATTTGTAAGCAAAAAGGAATCGTTCATCGATGAAGATGAACGATTCCTTTTCTTTATGTACACCCATAAGGGTTTCACCAATAATGGTGTGTAGAAACTCCGCGCTTACACGCATTGCTTGATTTTAACTCAGACTGTCGAATCAATAATGTTTAATCTGTTGGGAGCGACCCAACAAAGTCATAATAACTCGTTTCAAAAGTTTTGACAAGGGGATGTTTTTATGGGATGGCGTTCAGTCATTATTTCACAGCACGCAAAATTGTCGTATTCATCGAGGAATATGGTTGTTCAAACAGACGATGGAATTAATCAAATTCCACTTGATGATATTGATTTATTATTGATTTCAACGACTCAGGCCGTTATAACGACTATGCTAATTAGTGAATTAGCTAAAGAACAAGTAAAAGTCATTTTTACAGATAATGCTAACGAACCAGTTAGCGAAACGGTTGATTATTATCCAAATAATCGAAATGTTGATTTATTAAAGAAACAGTTCAACTGGGACAAAGGACGGGAGCAATTACTTTGGACAAAGATTGTTGCCAGCAAGATTATCAATCAAATTAATGTATTGGCAATTTATGGGGTTGATAACAGAGAACTGATTGATGAATTGAATAAGCTGGAAGTTGATGATGTTACTAACCGTGAAGCCGTTGTTGCCCGCAAATACTTTCAACAATTGTTTGATAAAAGTTTTAACCGACGTGACTTCAATCCCTATAATGCGGCCATGAACTACGGCTATTCAGTTTTGCTGGCTAATGTGAACCGGGAAATTGTTTCAAATGGTTATCTAACATATTTAGGCATTCATCATCACAGTGACGAGAATCAATTTAATTTGGGGTCTGATTTGATGGAGCCGTTTCGACCAATTATTGATTACTGGTTAGCGAACCAGAAGTTTAAGGAGTTGACGCCCGACGTTAAATTTGGATTGGTGGACTTGCTTAATCTAGAATTGAAATTTAATGGTAAGCAAACCTTATTTCGAAATATGATTACTGACCATGTTCGAAATTGTCTTAAATTTTTGAGCGGCGAAAAGGATGAAGTCCAAATTGAGGTGGAATTGAAAAATGAGGTACCGAATAATGCGATTAATGGTAATGTTTGACCTGCCGGTTGAAACGAGTGAGGAACGGCGAGCTTATCGGAAGTTTCGCAAAGCATTAATAAACGAGGGTTTTCTAATGATTCAGTTTTCAGTTTATGTCCGTGTTTGTGTGACTAGACAATCCGCTGATTTTATGGAAAAACGGATTGCAGCCATTTCGCCGGATTCTGGGATCATCCAGTCGTTGATGTTAACCGAGAAGCAGTATAACGATATGCATTTTATTTTAGGAGAGCCCAAGAAAGACGTTCGAAATTCATCGGAAAGGACGATTATTCTATGAAAATTTCGTACGCTTCTCATAAACAAATTGAGGTCGCTGATGACAAGCCAACCGTGATTGCGACAAACAATCCAACTGTCTATTATGATTTGCTGACAGGTCTAAGCAGTTTTAATGAAAAGGTTAAAATCTTTGATACTGCTTATAATGAACTAGAAGTTAAGAAAGCAATTGACTGGCATGGGGATGTTGTCACTTCAGAAAATCTGACCGAGCAATATGGCTCATTATTAATGAAACAACTTGAGAAAACGTTAACTGATGATCAGCGTAAAACACTTAGCGATCTAAATGACAAATTGTATACGGCAGTTCAAGAGTCGCTGTTTATGATTGATTTACCACTAGAAGTCAAAAAAGATGATGACCTAAAACGAATGTTCAAATATTGCAAAATTCACTTTAACGCTGATGCAATGCGGGATCCCTATGCTATAATTGAATCAATTCTAAAGGTTCACTTGGAGTGCGGCGAAAAGTCATGTATCGGATTAACTAATGTCGCTCATTATCTTAATCAGGATAAGATGCATGATCTGGATACACTCATTAGCACAGTAAAAATTCCAGTGATTATGATAGAATTCACAGAAATGAAGTTTCAGACGCTTTATGGAAATGCTGAATTCTACTACTTCGACGAAGACTTCGTTGATTGGCATTCTTGATTCTTAAAATACGATTATAAAAAATCGGTTTTAGAAGACTGTTGAATCAATGATGTTTAGTCCTGGCAAACCGGTTTCTGCTTTCAAAACTGCGTTTTAGAAGACTGTTGAATCAATGATGTTTAGTCCCCTCAAGATTCGAATATTTTCCATCATACCGTTTTAGAAGACTGTTGAATCAATGATGTTTAGTCCCTGACGATAATGATGGTAATACTTACTTAGGTTTTAGAAGACTGTTGAATCAATGATGTTTAGTCCACTAACCAGCTTAAAAGAGGGTCAGTGGACGTTTTAGAAGACTGTTGAATCAATGATGTTTAGTCCGGCATCGCAGCCATTTTCTTCAAATGCATGGTTTTAGAAGACTGTTGAATCAATGATGTTTAGTCCTGATCAAATTAGTGATGACGCGTTAGCAAGGTTTTAGAAGACTGTTGAATCAATGATGTTTAGTCCCAATACGTCAACTTTAGTGTTGCGGTTAGAGTTTTAGAAGACTGTTGAATCAATGATGTTTAGTCCAAAAGATTGACGATAAGAAGCTGAGTGAATGTTTTAGAAGACTGTTGAATCAATGATGTTTAGTCCATAGAAGTGCTTATTGGCCCGGTTATGATCGTTTTAGAAGACTGTTGAATCAATGATGTTTAGTCCTCCTTATCTGTTGATTTTGTCGTTAATAATGTTTTAGAAGACTGTTGAATCAATGATGTTTAGTCCGAAAAGAAAGTTACGGGTAATCAATCACCAGTTTTAGAAGACTGTTGAATCAATGATGTTTAGTCCAACATCACTAATAAACTCGGCAAATTCAGCGTTTTAGAAGACTGTTGAATCAATGATGTTTAGTCCTTCGCTTCCGTGTGATTTTTGGGTGTACACGTTTTAGAAGACTGTTGAATCAATGATGTTTAGTCCATGAGCCATTTGTGCATAATACGGAGGTAGGTTTTAGAAGACTGTTGAATCAATGATGTTTAGTCCTTTCTCCAGAGGAAATGGCCTCTGGAGGCGGTTTTAGAAGACTGTTGAATCAATGATGTTTAGTCCAACCGGACTGCTTAAAAAGCCATCTGGCAAGTTTTAGAAGACTGTTGAATCAATGATGTTTAGTCCAAACAACTCGTGCACCTGGTGTAGAGCATCGTTTTAGAAGA
This sequence comes from Lentilactobacillus diolivorans DSM 14421, assembly GCF_001434255.1. Lineage (GTDB taxonomy): Bacteria > Bacillota > Bacilli > Lactobacillales > Lactobacillaceae > Lentilactobacillus > Lentilactobacillus diolivorans. Next base: position 138,432 of record NZ_AZEY01000105.1, read on the forward strand.
CTGTTGAATCAATGATGTTTAGTCCAATCTATTTATGTAACAAAAAAGCAGTCTTGTTTTAGAAGACTGTTGAATCAATGATGTTTAGTCCATGATGTTTCTGGTGCAATGGTCAAGCTAAGTTTTAGAAGACTGTTGAATCAATGATGTTTAGTCCTGACCAGATTTAGCCATTCCTGTTAGCTTAGTTTTAGAAGACTGTTGAATCAATGATGTTTAGTCCACGATATGAAGCAAGGCTTAATCAAAACATGTTTTAGAAGACTGTTGAATCAATGATGTTTAGTCCTATTCCTCCTAAAAATCAACTTTGTAAGCTGTTTTAGAAGACTGTTGAATCAATGATGTTTAGTCCGCCGTTGTCGTCCATAAAAACAGTGCCTTCGTTTTAGAAGACTGTTGAATCAATGATGTTTAGTCCAATATTTTAGCAATTCTTCCATCTCTGCTGGTTTTAGAAGACTGTTGAATCAATGATGTTTAGTCCTTAGTGAACATTAATATTGCTGAATTGCTTGTTTTAGAAGACTGTTGAATCAATGATGTTTAGTCCGAAAGTTGTTAATAATATAACTAAAATAAGGTTTTAGAAGACTGTTGAATCAATGATGTTTAGTCCCAAGCTTGTCCGCAACATAAGCGGCAGTAAGTTTTAGAAGACTGTTGAATCAATGATGTTTAGTCCCAAGACGTTTATCACAGTATGGATTCTGCAGTTTTAGAAGACTGTTGAATCAATGATGTTTAGTCCAACGTGAGAAAGATGCCCTCAACGCTGCTAGTTTTAGAAGACTGTTGAATCAATGATGTTTAGTCCATCTGTTGTATCTGGTGTGTTAGTGTCTTTGTTTTAGAAGACTGTTGAATCAATGATGTTTAGTCCATGGGAAAGTTTCTAATCAATCTGGCAAGAGTTTTAGAAGACTGTTGAATCAATGATGTTTAGTCCGCAGACCGGGTTCACTACAGCCAGCGAAACGTTTTAGAAGACTGTTGAATCAATGATGTTTAGTCCAGATTTAAAGATTCAAGAAGCAGAGTTAGAGTTTTAGAAGACTGTTGAATCAATGATGTTTAGTCCGTAAGCAAATAGCATAATTGTATTCCAGCTGTTTTAGAAGACTGTTGAATCAATGATGTTTAGTCCTTCTCATTTTTGATAATTGGAATCTGTTCAGTTTTAGAAGACTGTTGAATCAATGATGTTTAGTCCCCTCAAATGCCAATGAGATTGTTTCACTGAGTTTTAGAAGACTGTTGAATCAATGATGTTTAGTCCAATATAGGTATTGACTGGTAGTTAATGTACGTTTTAGAAGACTGTTGAATCAATGATGTTTAGTCCAAAGGTCAGGTGAATTGTAGAGCGACGTTAGTTTTAGAAGACTGTTGAATCAATGATGTTTAGTCCAGTTCGGCAAGATTTAACTGTTGGCTTACCGTTTTAGAAGACTGTTGAATCAATGATGTTTAGTCCCTTATCGGACATAGAATTCACCACCCTTAAGTTTTAGAAGACTGTTGAATCAATGATGTTTAGTCCTTAAATCTGCAATCATCGGATGGCACCCAAGTTTTAGAAGACTGTTGAATCAATGATGTTTAGTCCACGGAAAAGAGTGATCCAAATGCCTAAACTGTTTTAGAAGACTGTTGAATCAATGATGTTTAGTCCTTAAATATAAAAAAACAACTTCATCTGCCAGTTTTAGAAGACTGTTGAATCAATGATGTTTAGTCCGAGCAGAAGATTCGTGCCATTGCATTCCCAGTTTTAGAAGACTGTTGAATCAATGATGTTTAGTCCATTGGTGCTGGTAGTCCGATAAGAACTTTAGTTTTAGAAGACTGTTGAATCAATGATGTTTAGTCCTTTGGTTTTCAGACATTTTTCTTACTTCACGTTTTAGAAGACTGTTGAATCAATGATGTTTAGTCCAGTAACCAATGTGGATAAGGAGGTGTCACGGTTTTAGAAGACTGTTGAATCAATGATGTTTAGTCCAGTGGAGTGTTGCTTGATTCAATTACATTAGTTTTAGAAGACTGTTGAATCAATGATGTTTAGTCCAAATGTCAATTTAGTTTGAGTAAAATGCCGGTTTTAGAAGACTGTTGAATCAATGATGTTTAGTCCAGTCGAAGAATTGCCATGCTTAGTATCCTTGTTTTAGAAGACTGTTGAATCAATGATGTTTAGTCCGCTGCCCTTTTTATTTTTGGCTATGGGGTAGTTTTAGAAGACTGTTGAATCAATGATGTTTAGTCCAAGACAATTCTGATGAGTTAACTCCCCAACGTTTTAGAAGACTGTTGAATCAATGATGTTTAGTCCGTGGTGAAAATGTTGGTTAAAAACGTGATTGTTTTAGAAGACTGTTGAATCAATGATGTTTAGTCCGAATATCATCTGGGATACCAACGTATATCTGTTTTAGAAGACTGTTGAATCAATGATGTTTAGTCCCATTAATATCTTCGCCAACAAAAACACGTGGTTTTAGAAGACTGTTGAATCAATGATGTTTAGTCCTCATGTGGGACTATCCAGTGCCACCAGCGTTTTAGAAGACTGTTGAATCAATGATGTTTAGTCCGTTTTGGACAATTACAGCAACAAAAAGAGGGTTTTAGAAGACTGTTGAATCAATGATGTTTAGTCCGAGAAACGTTGCTTGAGGATCCCAGAGTTGGTTTTAGAAGACTGTTGAATCAATGATGTTTAGTCCACTGATGATATTAATCAAGCTATCTTCATTGTTTTAGAAGACTGTTGAATCAATGATGTTTAGTCCGGTCAGCACACTATTTACTATCATATCTGAGTTTTAGAAGACTGTTGAATCAATGATGTTTAGTCCTGCTAGTGGTTTCGGGTCGGCTTGCGGTGCGTTTTAGAAGACTGTTGAATCAATGATGTTTAGTCCAAGTAAAGCAAGGGTTCCTAAGTAACGATTGTTTTAGAAGACTGTTGAATCAATGATGTTTAGTCCCGATCCTTGAAATATAATCATAGTCCTTTAGTTTTAGAAGACTGTTGAATCAATGATGTTTAGTCCTCGAACCAATTATCGAAGTGGCGGAGAATGGTTTTAGAAGACTGTTGAATCAATGATGTTTAGTCCAGGCAGACGCACTCGCTTTGGCCGACATCAGTTTTAGAAGACTGTTGAATCAATGATGTTTAGTCCAAAAAAGCCATGGAAGAAAATACCAAGGCGGTTTTAGAAGACTGTTGAATCAATGATGTTTAGTCCAGTGGTCTAGGAACAGTTGTCGGGGTTGTTGTTTTAGAAGACTGTTGAATCAATGATGTTTAGTCCCTAAGGATAACGACATTAGTTCATTCTCTAGTTTTAGAAGACTGTTGAATCAATGATGTTTAGTCCTCATTTATTAAAATGGCGACTAATGACGACGTTTTAGAAGACTGTTGAATCAATGATGTTTAGTCCCCCGCTTTGACAATGATGCTGTCATTACGTGTTTTAGAAGACTGTTGAATCAATGATGTTTAGTCCCTTAATGGCTAATAGACTTACCGATCGCCAGTTTTAGAAGACTGTTGAATCAATGATGTTTAGTCCACCTCAGCACTCCAGCACGTGCATCCGGAAGTTTTAGAAGACTGTTGAATCAATGATGTTTAGTCCAGTGTAAGCCATATGAATTACTCAAACCAAGTTTTAGAAGACTGTTGAATCAATGATGTTTAGTCCTTTTCAATAAAAAATTAGGTTATCAGAATGTATTAGAAGACTATCGAATCAATAATGTTTAACCAGTCGGTTTAGCGAACCGATATTTAGAAGTAAAAGTACCATTTCATTTATTTTCAACCAAATTCATTCCATCCGAGGCCACACCCATGAAAAAAATCATCCAAGCCATCCTACTAACAACAATCACCATACTATCAATCATCCTCACAGCCACCACCACCCACGCCGCCAATCTCCAACCCTACATGATCCACGACCAACGCCACATTCTCACGCCAGTCCAAAAGCAACAAATCATCCAACAGAATGAGCAATGGTCTCATCAGCGTCGGCGCCAGCAAATCTGGGTTTACACGTTTAAGCAGATGCCAAGTACCATCAAGGATGACCTCAGCGACGATGATAGTACGGGCGAAATTTCAGACGATGTTTCCACGTCAATTCTGACCAAAGCCGTTAAAAGTTATACACCGGCCGATGGTGATTATGATCGGGACACAATGATCGATCAGCGGCTTTCATCTCTAACCAATCAAGTCTCAATCTTGGTGGTTTATCCACGAGGTGGTGGACAACGGGTACTTTTTATCAAAAGCGGGGATTTGCGGAGTGCGGTATCGGATTTCCAAAATTGGCGCATGAATTTGGGATTGTCTAAACAAGTTGATAGTAATACCGCATTAATGAAATATGTTCATGTTTATACGCCGTTTATTAATAAACACGTCGCCAATACTGCCATGATCAAGCAAGGGATCAGTTGGGATAATATATGGGAAATTATTTTTGGAATCTTAATTGTTTTGGGATTCATCGGAATTGTTCGATTTGTTCGGCATACACCGGGCGGTGGTGGCGGTGATAGTGATAGCAGTTTTGATGATGGTTATGTTATGGGTCGATGGATGAGGTAAGTAAAAGTCTATTTGAATCGATCACTGGGTGAATTTGTCATTCGCTTGGATAGAAAAGATTTGACCAATAGTCGTTTAATGTAATACAAACTTTTTCGTATTATATTAAACTGCCGCAGTGATAGTTCCAAACAATAACCAAAAGGGACCAATCCTTTCGAAATGGGTTGTTCGTCAACTGTTGTTGGTGAATTCAAATATTAAAGTTCTAATCATTTCGT
>NZ_AZEY01000106.1 GCF_001434255.1 Lentilactobacillus diolivorans DSM 14421
GCAATGGCAATACCACCGACAATCTCCATTCCAATTGCGAAGATAAAGATTGCATGATAACCAAATCCTTCAACAATGGCTGAGGCAACCATGGCACCTAACATTTGACCTAATGTATTTGCCAAGTTAATTAAGCCTAAATCTTTACCAGCCGTATCAGATGATGGCAAAACATCCATATTCAAGGCACCATCAACCGAGTTGTACAAACCATTACCAAAGGCAGCAATGACAGCATATGCAAACATTGCCCATGGTTCTTTAACAAATAGTGGGAACAAAGCTGCTGCACCAAGTGCAAAGGTTGCAATAACAACCGGGGCTTTTACCCGCTTCATTTTATCAGCTAGTGGGCCACCAACTAACGCGAAGAAGACACCGATGACTAACATAATCATTGAGAAAATTGAAATTGACTTACCGGCCTGACCGGTACTTTGACCAATATAATCAGTAAACAGGAACAACAGGAAAGTTGTGACAATCGTTGACCCAACAACCATGAAGAATTTACCAGTCAAAGCCAGGTAAAAGTCGCGAGCATCGTGAGTTGGGAAGAAGAAGTATTTCTTTAACGTTTCTTTATCAAGATGAACTTTTGGTTCATCAAGGTTGCCTTTTTCTTGAATCAAGAGTTCGTGAATGATGGC
>NZ_AZEY01000017.1 GCF_001434255.1 Lentilactobacillus diolivorans DSM 14421
GAAGAATTTGAGTATTTAGTGGCTAATCTGACGAAGTATCTGGGGTTAGTCTCTAAACAAGTCGCTTTAACCAATACCACCCCAAATAAGCGCTATGTTAATGGAAAAAAGGTTGAAGAACACTACGCCATTATCATGACTAAAGTCGTGCCGACGAAAGAGAAACTAGCCAGCTTGCCTAAATTACAGCAACAAGTCTATGACTTGGTTTTAAGAACCACATTAGCCATGTTTGCTGATCCTTACGAATATGAAGAAACCACCATTGTTACCCAAGTCGGCGATGCTAATTTTAAAGCAACCGGTAAGGTCCCAACTAAGCAAGGTTGGCAAGCTTTATTTGATGATCACAAAGCCGACCAGCAAGAAGCAGCCACCTTACCGCTCGTTCACCAAGGCGATCAAGTCCAAGCAAATCTGCAAACACCGCAAAAAGAAACGACACCACCGGTACCCTTTACCGAAGGTACCCTGATTACGGCCATGAAGACCGCCGGCAAAACGCTTGATGATGAAGAAGCCCAAGCGATTCTTAAAGATGTGCAAGGCATTGGGACAAGTGCAACCCGGGCCAATGTGCTGGAAGTGTTAAAGAAACGCGGCTACTTAGTTACTGAAAA
>NZ_AZEY01000107.1 GCF_001434255.1 Lentilactobacillus diolivorans DSM 14421
GAAGCGCCCTACACATTCGTTTGTCGAAAATTTTGTTCAGTTTTCAAAGGTCTACCTTGGTTGCTGAAGCGCTTGTTCATCGCTTGCGACAACTATTTAAATATACCATGCTGATCAAGCGGTGTCAACAAAAAATTTCAAAGAACTAAATTTGCTTGTTGCGCTCACTCACTGAAACAGCATAAATAAATATACCGAAAATCTCGTCGTTCGTCAAGAGAAAATCAGAATTAATTTGAATGAATTCGTAAAAATGCCAATTGGTATAGGCGTAATTATTGATAAAAGTCCGAATAACAAGTCGGATTGTTCTTATAAAACAAGATTTTCGCCATATTGTATGTTTATATCTGCAGTTTTTGTACTATTATGCGAACAAAATTTATGGTATCAGCATTAAAGTTCAGAATTGCTTTGAAACCAATTTTACAAATTTAACGTCTTCAAATCGACAAATTACCAACTCACATTCAAGGATAGACGACTAATCAGCTTTGAAGGAACTGATTACCAAGAAAAATTAAGGGACAAAAAAAGCAGCCCATCTTCAAGATAAGACTGCTTTTAGCATTAAACACAATTAAACTGAACAATTACTTAAGCTCAGGAGCATCTGTTTTATATAAATTCATCGTGGATTTATTACCATTTTTAGCTTCGATACTTGTTGGTCGTCTTTGATCAGCCTGCTTAAGCTGTTCCATACCCTTGGTGTATTGATAAGTAAAGTCTTTACGATTTACCTTCTTAAACCCTTTAGGGGTGTAAAACCGTAAGAGATCGCCATAGATGACACGATCAGACAACGACAATTCAGTTGTGACGTGGTTTTGAATGCTTGCAATCTGTGCTTTTTGCTTACTATTTGGCTTGAGCAGCTTTCCTGTTTTAGTCAGATAAACGTTACTCCCCACTTTAGTATAGCGCGGCGTCACAAAATCACCGTTCCGAAATGCAACTCGCTGATCATGTTGTCTAGACAATAAATCAGTTCCAAACTGAATTGTATTATTGTCCTTGTCACCTAGCAAATGCAACAATGTCGGCAATACATCAATCTCGCCGCCATACGTATGATTAATACCACCCTTTAGCCCAGTGGCATGAATCATAAATGGGACCTTCTGAAACTGGGCAAGATCATAATCAGTGATAGTCTTTTTATGAAGCAATTGGGCAATCGCTGGACGATGATTGTTAGATATCCCGTAATGGTCACCATATAGAACAATTACACTGTTTTTCATTAAACCAGTCTTACGTAGGTAATTCATAAACTCCGCAAATGCTTGATCTAAATAATGGGCAGTCTGGACGTATGGATCAACTGTTTTGTCTCCCGTTTTAGTAGCAGGAAAATCAGTATTTTGTTTATCCAAGAGATAAGGATAATGATTTGTTAAAGTAATTAACTTCACGTAGAATGGCTGAGGCAACTGTTGAATGTAATTTGCCGCATCTCTAAAAAAGATCTTATCCTTTAGCCCATAACCAACACTGTATGATGGTTTTGTCTTATAGTACTGAGAGCTGAAGAAATACTGATAACCCCATGATTTATAAGTGCTGTCACGATTCCAAAAGCTTGGGACATCCCCATGAAATGCGGCAGTGGTGTAACCATCCTGGTCTAAGATTGCCGGCGCTGCTTGATACGTATTTTGGCTACCATACGTCACCATGGCTGATCCCTGCGGTAATCCATACAAAGAGTTTTCAAGCATCATTTCAGCATCAGATGTTTTTCCTTGGGCAACTTGATGGTAAAAATTATCAAAACTAATCGTATTTCGATTACGGAAAAACTTATTTAAATGGGGCGTAACTTCTTTACCATCCACTTTATAGTTAATTAGAAATTGTTGAAAACTCTCCAAATGAATAATAAAAACATTTTTACCTTTTTCTTTACCAAAGTAAACAGGATTAGGCTTAGCCCGTGAATGATCAAGGTACTTCAAAATACTATCCATATCACTGGCTTTTGCATGTGACCGAGTGGCAGATTCCTTTTGTGTTTGGTAGGCATTGAAAGCAGCATACTCATTTAGCCCAAGATACTTAACAATATAATTATTATCAAATGTCCGAGTTAACAGCCCTGTGCGATCGCTATTAGCCAGTCCATATTCACCCACCATCAGAATAATTGAAAGTCCGCTTAATAGAAGCGCATATCTTTTTTTAAACGGTTGCGCATCAACTCGAATCACTTTGAAGACCAACAATCCGATTAAGATAAGAATGTCAATAAAGATGAAGAAATCGCTAAAATGAACAATTTCGGCCAAACTTTTACCAAGATTATTCTGTACATTTCCGCTCCCTTTGATAATTCCAAGAGATAGAAAATCTGAAAATTCTCGATAATACACGATGTTAGCAAAAATCCACACTGTCTCGAGAAAATCAATTATCATCATCAGCCAGTATGACAAGCGGCCACTAAAATACAATGCAACCCCAAATGTTAATAAGGCTGCGGGAATTGGATTAATGGCCAAAATGAACTCTTGAAGGCCTCCTTTAACACCAAGTGTAAATTTAGTTTGATAAACAATGTACGTTTTGATACAAAACAGCAATACCGCTAAAAGATAAAAGCCCAACCTGGTATTTAAGAGATTTGAAATACGATATTTCTTATCAGATATCATTCTTGTTCCTCCAAAAATGTCCAACAACCGGCAAATTAAGCCTGCTCATCGGAATCATCAACTTTATCTGGTTTTAATAATAATGCAAAGGCACCAGCAGCCATTCCGAAATAATATGTTATCAACCGCCATAAAATCATTGCTAAGACTAGTTTGCTGTTACTAGAAATATAGCTGTGGAATAACGATTCAAAGCTAAATTCGGCACCTCCTGAACCACCAGGAATTGGAAATAACGAAATAATCATAACAATCATAACGTGCAAACTGACAACCATCACCAGATTCACATTGCTATATCCTAAAGCAAGCATAATGAAATAAGGAATGAGGTAATAAAACAAAAGTTGGAAAAAGGTGAGGACAACCACTTTTAACAGTAACATGGGCTGTCGGCCGATTCGAACGCTTTCTTCAAACAAATTATCAATTTTGTCATAGAGCATTTCACGAGTTGTATAAAATTTTTCATCTTTCATAAACCATTTGGCCGGATGAAACAAAACCTTGGTTACTTTTTTTGTGAAAGTCGGCCAATACATAATCATCAGCAAACCCACAATAACAAAAAAATGGATCAAAAATCCAAAGAGAACAAACAGTGCCAAGAAATGTAACTTAGTTGCCACATAGTGAAATCCAATAAGTAAACTAATGAAAAAATTCACGACGATCATTGCTTGATAAACAACGAATTTCATTAATAAAACCGAGCTGGCGCGGCCACCATCAATCCCAGTCTGCAACATCACAATCAGTTGACCAGGTTGGCCGCCAGACGAAAATGGTGTAATTCCATTAAACAGCTGCTCCACTAAAGGGACTCGCAATGCGTCTTTAAAGGTAAAATTTGCGACTCGATTGGACACTAATACCTTGGTGACAACTCCTTCAATCAGTAAATAAACACAGATACACAAAAAGGCAATCAGCAACCACCAGGGATCAATTGTGAAGAAGTCATGAATCAAGACGCTAAGCTTAATATCTTTCATTGAATACCCAATGATGGCAATTCCAATTAAAACCATCACCATCAAGGTAATTTTGTTTTTCCGTGACATTAATAACCTTCCTTAGCCTGTTGATTGTAAAAGTTGAACCAAACTTTTGCTAAATGGTCCTCTGAATACCGTTCACTAGCAATTACTGTTTGCTGCTGGAGTTTAGCTAATTCGGCTTGATCATTTGTTAATTCCAAAAGGTTACGATTCATCTCACTCACATCTTGAGCCGGCAAATAATAACCATCAATAATTGAATGATATAAATCGAGGTCTCGCAACATTACCGGTGTCTCTGTGGCAAATGCTTCCAAAACCGACATTGGGAACAACTCATTAAATGACGGTAGTAAAAACAAATCTGCCATATTGTAATAATCAACCATCTTTGATCGATCGATAATCCCGGGAAAAGACAAATTGCTCGGGGGATCTTTAACAACTTTTTCCAGTTCCCCATATCCTTCAGTAATTCTGCCAAATGAAAAACCGCCAGTCCAAATAAACTGAATTTGCGGATTCTGCTTAGCAAGTTTAATAAAGTCTAAAACACCCTTACGCGTTTGAATCTGGCCGCTTCCCAAAACAGTAAACCGATTTTGCTCATACCCGTGATTTTGACGAATTTGTTGTTTAGTTGCCAAATCAACCGGATAAAATTCCTTTTTACTAACAAAATTGGGAATATATGTGATTTTTTCGGCACTAATACCATACTTCTCCAATTTTGGAATGAATGAAGGATTAACAACCACGATATGATCCATTCGCTTATAAAATGCAATCACATACTTATACAAAATTCCCTTAAATGGCTGAGGAATCTTCAAACTACCCTCAAGCGTTTCGGGAATAAAGTGAACATAGCCAATTTTTCGACCCCGCTTTTTTGAAAATGTTGATAAATAAAAAGTCGGGTTAATCGTATGATAGTGACTAATATCCGCCGAAGCATAACTGTTAATCTTAATATCCAAGTCGTTGGGAAAGTGTTTTTTTAACATTTTGACTAATTCAAGATAAGCACTGCCCACCCCTTGTCCTTTCACCTTGTCGGCGGTTGAGAACATATTAATCTTAAGCATATAAACTCCTTTAACAAACGTATTTATTCAGTGTTGGTTGTGGGATCCTTTTGCAGTTCCTGTTCTACTTGAACATTGCGATAAAAATCAACGACCCGGTTGGCAAATGTTTCCGACGAAATTGCTTTAAGCTTACGTTTTAGTAATTGCTGGGCTTGCACTGTGTTGACATCTACCTGCTTAACTAAATAGTTGGTCACAATCGTCACAAATTCAGCTTCATGAGTATAAGTTTGGCCCAGTGTCGGACTACTAAGCAGATTATTTGTATAATCACTGGCGGTGACTACTACCGGCAATCCGGCCGCCATCGCCTCAATATAGGTCAGCCCTTGAGATTCGGACTCCGATGCCGAAACAAAGACATTGCAGGCACGATAAAATGCATTAACGTGATCATTGCTGACTTCGCCAGTAAAAATCACATGTTGATCCATTTTGAGCCGATGAACTTGGCTGATCAAATCTTCTTTGGCAGGGCCATCGCCGACAATCATGAGCTTTGCTGTCGGCACACGCTCAATTATTTTCGGCAATAAATCAACCAATTTAGAAAGATTTTTTTCATATGCCAATCGACTAATTGACAGCATCATTGGTGTGTCCTTGGCAATATGGTATTTTCCCCTGATATTGGTGGTCATTTTTTTTGAATACATCCCAATATCGATCCCAGTTGGAATAATTCTCATTTGGCTATGCACACCATAATCAGTTAATTTATCTAAAACACGATCGCTGGGAGCAATCACACCTGAGAGATGATAACAAAATGCTAAAGTTCCTTCTTTAACGTGAACCGGCTTTAATAATTTGCCATTTGCCACATAATGCAAATAATCCTCATACATTGTGTGATACGTGTGAACACAAGGAATATTTAAATTTTTGGCGACAAACTTGCCAATCATCCCCATCGAAAACTCTGTTTGCGTGTGAACAATATCCAAATTCAATTCTTTAGCAATTTCGTATGCTTGAAAAAGGCCACGGACTGCAATCCGTCGATCAGTAAATGAGATAAACGGAATACTAGAAAATCTGAAAATATTTTGTTCATATGTATCTTTATCAACATGGGGATCAGTGGTCGTGAAAATATAGACCTGATGTCCTTGTCGTTCAAGCTCATTTTTAAGTGTCTTGATTGATGTTGCAACGCCACTCACCTGTGGAAAATAGGTGTCGGTGAAAATTCCAATATTCACGACTAATACCCCTTTCTATTAGTTGTTTCCTTTATGGATGACGACTACATGATTGACTCTTGCAGAAAAACCATCCCACATGTGTGCTGACAGCCGAGAATGACACCCGAGCCGAAACACTTACATTATCAAAATTATTATATTTGTTTAACCGAGCCATTGCAAACGGCTTACAACAAAAAAACAAGCCGTCAACAGACCATCCAAAGCCGCTGACAACTCGTTTTTTAAGTTATTTATAAGTCTACTACTCAGCTTCCAATGCCTGGTGAACATAATGAACAACTTGTTCACTGGTGCTGGCTAAACTAACCGTTCGATTAGCTAATGTGACCATTTCACGAGAATCCAGACCCTTGATCAGCGCCCGTGACTTCAAGATTGATGTTGCACTCATTGAAAACTCGTTTAATCCCATTCCAAATAAAATTGGGATGGCAGTTTGATCGCCAGCCATTTCACCACACATATAAGCCGGAATCCCATTTTCGTGACATGCATCAATAATTGATTTAATCAATCGCAAAACAGCAGGATTGTACGGTTGATATAGGTATGAAACCCGCTTATTACCACGGTCAGCTGCCATAACATATTGAATCAAATCATTAGTCCCGATGCTCATGAAATCAACCTCATTAGCGAATTGATCCGCTAAAATTGCTGCTGCCGGCACTTCAACCATAATTCCAATTTTGATGTGCCCAACTGCAACATCCGCTGAGATGAGCTGTTGACGTTGCTGCTCAAGAATATTTTTGGCGCGCTTCAACTCGTTAATAGTTGTAATCATTGGAAACATCACTGAAAGGTCACCAAATGCCGACGCTCGTAAAAGCGCGCGTAGCTGAACCTTAAAAATATCTGTTCGATCCAAACTCATTCGAATTGCCCGATAGCCAAGAAACGGGTTGGCTTCTTTTGGGGTATCCAAATACGGCAGATCTTTATCTCCACCAATATCGGCGGTCCGCATAATTACAGGCTTACCCTTCATCTTTTGTAACACGTCTTTATAAGCGCTAAATTGCTCATCTTCAGTTGGCAGCTGATCAGAATCCATGTATAAAAACTCTGTTCGAAAAAGACCAATCCCCTCCGCACCATTTTCAATTGCTGCGGTCAAATCATCCGGTGTTCCAATGTTTGCAGCCAAGATTGGATGCTTGCCATCAGAAGAAGTGGTGGTTTGATTCTTAAAAGAAGAAAGTTGGTTTTTTCGATTTCGGTACTTTTTAATTTTATCTTGATATTGTTTGATCTCATCTTGACGAGGATTAACAATGACATTCCCTGTTAATCCATCAACAATAACGGTATCACCATTTTTTATTTCGGCTAGAGAACCTTTAAACCCGACAACAGCTGGAATTTCCAATGTTCGAGACATAATAGCTGAATGCGATGTTCGCCCACCCATATCAGACACAATTCCTTTGACATAGTTTGGAACAAATTGAGCAGTATTGCTGGGTGTCAAATCGTGAGCAATAATGATTACGCGACGATTAATAAGCGCTGGATCAGTTAACTTAACTCCCAACAAGTGACTCAAAACACGTTTGGTGACATCATTAATATCGCTAGATCGTTGTCTGATATAATCGTTGTCAGTCATTGAATTAAAGATTTTGATATAACTATCAGTCACTTCACCAAGTGCTGCTTCAGCGTTAACATGTTCTCGACGAATGACTGTCTCAATCCGGGTTAGTAACTCTGGGTCAGATAAAATAGCAATATGTGCTTTAAAGACCTCAGCTTCATGTCTACCGAGGTCTTCCAGAGTTCTCTGTTGAATTGTTAGAAGCTCCTCTTTCGAGATATCAATCGCATCGTGAAACCGACGAATCTCACGATCAGGATCATCAATTGAGTGCTTCTTAAAAGAAAGATCAGGTTCAGTCAACCGAAATGCAGATGCAATGGCAATTCCGTCACTAGCTGCGATCCCCTTGTAAGTTGTCATGAACTTAGTCGGTTAGTCCTTCTGCCTTCATCGTTTCAGTGATGGCATCAATTGCCTGCTTCTCATCATCACCGTCTGCAGTGATTGTAACTGAAGCACTTTGACCAACACCAAGAGACATGACACCCATAATTGATTTAAGATTAACAGACTTTTCTTGATATTCGAGAGTAATATCTGCGTTAAATTTACTTGCAGTTTGGACTAGCAAAGTTGCTGGACGTGCATGAATTCCAGTTTCTGCGATAATGTTATACTGACGTTTTTCCATGTTAAATCATTCTCCTCTGATCGTTTTATAGACTTTGAAATCAAAGATCTCATTCAAAGCTTAAAATTATTCCTTACCCATTTAAGAATAGCAATATATCAACGAAAATACAAGCGTTACATGAACCGCTTACAGTTTTTCTTAAGAATCATTGCGCTGATCATCACGCTCAAAAATGTAGGTCACCACGCCGCCTTGATCCGCAGTTCCAATAATTCTTTTTCGTTTATCATAGTTCATAAACGATGATTGAAAATCCATAAACTGTTCTGGTTTGACCACAATTTTATCAATATCACCGGCTTCGAGCCTTTTTAATTGTTCGGAATAGTCAATTTTGTCTGTCATTTTTCCTCCTTCGTCTGAAACAAGACTGCAATCTCTTGATCAACCAAAGATTGACAATTATTGTAACAAACTGAATGTAACTACTTTAACACCTGATGATGAGACAGCCAATATTTAAATTCAAGCCAATACCAATCTTGATTAACTTTTTCTCTTATAAAATAGAGAGAGCATCAGCGATGTCACTTGACCTAACTTATTTTCCAGCCATTGGTAGAAAAGCGAATGGTCAATATGTCTATATCTCTTCTCGACATGATTTGCCAGGCAAACTTGGTAGAAGAAGCAATCGTCTTATCATGATATTATTAAGAGATTAAGCAATTTATTGTGATTACTTAGTAGAAGGATTTAAAATAAGATCGTTGTATCAGTTAAGAAGAAATTAGTCATTGAATCAATCAGACATCCCTATGAATCCTGCTTTCCTATGTTAACCGGGGCGCCATGATGTTTGGCTTTCAATGAGACCATTAATTTCATTTCGTGCTGAATGCAATTACTTGATTACCCGTTTTGAAGTTGTATAATAAAATTCAAAGGTCAAAGTTGGTCAGTACTTTTAAAAGAAAGTCCACTATTAAACTGTAACCTTTTATCTCTAAATTTAAAGGAGGAAAGCAATTAATGCTATGTCAAAATTGCCATAAAAATCCAGCAACCATCCACTTATATACTAATGTGAATGGTCAAAAGCAAACTATTAACCTTTGCCAAAATTGCTATCAACTCCTCTCAAACAAGCAACGTAACACAGGAGGTGCTCAAAACATGGCTCAAGATCCATTCGGCTTTGGCGGTTTGGACGATATCTTCCGTGCAATGCAAGGCGGAAATGTCGATCCTCAAAACGCCCAACAGATCCCACCGACACAACCACAAGGACCACGTAACCCTAATAATCGGCAGCCTGGTCAGGGTGGAAACTCATTACTTGGTCAATACGGAATTAATCTAACCCAACTCGCAAGAGAAGGTAAAGTTGATCCTGTTATCGGACGGGATAATGAAATCCGTCGAGTTGTAGAAATTCTTAACAGAAGAACAAAAAACAATCCAGTTTTGATTGGTGAAGCTGGTGTTGGTAAAACAGCTGTTGTTGAAGGTCTTGCTCAGGAAATTGTCTCAGGTAATGTTCCGTCAAAACTTCAAAACAAGCAAATCATCCGACTTGATGTTGTCTCACTCGTTCAAGGAACCGGCATTCGAGGTCAATTTGAACAACGAATGCAGCAACTGATTAAAGAAGTGCAGGACAATCCTAACATTATTTTATTCATTGATGAAATTCATGAAATCGTTGGTGCCGGTAATGCCGAGGGTGGCATGGACGCAGGCAATGTTTTAAAACCTGCATTGGCTCGAGGCGAATTTCAATTAATTGGCGCCACAACTTTGAAAGAATACCGTGACATCGAAAAGGATGCTGCATTGGCTCGTCGACTTCAACCTGTTACCGTTGATGAACCATCCCCTGAAGAAGCTGTTAAAATCTTAAAGGGAATTCAGAAACGATACGAAGACTATCATCATGTCAAGTATACCGATGACGCCATTCAGGCAGCAGTTAAGTTATCAGATCGTTATATTCAAGACCGATTCTTACCAGATAAGGCCATTGATTTACTTGATGAAGCCGGATCACGTAAGAATTTGACTATTAACGTTGTGGATCCTCACACAGTTGATGAGAAAATTCAAAATGCTGAAAAGCAAAAGCAAGCTGCCCTAAAGAGTGAAGATTACGAAAAAGCAGCCTATTATCGCGACCAAGTAACCAAGTTGGAAAAGAATAAACAAACTAATACTCCTGATTCAGAAGATACGCCAAAAGTAACTGCTGAAGATATGGAAAAGATTGTTGAAGAAAAAACTGAAATTCCAGTTGGTGAACTTCAAGCAAAAGAGCAACAACAATTGCGAAATCTTGGCCCTAACCTTGAGAAACACGTTATTGGTCAAAATGAAGCTGTTGAAAAAGTTGCTCGGGCAATTCGAAGAAACCGAGTTGGTTTTAACGGAACAGGTCGACCAATTGGTTCATTCTTATTTGTTGGCCCGACTGGTGTTGGTAAAACCGAGTTGGCTAAGCAATTAGCTCGTGAGCTGTTTGGCTCTAAAGATGCAATGATTCGATTTGATATGTCTGAGTACATGGAACCGCATTCAGTGGCTAAGTTGATCGGTTCACCTCCTGGCTATGTTGGCTATGAAGAAGCTGGTCAATTGACCGAACAAGTTCGGCGTCATCCATACAGTCTGATTCTCTTGGATGAAGTTGAAAAGGCTCACCCAGACGTCCTTCACATGTTTCTACAAATTCTTGACGACGGTCGTTTAACCGATAGTCAAGGACGGACAGTTTCATTTAAGGATACGATCATCATCATGACTAGTAACGCTGGTCAAGGCGATTCGGAAGCTAACGTTGGATTTGGTGCTGCCGCATCCGGCACGACTCATTCAATCATTAACAAATTAACCAATTACTTTAAACCTGAACTTTTGAATCGATTCGATGATGTGGTTGAATTCCACTCACTGACCAAGAAAAATCTTCAGAAGATTGTATCGTTAATGATCGATGATGTTAATAACATGCTTAAACAGCAGGGCTTGTTTATCAATGTTACAGAAAAAGCCAAGGAAAAATTAGTCGACTTGGGTTATAATCCTGCAATGGGTGCCCGACCGCTTCGAAGAGTTATTCAAGAACAAATCGAGGATAAAGTCGCTGACTTCTACCTTGATCATGAAAGTGCTGCTAGTTTGACTGCTGATGTTGATAAGGATGGTAACATCATTATCAAAACCGGTCAGCCGGCTAAAGCAACTAAAACTAAAAAGTAAATCGGAATTGTCTTTTTAGATAGTCGATTCTTATTACAAACGGGGCTGGGACAAAAGTAATTTTGTCCCAGTCCCGTTTTGTGTCATCACGATTATTACCGAGTGAAAACGTGCGCCAAAAGGCAACTTCCTGCCGAATAACCGCCTTTCGTCCCACTCTCTTTTGCTACAATCATGATGTT
Source organism: Lentilactobacillus diolivorans DSM 14421 (assembly GCF_001434255.1). GTDB lineage: Bacteria > Bacillota > Bacilli > Lactobacillales > Lactobacillaceae > Lentilactobacillus > Lentilactobacillus diolivorans. The sequence goes on from NZ_AZEY01000107.1 coordinate 11,575, forward strand.
TATAAACTAAAAACTATCGCGCCTCACTAATATCGATTCCTAAAAAGCATCCCCTGCTATCAATCACCCGATTTCACTTGCTAGGAAGATATTCTCTTTGGCTAACAGCTTGACTCATTTATGCTATAATTTTTAGTAGAACGTGTTGATGATGGGGGAAAACGGATGACACTTTTTGACTGGATTAAACAACAATTTCATACACTGACCGTTGATAAAAGTCGGCCAAAAAGAAATCATCGTGATCACCACCATGATTATCACCAACGAAAACGATTGGTGGATCAGTCTCAAAAGACAAATAATGATCAAAAATCACCATATGCAATTCAGGCCGATAATCCAGCAACGACACTTCCAGAAATCAAACAGTCAGTTGACCAAGTTTCTCCAGTTACCATGGCTCAATCTCAAGTCACCTTTTTTTATTTGGACGAAAATCATCAAATCATTAAGTCTCCTGATATTTTAGTTGGTAATCAGGGCGAGTCCTTTCATTTCAAACTACCAAGATTTAAGAATCATTATTTAGTGGCAATTGATCATTTTACCAATCATTTTTTAGCTTATGATCAGGACGTTACTCTCCACTTCGCACTTAAAGAGGGACTTCCGGTCATGGTTTATACGGTTGATTTCGATACCGGCCAAATACTACAACCAGTCAAAATTATTTCTGATAAAATGTGTCAAAAATACGAGATTACTGCACCAAAAATTGATCATTTTCGAGTTATCAACAGTACTGGAAAGAAATATGGCCTTTTCGATAATCGAACCCATGGCATTATTTTTTATTATCGGAAAGAGGACTGGGAAACTGTTCAACCCGTTGCTTACTTTGTCCGTTTAAACAAGCATCATTTAGTCTTTAACGAGCCCAATGGGTATCAATTAAAAACCGGACTACCTGCCAACATTATTATTAAAGTATTCGCTCGAATAGACACATCAAACAACAAAAGCTGGCTCAATATCGGTGGTTTTGAGTGGATAGAAAATCAACATCTCGAACCTAGTGATCCACCAATTCATAATTTAATTGCTTCAATGACTAAAACTTCTAGGAATCGGGTGATGTTGACTGGAGCAGTTGACTTTGTACCTGGACAATCAATCAGCACATTTGATAAACCCTATGGTAAACAAGCTGGAAAACTGTTAGATGGGACTAAAATCAGCATTATTGCGACCATTGTGGACGACCAAAATTTAATTTGGTACGAATTAGAAAATCACCAGGTTATTCCCAAGGGCTATATCAAAATTGACCATGGCTAAAACTTCAAAAATATCATCATTTGGTCTCCAAAATCATATCTAACGCTGGTACCTGGTCAACTTATGGCTTTACCTCATAATTTTATATCAAAAAAAGAGTGACATGAAAAGCAGTTTTCTTATAGCCCGAGAGGCTAAACGCTTTTCATATCACTCTTTTTTCTAATAATTAAGTACCATCATGCTTACTGACATGATTACTGGTTTTACAAATTTTTATCAATATTAAAAGTTAATTTCGATAATGTTAGCCCTTTTTCAATCAATTGATGGTTAAAATGCTCCGTTGCAATTCGCATCATTTTGACAACTTCGTGGTTCTGTTGCGTCAAATAATTTGTTAACTCTTCGCCCTTTAACCCTTTAGCTTCGTCAATTGCATCTTGAACGTGTCGTCGTAATTTTTCTTTTGAATCAGTTAGGAAATCAATATCATCTTGAATGAACTCAGAATAATGTGACTCCACCAGCATTGAAAGCTTACGATACATCCAATAAGCACTCTGGTCATCACAATGGAGTGGTGTCTTGGCGTAGCTCTCATCAGTGTCATTGGCATTCCCAAAGAATGGGACGTATGGCGAAAATGCCGGTACTCCAAAGCAAAGCCACATAATGGCTGAACTATCGTTGGTCACGTCATTTCGAATTTGCAAAACATGTGAATTCTGTGTTCGATTCATCGAAATTGGCCTAAATAATGTTTTTGTGTCTTCATTGCCACGGCTAAACGGATCATAAACTGTTTCATTATAGTGGGAACTCAAAATGTACTCGATATCTTCAACACTAATCTTTTTGCTTGTTCGACAAATGAACGGTAACTCTGAAGAAATCGGCGACTGTTTAATTTCGGGATTTAAAACTCGTTGACCAAACCAAACCCGCGGCGTATTATAATGACGATCTTTTTCGTTATCTGTTCCAAAAATATGTCGGAAATTAAAACCGGTTTGATCCGTGTTTAAATGATAATTCTCAACAAATTCTTGAATGCCGTCAGAATACATAAAATTATCAGGATCATTAAAATCAACCTGTTGAATCGCAACTTGATTAGCAGTTATGGCATAAGCATCATCAGGAATTCGCTGGGCAACCCAGTGATGGCCAGTCACAATTTCCATGTACCAAACTTCATCTTTATCACTGAAGAGAACCGCGTTTCCTTCTGGAGAACCATATTGCTTGATTAGCTTTCCCAGATAAATAACCCCATCTTTGGCAGAATCAATATAGGGCAATACCATTGACTGAAGGGAGTCTTCCGCCAAACCATTTTCAACTAACGGGTCAAAGGCTAACGTCCGTTCATTACCGTAGACACTTTCGGTTGCACTCATGGCCACATTTTTTTCATTAAAACCACTTTCAGCGTAAACCCCTTCTTTATCAACATCAGCGTTAGGGGTAACTTGATATCGGTATCCTTTCTTGGGAAGTGGTGCTGTAAACCCATTTTGATTGGATTGCCATGTTCCCTTTTGATTAGAGACAGCGGGTTGAACGAAAAAACGTTGGGGCGTTAATGGCAAAAAAGTATCGTCGTTTCTGGCAATCATCGTTGACCCATCAATTGAAGCCTTTTTACCGACTAAAACACTTGTACATGCTGATAAATGTTTTGAAACCATTTTATAAATCTCTTCTTTCAACAAAATTATAATTTAGCAGTTAATGTCACATCAGGATATTTATCTTTAAACCAACGCATAGCAAATTGATTTTCAAATAGAAATAGCGGCTGATTATGCCGATCTTTAACCAATATATTTCGAGATGAGGACATTTTTTCATCAAGTTGATCAGGATCAATCCAGCGGGCAATTTTATGACCCATCGGTTCCATATTGACCTCTGAATTATATTCATTTTTCATTCGGAACTGGAAAACTTCAAATTGAAGTTGCCCAACCGCTCCCAAAATATAGTCATTAGTTGTATAAGAGGTGTACAACTGAACCGCCCCTTCTTGAACCAATTGGTCAATCCCCTTGTGAAACGACTTTTGCTTCATGACGTTTTTGGCGGAAACACGAACGAACAGCTCGGGAGTAAATTGTGGCAGCTTTTCAAACTCAACCGGCTGCTTGCCAGTGTAGATCGTATCCCCTATTTGAAAGTTCCCCGTATCATAAAGGCCAATAATATCACCAGCCACAGCTGTTTTAACGTTTTCCCGGGTGTTGGCCATAAACTCGGTCACATTTGACAGCCGTAGTTTCTTCTGAGTTCGATAAAGATTAACGTCCATCCCCTTTTCAAACTCACCAGAACAAATTCGGACAAACGCAATTCGATCACGATGGTTAGGATTCATATTGGCTTGAATTTTAAAAACAAATCCAGAAAATTCACTGGCATCTGGATTAATTAAATTTCCTTCTTCAGTCTTATGTGGACTCGGAGCTGGAGCATACTTTAAATAAGCATCGAAGAAGGTCTTAACCCCAAAATTAACCAGAGCTGATCCGAAGAAAACAGGGGTTAAATCACCAGTAGCAATTTTATCTTCATCAAACTTATTACCGGCCATATCGAGTAATTCAACACTATCCTTTGTATCTTGAAATTGGTCATCTTCCGCTAGTTGATCGTCGTTTATGGGATTGTTATTATCATCCAACTTAACCATTTGGCTTTCATCGCCATGTTTATACAATTCCACACGATGATTATATCGATCAAAAATACCGGTAAGTGTTTTTCCCATGCCAATTGGCCAATTCATTGGGTATGCTTGAATTCCCAAGACACTTTCCAATTCATCAACCAAATCCATAGGATCCCGACCATCACGGTCCAACTTATTCATAAATGTAAAAATTGGGATGCCACGCATTTTACAAATTTGAAATAACTTTTTAGTTTGGGGTTCAATCCCTTTAGCCGAATCAATCACCATGACGGCAGAATCAACCGCCATCAAAGTTCGATACGTATCCTCAGAAAAATCTGCATGTCCTGGGGTATCCAAGATATTAATTCGCTTACCAGCGTAATCAAACTGCATCACCGAACTAGTCACTGAAATACCACGTTTTTGTTCAATTTCCATCCAATCCGATTTGGCAAAATTTCCGGTCTTCCGGGCTTTAACGGTTCCAGCCTGGCGAACCACCCCACCAAAAAGTAACAGATGTTCAGTAATCGTTGTTTTACCTGCATCCGGGTGAGAAATAATCGCAAAGGTTCTGCGAGTGCTGTCTTGCGTTTCTAACTGTTGGTTATTCATATTAACTTCCTTTCGAGCGAGTAAATAACTCATTTATTCTACCATACATGTGAATAGGGCGCACGTTTTGACGCGATATCAATTCGACAACACCCAAGTAACAACAATGCAGCAAAAAAATGCAAACAACACTTTTCCTTGATTCACGATAAACCAAATGGCATAAAGATTGATTAACTCTCATGTTCGCTGTTTCTCACTCACCAATAATGATGATGACATAAAAAAGCCGGGACAAAATTGCTTTCGTCTCAGCCCTTTTATAATTCCTCAATTAGTACCCAGTATACTTAATCAAGACTGACTAAACGCCACTCTCAATCTGATGCATGACATAATTAACAACTTTCAATGAACTTAACCCATCATTAATCGCGCAGAATCGATTATAAAAATTCATAAAGCGTTCATTGGCACTCATATCCGGATGAGCTAACGCATGATTAATTTCTGCCAGCAACTCAGTTGAGTTATGGGCAATCTTTCCGGGCAGATCTCGCTCATAATTGAGATAAAATCCTCGAAGTTCTTCTTTATACAAATGGTAATCATATGGATAAAATAAAATTGGCCGCTTTAAATAAGCATAGTCGAAAAATACAGAAGAATAATCAGTAATTAACAAATCGGATACTAAATAAAGATCACTAATATTTGGGTAATCTGAAAAATCGTAAACAAAATCCGAATAATTTGAGATGTCCAATGCGTTAGATATTAAATAGTGCATCCGTAAAATCAAAACCGTATCATTCCCAAATGATTTTCTAAAATCATCCAAGTCAAAGGGTAATTCAAACGTATATTTTCCCTTTTCAGCAAATTGATTGTCCCGATATGTGGGCGCATACATGACAACCTTTTTATCCAAAGGAATCCCCAATTTTTCTTTAATCTGTGCTATTTCATCGGTTTTTGTATTAATCAATTCATCATTTCGCGGGTAGCCAATTTTTAAGATTTGGTTATTGAATCCAAAGGCTGATCGGAAAATCTGAGTGGAATAGTCATTTGGCGAGACTAGTGCATCCCAACGATTAGCTTCTCGAACAAAGTTCTTATGATATTTAGCCGTTGTTGTACCGGGCATTGAAACATTTTCAATGTCTAATCCCAATTTTTTCAATGGCGTTCCATGCCAGGTTTGAATATAAGTTACATAATTCGGTTTTTTAACCCAAGATGGGAACCGCGCATTACTAATCCAAAATTGAGATTTTTCCAATACCCGGACCCATTTTTGAGTTCGCCGAATGACGTATGCAATCTGATTTTCCTTACAAAAAGCTTTTTGTGAGCGGTCAATTGACCAAATCATGTTAATCCCAGGATACAGCGTTTGAAATAGCCGATAAATGGCATATGGACTATCACTCACTTGGCGGCCACCAAAGCTTTCAAAGACAATTGTTGTCCCTTCATAAGGCGAATGACCTGCTTTAAATAAGAAACGCATTCGCGCCAAATTCAGCTTGTCTTGGACTAATCGGCAAACCTCAATCATGCCATGAGCTTTACCACCCGCTGCGACAACTTTTTGAAGAAGTGAGGCTCCTAAAAACTCCTTAACCAAAATGCCATTATCAAATCGTTTCTCAAGCGTAATCATCCGATTACCAGGTAATTGAGCCTGAACAGATTGTCCAGCCAGTGAATTGGGGATAATCAAGCGCTGCGTGATTTCTTTACCATTTAACTGGTATTTAATGAATAGCTCACCAACCGAGTCTTGAGGAATATCGGTCAACGGAATGGCAACCTTGAACATTCCGGCAAACATCGTTTGAGAGACTGGAAAATCCAATTTACCATCGTTAGTCTTATTTCGTAAAATAATTCGTTGATTCTTGATCGGTGTCCCATTAATTTTATTGTAGCCGGTGATTTCAAGGTCTGTATCAGTCAAGTTGACCGAATTAATCATAAAATCATCATCAGACTGATGGGTTCTCAGATTGAATAAAGCCATTCCTTGAGCATCACTATTAAATTGATAATAACTGGTCAATTCTAATTGATGACGATCACTCAGATACTCACTTTCAACCTGAATAACATCTCGTTGAGTTCGACTGTTATTAATCAGAAAGATCTGCCATTCAAATTCCGTCTGATCTTCGGACTCAAAGTGAAAGTCCTGAGCATTAATGTTAACTCGAATAATATTATGGCTTAAAATTTTTGAAATTGGTTTCATCAATGAAGCTAAACTATTTTTCTCAACAAACAGCATATAAGCATGTTCTAATGAGCCAGCTACATCCAACAACTCAAATTCTAAAACTTGAAGCCCCTTTTTTTGATGAACTCCTGATAGTATCGCTCGCAATTCGATTTCCCCTTAGTAATTAAAGATTCGTTTTCCTGGTAAGTATTTCGATGCGTCAACAATGTCGTTAATGTCAAGATAGGTTCTGACGCCCTCAATATCCATATTCATCAATACTTGATGATAAAATGCGTTAATATCATCATATCGATGGTAGTCACTGTACGAAATTGCTTTCGTGACAATTGTCTGGCCTTGACCTTCATATAATTTCTGAGCAGCATCGTTCTTCTGACCGGCAATTACAGTAAGCTCTTGAGGTAGAGGAATAACCGAAGTTGACGCAATCGCAAAGCTGGATTTCAATGGTGATACGTAGTTGGTAAATCTAAAGATCAAATCGGATTTTGCGTTTAATAGCAGACTTTCTTCAAGAAAATTGTCAGTAAACTTCTCAATGCCAAATAAATGATTTTGATGATCATAATTGTTAATCTGAATAATCCGGCTATTTTTATCAAAGAAAATAGTATGCAATCTCGTTTCGTCCTCGGCAAATAAGGTTTCAGCAACAATGTTGCCGTCATGATCAACATAACGAGAAACCTTCAGCTTACCGGAATGTGAGTCGTGGGTGGCCAAATTTGACACATCAGTCGTTAAATAATCACTATTCTTCAAGGCAACACCGTCGTGATCCGCATATACATCTGCTAATGATATGGTTCGAACACCGTCTAAATCAGCTCTTAATCTAAGAAGTTTGATTTCGCGTTCAGCCTGCCAGATTTCGTCAAAATCGGTCATTGCCAACAACACAACAATCTGATAATCATCACTAATTAGTGACAATAATTGCTTTAGGAACGTCGGCTTCCGGATTCCTTGAATTGTCGTTACCAAAAAGATTGCTTGTTTCATCTTTTTCCTCCCATAATAAAAGAGGACTGGTACAAAACGAATGGTTTTGCTAACAGCCTCTTTTTATTCTCACTATTATTATGCTTCCCAATTTTTGGCGTCAGTAAGCCCCAAATCTTCTTTAATCTTTGTGGTGGAAATGCCTTCAGTTCTTGGTAAATAAACGACTTCACAATAATCCTTCAAAAAGTCAAATTTACCTTTCCAATCATCACCCATGACAAACACATCAATATTGCGTTCTTGGACATCATGAATTTTTTGATCCCAATTAGTTTCAGGAATAACTTCATCCACATATTTAATTGCTTCAAGAATATATTTACGATCTTCGTATGATGTATATGCCTTTTTGCCCTTTTCGGCGTTAAATTCATCTGATGATAAGCAAACCGTCAAATGATCACCAAGCGCTTTAGCACGTTTCAACAAACGAACGTGACCCTTGTGGAGCAGGTCAAACGTCCCATACGTAATTACTTTTTTCATAAACTCTCCTACTTACTCATTCACTATTATCTTAAAATTAGAAATAAACACAACTTAAATAGTAGCATAAACAACGGTCACGTCAATATTTTTTAAAGAGAATTAAGGAAACAACGACCCAGTCTCTCTAATTATCAACACTTTTTTCATTAAATTGCCTTCAATCCAATTGATAGATATTCCACATATGGACGACGACAACTTTAACAACCGCATATAACGGGACTGCTAAGATCATTCCCATTAATCCGGCAATATTACCGGCTGCCAATAAAATGATAATAATCGTAAGCGGATGAATTTGTAACGACTTCCCAATCACATTTGGATAAACCAAGTTGCCATCAATCTGTTGAACAACAATCACAACAACAATATTATAAACAACGCTTAGCCAGCCACCGTGTGAAAACGACACAATTAATGCCGGGGCAATTCCAATGTAAGGGCCAATATATGGAATAATATTGCAAATCCCGGCAATAACGCCCAGCAGTAACGCATATGGTATCCCAATTATCAGATATCCAATTGCCGTGAAGGTACCCACAAACAAGCATTCGATCATCTGTCCAGAAATATACTTAGAAATTGTCCGACTCATTTCAGAAAGCAATTCCATTGTCTGCTCGCGATGCTTTTCCGGCAACAGCCGTTTAATGTTTGGTGCCAGCTTATAGCCATCTTTTAACATATAAAACAACACAACCGGCACCGTAACAGCAATAATAACGGCATTTGCAGCTACGGAGATAATTCCACCAAGTCCATTAGTAACACCATTAAACAACGCGTTGGCATAGCCACTGATATTCTTTGAAAATTTTTCACTCAACGACGTAAAATCAATTTGCTTAAGATATTGCTGAGAATTCATTTCCTTAAACAATTTCTCCATTAGCTTTTGACCGTCATTAACGGCACCGGGAACCTGGTTAGCCAAGGTAACAATCTGGTTCGTCAACTTGGGAACAAAAACCGTTGCCAGCAAAATGATAATCCCGACAAACAGCAAGAAAACAAGCGTCACTGCCCATCCCCTCGAAACATGCTTTTTCCCCAACTTAAGTTTTGTTAATAATCCGACAATTGGATTCAGCATATAGAACAAAATTCCGGCCAACAAGATTGGAATAAAGATCGTTGAAAAAAAGATTGCAATGGGAGAAAAGAAAAAACCAATCTTGGTACAACCCCAAATAATTGCAACAACGATCAGAATTTCTAAGGACCAAAACATCAATGATGAATTTTTTAATCTTTCAAACATATGGTTAGTTCCCTTCTGATTTAATCTGTTAGCGTTATTGTAACATAGAGTATGTTATCAGCAATCTACTCATGACACGTAGAACAACATTTACATCTCAACCTTAGCCATGTTGAAATCGCCCCAAAGCCGTCACGCGCTATCCTTACTAAGCAAGGTTGCCAAAGACTTTAATCTCTTCTTGGTGACATATCAGGTCACCGTTTCTAAGCAATTAACGTGTCAATCAAACACCAAATAATATTATCTAAAAAAAGCGAGACCAAAGGCAGTTAATCTCCAGAATGCAGATGCCCGCTCTCTGTTGCTGCTCACTAATAATCGTGATGACATAAAACGGGACTGGACAAAATTAATTTTGTCTCAGCCCCATTCCTACGGTGATCTTCATTTTTTTTGACGAGATAATTCCAAGTAGCGTTCATACCAGATCGCAACAAACTCTTTTGAAAAGGGTCCCTTCTCGTTATTAATCCAGTCAACAATTATTCTAACGTTTTTCTTCAAAATGTGATCGATTTCTGGACCATAATGCCAGCGTTTACTAAATTCCAGATATTCATCAACATCAAGCAATTTTCGCCGACCGTCAGGAAATACCTTGACGTCCAAATCATAGTCGATGTATTTCAGTGCTTCTTTATCCAAAACATATGGAGATGCTAAATTACAATAATAAGCAATACCGTCATCGCGGATCATTGCAACCACGTTAAACCAATAATGTTTGTGAAAATAAACTAAGGCGGGTTCTCTTGTAACCCAGTGGCGACCATCATCTTCGGTAACCAATGTATGGTTATTACATCCAATCAATGAATTTTCGCCAGTCTTCAGTACCATTGTATCTCGCCAAATACGGTGTAAGCTGCCATCATGCTTATAGCTTTGAATCGCAATGAAGTCCCCTTCTTTTGGTAATCTTTCCAGTCGTGGCATTTGTAGCTACCCACTTTCTGATTAAGCTATTCGCATCGATTGTTGCCAACCCACTGCTCATTATATCAGACGGGGGCCTATTTGCCGAATGATTTTAGCTTTCGGACAATTGTGCCAAGACAGCCTCAATATCATCAATCAAGAACCCCTTTCGATAAAGTGCCTGTTTGGTTTTTTGCTTCTGTTCATAACTATCATATTTGGCATACTTTCGCCAATATTTTTCGGCCAATTGATTGATGATCTCCTGATCATGGACGACCAATTCAGATGTGTCCACTTCATTCATAATTTCATCAATTAAACTAAAATTAAAGCCGCGCCGCATCAACAAATTTTTAGTCTTATTTATCGCCATTTTGGCCGAATCGTGCTTATGATGGCTTAACTGTTTTTGGGCAACTTCAGCACCAATTTCAATAGCAGTCGCTTCTGGATAATATTGAACCAGAGATGCCTCGATCAGGTCGGCTTTAACCCGTTTGTCCTTTAAATGTCGACGAATCCAATCAGGACCGTTTTTAGCCTCTCTAACAACCGTTCGAACATAACTATCAGCATACTTGCGGTCATCGATTAATCGTTGCCTTCGCAGCTGGGCAATTACTGAATCGATTGCGTTAGAATCCTCAGTTATTTCAACCAATTTTTCACGAACTTCGTGGTCCGTTCTTAAATGATGCGCCAGGAAATCCAGTGCCCGACTATGTAGTTTAGAAACATCATCGGCTTTTTTTAGTTGATTAATGAGTAACTCGTCAACTTCCATCCCTTTAAAAAGCCGATACTTAATCAATACTTCTTCACTTACCGGAAAAGCATACGCACCATCAACATAAACGTTAAACCGGCCCTGTCTTTTTTGAGATTCAATCTTAGTGATCGTTTGAGTCATAAAAACCTCCTGGATGTAAATTCACTTTAGCATGGCAATTTGATATACTAAACACAATATAAGAATCGAGGATGACGAATAATGATAACTGCTCACGTAGTTTTTGCAACAATTACTGGGAACAACGAAGACGTTGCTGATATTATTACCGAACATTTTGAAGATGCTGGCGTCAAGGTAGCAGAAAGTGAAATTTCACAAACCGACCCATCCGTATTCGAAGATGTCGATATCTGCGTTGTTTGTCCATATACTTACGATGAAGGTGCTTTACCGGAAGAGGGGCTTGATTTTTACGACGACCTTCAAGAACTGGACTTAAAGGGTAAAATTTACGGAGTTGCCGGATCCGGTGACACTTTCTACGAAGAATTTTTTAACGTTGCCGTTGATAAATTTGATGCCGCCTTCAAAAAAGCTGGTGCTACAAAAGGTGCCGAAGATGTCAAAATCAATTTGGAACCAGATGAAGACGCCATTGAAACTTTAGACAAATTTGCAGAAGAACTGATCAGTAAAGTCCAAAAATAAAGCTCATTGTTAAAGATTCCAAGCATTGATTATTTTGCTTGGAATTTTCTGTATCATATGAATCTATTATGCGTCCAAAATACGTCACCGCACAAGGTCAAGGCTGCTTACCCAAATTCACGTGTCTACCAATCTGAAACGTAATCAAAAAGCAGATTCCTGCCGTGTAAGGCACTTAACCCTAATATTCAAGACCGGATTCCTTCTGCCTACTTGGCTGAAACGTGATCAAAAAAGCAGATCCCTGCCATATAAGGCACTTAACTCTAATATTCAAGACCGGATTCCTTCTGCCTACTTGGCTGAAACGTGATCAAAAAAGCAGATTCCGGCCATATAAGGCACTTAACCCTAATATTCAAGACCGGATTCCTTCTGCCTACTTGGCTGAAACGTGATCAAAAAAGCAGATCCCTGCCATATAAAGCACTTAACCCTAATATTCAAGACCGGAATATTAGGGTTAAGTGCTTTATATTCTGGGATCTAACCGCTTTTTTGATCACTCTATTTTCTTTTCCTCAATCGCTTCGCTCTTTTGATGACATTTTCAACCGCATCAGTCTGTTCTTGAACCTTGCCGAGCCTCATTTCTTGGATGGTTGCATTGATGACACCGCCCAATAACATAATGATTCCAGAAAAGTCTAACCAAAACATCAACACAATAAACGTTCCAATTGTTTTGTAAGCATCAATTCGGTTGGCAAAAAATTTCAAATATACTGAAAAGCCTTGTGCCAATAACATCAAACCAATCGTGGCAAATAATGCGCCCACCCAAACATATCGAAATTTCACTTTCGCAGTTGGCACAAAATAAAACAACAGATTAAGCAACAACCAAACAATTAAAATGGTCGTTGGCCACTTGACCGTTCCAATCAAACTAACAATTGAATTGGGAACATGCAATAGCGGCTGCAGCCAATTAAAAATAAATTGACTAAACGCAAATAATAGCATAATCGCCACAACCGCCACCAGTAATACCAGCATCCAAATGAACGAAATTAATCTGTTTGAGATGGCTGTTTGATCAGCTGCTACCCCATATGTTTTATTAATACTTCGTTGAAAAGCAGCAATTGCTCGACTTGCCGACCACACCGTCACAATTAGCCCAACTGATAGCTGACTGGTACCACCACTATGCAGCGTCGAATCAATAATCGGTTCCAACATGGTATAAATGCGTTCGGGGAAAATTGGCCGTAAATAAACTTCAACATCCTGCGTATTAATTTGCACAAGGTTAAAAACACTTCCAACAACAAATAGAATTGGAAAAATGCACATTAATGAATAAAATGCCAAAACAACCGCAGAATCAGACACGTTTCCAGAAGAATAATGACTGATTAGCAGTTTAATAAAACGCTTGGTCTTTTGGAATAATGGTTTCATAATTATCTGCTCACTTAATTTTCAAGATTTAAAAACATGGCGTTGTCTCAATTCAAACCAGCCAACCAGCCTACTCAAAATCAATGAGATCTAAGCCAAATCTGAAGCTACCTATTTTTTATACGGTCCTGAATAGCTTTTAATATCCGCTCGGAAGCATGGCCGTCACCATATGGATTCTTAGCTTCTGCCATCCGTTGATAGGCTTTAGGATCGTCCAGCAAAGAAATCATTGCCTGTTTCACAATTTTAGGATCTGTCCCCACTAATCGCAAGGTACCGGCCTTAATTCCCTCCGGCCGCTCTGTTGTATCCCGAAGAACTAAGACTGGCTTTTTCAAAGAAGGCGCTTCTTCTTGAACACCACCAGAATCTGTCATAATAAAGTAACTTCTGGCAGCCATATTATGAAAATCCAAAACGTCAAGCGGCTCAATTAAATGAACTTGTGAAACGCGATCAAAAACCTCATGAGCCACTTTTTGAACAGCTGGGCTTAAATGAACCGGATAAACCACTTCAACATCCGGGTGTGTTTTAAGAACCTCATTAATTGCCTGAAATGTTCGACGCATCGGTTCACCATGATTTTCTCGCCGATGCATCGTCAGTAAAATCATTTTGGAGTCAGCCCTTAGTTCATCAAAAACTGTATGCTGATAGTCAGCAGTAACTGTTTGTTTTAACGCGTCAATCGCCGTATTTCCAGTAACAAAAATATGGGTCTCCGGATGATTTTCCTTAAGTAAATTATGCTTACTTAAATTAGTTGGTGCAAAATATAAGTCCGCTAATACGTCAGTTAACTGCCGATTCATTTCTTCAGGATACGGTGATAACTTATTCCAGGTTCTAAGGCCTGCTTCAACATGGCCAATTTCAACTTGATGATAAAAAGCGCTCACACTTGCGGCAAACGTCGTTGTGGTATCACCATGAACTAAAATGATATCCGGCCTTTCTTTTTCAATAATTGAATCCAGTGCCGTAATCACGCGAGTCGTAATATCACTCAAAGTCTGATTCTTCTTCATAATATTCAAATCATAATCTGGTTTAATATGAAAAACAGTCATGACTTGGTCCAACATTTCACGATGTTGAGCCGTCACAACAGTGATCGGTTGAAATTCAGATGACTTTTGTTGCATTAATAAAATAATTGGTGCCATTTTGATGGCCTCGGGACGGGTTCCAAAAATAGTCATGACTTTGATTGGCTTCATTTAATTTTTTCTCCTTTACATGTCATCATTATAGCAAAAACGACATAAACCTTAACATTGATTTTATTTTTGCAAAAACAACATATGGTATAATCTGTTGATGTACATAATCTATTAGAATGGAAGGTGGGTAAACTGAACGGCAATTTTGATGAACTACTTCAAAAATATGCTGACTTACTGACTAAGGTTGGCTTAAATGTGCAACCTAATCAGACAATCATCCTATATGCCAATGTGAGGCAATTTCGGTTAGTCCGGTTAATCACACACTCAGCGTACATACTTGGTGCCAATGAGGTTATTGTTAAATGGCGCGACTCAATTCTACAAAAAGATTTTCTTTTACACACCACTAATGATCGTCTATCGACCCCATACGAATTTGAAAAACTGGCAGCTAAAGAACTAATGGCCAAAAAAGCCAGTCGCTTATCCTTATTATCAGAATCCCCAGCCGAATTCGATGGCATTGATTCTAAACGAATTCAAGCTTACCAACAAATGATGACAAAAGTAAAGGTGCCCGTCACAAAAGCCACCATGAATAATCAGATTAGCTGGGTCGTTGCCGGTGCCGCCGGTCCTGAGTGGGCTCATTTAGTGTATCCAAATTCACCTGTTCATGAAGCGACTGATCAATTATGGCACGCCATTTTTAAGATGGCCAGAGTGATCAGTGATGATCCACTATCTGCCTGGCAGTCTCACATCACCTTTCTCAGTGATCGGGCCGACTGGCTAAATCAACAAAGGTTTGATCAGCTCCATTATTATTCCGATAAAACCGATATCACGGTGGGATTACCCCAGGGCCATATTTGGGAGGCGGCTGGTGCCACAGATTTGGCGGGAAATTTTTTCATCCCAAATATACCGACAGAAGAAGTGTTTACTGCCCCCGATAATCAGCGAATTAACGGCACGGTTTTCTCAACATTACCACTCAGCAGCAATGGTCAACTCATTAAAAATATCAGATTAACTTTTAAAGATGGTAAGGTAATTAATGCAAACGCCTCAACTGGTCAGTCCCTCTTGAGACAACTAATCGATACCGATGCCGGCTCACGATCCTTAGGTGAAGTGGCACTGGTACCTCAGAATTCACCAATTGCAAAAGCCCAAACAATTTTCTTTAATACCTTGTTTGATGAAAATGCATCGGATCACATGGCACTGGGCGCCGCTTACCCATTCAGCGTAAAAAACGGCACTTCTAAAAGCGATGCTGAGCTTACCCAACTCGGGTTAAATCAGTCTGATATTCATGTTGATTTTATGATGGGGTCAGACGATATGATGATTGATGGTATCACAAAAGATGGCAAACAAGTCCCGATTATGAAGAATGGTAATTGGGCATAATTTTACTGGAGGACTTATTTTGAAAACGATCAGTCTAATTGTTCCTTGTTACAACGAAGAGCCAACGGTTGAACTTTTCTTTAACACAACGGAAAAGGTTTTTGATAAACTAAACCAAACGCACACTGAACAATTTAAACCGGATTATTTATTTATTAACGATGGCTCTGCGGACAAAACACTGGATATTATGAGAAAATTAAACGCACAACATCCCGATGAAGTCCACTATATCTCATTCTCACGCAACTTCGGCAAAGAATCAGCATTTGCAGCCGGCCTCAGTAATGCCCATGGCGACTATGTCGCGGTCATGGACGTTGACTTACAAGATCCACCTGAGCTATTGCTTCAAATGGTTGACATTTTGGAAGACCCAAAACAAGACTTTGACTGTGTTGGTTGTGTCCAAACAAGCCGAAAGCAGCGGCATCTTCGGGCTTTCTTATCAGCCAGCTTCTATAAAGTTATTAATAAAATGTCCCGTGTTCAAATGAAACAAAACGTTCGTGATTATCGGTTAATGAGCCGAAAGTACGTTGACGCTATTCTCGAACTTCCCGAATACAATCGATTTAGTAAGGGCATTTTCTCTTGGGTTGGTTTTAATACTAAATATCTCAAATATGAAGGCGTCCCCAGGGCTGCCGGAACCAGCTCATGGTCACTGTTCCAACTGTTCGAGTATTCTTTGGAAGCCATTGTTGACTTCTCCGATGTTCCATTGAAACTAGCAACATTAGTTGGTGGCGGGATTTGCTTTCTTTCGATCTTCGGCCTATTTTTCGTTGTCATCCGGGCCTTGTTCTTTGGAGGGTCAGTCGCTGGCTGGGCCTCATTAGTTTCAATTATTTTATTTCTGAGTGGGGTTCAGTTATTCTGCCTTGGGATTGTCGGCAAATATATTGGTAAAATCTACTTAGAAACCAAGCATCGGCCAAAATTTGTCATTGCTGAAAGACGTTAAGCCAATGAAAAAAATAGTTACGCTCTATAACCAATACCTCGAAGTCATTTCATATCTTTTTTGGGGTGTCATTACAACTCTTGTTAACCTTGGTGTTTTCGCCGGGTTACACTGGTTCACCAATTGGAATTACATGATTAACAATGCCATTGCGTGGTTTATCAGCGTTTTGGTTGCCTATCTATCTAATAAAACGTATGTTTTCCACTCCAAGACTGTGTCAGTCCTGGATTACCTAAAAGAAATGGCGTCATTTTTTGGTGGTCGTTTACTAGTTTTAGGTCTTGAAATGGTTATCCTATACGTCGGAATTACACTCTTAAGCGGAAACGAATTGATCGTTAAAATTATCGATAACGTGATTGTGGTTATCGTTAATTATTTCTGGTCAAAATGGGCGGTATTTCAGAATCATGAATCTTAATGGGATAACTTTCCAATCAACAAGTTAAAGGATGGTCTTAATATGCAACGGTTAAATCGACAAACGCTCAGGAAACGCCGCGAAGAATTTCCTGAAGGCTACTATACCCGCAATGACGGTTTCAAGCTGTTGGCAATGTCAGCAATATTAATTGCACTTCTGGTAGTTTGTGCAAAAGCTCTGATGTAAATAAAGAAATACTGAGGCTGGGACAATCGTCATTTGTTCCAGCCTCAGTTCAGTTCAGTTCAATCACGATTATTACCGAGCATGCTGGACAAGAGGTAACTTTCAGGCGTGTACCCGAATCAACGAGATATTCAGATTCAGAATATCTCGTTGAACTTGTTACCTAGCAGAAACGTGGGCCAGCAAGCAGACCCCGGCCATACAAGCCCCCTGACTTAATATTCCAAAATCGGGAATATCAAGTCAGGGGGCTTATATTCTGGAGTCTAAACACTTGCTGGCCCACTCTATTTATCCGAACAGCGCAGCAGCCACCCCACCCCTGCACCTGCTATAATCTAACGAGCTAAAAAGTGTTCTAACTGAGTTTGGCCAACTGTCATCAACCAGCAAAAGAACCAATAGATTACTGCCATCATAATGTAAATACTCATGTAATCTTGGTAAGCGCCGGCTACAATTTTTGCATCCATAAACATTTCACTAACCGTGATCATCGCTGCCAGCGACGTACTTTTGAATAAGTCGAGTAAAATATTGCCCAAAGCAGGAATAGCTATTTGGAATGCCTGTGGGAAAATCACTTTAGCAATTACTTTTCGATATGGCAATCCCAACGAATAAGCAGCCTCCCACTGGCCAAGATCGACAGCACTAAATGACGACCGAAAAACTTCTGAAACGAACGCACTACAATTAATTGTAAAGGCAATAATGGCTGCTGGTAATGCATCTGCACCAAAACCAAAGTAAATAATAAACAGTAGTACCAACATTGGAACGCCCCGCATAAATGAAATAAACGCCCGGGCAGGCCAGTGAAGTAATTTATAATGACTTAACTGAGCCAGGGTTAAAAACAAGCCCAAGACTAGCGCACAACCAAAACTAACCACCGTTAACCATAACGACATTGGAAATCCGGCCATAATTTTAGGGATTGAGTGAACAGCTAATGGCGCATTGAAAAAATTTGGAATTGAAAAATATTTAAGAACGTCCAACCACATCGCCTACTTTATCGTGAAAGTCCTTGAAATATGAACTTTAGGCTGCTTGGAAACATCAGCATGATAATATTTTTCTGATAGTTTCTTAAGAGTCCCGTCCTTCTTCAAAGATGCCAAAGCTTTGTTAACTTGCTTCTGAAGCTTAGTGTTACCCTTCTTCATAACAATTCCACTGCCTTTACCATCTTCATTGGTTCTAAAGTACATATTTGGTAAAATTTTTAACCCATTGTTTGGAACAGCAGCCAACGCCAATTTTTGCAGATAATAATCATTCATAATTAAATCAGTTTTACCACTTTTGACATCTTTCATATAAATATCATTGGAAACATTATCATAGTTAACCGGCTTGGCACCCAATTGTTTAGCTAAACGTTGATAGTTGGTACCAGCTTCTCCAGCTGCTTTCTTTCCTTTAATGTCAGCCCAAGAATGAATCCCTGAATTATCCTTTTTACGAACAATCAGACTATCAAATGAATGTTTATATGGAGTTGATAAGGTAAATTGCTTCCTGCGAGCAGGTGAAACCGCAAAATCATTGGCGGCCATGTCAGCTTTACCAGACTTAACAGCCGTTAATTGACCATCAACGCTCATTTCCTTAAATTCAACTTTCCGGCCCATTTTTTTAGCTACATCACGAACAATCTCAACGTCAAATCCAGTTAATTTATTACTCTTTTCATCATGAAACGAAGTTGGGTACAATGTTCCCGAAGTCGCACAAATCAGTGGCCCCTTTGAACTGGAAGATGATTTTTGACCACACCCTGTTAATATCACAGCAGCTGCCCCAACAACGGCAAGTATTCCCAACCAACGAAATTTAAACTTTTTCATTAATGATATCCTCCTTAAATTTAGAAACCAAGACTATTATATGTTGGTGTAACCGATTTCACAAGTGAGGTTGGAAAAACCAATCTTCTGAACCAAGTTTCACAATCAATGGGCTACTCAAAAAGTTATCGGCAACCCACAACGTTCCTGTCTCTTGACCATTTTCATCAAAATTTCATTGGCAAATGATCAACCTTAGGACTAAGCTTAATTTAATATGAATTGGAAGAAGATGCTGCTTTGAAAGCATTTGTAATTAGTCATGCTGGTGGCCCGGAACAGCTGCAGCTAAAAGATGTTACCACTCCAAAAGTAAGGGCTGGTTGGAGTCTTGTTAAAATTAAAGGATTTGGAATTAACCGTTCTGAAATTTTCACCCGACTGGGTTACTCACCAGTGATTTTTCCACGAATTTTAGGAATTGAAGGTGTTGGGGTGATTGCTGAATCAACTGACCCCACTCGGCTTCCGCAAGGTCAAAAAGTAGTATCACTTATGCACGGGATGGGCCGGGAATTTGATGGCAGTTATGCCCAATATGCCCTTTTACCGAATAACAATATTTACCCAGTTACCACGCATTTGTCATGGCCGGAATTGGCAGCTATTCCCGAAACCTATTTCACCGCCTATGGCTCATTGCTGGCAATGAAAATTCAACAGGCCAATTCATTATTGATCAGAGCTGCCACAAGTGGTGTTGGCATTGCTGCTATGAAATTAGCTAAGGCGATGAACCCAACTATCAACACAACCGGCAGCACTCGTAGCAAAAATAAATTGGCTCAATTAAAAGCAGTCGGGTTTGATCAATCAATTCTGGATAGCAACCGGTATCTCCAAACTAAATCCCACTTTGATTCAATTTTGGAACTTGTTGGCCCGGCAACATTAGTTAATTCACTTCAGCTGCTTAATTCTGGCGGCATTCTTTGTAATACAGGTGAATTGGGTGGGATGGATGATCCGAAATGGACGATGAACAATTTTGATCCATTTAAGATCCCTTCTGGTGCCTACCTAACCATCTTCAGTTCAGACACTGTGAACGAAAAAACATTTAATGATCTCATTGGTCTAATTGATCGTCATCACATCAACGTTAAACCCACCAAAGTATTTGATTTCGCACATACGCCTAATGCTCAGGCAGCTTTGGATCATCCTGATAGTTTTGGCAAAGTTGTCGTGCTAACTTAATAAATATGCTATTCTAATAAAAATAACTTCGGAGGCCATTCAACCATGACTACTAAAGAAGACTACATTAGACAATTTCAACTAACACCTCATCCAGAGGGTGGTTGGTATCAACAAATTTACCACAGTGAGGACAAATATTTTGACCTTGAAAGTGGTGGTCAACGATATCGTTATACATCCATTTATTTTTTACTCGATAGTACCAGCCCTTCCCATTTTCATCGTCTCAACCATGATGAACTGTGGTATTTTCACGCCGGCCAAGGCATCACAATTCATTGTATTTCGCCTAATGGTCACTACCAAGCCGTTAAATTGGGGCAAAACATTCAATCAGGTGAGCGACTGCAGTTCAAAGTTCCCAAAGAGACAATTTTTGCGTCAGAAGTCAGCGATTCAAATAGCTTCGGTTTTGTGAGTTGCATGGTTGCACCCGGTTTTGACTATCGTGATTTCGAACTACTTTCTAAAGAAAAATTATTAGCCAGGTACCCACAACATCGATCGGTGATTGATCGCCTTGCAGTTGACGACACTAACCAGTAGCCTCGATTACTTATTCATTTATAGACAAAAAGGAGCCCTCCAGAACAAAATTATATTGCTCTAGAGGACTCCTTTTTAGTGCAGTCCGTCATCATTAATGATTCTTAAACCCGCATGATTCCTTTACTGACCCCACCCGGACTCGAACCGGGATCAACCGCTTAGGAGGCGGGTGCCCTATCCAGTTGTGCTATGGGGCCAAAAACAAACACAATTTAATTTTCTCATTTATTAGTTAACCTGTAAAGAGAAATTATTTCTGGGTCCGTTTGTAATGCATCCCCTTACGCTTGGAATGTTTGTGCTTGCGTTTACCTTCATGATGGCCGACCGGCGATTTATGAGAAACAGGTTTTCGACCGTTTGTACGATCATCAGATGATTTTTTGACATTTTTCTTTTGTTTCGCTTCTGAATCTCCCGTTTCCACTGGGTGACTTGGGCGTGT
Source organism: Lentilactobacillus diolivorans DSM 14421 (assembly GCF_001434255.1). Classification (GTDB taxonomy): domain Bacteria; phylum Bacillota; class Bacilli; order Lactobacillales; family Lactobacillaceae; genus Lentilactobacillus; species Lentilactobacillus diolivorans. Next base: position 33,039 of record NZ_AZEY01000107.1, read on the forward strand.
ATCTGAAAGCTGATTCTCATCAAAATAAATCTTTGTTAACTCATAACCATCGCCACGAACTAATTGTTTTAAATTTCGCAGATCATGATCATCACCCATATTAATGACTAACCCATCTTGATGCATCCGACCGGTTCTTCCGACTCGATGGACATAAGTCCTTGGGTCCTTAGGTAAATCAAAATTAATCACAGCCGGTAGTTTAGGGATGTCAATGCCACGGGCCGCAACGTCGGTTGTTAACAGCAGTCGAACTTTTCCCTTCCGAAAATCCTTCAATGCAGTTTGTCGCGATGTTTGCCGCTGCTCACTCGTCAACTTGGCAGCTTCACGAATGTGATGATGAATCAAAAAGCCAGACACTTTCTGTAGCGTATTCATCTGATCAAAGAAAACTAGTGCCTTAAAGTCTTTCATATGCAGGAATCTCAACAACATTAATTCCTTCTTATGGTTTGAAACTTCTAATAACCCATGCTTAACATTTCCCTGCGTATCATCAATTTTGGTAACATCAAAAGTCAAAATATCTTGAACAAACCAACGGTTAATATGTGAAAGCAAATCACTTTTAGTCGCAGAAAAGAATCCCAACGAGGCTGACTCCGGTGCTGAATCAACCAAAGCCCGAATTTCCGGTAACGTTTCTTCACTGAGGAGATTATCCGCCTCGTCGATCACAATCGACTGCACTGAATCCAATTTTAGCTTTCCTAAATCAATCAAATTCGTAATCCGGCCAGTCGTACCCACAATCACATTAGGATGGCTTTTTAAACGGTCAATCTGGCGTTTAATATTCACACCGCCAATCATCCCTTCCACCGAAAGGCCAATCAGCTGCCCCCATTCCAGCAATACCCGTTGTGTTTGCATTGCCAGCTCTGCAGATGGTTCCAACACCAATAGTGACAAACCATCTTCCGATTTGATTTTTTCAAGAAGCGGCAACGCAAAGGCAACCGTTTTGCCTGAACCGGTTGGTGCTAATCCCAACACACTTTTACCCTCAGCTAAAGGTTGATAAACTGCCCTTTGAATTGCGGTAAAATCTTTATATCCAAGTGCCTTGGCATGTTCTTCAAATTCAGTTATCAAAATTCTTTCTCCGTTCTTAATCTTGGTCACCAACAAACGAGATATGTGCATCCTGCCGAAGATTGAAAAGGAGTTTATTCACATAAACACTCAGTTGACACCAATATGCATAATCTTTTTTATTTTGTTCATTGTTTGGATCATTAATCACGCGGGCAAAATCCTGGGCTTCAGGTAACATTGGGTTGGCTAATTTTTCACCACTAAGCAAATGCTGTTCCCCACTAGCATCAGTATAAGTTACCTTTTCAATTTCACCGGCATCGTCAAGCTGAATAAAATCTTTTAATCCATAAATTTCAGATGGCATCGTTGAATTCGAAATCTTTGAAAAATTCAATGTTACTGTATATTCTGGATATTTCAAAATAGCCGTTCCCTTGCCATCAACCCCTGTTCGAATCAATTGCGGAAAGTAAGCAACCTCTTCCGGCATTCCAAACAAAGCAACAGCATCATAGGCCGTATATACGCCCAGGTCTTGAAGGGCACCGCCCGCATATTTTAACGAAAAGACATTTGGTTCTTCGCCACCCAGTACTTTGTCATAACGGGATGAATATTTTGAATAAGTAAATTCAGCACCTTGGACAATTTTCATTTTTCCAAGTTGATCTTCCATTGCTTGAAAATTAGGCGTGTGAACGTTTCTAGCTCCCTCAAAAAACAAAACAGAGGGGTGATCGAATAGTAATTCCTGAATTTCAGTCATTTGCTTTTGATTACTAAATGCCGGTTTTTCAACAATGACATTTTTACCGCTTTCAATGGCTAATTTTGCCTGCTCAAAATGAAGGCTATTCGGAGATGCAATATAAACAGTGTCAAATTTTCCATCCTTGAAGAACTTCTTTAAATCATCAAAAGTCTCTTTGGCACCATTACCTTTAGCAAAGGACTTTGCAGTCCCCAGTTTTCGGGAATACACACTCACTAGTTCATAAGTCTTAGCCAGCTTGATTGCGTCAACAAACTGCTGCGTAATCCAATTCGTCCCAATAATCCCTAACTCAATCATTTTAACGACCACCTTTCCTTTAACTGAATTGTAACAAGCTTTTAACCAAATGAACACTTGAATTACCCCATATGGTTAACTAAATCCGCTATAATGAGTATCGAATATATTCTAGGGGATGTTTATCATGCGAAAGCGAAGTATCATCATTTTTTTAATTTCTTTTTTGATTGGGCTGTTTCATGCGCCTAAGTCAACCAAACGGGACCCGTCAACCGTTGACCCGCTGTTCTTCGCCGGAACATGGTTCTTTTCGGATCGACGAAATCGAGTTCACAAAATTCAAATTGGCCCAGATTTAAAGTTAACTATTGATGGCGAGAACCTCTCAGCTAAAGTATCGTCACTTACCAGATATGAATTATCATACATTGATAAATTTGGCTACAAGCTTGAAATTCGGGGAAATGAAGCAAGGCCAATTAAATTTTACGATGAATCAGAAAATGACACCTATGATCTTTACAACGGTAAGAATCAGGCCAAGATGACCGGCCCGGCCAAATAAAACCAATTATTCGAATAACTAATTTGAGATTACAAAGATTGAAACAAATAACAAGGTTGCTTCAATCTTTTTTTACGCCCAAAATTTATCGCTTTTCTAAAATGTAGGTGCCTTTATGAGTATTCAATCAAACTGGTTTTTTAAAATTCTAGCCAGGTTAAGTCCCTTACCCCATGATTTCCAAATCGAATTTTGGGAGAGCTGCTCAACTAAAAACACATGACACAAGGCAGCCCCCGGCCATTTAAAGGACTTCCCGCAATATTCTCAAGCCCAGAATATTGCGGGAAGTCCTTTAAATTCTGGAGGCTAACCGCCTTGTGTCGCCCTCTGTCTTTTACTAACTTCCCACCTGCTCATCCAAATACTGATGCCACTGTTTCGTATTTCCGTTAAAGACAGCCATTGGCAAGAAAACAACCTGATGATCCAAGCGAAAATCCTGCTTATTAGTTGCCTGCAGAAACGTTGCATCTCCATTTGGTCGTCCTAGCTGACCATCAGTTACCCAAAATTGACGTTTGGCACTCGCCTGAATTTCAAGACGTGAAAGAATACTGCGCGTTGCTGAAATGACAACTGGACGCTGATAATAACGTCGCATTTTGTGTACTAAGGACCTCATATTCTTACGAGCCGACTGCCAATGGACTGAGTCTTCGTTATAAGTGCCATAATACTGGATCGTAATACAAATTGGCAAACTACCGGTATTAAACTTTACCTGCCGCACAAAATTTTTGAATTGAGCAGTTGGTGAACTGCTAAAACTAAAGTAGTGATAAACGCCAACCGGCAACTGAGAGCCCTGGCTGCGTTGAAAATTGCTTAAAAAACTATCATCAGTAAAGGCAGCGCCCTGAGTCGCCTTGATGTATACAAAGCGGACCCCACGATTTTTCAAACTTTCAAAGTCAATATAACCATTATTTTGATTAATACTAACACCACGGATTGGGTATTTTTCTAAAATCTGTTTTTGATGCCATCGCCAGGCGTAACCTATCGATCCCAGCACCAGAATCAACAAAAAAATGCCGAACACAACCTTACGCGTGCGTTTACGTCTTCGGTATGTTTCAGCATATATTGGTTGGATATCTTTACGCTTCATCTAAATGGTCATCTCAGTTAGCGCAGCTTATACTAGCCACGGGTACTTTCAATAATATTTTGAACGTTGCGAATTGTGTCTTCAGTTGCTGGTCCCATTCGAACTGCCGCCATCATAAATAATGTATCGACGATCGTCATTTGAGCAAGCAATGAATACATCCCTTCAGAGCGATAATTCGATTCATCACTTGAAGAAATAAATGTAATATCACTATGGTTGGCGAGCGGTGAATCTCGATAACTCGTAATCCCAATAATTGGTACCCGTCGTTTCTTCAACGTTTCGGCAATCTTCAACGTTTGCCGATTCTTGCCAGAATGGGAAATGACAATTGCACAGTCGTTCTCTCCCAATTTTACAGCTTCCATGAGCTGTACGTCAAAGTCTGGATAATAAAAACAGTCAATTGAAGTTCGTAAGAACTTGTGATAACCGTCCAGAGCAACTACCGACGATCCTCCCAAGCCAAACAGTCCCAATCGACGACAATGAATAATTCTTAATACGGAACGGGCAAACTCCGACTCTTCAATGCCCTCTCTCGTGTCCCTGAGCGCTCTTTGTGAGCTGGTAAAGATCTTATCAGCAATTGTCGACAAAGTGTCGTTAGCGTCTATATCTTTGAAAATTGGCAGGTTCTGTGGTCGAAGCTGTGTATATGCAAGGGCTAAAGTAAATTCTCGGAAATTATTGTAGCCTAATGTTTTAACTAATCTTGAAACAGAAGCCGTTGATGTTTCCGTTACTTCTGCCAAATCCTCAATATTTGCCTCTGAAGCAGCTTGCGAATTCTCAATGACATATTTTGCAATCTTTTTATTGGTCCTACTTAATTCATCGAATGATTGTTTTAATAATTGAACTGGCGAGCTCATTTTGATCACCTTTCATCTTTCCTATAGAAGCCGAATTCTTTTCATGTAAATATTTTACAACAAAATAGTTGCATTGTGAAACTGTTTTTCATATAATAGTTAAACGTTGTGGGCGGTTACATTTGATTATAAAATAATTGTTGCATTTGTTTGAAGTATATCAGTTAACATGCTAGATTAAATTGGAAGCGGTACCGTGTCAGCTCTGAGTTTTGCTTATTTTAAACGATGGATCAGCTATTATTTTTTAACTAATTAATGTGTTGACCAGCTGCTTTTATTACTAAACCAATCATGGAAGGGAAGTCATATAAATGGATTATACACTAGGTGTTGATATCGGAACCACTAGTGTGAAAACGGTTCTCTACGACGTTAAGGGAAAAGTTCATGGTTACGCCAATAATGGTTACCCATTGTACCAAGATACGCCGGATATGGCCGAAGAAGATCCCGAAGAAATCTTTTCAGCAATGTCTGATGGGATTACCGAGCTCTTAAGAAAAGCCAATCTCAAGCCAGGTGAGTTAAAGGGGGTCGCACTTTCCTGTGCCATGCACAGTCTCATTTTGTTGGATGATGACTACAAGCCCCTCACCCGCGCCATTACTTGGGGCGATAACCGGGCCGTTAAATATGCTGATGCATTAAAAGCCAGCCCGGAAGGAATGGAAATCTACCAACATACCGGAACCCCAATTCATCCAATGACACCGTTGACTAAGCTAATTTGGCTGCGAAACGATCACGCCGACTTATTTAACCAGGCTCGTTGGTTCGTTGGGATTAAAGAATATATCCTCCATAAACTATTCGGCGTTTTGAAGGAGGACTATTCAATTGCCAATGCAACTGGAATGTTTAATATCTATAACTTGGATTGGGACGATCAAGCCCTAAAGCTTGCCGGAATTTCACGCGATCAACTTCCGGAATTGGTTGACACCACATATCAACTAAAAGGGATGCATGAAGAATACGCTAAGGTTCTTGGTATTGATATCAATACGCCATTCATCATCGGAGCCTCCGACGGTCCATTAGCAAACCTTGGCGTTAACGCCATTCAACCAGGTGTTGTTGCCGTTACAATCGGTACTTCCGGTGCTGTCAGGGTTGTTACTGATAAGCCCCACACTGATCCAAAGGCCCGAGTATTCTGTTACTACTTGGCCAAAAACATGTGGGTAATTGGTGGTCCGGTTAACAATGGTGGTGTTGTCTTCCGTTGGGTTCGTGATCAGCTCTGTGCCCCTGAAAAGGTAACTGCAGAACAAATGCACATTGATCCTTATGACTTGTTAACTCAAATTGCAGCCAAAGTCCCTGCTGGTTCTGATGGGTTACTGTTCTTCCCGTTCCTGGGTGGTGAACGTGCCCCAATTTGGGATGCTAATGCTCGGGGATCATTCTTTGGTTTAAACCGGACTCACACTCGAGCACACATGATCCGAGCTGTTCTTGAAGGAATCGTTTATAACTTATACACCGTTATGCTGGCACTTGAAGAAGTTGTCGGCCGGCCAACCAGTATTCAGGCCAATGGCGGCTTCGCCCGTTCTGCACTTTGGCGACAAATGTTAACAGATATTTTTGAGCAGGACGTTGCCATTCCAGAAAGCTTTGAAAGTACTGCTTTAGGAGCTGCCACTTTAGGTATGTATAGCCTAGGATTGATTGACAGTTTGACCGATGTTTCCAAATTTGTCGGGACAACCGTCGTTCACCATCCAAATCCAAAGAACTTTACTGCTTATCGCGAGCTCATTCCGATTTATATCCGGTTAAGCCGGTCACTTGAACCCGAATATAAGAACATCGCGGATTACCAGCGTCGTCATGAGCATGAAGATGAGGCCGCTCAAAAGGACGCTTCCTCCAGTAAAGAACAGTAATCTTTTTGGCTAGCAGACTATGGTTAAATTTTCTATGACCAATAATATTGGGAATTCTAAGCTAAATGGGTCGTTAGTTTATCGTTTAAAATAATTTATAGAAATTGAAAGGGGATCGATAATATGCAATTAATTGCACTTTTAATTGGAATCATTATCTTACTGGTTCTAATTATTCAATTTAAAATTAATACCTTCGTTTCGTTGGTATTAACTGCTGCAATCACCGCGGTTATGCTGGGCATGCCACTTGGTAAAATTGCGGATTCAATCACTAATGGGATTGGAAGCCAATTAGGTGAACTGTCAATGGTCTTTGGGTTTGGTGCCATGCTTGGCCGACTGGTTTCCGATTCCGGTGGTGCTTATATGATTGCTCACACCCTGATTAATAAATTTGGTCGCAAGCGGCTGCAAATCGCCGTTATGCTCGCTTCATTTATTTTAGGGATTGCGTTATTCTTTGAAGTTGGGATGGTTTTACTGGTTCCAATCGTCTTCGCAATTACTGTTGAGGCTGGCGTTCCAATTCTTTATTTGGGGATTCCAATGGCTGCCGCATTGTCAGTTACCCACGGATTCTTGCCGCCTCATCCAGCACCAGTTGCCATCGCGCAAGTCTTGGGAGCAAATGATGGTCGTGTCTTAATTTTCGGCTTTGTAATTGCTCTAATCGCTGCCTACATTGCCGGTCCGTTGTTCTCAAAGCTCGCCCGCAAGTTCGCTCCGGCTGCTTTTGATCGAAAGGGAAACCTTTCTTCAATTGGTGAAGTCAAGGAATACAGTCCTGAAAAGTCACCGTCGTTTGGCTTATCAGTTTTAACTGCTTTGTTCCCTGTTATCTTACTTGCCATTGCGACAATTTACAAAATGACAGTTAATGGCGGTGCCGAACCTAAGAATCCATCCATGCTTGATTCAATTATTGAATTCATTGGATCACCAAGTATCGCAATGTTAATTTCATTATTCTTCGCAATGTGGACAATGGGTTGGGCTCGAAAACGAACAACTGCCCAAATTATGGAATCACTTGAAAACGCCGTTAAATCAATCGCAATGCTGCTATTAGTTATTGGTGGTGGTGGTGCGTTTAAGCAAGTCCTCATTGATGGTGGTGTTGGTAAAGAAGTTGCTAAAATTTTCTTAGGCTCGTCAATGTCACCATTAATTCTTGGCTGGTTAATTGCGGTTGTGCTTCGAATTGCCCTTGGATCAGCAACCGTTGCATCATTAACCGCTGCCGGAATTGTGGCTCCATTAATGGCACAGTCAGGTGTTGATCCTGCTTTAATGGTTCTAGCCATCGGTGCTGGTTCACTTGCCGCATCACATGTTAATGATGCCGGCTTCTGGATGTTTAGAGAATATTTTGATTTAACAATCAAACAAACATTACAAACATGGACTGTTTTGGAATCGATCATTTCCGTTGTCGGGATTGGCATGGTTATGATTCTCAACGTCTTCTTCCATTAATCATTCGCCATTTATTTAAAATTAATTTAATTCAATAATAAAGAAGCAGAGCGGGGCAAAAGGCGTTTAACTTCCAGAGTGTAATTGGATTATCCGAATATTCTGAACTTGAATATTTGGATAATTCAGTTACACGGCCGGGAGTTGCCTTTTGTCCCGCGTTTTCGCTCGATAACAATCGTGTTTACACGAACAGAGGATGGGATAAATGACTATTATCCCATCCTCCTTTTATTATTAATAAAAAAGTGCTAAAAACATAATCTTCTTAGGCTAGCGGGTAGAAACATGCGTCAATGCCTGAACCCGAACCGCAACCAGATAAACAGCGATCGACTTTAACGTATCACCAGGAATAAAGGCCAAATTTGAGATCAGTGAATTAACCAATGAAATCGGGCTGACTAGCCATAACCAAATTGAGCCAACCAAATCAACAAATAAGACGCCAACCAGCCAAATAACAGCCATCTTTGACCATGCGCGATTGACAAAGGGCTGTGAAAGACCATATCCCATGATTGAAGGTGCCATTAGCCACCCAAACAGATAACCACCAGTTGGTCCAACAAAAACAGCCGGCCCCGCTGAACCACCACTTAATACCGGAAAACCAATTAATGCAAGTAACAGGACAAGTGCAACTGCAATGGTTCCTCGTTTTGATCCCAACAACGCTCCAGCCAGCATAATTCCCAGATTTTGCATTACCACTGGTACCGGAATGATTCCTAGTGGCAACGGTGGAATCATCCCTAAAATAATAATTGTTGCAGCAATTAACGATGTTTGAACGATTTCTTTTATTTTCATTGATAATTATCCCATCATTTATTATTTTAATGGTTAACCAAATTATGAGTTTGGATTAACCATGCTATCAAAAAAGAATGGCTAACCATGATAGCCATTTCCCGGTAAATAAACCTTAGTTACTTCACCACTAGCCACTGTGATTAACTTACCATTTTCTTCTTGAATCACCAATGCGCCTTCATCATTAAAATGACGTGCAACACCGGTAATGGTTCTTGTCCCCATAACAACCTCAATCTTTTGACCAAGCGTTTCCGATAGTTCAGAATAGGCTTTTAAAAAGCTGCCCGTTCGATAAGTCTGATACATATAAAAGAAATTATCAATGATACTGGCAACGATTCGATTGCGATCAATTTGGCTTTGGATCACAATTGAGCCGGCTTTATGTTTAATATCATCTGGATAATGATTAGAATCAATGTTTAAACCAATACCAACAATCACATTTTCATGGGATCCATCCTCTAAGCTGGAAATCGTTTCGGTTAAAATGCCCCCACATTTTTTATCATGGGCTAGAATGTCATTAACCCACTTAACCCGAAAATCGACTTGGGGAAAAAATTGTTTTAATGCCCGAACAACACAAACGGCGGTGCTGGTTGTAATTAAACCAGAATGAATGGTATCCCGATTTTGAATTGGCACAAGTATACTCATGTAAATACCACTATGACGAGGTGAATAAAAATGACGCCCCAAGCGGCCATGGCCACTAGTTTGCGTGTCAGTCACAAAAGCCTGGGCACGAGTCACAACTCGGGAACTGCAAAATTGCTTAGCAAAATCATTAGTTGAAGTTAAGGTGTCAAATGTCTGGACATCAACCGGATACGTTGTCGTGCGATAATGATTAATGACTTGAGAATTTAAACATCCAGACTGCTCATAGCAATATCCCAAACCTTTTTTCGTATCAATTTGATGACCACAACGTTCCAGTTTCAAAATATTGTTATACACTGCCGGACGACTAATCTTAAACTGCCGGGCAAGTTCATTTCCTGAAACGTAGCGATGGTCGGCCGCTAACAATGCATGTAAAATTTGAGCCTGATGATCCATCATTTGTCCTTACCTCACTCTTAAATCAAGATCCCATTCTTCGTCGATAATCTATTAGTTTTACACATAAGATAAACCAAGGTCGGAATTCAAAACCAGAATGCCGAGAACTCGCCGATGTTTCTTAGCCGAAACGTGATCAAATCAGCAGCTCCCGGCCATATAAGCCGGCCCATCCAATATTCAAAACCAGAATATTAGACAGCCTGCCGATGTTTCTTAGCCGAAACGTGATCAAATCAGCAGCTCCCGGCCATATAAGCCAGCCCATCTAATATTCAAAACCAGAATATTAGACAGCCTGCCAATGTTCCTTAGCGGAAACGTGATCAAATCAGCAGCTCCCGGCCATATAAGCCAGCCCATCTAATATTCAAAACCAGAATATTAGATGGGCTGGCTTATATTCTGGGATCTAACCGCTGATTTGATCACTCTCTTTAAATAAGATGCACACCCTTATCAACGTAAACCACGTCGCCGGTCATTCCAGTTGCCAGATCACTCATCAAAAAGGCAGCCACATTTCCGATTTCGGTTGTTGTAACGCTCTTTTGATCAACGGTTCTCGACTCCGATTCCTTTAACAATTCACCATGATGCTTAATGCCGGTAACTGCTAATGTCTTAACCGCACCCGCAGAAATTGCGTTTACTCGAATCCCATTCACCCCTAAATCTGAAGCTAAATAGCGAACGTTGGCTTCCAAGGCCGCTTTGGCAACACCCATCATATTGTAATTTGGAATGGCCCGAGTTGAACCAAAATAAGTCAAAGTTACAATACTTGAAGGGTCATTTAGGATTGGTTGTGCATAACGACTCACTGCAATCAATGAGTAGGCACTAATGTTTTGAGCCAAATCGTATCCTTCACGAGTAGTATGTACCAGCCCAGACGTCAATGTCTCACGGTCAGCATAAGCGATTGCATGAATCACACCATCAATTTTGCCATACTTATTACCAATCTCTTCGAATGCATTTTTAATGTTGTCATCATCAGCAACGTCACATTCTACTAATTCTGAATCTTCAGGAACAAATCGTTGTAAGCTCTTCTTAATTCGATCATTTTGATAAGTTAAAATAACCTTAGCGCCTTGATCAATAATTGCCTGGGTACATCCCCAAGCAATACTGCGTTTATTTGCGACCCCCATGATCACAATTGTTTTTCCATCTAAAAAGCCACTCATTTAATTCGGCCTCCAAATAATTTTTCTTTTAAAAATTCCGGTAACGTTGCTCACGTTGGCGTAATAACTCGCCAATCGGTAAATTGGCCAGTTCATTAAACTGATTTGCCAGAAAGTCACGTAGTGGGCCTAAATTCTCACCAGAGTGGTATTCATGAATAATCTGATCAATAATACCATTTTCTTGTAACCATTCTGGTGTTAAATTTAAGGCTTCAGCTGCTTGCTGAACCTTTGATGAATCCTTCCACATGATGCTGGCATAGCCTTCAGGTGACAAAACGGAATAAATACTATCTTCAAACATAAATACTTTGTCGCCACAGGCAAGCGCAATCGCGCCACCACTACCACCTTCGCCAACAATGATACTAATGTAGGGTACCTTTAGTTGCATGCCCACTTGTAAGCACTTGGCAATTGCAGAGCCAATACCGTGATATTCAGCATCCACATCCGGCCAAGCGCCAGGCGTATTCACCAGCGCCAAAATCGGTCGATGGAATTTTTCCGCCTGTTGCATTAATCGAAGCGCTTTACGATAGCCTTCCGGTTCAGGGCTACCGAAATGACGCTTGATATTTTCTTCCGTATCAGCACCCTTACGAATCCCAACCACTGTAATCGGTACATCCTTTAACAATCCAATGCCACCGATTACTGCTTGATCATCGCCATCAGACCGATCTCCATGGAGTTCAAAAAAATCAGTTGTCAAACCACGAATGAGTTCATCCGTTGAAATTTTATGACTGTCACGGGCTGCCTGAACACGTTGATAAGCTGTTTTTTTAGCCATGACTAGCCTCCCTCTGATGCAGTCGCAATAATTGAGAGATTGTCTGCTTTAAATTGGTCCGCGGAACAATCGCATCGATAAAGCCGTGATCCAAAACAGTTTCAGCCCTTTGAAAATTCTTGGGTGGCTGCTTCATAATTGTTTGTTCAATGACTCGGCGACCAGCAAATCCAACCAAAGCATGAGATTCGGCTAAAATAATGTCGCCCTGCATTGCAAAACTGGCAGTAACGCCACCAGTCGTTGGATCACAAAGAACCACCAGATAAAACAGTCCGGCTTTGCTGTGAGCCTCAACAGCCTGGGACACCTTTGCCATTTGCATCAGTGACTTGATCCCTTCCTGCATCCGCGCACCACCAGAAGCCGTAAACATGACAACCGGCAACTTTTCAGTGGTTGCTTTTTCGAACAATCGAACAATTTTTTCACCAGTGGCACTTCCAAGACTACCCATGATAAAGAATGGGTCCATAATTCCGGCCACCACTTTTTGATGATCCAGTGACCCGATTCCAGTCAAGACACTTTCCTTAATTCCGGTTACCTTTTTTGCTTTTGCAATTTTACCCCGATACTTCTTATCGTCATATTGGTCGGGAACCGTTACGTCTGCATCCATTTCGTCAAAGGTATCAAACGTAATCTTAGCCCGCCTGCGAGCCGTAATTCGAAAACCAAATCCACAATTAGGGCAGGTTCGCTGCTTGCCCATTCTCATCGAAAAAAACGTTGTATGGCAAATTGGGCATTCTTTCATTAAGTTATCGGGGATTTTATCCATTCGCTTTTTTAATTCATCACGACTGGGCATTTTAAACCGACTTTGCAGCATTTAATCCCCTCCTACCAGCAAGAACATCATTTTCAATAAAACTAGTTGAGTAGGTTCCCTGTTTAAATCGATCAGATGTAACCAACTCATATAAAAAGGCTTGATTGGTTATGACACCAGTAATTTCAAGCTCGCTTAACACCCGTTTCATCTTCGCAATGACCGCATTCCGGTCATTTAAATGAACGATTAATTTAGCGATCATTGAATCATAAAAAGGTGAAATAAAACTGCCGTTGGTCACACCAGCATCAATTCGGACACCCAATGACCCATCAGGGAAAAATAAATGGGTAATTTTCCCGGGTTGAGGAGCAAAGTTGTTTTCGGGGTCTTCGGCATTTAATCGACACTCCAAAGCATGTCCCTTAACAGTCGCATCTGCTTGAACAAAGGGTAATACTTCATTAGCAGCAACGGCTAACTGCCCCTTTACCAGCTCAATGCCGGTAACTTCTTCGGTAATCGTATGTTCAACCTGAAGACGAGTATTCATTTCCATAAAGTAAAAATGGTGATCGTGATCCATCAGGAATTCGTAGGTCCCAGTATTTGTATAACCAAGTTTAAGCGTTGCCTTGGCAACAATTTCACCTAATTCCTGACGTTCTTCAGGAGAAATCAAAATACATGGACTTTCTTCAATTACCTTTTGATGATTTCGTTGCAGAGAACAATCACGTTCCGGTAAATAGACGACGTGGCCAAAATTATCCGCAATCACCTGCATTTCAACATGTTTGGCATCTCGGATTAGTTTTTCGACATACATACTATCATCACCAAATGATGCCTTGGCCTCACGTTGGCACTGCTCGAATGAATCACGAAGTTCTTCTGGTCGATCAACCTCACGGATACCTTTACCACCACCACCGGCAGCGGATTTCAATAAAACTGGGAAACCAATTTTTTCAGCAATCCGTTCAGCTTGATCAACTGAAGTGACATCACCCTCGCTACCAGGGATCACTGGAACGCCCGCGGACTTCATTGCCTCTCTGGCGTTAGCCTTGTCACCCATCAGTGAAATCAATTGATGGCTAGGACCAATGAATTGGATATGACAAGACTCACACATTTCCGCAAACTCAGCATTCTCAGAGAGAAACCCATACCCGGGATGAATGGCTTCACAACCAGTTAAAGTTGCGGCACTAATAATTTGGGCCATATTTAAATAAGAATCACTCGGCTGGGCACCGCCAATACAGATCGCCTCATCAGCTAAATGAACAAACAAGCTCTCCTTATCAGCACTGGAATAAACAGCAACTGCTTCAATATTCATGTCATGAAGTGCTCTGATAATTTGCACAGCAATTTCGCCACGATTTGCCACTAATACTTTTTTAAACATATGCTCACCTTCTTGTACTTAAAAACGTTTTGGAACGCCATTTGGATTCATTCCCGAAATGAGCCAGGTTTCTCATTCCACCGCAAATATCAGGTCGGCCTCACAAATCACTTGACCGTCTCGAATAATCGATCCGTGACCTAATCCAATGTTCATTTTGAGCTTTTTCATTTCCACTTCAAAGATTAACCGGTCGCCTGGTCGAAAATCATCTTGAAAAGTGGCGTTTTTTATGCCGCCAAAAAGCACATTTTTCCCTTGATATTTTGGTAATGACAGAATGGCAGCAACCCCAGTCTGAGCCATTGCCTCAATCATAATTGGCCGTGGGACAACTAACCGGTTAACCGGCTGGTTGGCAAAGAACCATTCATTAATGGAAATCAGTTTCACCGATCTTGCCTTAACACCTGCTTGAACATCCAAAAAGCGGTCAATCATTTCAAAAGGATAGCGTTGGGGAATCACATCATTTACGTTGGGTGTCATTATTATCTATCCCTTCTTAACTTGAAACAGTGGTTGATCATACTCAACCATACTGCCATCCTCAACCAAGATATTTGAAATTGTTCCTGAAACATCACTCTTAACTTCATTGATCATCTTCATTGCTTCAATAACGCAGACAACGTCCCCTTTTTCAACTTTATCGCCCTGCTTTTTAAAGGCAGGCTTATCGGGACTTGGCGCGAAATAGATAACACCTACCAGCGGTGCTTTAATTTCGGCGACATCAGCTGCCGAATTAACAGCTGGCGTTGTTGATTCATTCTGTGATTGTTTTGACGTCGGTTTAGGTGCGCTAACAGTGTCATTAGGTGTTGTTAATGTTGGCTCACCTACAACAACTTGGTCACCAGCCTCACGTTTACTCAATGCCAATTTAAAATCATCCTGTGTTAACTCAAAGTTTTTGAGTGATGATTTATCAAACTTATCTAATAACCGTTCAATTTCCTTCTCGTCCATAACTTTAATCACATCCCTTAAATGCAATTACAGCGTTGTGTCCTCCAAATCCAAATGAGTTACTGATTGCATAGTTAACAGTTGTTTTCTTATTGGTGTCATCAACTAAATCAACATCACATTCTTCATCTTGGTTAACAACACCCACATTTACCGGCATTTGGTTTCTTTGGATTGCGCCAATTGTTGCAACAGCCTCAATCGCACCGGCTGCGCCCAATGCGTGGCCAGTCATCCCTTTGGTACTGCTTACCTTAACATGATCATTCTTTGAGAAGACCGCATTGATTGCCTTGGATTCAGCGCTGTCATTGGCATGAGTACTTGTTCCGTGCGCGTTAATATAGTCAACATCAGTGGCATCAATTTCAGCCTCGTCAATGGCCATTTGCATTGCCCGTTTAGCTCCGGTTCCCTCTGGATCAGGCGCTGTCATATGGTAAGCATCACTAGTCGTTCCATAACCAACAATCTCAGCAAGAATCTTAGCGCCACGTGCTTTGGCATGGTCATAACTTTCCAAGACCAGGGTTCCAGAACCTTCACCCATTACAAAACCATTTCGGTCTTTATCAAACGGAATTGACGCTTTCATTGGATCTTCGGTCTTCGATAATGCCGTAATTGCAGCAAATCCTGAAATACCAATTTCATTTACTGAAGCTTCAGTTCCGCCTGCAATCATTGCCTCAGCTTTTCCTTCTTTAATATATTCAAAGGCATTGCCAATTGCATTAGTCCCTGACGAACAGGCAGTCACAATAGCTTGACTGGTGTTACGGGCTTTGAAGGCAATTGAAATATCACCGGCAGCCATATTAACAATGGAATTAGGCACAAAGAGAGGTGATACCCGCTTAGGTCCTTTGTCGTGCATTTTGATGACTTGCTCTTGAATGGTCGTCAAACCACCAATTCCTGAACCATAAATAACGCCTAGTTCCTCTGGTTTGATATTGTCTTCATTCAAGCCAGCCATTTCCATCGCTTCGTGAGCACTATATAGCGCGTAATTGACAAACAGATCATTTCGCTTTGCGGTTTTTCGGTCCAAGCGCTTCATTGCGTCAAAGTCCTTGACTTCACCGGCAACAGAAATTCCAGTTGCTTCTGCATCAAATTTGGTAATCTTATTAATGCCAACCTTCGAATTTAATAAGTTGGTCAGAAAACTATCAACATCATTTCCGAGTGGGGTAACGGCACCCATTCCAGTAACAACGACTCTGTTCATGAATTTGTCTCCTTTAGCAATTAAATTGTTAATCCACCATCAACTGTGATGACTTGACCTGTTAAATAACCATTATGCACCAAGAACGAAACTGCGTCGGCAATTTCATCCGGTCGGCCAAATCGTTTCAACGGAATTTGATCAGTGAATTCTTTTTGACGACGTTCGCTCATTTTTCCAGTCATATCGGTTTCAATCATTCCCGGAGCAACAGCATTACAACGAATATTACGTAAAGCTCCTTCACGAGCGGCTGTTTTTGTCAAACCGACTAGTCCAGCTTTACTAGCGGAATAATTAGCCTGCCCAATATTACCATGCAAGCCTGAAATACTGGAAATGTTGACAATGACACCAGAACGACTCTTTTGCATTGACTTCATTGCAAACTTGGTCATGTTAAACGCGCCAATTAAATTTGTGTCAATAACTGCCTTAAAATCCGACAGCTTAGTGCGGCTCAATAATTTGTCGCGGTTAATGCCCGCATTGTTTACTAAAACATCAATTTGACCATACTTTTCCAGCAAACTGTCAATCATTGCTTGGGCATCATCTTCGTTGGCCACGTCGCCAACCAAATTATCAAAAGTAACTCCCTGATCACTTAATTGCTGCTTCACATCATCATCTAAAGCATGGTGCGTATTTAAAACAACTGTCATACCATCTTTTGAAAGCCTTTTGGCAATCGCTAACCCGATCCCCTTTGCGGCACCGGTTACTAAAGCAATTTGTTTTGCTTCACTCATTATTTCACCAACTTTACATTTGATCTGACATCATTCAATGTCTTAACACTATCAATATGTAGTGTGTCAACAGTTGATAATGACTTTGCAAACTTCATCAACGTATCACCCGGACCGATTTCAATCATCGTATCACTGCCCAAATTGACTAAGGCTTTGAGGCAATCAATAAAATGGGTCGGATTAACCAACTGGTCAACCAGCGTCTGTTTCATATTGGCAACATCAAATTGGGTCATTGTTGTATTACTAATAACAGGAAACTTAAACTCATGAAAGTCAACGGTTTGAATTCGATCAGCTAATAAATCACTTGCTTCTTGCATAAACGGAGTATGAGAAGCAACCGTCATTTTTAACGGAACAACCCGCTTAATCCCATGTTCATGAAGATAAGTGGTTGCTGCGTCCAAACCGGCCTGTGTACCCCCGATAACAATCTGCGAATCGGTATTAAAATTAGCTGGGTAAATATCACCTGCTTGAGCACCAACCCGGCAGGCTTCACGGACTAAATCAGCGTTTGCCTTAAGAACAGCTGCCATTTTACCCGGATGATCTTTTCCTGCTTTATCCATATAGCGAGAACGATCACGAACCAGCTTTAGCGCATCAGCAAACTGAACACCACGAGCAGCTATAATTGCGCTATATTCGCCAAGGCTTAATCCAGCAGCGCCCACTGGTGATCCGAATTCTTTTTCAAGAATCCGAAAAATACCGGTACTCATTGCGACAATGGCGACCTGGACATTATTGGGATCATCCATAACCTCTGATTTACTCAAATCCATATTAAGTGCGGCAGAAGCTTCCTCAATGGTTTGACGATAAATTACCTCTTGTTGGTAAAGGTCCTGCCCCATCTCGGGAAATTGTTTTCCCTGACCGCTAAATAAATAACTTAATCTCAAAGTATCAACCTACTTAGTTTGTTGTTTAAGAACGTAATCTACCAAATCACCAACAGTTTCCATACCTTCGTCAGTTTCAATTTCGATATCATAAGTATCTTCAATTTTGTCAACAACTTCGAAGATATCCAAACTGTCAAGATCAAGATCATTCTTAAAATTAGTGTCTTCTTTAATTTTGTCTGCATCAACATCCAATTGGTCCACGATAATATCCTTTACCTTGTTAAATACTTCTTCTTTAGTCATCATTAATTTCCTCCAATATAGTTGTTTGTTTTTAATTTGATTAATTAATTTTCTATGAGCAATATCGTTAATAAGTCAGTAACATGGTTCCAACTGTTAAGCCACCACCGAAGCCACTTAACGCAATTGTATCGCCACGTTTGATAATGTTGTGTTTTACTAGCTGATCCAACAAAATCGGTTCGCTGGCAGCAGCGGTATTCCCAAATTCACCGATGTTAACCGGAAATTTGGTCATTGGCAGCTCGAGTTCATCCGCAATCCGCTCGACAATTCGAACGTTCGCTTGATGAAGGACATAGTGGTCAACATCTGTCGGTGCTAATTTAACCACCGATAATGCATGGTTAATCGAATCGGGAACATTCTTAACCGCGAATTGATAAACACGCCGACCATTCATCTTAAAGAACGGCTTGAATGGTTGGTGATCTGATGAAAATGGTGATGGCTGACCAGTCTTACCAGCCGTTAAATAGCCACCAAGACTGCCAAGGGTTGTCATACTATCTGCAAGATATGACCCATCAGCAGTTGTCTCGTTCGTAACCAAAACCCCACCGGCACCATCACCAAACAAAACGGCAGTGGATCGATCAGACCAATCCAAAAGCTTACTTAACGTTTCACCACCAATTAAAATGGCATTCTTTTTATGATCTGCCATCAGCATTTGCCGAATTAGCTTCAATCCATAAACAAACCCTGAGCAGGCTGCATCAATATCAAACGCCATCGCCTTAGTAGCACCAATGTTTCCTTGCACAGTTGCACTGGTAGAAGGTGTTAAATAATCAGGTGACATGGTTGCAACAACGATCAAATCAATATCGTCAGGCTGCAGTTCACTTTGAGCAAGTAGTTGCTGAGCAACGCTGGTACAAAGTGAGCTCGTGGTTTCAGTAACGGCAATATGCCGCCGCTTAATGCCCGTTCGCTTAACGATCCACTCATCAGAGGTGTCCATCATCGTTGAAAGTTCATGATTATCAACAACTCGCTCAGGCACTTGACTCGCCGTAGCTACTATTTTGAAATCTTCAAATTTCATTTTGATGAAACCTCGTCAATAAATTTCTCAACGTTAACCAATGCCTGTCGCATCTTTCGAATATCGGATCCGTCAAATCCCTTTAAGCAACTTTCAACCAACTGGCGATGAAACGCATAGTGGGCGCGATAAAGCAATCTGCCCTTACTCGTCAGCCCAAGGTTGATAATCCGACGGTCCTGTTGGTTAATCATTCGAATGATGTAGCCTTTTTTCTCAAGGTTATTAAGATTGGCAGTTAACGTCCCTTTACTTAACTTCAAAACACGTGATACTTCTGAAGTTGTTTTCCGATCATGAAGGCCAATTGTATGAATAAGATGCAATTCTTTTGCAGTGATGTCCTTAAATTGACTCTTTCGAATTTCACTCTCTTCAATTCGCATTATCTGATCATAAATATCTATCAAAGCCTCACTTATGAAATTGTAATCATCTTTAATTTCATCACTCGTCGAATTCATTCATTAAATCTCCTCATTCACTCTCGGTCTAAATCTTTTTATCTGGATTTGGAACAATGAACGTTAAGTCGGCGGAACAAGCCACTTTGTCTTCAACTTTGGCAGCGCATTTAACTTTGCCCATGTTGTCACGCTGTTTTTCCATTTCAACATGTAGCTTCAAAACATCACCCGGACGAACAACTTTTCTGAATTTGGCATTGTCAATGGCACCAAGGTAAGCTGTCTTGCCACGATATTTTTCCGTCTTGAGAATTAAAATCGAAGCTGCTTGAGCAAGCGACTCGATAATTAATACGCCCGGCATAACTGGATTCCCAGGAAAATGGCCTTGGAAAAATTCCTCGTTAATTGTGACGTTTTTGGTACAAACGATCGATTCACCCGGATTTAATTCATCGACTTTATCCATAAACAAAATTGGATATCGATTGGGAATTAGATCCATAATTTCAGCTGCATCTAATACACTCATTGCTTTCTTCCTTTCGGTTGCAAAACTGATCAAGTATCACGCCAGATTAATTCGACTTTCGAACTAAATTGTCAAAAAATTTGGTTGATTTCACTTCATCCATGTCCAAATTTTGAACATCCCACATCATAACCTAAAATAGTTTGAAATTCAAACTATTTTGGTTAATGGCGTAATAACCGATAAAACAAAGAATAGAAAAACGCCAAAATAACGGCGTTTTTCAAGATCAAAACTTTTTTATGAAGATTTTATGAAGACCACTCAAGAATTTAATTACAATTCATTCTTTCTAACACAACTCATATATTCTGAATTACTTTTTCTGTTCATTAGAATTTGCCTGGCTGACATCAGAATGCCCGGTATTATCCCATAAAGTCTTTGTCACT
This sequence comes from Lentilactobacillus diolivorans DSM 14421, assembly GCF_001434255.1. GTDB lineage: Bacteria > Bacillota > Bacilli > Lactobacillales > Lactobacillaceae > Lentilactobacillus > Lentilactobacillus diolivorans. Next base: position 53,609 of record NZ_AZEY01000107.1, read on the forward strand.
GGAATATTCGCCAAGTCGGTTAAGTTGCTGGGCAACACCACCGTATTATTCTGACCATCAGCTAAGTTTTTGACCGCCTGAATCCCTAAGTATTGAATCAAGCGGTCATTTAACTCACTATCATTAATTGATTGATTAACCAATCCAATTTGTTTAGCTTGCGCGGTAGCAACCGTCGTAATTCGATTTGCCTCAGCCTCGGCTGCAATCTTAACTTGTTGCGCTTGTGCTTTGGCATCAATTTCAATTTGTTGAGCGCGACCTTGGGCAACGGCGATGGTTTGCTGCTTTTGTCCCTCGGCCTCAGTAATCATCGCTTCTTTATTTCGACTAGCAGTAATTAATTTATTCATTGATTCTTGAACTTCAGTACTTGGTGTAATTTCACCAATATTAATTCGGTCAACCACAACGCCGTAATTTTCTGAAATATCACGAACCTCTTTAAATAGGTTATTGTTGATCGTATTCGTCCCGTTAAGAACATCGTTAAGATCCATGCCACCGATAATTCCCCGTAAAATTGACTGGCAATCCAGAATGACGCTCTCTTCAGAATTCTCATTTTTATACACGTAGGCTTCAACGTCGCTGACATGATATTTCAATGACACTTCAGCTTTAATCATAGCATTCTCTTTGGTAATCACTTCAAACGGCTTCATCTGCAACGGCGTTTGCCGCAGAGAAACCGTTTGGCGAACACGATAAACAACTGGAAAAACAATATGTAATCCTGGTTGAAGCGATTTAACATAATTACCAAACCGTTCCATCACTTTCACTTCACCAGAGTGAACAATCACGACCATACTTAATAGTGCCACAATCAAGACAATCAACACCAACACCGTGATAACTGTTGCGAGCATATCCAACATCTTCCTTTCATAAATCATCATTAAATGATGCAGCTGAAATTAATCTAAGGATCAGCAAAGATGCACAATCCTCACAGGTCTTGAAAATTGAGGACATTATCCGCATCGATAGGGATGCCACTAATTTCCCTTGCCAGTAACCGGCTCCCAACGACCTTTTCAACTCGAGCAAATTTTGAATCTTTTAATTTCCCGGTAATCGTATAACTAAACGGCATCCCATCGATTTGAGCAAATCCTGTCTTTTGAGCCGGAACCGGAATCAGCCGACCGACCAGCTGCTGATTTAACGATTCATTAATATTGGTCATTAAAACATTTCACATCCTTTCTAATCTATGTACCTTAGGTTACCAGATTTTTCGTTATGTTTCACCGTTAGAATGACCAAATGACCACTAAGTTAAAAAGATTAAGAGATGATTTTGATCACTAACCACTTTTTCACATCTCTCATTAGAATCTCAATCAAGTTAATCTGACCAATAAAAAAGTTCTGTCGAATCAGTTAAAAATCAACTGGTTTGACAGAACTTTATTTTGCAGGTTGTGAAAACAAGTCACTAAACACCTTGTTTTTCTACCCCAATAGTCTCATAAATCAGTTTAGGCTTTTGGGCTTGTTTGGCAATTTCGATGTTGCCATAGAGAAGTGATTTGATATCATCAACCTTTTTTCGATTACTATAGATAGTTAAGAGTGGCTCACCCTTTTCAACCGAATCACCGATTTTCTTATTAAGCATGATTCCCACGGCGTAATCCAGCTTATCGTTGGCTTTTTGACGACCACCGCCTAATAACATGCTGGCAACACCGATCTCATTGGCCACAATCTTGGAGACAACCCCTGATGTTTTAGCAGGTAATGTAATCCGGTATTTGGCTTGTGGCAGGATTTCCTCAGGATCATCAATTACCCTTGGGTCGCCGCCTTGGTCTTTAATCATTGCTCGAAAACGTTCAAGTGCCTGACCATTGTGAATAACATCTTCGCATAATTGTTGGCCCTGCTCAACGGTCGTGGCCTTATTGCCCATAACAGCCATATAACCACCAATAACAACAATTAACTTTTCAAGATCGGCAGGTCCATTTCCTTTCAGTAATTCAATTGATTCTTGAATTTCCAGTGCATTACCAATGGCTTTACCCAGGGGTTGATTCATATCAGTAATCAAAGCCATGCACTGCATGCCAACTCCTTTACCAATTCCTACCAAAGCCTCTGCCAATTCACGAGAATCAGCAAGTGTCTTCATGAATGCACCAGCGCCGGTTTTAACATCAATCACTAAAGCATCAGCGCCAGAAGCAATCTTTTTGCTCATAATCGAACTAGCGATTAATGGAATCGAATCAACGGTGTCGGTAACATCCCGGAGAGCATAAATTTTTTTATCAGCTGGCGCAATATTACCGGTTGCGCCAATAATCGCAAGCTTGTCTTCCTTAACCTGTTCGATAAAGTCCTGTTCACTAATTTCTACCCGATACCCAGAAATTGCTTCCAATTTATCTAAAGTACCACCAGTATGCCCCAGTCCACGGCCGGAAATCATTGGGACAGGAATTCCTAAAGCGGCTACCACTGCAGCCAACGGAATACTGGTTTTATCACCAACACCACCCGTTGAATGCTTGTCTACCTTAACACCAGGAATCTCACTCAAATCGAGATGGTCACCAGAGGTCATCATCGTCATTGTCAATGTTGACTGCTCTTTTTCAGTCATTCCCTGGAAGTAAATTGCCATAAGTAAGGCGCTGATTTGATAATCAGGAATATCACCTGAGACAACGCCATCGACAAAAAATTGAATTTCTTGTTCAGTCAATTCTTTACCAGAACGCTTATTATGAATCACATCTACCATTCGCATAAGTTATTTTCCTCCTTTTTGCAATCGCTTACATTTATCTTTTAAAGAAAACCCGGTCACAATTTGGACGTTGCTTCCGGCCTCTGCTTTTCAATTTAGCTAATCATAATCAATTAGTAATTGTGCCAAGCTTTGATCAATCACAACACTATTCGCATAACCCGCCTTCAGAACTGCATGAACCCCCGCTACTTTGCGATTACCGGTCGCAACCAAAATGGCATGTTCCTTGACTTTTAAATCATCTAATTGAATCCCAATGGTTCGCTCATCAATCTGCTGATTAACAATCTGGCCGTTACGATCAATGAAACGGGAAAAGACATCCCCGATTGCTACCTGTTGCAGCTGTTCTTTTTCCTGTTCATTGAAATAACCCAGTTGAAAAATCAACGCTTCTGATCGAACGGTCCCAACAGTAAATAATGCCACATTGGCTTTCCTGCCCAAATCTAAGATATGCTTAATGTGACGGTCACTTTCGACCATCTCCTTAGTCACCTTATTGTCAAAAATCACTGGCAAGGGTAAATATTCGGGACGGGTTCGGTAGGCCTTCGCCAACTCATTTGCAGATTCATATGCCCAAGTTTTTTCAGTGGCATAACTCACGCTACCCTTCAATTGGACAACTTGGACACCAGATGCATTTTGTTCTTCTATCTGTTTGGTTACCGAATGTACGGTTCTCCCCCAACCAAGTCCAATAATATCACCTGGCTGTACAATCGTTGTTAGAAAGTCAGCAGCATATTTGCCCACACTTTCTTGAAATGAAGACAAACCACCATAATTATGCGGAACAACGTGAAAATCGACACCATACTTGTCACTCAACTGAGTGGCAAGTACTTGGGAATCAACTAATGGATTGACAATCTGGATTCGAACCAGACCATTATCCTTAGCATATTGCAATAAGCGCGAAACAGTTGGCCGAGAAACACCAACCCGTTTGGCAATTTCCAGTTGGCTATAATTATTTTGATAATACATTTCAGCCACCTGTAAACTCTGTTTTAATTTTGCAACGTCTCTAATCTCGGCCATCTATTTCACACTCCCTTTATTCTAAACCATATTTTCTTTTAGCTTTCTCAATCATGAAACATGTGACTAACCAGCTGCCCCGGGCATATAAGCAGCGCGATCAAATATTCAAAACCAGAATATTCGGACCCGGACTTGCTACCTGGCCGAAACGTGCCCCAACCAGCAGCCTCCGGCCATATAAGCAGCGCTATCAAATATTCAAAACCAGAATATTCGGAACCCGGACTTGCTACTTGGCCGAAACGTGCGACAACCAGCAGTCCCCGGCCATATAAGCAGCGCTATCAAATATTCAAAACCAGAATATTCGATACCGCTGCTTATATTCTGGGGACTAACCGCTGGTTGTCGCACTCTTTAATTTTGAATCGCCGTCTCCAACGATAACTTGGCCATTTCATCGAACGATGTTTCTCTTTCCTGCGCCGACAGCTTTTCGCCCGTCAGTAGGTGATCACTAACCGTTAAAATCGTTAATGCTCGAATATGATGTTTGGCTGCCAACAAATATAGACCCGATGTTTCCATTTCAGTCGCCAAAACACCATAATCAATCAATTGATGAATATCCAATTCATCATTATAGAATCGGTCGGCGGCAAATATATTACCCACCTTTGTATTAATTCCCATTTTCTCTGCTGTATGATAAGCCGAATCCAGCAGGCCAAAGTCAGCAATCGGCGAATAATACATTCCCGGGCCAAAGGTATTGGCAATAATTGATGAATCGGTCGTACCAGCTTGGCCGAGAATAACGTCTCTAATTTTAACATCCGGGCTCATGCCACCACAACTACCTACCCGATAAATCGTCTTAACCCCATATTCTTTGATTAATTCAGTTGTATAAATTGCCAGCGAAGGGATCCCCATTCCGGAACCTTGAATTGACAATCGTTTACCTTTGTACGTTCCGGTATAACCCAGCATATTCCGAACTTGACTGTAACAAACCGGATTTTCTAAATACGTTTCAGCAATGTATTTAGCTCGTCTTGGATCACCAGGCATTAAAACCGTCTCAGCAATTTCACCAGGCTTTGCGCCAATATGTGTACTCATTTGATTTCCTCCGTGTTCTTCAACTCACTTAGAAAACTTGTTCCAATTTGATTCCCTTTAACATTAAAGTTATCCAAAACCGTTGCCCCAAAATCGGCAAATGTCTGCCGAATCCCAAGACTGCCACCATCACTCATAGACGGTGAATATACCAAAACCGGAACTTGTTCGCGAGTATGATCGGTTCCCTTAAATCCAGGATCATTCCCATGGTCTGCCGTAATGATTAATAAATCATCAGCCTTCAATTGATTCAAGACCGTGCCCAATCGCTTATCAAAGTCCATTAAAGCTTTACCAAATCCAATCGGGTTACGACGATGACCATACATTGCATCAAAATCAACCAGGTTTGTAAAGCAGAATCCGGTGAAGTCTTCAGCCATAACATGATCCACATGATCCATACCATCCATATTGCTTTCATTATGATAGCCTTCAGCAATTCCGTGACCGGAAAAGATATCATTAATTTTACCAATTCCAACAGTATGAATACCTGCAGCTTTTAAATAGTCTAAATCAGTTTGGCCAATTGGTTCCAAAGTAAAATCATGCCGATTGGCTGTTCGAGTAAAATGATCCTTATCCGGCCCAACGTATGGACGAGCGATGATTCGACCAACCGTATACTCCGGCCCATTAACCAACGAACGCGCATACTCACAGATCCTATAAAGTTCCTTTAGTGGAATGACATCTTCATGAGCGGCAATTTGTAACACCGAATCACCAGAGGTATAAACGATTAAATCGCCAGTCTTCATTTGTTGTTCCCCAAGTTCAGCAATGATTTTTGTTCCAGATTCTGGCCGGTTACCAATCACCTTTCGTCCGGAAAACGCTTCTAATTTTTTAATAATATCGGCTGGAAACCCGTTTGGAAAAGTATTTAACGGCTGCTTGACGGGCAGACCCATCATTTCCCAATGACCATCCATACTATCTTTGCCGGCAGAAATCTCTTGCATTTTCCCGTAATAACCGATTGGTCTTTCAACTTTATTAACCCCTTCGATTGGTGTTTTTCTAAGATTTGAAATCCCCAATCTTTGTAGGTTTGGAATTTTTAAATTTCCTTGGTAAGCTTCACCAACATGTCCCAACGTATCGGAACCAACATCCCCAAATTTGGCAGCATCCGGTGCTGCACCAGTTCCAACTGAATCCATGACAATACCAAAAATCCGCTTATATTTCTTTGTACTCATAAATGTGCCTCCCCTAACGAACAGTATGCTAGTTAGCTAAAATTTTAGTTGTCGCACTAACGCCCAATCGACTTGCACCAGCCTTAATCATTGCCAGAGCTTCTTGCCTTGAATGAATACCACCAGAGGCTTTAACTCCAAGTCGGTCACCAACTGTTTTTCGCATTAACGCAACATCGGCAACTTTGGCACCCGCAGAACTAAACCCCGTCGAGGTTTTCACGTAATCTGCTCCTGCTGCTTCTGAATCTTGGCATCCTGCAACAATTTGATCATCATTCAGGTACGACGTCTCAAGAATAACTTTCAGTAGTTTACCCTTAGCATGAACCGCAGCGGCAATTGCTTGAATATCATTGATTACAAACCGATTATTTCCACCAATTAACTCACCAATGTTAATCACCATATCAATCTCTTCGGCACCATCATCAATTGCGGTAATTGCTTCATAAACCTTTGTGGCCGTATTAGTTGCTCCCAATGGAAAGCCCACAACCGTAATCGGTTTAACCGCTGTTCCCTTTAATGCCTCGGCAACCAAGGGAATCCAATGAGAATTAACACAAACAGATGCCGTGTTATATTTCACAGCTTCCTCACAAGTTTCCTTAATATCTGCAGCCGTTGCATTCGGCTTTAAATTCGTATGATCTAAATATTTCGCTAACTGTGCAGTTGTTAATGTCGTGTCCATGGCAATGTAACCCCTTTCATTTTTACAGACTTATCATACAGGATTTTAGAACATATGTAAAGCAATACGTTGAAATAACGTTCATCAATGTGAATAAATAAACTTTTCCACGAAAAAAGAGGCGTTCAAGGCAAACTTACTTTTGTCTTGAACGTCTCTTGTAATCACAAAAATTCTCTATTAAAATCAGCTTCTAAAGAGATGTGATTTCTGATATTGTGCTTGATCGATTCATAGATTTATTTTGCTAAATCACTAATTGAATTAATGTTTTTCATATATTTCGGAACGGCCAGTCCAACTTTAGCACCACTTAAATTAGTTCCCAGATCATCAAACTTACCTTTGTAATCTTTATAGTACATTCCTTGAGTCGTTGGCAGCCACGCACAAACCATCCCATCAGCTGCATTGGTTGCAATCGATGCCCAAAGCGGCTGAAGTTCCATTGCTTGAATTTCAACTTTATAACCTAGTGAACGCAATACATTAGCAACGAGATTGGTTGAGGCAATTTCGGAATCCCAAGCGACATAAGTCAACTTGATGGATTTTCCATGGACATGTTTGATTCCTTTCGTCCATGAATTAACCTGTTGCTTATGTTGAGTCATCCAATTCTTAGTTGCCCGTCGTGGATCTTCACCGCTATTAACTTTTAGCATCACAGCTGCCATTTCATCAGGCGTCCAGTGGAATCGGTTTAACATTTGGTAAGCTTCAGGCTTATCCTTTTTTAATCCCTTACGAACAATCGTATGAATGTCCTCGGTTTTCCCATAAATATTCTTAGGATCCTTTAGAAACTTCAAATGATAACGATTTACCATCCAATGAGGCGTCCAGGAAGTCACCACAATTGGTTGTTTATTTTTAACATCCTTAGCAAGCGTACTAATCATCGCAGCGGTTGAACTGGTTTGAAGCTGCCAATTTCCTTTATTCAACCCGTAAGCTTTCATGACTTTTTGAGTTGTTGTCATCTCACCAGCACCAGCTTCAATCCCCGTAATTGTGTAATTGATCTGCTTGCCAACAGGTTCATTGGGATTATATTTGGCAATCGTGCTGGAACAGGCCGAAAGGAGCAACACGGAAAAGACCATCGAAATTAATAATAAAAATCGACTAATTGTTTTTTTCATCGTAACCCCTTTCTATGACTTAGGAATTCTACTTCGGTTAATTGCTTGAGTAATTCGATCCAAAATAATGGCTAAAATAACAATCGCCAAACCAGCTGCAAAGCCACCACCGGCATCATTTCGGCCAACAGCAAAGTAAACCTTATTTCCAAGTCCCATGGCACCGATCATTGACGCGATCACAACCATCGACAGTGACAGCATCATGCTCTGATTCACTCCAGCCATTAAAGTTGATTTAGCTAATGGCAATTGGACCTTAAATAACTTCTGCCACCCAGTTGAACCGTATGAATCAGCAGCTTCAATTAGGTCAGCAGGAACTTGTCTAATTCCCAAATTAGTCATCCGAACTGTGGGGGGCATGGCGAAAATAACAGATGCAATCACACCAGGAACCATCCCAATTCCGAAGAACGCAACGGCAGGAATTAAATAAACGAATGCTGGCATTGTCTGCATGAAATCAAGAATCGGTTTATTAATCGCTTCAAAAATCTTTGACTTTGCCATCCAGATGCCGAGTGGTACCCCAATGATCAAAGCAATCAGACTAGATGTTAAGACTAGCGTCAAGGTTTGCGTCATATCTCGCCAAAAGCCTTGGTTCCAGATATATAGCAGACCAACAATCTCAAAACTAATCAATCCCCAATGTTTGGTTTTTCGGTTCAACCAATACGTGCCACCAACAACGATGACCATAAACAGCCAAATCGGCAATAGATCAAATACCCATTGGAATCCGTTAATGATCCCACCAACAAAATTAGTGATCGCATTAAAAAATCCCTCAAAGCCGGCAAGCCAATCGACAAATTTATCAATCCAGCTGGAAACTGGTAACTGTGGAAAATTATTCATCTTCGCTCACCTCATTTCCTGAAATAGCACCCAGAACGGCACCTCGAATGATGATTCCCAATAGATGCTTCTGATCATCCACCACGGCATATGGAATCGGTGTTTGAGAAATTTGTTCCATAATTGTCGTAATCGGCGTATCAGGACCAGTTGTTGGGACATTTTTTTGAACAACTGAATCTAGTTTTGTAATTTTTTGTTTAATCAAATCCATTGCATGACTAGCATCAACAGTCCCAACAAATTCACGTTTATTATTAACCACGTAAACCGAAGAAATTTCGTTTTCCAACATCCGACGCATTGCAATTCTTGGCCCATCTTTATCAATATTAACAATGTTTGGCCGAATCATAACATTTGATGCGGTCAGGACCTTTGTTCGATCAACATCTTCAATAAATCGTTCAACGTATTCATTCGCCGGCTGAGTCAAAATCTCTTCCGGAGTCCCAGTTTGGACAACTTGACCATCTCGCATAATCATAATCCGATCGCCAATTCGCAATGCTTCATTCAAATCATGAGAAATAAAGACAATTGTCTTATGCAAATTTTCTTGAAGATCCAACAATTCGTTCTGCATATCTTTTCGGTTAAGTGGATCAAGAGCTGAAAATGCCTCGTCCATCAATAAAATTTGCGAGTCATTTGCTAATGCACGGGCAAGTCCAACCCGCTGTTGCATCCCACCAGATAATTGAGTTGGATACTGATCATCATAACCATCAAGGCCAACCAGCTCTAAAGCGTCGTGAGCTTTGCTTAGTCTGGTATCCCTATCAACACCCTGAATTTCTAATCCATAGGCGGTATTATCAATGATTGTTCGGTTTGGAAAAAGGGCAAAATTTTGAAAAACCATGCTCATTTTCTTGCGACGGACTTCGAGTAATTGTTTTTTACCAAGTGATGTTAAATCTTGACCATCAATTAACACGTGTCCGGATGTTGGCTCAATTAATCGGTTAATCATTCGGATCATTGTTGACTTACCACTACCTGATAATCCCATGATCACAAAGATTTCACCATCATTGACCTCAAAGTTGGCATCAGTAACACCAACCGTTGCACCAACTGATTTTAAGATATCAGCTTTCGACTTACCAGCCTTTAATAATTCTTGGGCCTTTGGAATTCTTCTTCCAAAAATTTTGGTAAGATGTTGCACTTGTAATTTCGCTGTCATGCTTTCCTCCTATCAAAATTCATAGTGACATAACAAAAAACAATTTCAGAATGACACTCCCGGCATGCGGAAATGAAATTTGAATAATTGAATAACAGGAATAACTTTAACAAAAAATAGCCACCGTTTCAAATATTTAGTTATTTTATGTTATCAGTTCAATTACAATTTAATGTGTCCAAAAGCCCATGGCATTAAGAATCCAGACGTCATTATTAATAATCTATGCCTAAACAGGCATCATAGCGACTAATGGTCTATCTTATGCGGTTTACCCCTAATTATTCAATTTATTTCGAATTTAATCTTTTTGACGCTTTAATTTGAATCGAAACTGAAAAATCAGACAAATCATAGTGATTTTCTCAAACTAATTAAAGTCAAATTTTACAATTAGAAATATTCGGCTTTCAAGAGATAAAAAAGCTTCCGATGATCTTTCTGCTTAATCGGAAACTTTTTTTGCTAGTAAAAATATAATTAATAATGTCCACATATCACTTGATCTTACAAAATCTTTGAAGCAGGTTTACGCTTGTTGGCAGTCAAAAAAATGATGACATCGATTGCAGCTACGACACACATATCAATTACGATGTGCTGGAGAACCACTTTCATGTAAACAACATCATGTATAAATGATGACTAGAAAAGCGGTTAAAATCACTATTCCTTATCGTTTACGACTTTATTTTGAGAATAATTCAGTATGATCTAATTTACTTTTGAAATCTGGGTCAGCCAACAACTGATCACACATATCCAAAACCATCGGTCCATATACAAACGTCGGTCCACCGCTCATTTCCAATGTAACACCAAGGGCTTCTTTAATCTGATCACGAGTGGCTCCGGCCATTAGGGCAGATGCGGTATGTTGAACCATACAACTTTCGCAGCGCATGTTAACGGCCATACTTAACGCAATTAATTCTTTTTCAGCTGGTGTTAAGGCACCAGGTTGGCTGGCAGTCCAGTGTAAAATATCAAATCCTTTACCGGGACCAGGGACCTCTTTCATAAAAGTCTGATTATTATCTAAATATTGATTTAGCTCATCAACGTAATTAGCCATTGCTTTTATCTCCTTTATGATTAAACGTGTCAAACGCTTTCAATGCCCGGACACCATACTCAAATACCGGTCCACCATTCATCATCAGTGCAATTCCAATTGCTTCTTTGACTTGATCTCGACTGGCACCACTTACAATCGCCTGTTTGATAGTGATGACAATCAACGCATCGCTTCGCAACTGAATCGCAATTGCAACCGCACATAAGCGTTTAACAGCTTGTGAAACACGGCCTTTACCATTGTTTTCCTCGACAATCTGTTGAAATGCCTGACTTAATTCAGGAAATTCTGACCTAGATATAGAATTCCAATTATCTGATCCGACATTCCCTATTTTCTTTGAATGTGATACTGACAAATTCAAAACCTCCTCGTTAAAAATTAACGTAACCGATTTCATTGTAGATCTTATCAAAAAAAGAGGCTAGGGTAATTGAAAATTACCTTTAGTCTCTTTTGGATCACAATCACGATATAAAATATTACATTTCATCTCTTTAAGCCCATAAAATAAGATTTCGAGTAATTTCTTAATCTCAAGTAGTTAATCTGGATGTAATTTATCACCAGATCAATGAACTATTTCTCTAATACCGTAATTGATTCCACGTGCACTGTCTGAGGAAATTGGTCAACTGGTTGAACTGGCTGATTCACGTGGTAGCCTTGTTCAGTAAATAATTTAACATCACGGGCAAGCGTTGCAGGATTGCAGGAAACGTAAACAACTCGCTTGGGTTGCATCTTTACCACGCTGTCAATTAGCGTATTTTCCAACCCTTTGCGAGGTGGGTCCACAACGACAACGTCAGGTTTTAAGCCATCTTCCTGCCATTTTGCTAACTGCTCCTCAGCCTTACCGACCTTAAATTTAACGTTGGTGATATTGTTAATTTTTGCGTTCTTTTTGGCATCTTCAATCGCCTCAGGCACAATTTCAACACCGTAAACCTTTTTGGCAACTCGAGCCATCGAAAGCGAGATGGTTCCAATCCCACAGTACGCATCAATCACAATGTCATCAGCTGATAAGTCTGCTTTCTTAGTTGCCAAGTCATATAGCTTTTCGGTTTGAACTGGATTGACTTGGTAAAATGAACTGGCAGAAATTTCAAATTTTAAACCCATTAAAGTATCTTCAATGGTTCGATTACCAGCTAATAATTTATTTTCTTTACCCATTAAGCCGTTAGTCTTTTTGGGATTAACGTTTTGAACGATACTCTTAACTTCAGGAAGTGCCTTGGTAATTTCGGAAATAATTTCTGCCTTACTTGGCAACTTCTCCGTTCGTGTAATCAATACAATCATCATCTGATGAGAGTAGTGGCCGCGGCGCACCATAATATTACGAATAGTTCCCTTATTAGTGGTTTCGTTATATGGCTGAAGTTTATATTTTCGTAAGATATCACGAACAACTACGACAGCTTCATCAATCTTAGGATCCTGAATATAAAAATCTTCAATCGGTACTAAATCATGTGAATGTTTTCGATAAAAGCCCGTTTCTAATTGGCCATTAATCAAACGAACGGGAATTTGAGCTTTATTTCGATATTTATACGGCCGATCCATCCCAATTGTTGGGTCAACTTGAACGTCAAGTTTCATTTTATCAAAATCAACTTGGATTTGATGTTGCTTAAAAGCAAGTTGTGCATCATATTTTAAATGCTGTAATGGCGCAATGCCAGTTTGAGTGTAAGCTTTATCCACTAAGTCAACCCGGTCAGCACTCTTTTGATTAATTTTAACCACCCGGCCAAAGGCAAAATTCTTTTTAACCTTGGTTACCTTCATCGTGACATCTTCAGTGGGTAACGCATTTTCGATAAAGATGGGGAAATCGTCAATTTTAGCAACACCCATACCTTGATAAGTTAAGTCGGAAATTTTGACGTCATATTCTTGATTCTTATTTACTGGAGCTTGTATTTTCATATATTCACCTTTTTTTACTTAGAAACAAAAATTGCGATACGAAATCATCGCAACGCAATTTTAACATACTATATAAAACTATTCTTTGTCAGGGAGTTTGTCAACGCCTTTGACGAAGTTCTTTTCAACCAAGCGCATCTCATTGGTCTCATCCGAATAAGCTTTGTCTGGAATTTCGTCGGTATTGGCAAAAAACTCAATATGCTGTTTCAAATCAACAAACGTCATCGGCGCATCACCACCATATTCGCCGTCAAGATTAATTAGCATTCGATCATTGACGGGTCGCGCAGTCACTTTGCGGGTCTTCTTATAAATAATCCGCGGATCATCGACATGTCGCCCACCATTTAGAACCTTGGAAACCAAATGTAAAATCTCGACCAAATTACTGGTTTTAACAATAATCAGTGTAAATTTACCATCGTCCAGTGCCGCATCGGGGACAATCTGCTCAAAACCACCAACAGAATTTGTAAGCGCAAGGAAAAACATGGATGCCTTGCCCTTAAATTCACCACCGTCATACCTTAAGTCCATTTCAATCGGCTTAATTCTGGGCAATAACTCAGCACCCTTAACCAAATAGGCGAGGTAGCCAAACACCGTTTTCAGATCAGACGGCACATCATAAGTTAATTCTGTCAACAATCCCCCCGCTGCAATATTAATGAAGTAATTTTCACCTGCTTTACCAATATCCATATGAATTGTTTGTTTCTTTAAAACCATCTTAGCAGCTTCAACAGGGTCCTCACGCGGAATGTGCAATGCACGAGCATAATCGTTAGTTGTACCGGCGGGAATAATAGCCATTTTAGGACGCTTCTTAAGTGGTGCAATCCCATTTACAACCTCATTAATTGTACCATCTCCACCAGCCGCAACGATTAACTCAAATCCTTCTTGTGCTGATCGTCTTGCCTCATCTTTTGCAGAATCCTTAGCTGGGGTTGTCGCAAAAGCGCTGGTTTCATATCCTGCATGCTCAAACTCATTCAAAATATCTACCATTTTTTGTTTTAATAATTCTCGTCCGGAAGTTGGATTATAAATTACTCTGGCCCGTTTTCGCATAACCATCCTGACTTTCTATTTACTCATTGATTCTTTTAATAACTTGTTAACCACTTGAGGATTGGCTTTACCATGAGTCTGCTTCATAATTTGACCAACTAGGAAACCAATTGCACGATCTTTTCCATTATGGAAATCTTCAACCGATTGCGGATTAGCAGCGACCACATCGTCAATGATCGGTTGTAGTTTGGCAGGATCAGATAACTGAACCATACCCTTTTCCTCAACAAACTTCTTCGGCTCTTCACCATTCGTAATTGCTTTGAAAACTTTTTTAGCCATTTTAGATGAAATTGTGCCATCTGTGATCAACTTAATCATGGTTGCCAAATGTTCTGGGGTAATCTTAGTGTCTTGAAGTTCAACCTGATTATCGTTTAAGAATTCATTAACATTTCCTTGTAAATAATTGGCAGCTAATTTAGGATCAGCACCATCTTTGATCATCTGATCATAAAAATCAGACATTTCCTTGGTTTGCGTCAAAACCATGGCATCATAATCAGTAATTCCAAGTTCATCAACATATCTTTGTCGACGTTTAGCAGGCGGTTCTGGCAATTCCTGTTTGATCGAATCAATCCAATTCTGAGAAATATTTAGAACTGGCAAATCTGGTTCTGGGAAGTAACGATAATCATCAGAACCTTCCTTGGTCCGCATTAAAATGGTTTGTCCACTTACTTCATCAAAACGGCGAGTTTCCTGTGCAATTTTACCACCGGACATTAACACGCGTTGGTGTCGTTGTTCCTCAAAAGCCAGCCCTTTGCGAACATAATTAAAGGAGTTGAGGTTTTTTAATTCAGTCTTAGTTCCAAATTCTTTCTGACCAACCGGCCGGACCGAAATATTAACATCAACCCGCATAGAACCTTCTTCCATCTTAACGTCAGAAATACCAGTAAATTGAATGACTTGGCGCAATTGTTCCAAATAAGCATAAGCTTCATCAGGTGATGAGATATCAGGTTTTGAAACAATTTCAATTAAGGGCGTCCCTTGTCGGTTTAAATCAACATACGAATAACGGGTTGCATGGGAGTTCTTCCCGGCATCCTCTTCAATATGCATCTCGGCAATCCCAATTTTTTTCTTTTTATCATCGACTTCAATTTCAACCCAACCATCGTGAGCAATTGGCGTCTCAGCCTGGGTAATCTGGTAAGCTTTTGGATTATCTGGATAAAAATAATTTTTTCGATCAAAATGTGGATGTTTCTGAATTTGCGCGTGAAGTGCTAATCCAGCCATGATTCCATCGTGAACAACGCCCTTATTAGTTGTCGGTAAGACACCGGGGTAACCCCAATCAATAACGTTGGTATTACTGTTGGGTTGATCACCAAATTCAACGGGAGAAGGACTAAAAATCTTCGAATGAGTCTTTAATTCAACGTGCACTTCCAGCCCAATTGTTGTCTCAAAATTCATTAGTTATTTCCTCCCATCTTTGGTGTTTGCTTGTTAAAATCAGTGTCCTGTTCAAAAGCACTACCAGCTTGATACACTGTTAACTCATCATAAGGTCGGCCAATGAGTTGAACACCAACCGGTAATCCTTTTGAAAAGCCGGCCGGAATTGACATTCCAGGTAGTCCAGCCAGGTTAACTGGTAACGTTAGAACATCATTCATATACATTGTCATCGGATCGGAAATGTCTTCACCAATTCCATAAGCAGGAGTTGGTGCTGTTGGTGCAAGAATGAGATCAAAGTCTTTAAAAATCTTAGTAAAGTCGTTAATCATCAATGTTCGTACTTGAGCTGCCTTTTTAAAATAGGCGTCATAGAATCCGGCTGATAGAGAGAACGTTCCAAGCATAATTCGACGTTTAACTTCATCGCCAAATCCTTCAGAACGGGATTTAACATAGACATCTTCAAGACTCTTAGCATCTTTTGCCCGGTATCCATACCGAATACCATCAAATCGCTGCAAGTTAGATGAAGCTTCAGAGGATGAAATAATATAGTAAGCAGCAACGCCATACTGAGTATGTGGCAGTGATACCTCTTCAACCGTTGCACCCAATTTTTTAAACGTTTCAGCGGTGTCTAAAACAACTTGTTTAACGTCATCATCAAGTCCTTGCGCCATGAATTCTGAAGGAATTCCAATTTTTAATCCTTTAACACCTTTGTTTAAAGTGCTGGTAAAATCAGGAATTACCTTATCTGATGATGTTAAATCATGGTCATCATGCCCAGCAATCGCATTTAGCACCGTTGCGTTATCAAAAACGTTGCGAGTAATTGGTCCAATTTGATCCAAACTAGAACCAAATGCAATTAAACCCCAACGTGAAACTCGTCCATATGTGGGCTTCATCCCAACAACGCCATTAAATGAGGCTGGTTGGCGAATTGAGCCACCAGTATCTGAACCAAGTGCAGCTAACACCTCACCAGCTGCGACCGCGGCTGCAGAGCCACCAGACGACCCACCAGGCACCTTGGTTTCATCCCAAGGGTTATGTGTTGTCTGGAAGGCAGAGTTTTCAGTAGAACCACCCATGGCAAACTCATCCATATTTGTTTTACCAACGTTAATAGATCCTAAGTCATTTAATTTTTTGACAGCAGTTGCATCATAAATTGGTTTGAAATTTTCAAGAATTTTTGAAGCAGCAGTCGTTTTAAGTCCCTTGGTAACCATATTATCTTTGATTGCAATTGGCATTCCAGATAATAAATTATTTGAGTCAATACCTTTTTCATCAATTTGTTTTGCTTTTTTCAAAGCACCATCTTCATCAACCGTAATGAAGGCATTAATTTTAGAATCAACATTTTTAATATTATCCAGCGTCTGCTTAACCAAATCAGTCGCAGAAATTGCCTTACTGGCAAGTTTCTCATGAACACTGCTCAGAGATTGATCAAAATAATTCATTAGTTGTTATCCTCACTTTCGTCAATAATGACAGGAACTCGGATATAGCCATCTTGCGTATCAGGTGCATTATCCAGCAATGCTTGACGCTGATTCCAATTATCCGCGATATCTTCACGCATGACATTAATTTGATCAGTCACACTACTTGTTGGTTCAACACCATCAGTATCAACTTTACTTAAGGTTTCAAATAAACCAATAATCTGATCAAGTTGCGTCGTAAAATACGGTAGTTGATCCGCATTGATTTTCAACTTGGCCAGTTCAGCAACGTGTTTTACTTGATCTTCGGAGATCTTTTCAGTCATTGATATCCTTCTCTCTTCTGAAAATAATTAATTTAACAACAATTGTCATTTTACCATATAAATAATGTTATTTTTTCAAAAATCAGTAACTATTAAAGATATGCGCTGAAAATTTCTTTTCATTTGCTTTACGACTTAAGAAGCTCTGAATCCCTTCCGTAGATTGAACGGTAATGTCAATCGGCGCATTGGCAGGTAAGTATTTTTGAGCAGCAGTTTGAATATATTGAGTAAAACTAATGATTTCGGTCTGGCTATAAAACTGGGTCGTAATATTGATATTCATACCGCTTAGCGACCCGTTTGTATACTGAGCCTGTGCCGTTACACCACTTAAGTTAGGGAAGAAACTCTGTGTCTCAGACTTAAAGTTAGCGAAGGCATCCTCATCATTTTGACTTGGCCCCTTTTGGCTGGACTGAAGTGGGAAAACATAATTTTTTTGTTTAATTGCCGTCCATTTATTAATCTTTGAGGCTCCCTGTTTGTTAACGGAATAAGTAAAGAAATTTCCACCAACTAAACTGTCATCAGAAGCTTGCTTATACAAGGCAATGACGATTGGAATATTTTTGAGCGCTTTTTTACTTCGTAATCGTTGAAGAACCTGATTAGCAATCTCTTTACCATGTTGGCTGACTTCCATGTTGGAGATGTCGGTCTCAAATGTTGGCCCATACTGCGTCTTCTTGTAATAATCGACAGAATTAATGGCTAATCCAACTGTCATCCCAGATAATTTAAGCGATTTACCGGTTCGCGTCATGTAATCCTGCTCATTAATCTGAGATAGATAAACCGGTGTCCGGGTCTTTGGATTAGTTGACTTGGATTTCTTGGGGTTCAAACCAGTCGGATTGGATTTTGACTTTCGACCCAGCCATGCCTCAACTTGCTTAGTTGAAAGGTATTGCCCCTCTTGAAAGATATATTCTTTGGTTGAAAATTGATTTTTGGAAATGTTCAACAAGCCATTTTCAAACCCTTTAATGTTAAATTGATTAGACTCCTGTTGGACACTAACACCACGAGATTTACTCGTTTGGTATCGACCGTTCTTAATGACTCCTTGATAATAACCACTATTGGTTTGACCAGTTAGTTGCGTCTTGGACTTTGATCCACTGGAACTGTTTGTATCACTGGACAGATTATCAACACTGCCACACGCTGCCAGCATAACACCGGTCAGGATAATTGAAATCCCAAGGATTATTTTTTTCAACATTGATTCCTCCATTACTACTCTTCATCATTCATGGTTTCGCGAAAACGGTTTTCATTCCAAACTTCAACGCCCAGACGTTTAGCTTTATCATACTTACTTCCCGGATCTTCACCAACAACCACGACATCGGTCTTCTTTGAAACAGAACTGCTAACGCTAGCTCCATGATCTTCTAACCACTGAGTAGCTTCTGGCCGTGTAATGGCTTGCAGCTTGCCTGTCAAAACAAACTTCTTCCCATTAAACACAGAATCACTTTGTTCAAGTTGCGCATCAGTAACACCCTTGTAAGTCATATTAACCCCGACTTGTTTAAGCTGTGCAATCAATTCTTGTGACTCCGGCGTCGAAAAATAAGTGACAACACTATCCGCGATAATCATTCCCATTGTATCAATTTCAGCAATCTCTTGGGCGGTTGCTGCTATAACCTTATCAATATTTTTAAAACGTTGTGCAATTAATCGTGCTGCTTTAATACCAACGTGTCTAATTCCTAGACCATATAACAGTCGCTCACAAGAATTGCTTCGACTGTTATCAATTGCCGAGAGTAGATTATTCGCTGATTTCTCACCAAATTTGTCCAAAGTAATCAGCTGATCAAATGTTAAGTCATATAGTCCAGCAACATCATTCAACATATGTTTTTTAAATAACTGAGCAATAATTTTGGGACCGAGTCCGTCAATATCCATTGCATCACGAGAAGCAAAATGAGTTAATCCTTCTTGGAGTTGGGCCGGACATTTAGGGTTAATACAACGTAATGCAACTTCCTCATCCAAATGAACCAGCTCAGAACTGCAGGAGGGACACTGTGTTGGAATAGCGTATGGTTGACTGGTCATTAGCCGTTTGGATTTAATATAAGTTGAAATTTCAGGAATAATATCACCAGCTTTGTGGAGTTTAACCGTATCCCCAATCCGGATATCCTTCTCCTGCAAATAATCAGGATTATGAAGCGACGCGCGACTAACTGTCGTCCCAGCCAAAGTGACTTCATCCATTACTGCGGTGGGTGTCACAACCCCTGTTCGACCAACTGTCCAAACAATATCTCTAACAACTGTCTCTGCTTCTTCAGGTGGAAATTTATATGCAATAGCCCACCTTGGCACTTTTACAGTTGCACCAAGTGATCGCTGAAGCTGCAATGAATTAACCTTGATAACAATCCCATCAATCCCGTATGGTAACCCATCACGACGTTGCGTATATTTATCCACGTAATCATTAATCTCGGCCATTGAATGGGCAACAAAATAATCAGGATTTATTTCAAATCCCAATGCTTTCAGTTCCGCCAACATGCCACTTTGGGTGTTTGACTGCAAATCATCAATATTAGCAACATTGTACATAAAAGTGCTGAGTTTCCGATGTGCGGTTACTTTGGGATTCAATTGGCGCAAACTCCCAGCAGCTGCATTGCGCGGATTAGCAAATGGTTCCTGGCCATTATTTTGCCGCTGCTCATTTAGTGAGACAAATGAAGACTTAGGCATATAGCATTCGCCACGAACTTCAATGTTGATTGGCCGGGTTAATTTTTGTGGAATTGACTTAACTGTCTTCAAGTTACGGGTAATATCTTCACCAATCTGCCCATTTCCACGAGTAGACCCTTGCACTAGGCGACCATTTTCGTACCGAAGAGAAATCGCTAAACCATCAATTTTTAATTCACAATTATACTCAAATGTTATGGAATCTGTTTCAGCAAGACGATCAACAAATTCGGCCAATTCATTTGTTGAAAAGACATCCCCTAATGACAGCATCGGAATTTCATGCTGCACCTTTGAAAATCCCGGTAATGTATGATCCCCTACTTTCTGAGTTGGCGAGTCTTGCGTAATCAATTGAGGGTATTTGGTTTCCAGTTCGACAAGTTGTTGGTATGTTGCATCATAAACAGAATCCTCAACACTTGGTGAATCATAAGTGTAGTATTCATCTGCCCACTTATTTAGTTTCTCACGCAGTTCAGAAACGGTCTTGACCGCTTGCTGCTCAGTCATATTTTCCGCCACAAAAAGCACCTTCTGTTAATATTTTTATCAAACTAAAATGATCATTTTAGTTACTTATTAATTGGTTCAAGATGTTTAACAATCCGTGCAGGTGTCCCTAAGGCAACAGAATCATTAGCAATATCGTGAGTCACAACACTTCCGGCACCAATGACAACGTTACTCCCAATGGAAACACCAGGCAAAATTGAAACGTTACCGCCAATCCAAACATCATCACCAATATTAATTGACTTGCTAAATTGTGCACCATGACGCCGATCACGGCCATTAAGGGGATGTCCTGTTACCGATATCATCACGTTTGGCCCAAACATCACATGGTTGCCAATTTCAACACTCACATCATCGACAATGGTTAAGTTAAAGTTGGCATAAAAGTCGTCGCCGATCGTGGTATGGTTTCCATAACTTGTATAAACCGGCCCTTCAATAAAAGAATGCTTACCAAAGTATTTAAATAGTTGGTGTAAAATCGATTGCCGCTGATCTTCATCATCTGGATCTGTTTGATTATATTTGAAAGATAACCGCTTGCTTCTCAAGCGTTCGTGAGCCAATTGCTCGGCATAGGCAATATCCACCGGATCACTAAAACCCGATTCTTCATATATGTCACCATGATTCATTGCTTCTTTCAGACTCATTAAAACTCCCCCATTAACTATCCAGGCTTATTGTTGTGCACATTTCATAATTTAATATTAGTTAATTGTGCCTGGTTAAACTTGAACTTTTTTAATTGGTGCAAACGCTGCTAATAATCTTTTAATTCCCTGTGATTGAAACGCAATATCCAATTCCATGTCTTCACCAGTTCCAGAAACTTTAACAACCGTTCCCGTCCCCCAAGCCTTATGGGAAACTTTATCACCAACTTCCCAAGCCTTCTTATCAGCACCGGTTCCCTTGGGTTTTTCAACAATTTGGGATGGTCGATGATATGTGGTTGCTGTTGCACGACGTGTCCGACAATCAAATGGTGTTGAGATCGGGCTTTCAGTCTGCTTAGGATTATCATAATGCAGTAATTCCGGTTTAATTTCATTTACAAACCGCGATTCCGGATTTGTCTGTCGTCGACCATATAGCATTCGGGAATAGGCATTTGTAATGTATAGTTTCTCCTTGGCCCGCGTAATTCCAACATAGGCTAATCGTCTCTCTTCCTGAAGTTCTGATTCATCTTGGGCAGCTCGAGAAAGAGGGAACAACCCTTCTTCCATCCCCATAATAAATACAACCGGGAACTCTAGGCCTTTTGCCGCATGAAGTGTCATCAATGTCACTTGGGCATTATCGTCTTCGAGGTCATCTTGATCAGAAACTAATGCCAAATCACTTAAAAAATTAACCAAGTTTTGCTGACCCGTTTCACCCTGATTTTCTGAATCATACTTTTGGGTAACTGAGATAAATTCTTCTAAATTTTCTAACCTGGACTGCGACTCAAGTGATTTAGAAGCTTTTAACGTACTCAAATACCCACTTTGGTCAAGAATCTCTTGGGCAATTTCCGTAATTGACATTGTATCTAATTTTGCAGCAATTAAACTCACCATTTGCTCGAATCCACCAATTGAATTTTTGGCACGAGTTGAAATTTCATTAGCTAAATCGATGTTCTTAGCTGCCTCAAGTAAAGACCAGCCATGATCGTTGGCAAAAACCCTGAGGCGTTCAATACTTGCCTGACCAACACCACGTTTTGGTTCATTAATAACTCGTTCAAAACTCATCGAATCATCCGGATTTCCTAGTAATGTTAGATAAGAAAGGGCATCCCGAATTTCCTTACGATCGTAAAATTTATGCCCACCAACCATCGTATACGGAATATTGGATTTTAGCAGCGTCTCTTCAATAACTCGTGATTGCGCATTGGTTCGGTAAAGGATCGCAAAACTACCATAATCTCGTTTAGCTTTTGCCATTTCTTCTTGAATCTTAGCAACAACATAGCGAGCCTCATCGTTTTCTGTTTGCCCACGATAATATGAGATCTGCTCGCCCTGTTCATTTTCTGTCCATAAGTTTTTATCTGCTCGATTATCGTTATGTGCAATAACTGAATTAGCAGCGGCCAAAACAGTTTTTGTCGAACGATAGTTTTGTTCCAAAAGCGTCACATGGGCATCTGCATAATCCTTCTTGAAGTCCAAAATATTTTGCATATTGGCACCTCGCCAACCATAAATACTCTGGTCGGCATCACCAACCACACAAATGTTTCGATTCTTCTGTGCAAGTGTGTTTACCAGACGGTATTGTGCCTCATTGGTATCCTGATACTCATCAACATGGATATAATGAAATTTATCTTGATAATACGCCAGCACATCCGGATGTGAATCGAAGAGTTCAATCGTCACCATAATCAGATCATCAAAATCTAACGATTGATTCTGCTTTAACTCTGACTGATAACGGTCATAGACATCCGCAACAATTTTATCAAAAGCACTAACTGCTTTTTGACGAAATGCTTTTGGCGTCAATAAATCATTTTTGGCATTGGAAATTGAGCCAAGAATTGAACGCGGGTCAAACTTCTTTGGATCAATATTCAACTCCCGAAGAACACGTTTTACTAATGTTCGCTGTTCGCTGGTGTCGGCAATCGTAAATGCACGATTATACCCTAAAACATCAATATATCTTCTTAAAATGCGCACACACAACGCATGAAAGGTTGAGACCCAAACATCATTGCCACCTTCACCAAGCAATTTTGATACCCGTTCACGCATTTCTCTGGCAGCCTTATTCGTAAATGTAATTGCCAAAATGTTCCAAGGCATCACATGATTATGTTCAATAATATAAGCAACTCGATGTGTCAGAACACGAGTTTTACCACTCCCCGCTCCAGCCATAATTAGAACAGGACCCTCCGTATGAATAACAGCATCTTTTTGGTCTTTGTTCAAACCTTCTAATAAACTTTCTTCTGCCAATGAATTTTCCATCCTCTCGCAATTATCCAATCAATTATACCAAAAAATATAACGACTCGCTTTATATGAAAAATGGTAAGTTGGCCGTCAAAAAAATTTCTAATCATTTCAATATTGATATATAAAAACAAAATGGCCGGTGACAAAATAAAATTTGTCCCAGCCATATAGGCACCTATTGTTGCTTCTCATACTTTGTTTTAAAGTCAATATCATTCCAAATTCCAGTTGCTTCAACTTGCATTAACGTGCTTGATAATGACTTTGTCGGAATAAGGACATGGCCAACTGACACTTCATCATTTTTAGGATTGTTTCCATAAAATGTAAAATGCCAATTATCCTTAATGACCCATTGCGTTTGCACACGTTGATACTCCTTTTGTCGGATAGTTTGAAAAATAGTTGGAATGCCGGAAATCGTTTTTGTCAAAGGTAACCCGGCAATCGCTCTAAGATGTTGTTCGAATTCATTTGCATTAGTCGCGTAATCAAATACAAAGCCAGCAGGACTAAGGACTGGCGCTACACGGTTAACATAGATTGAACCATTCTTAGCTAAAAATAATGACACTTCAAAAGTTCCAACGTAATCTACATTATTGGCAATTTCTGAGGTGATTCGTTTCATCTCTTTGTCAACATCTGGATCTAACTTAGCTGGTGTAAAAGCCGTCATGATTTGTTCACCGTGATAAATAACTTCCACAGTTGGAAAAATAACCCGTGAGCCGTCTTCTTTTCGAGTAACAATTATTGAATAATCAATGTCATGAACAACATAGGATTCAAGTATGTAAGTTCCAGCATCCAACAACCCCGAGGCAGCAACAATGTCCGCTTGATTCTTGATCAGTAATTCTTTGCCACCCAGCAGGCCGCGTTGGATAGGTTTAAGAATTGCGGGATAACCGATCGAATTGATTGCCTGATAC
Organism: Lentilactobacillus diolivorans DSM 14421; assembly: GCF_001434255.1. Classification (GTDB taxonomy): domain Bacteria; phylum Bacillota; class Bacilli; order Lactobacillales; family Lactobacillaceae; genus Lentilactobacillus; species Lentilactobacillus diolivorans. Next base: position 78,069 of record NZ_AZEY01000107.1, read on the forward strand.
ACATCTTCTAGCGTCACAATTGTCGCGTAAGGTGCCATATTAATATTTAACGTTTCAAAAAAGCTTCTTTCAATTAGCCGATCTTGAATGATGTCCAGTAAACTATCTTTTTGTGGAACAGAAGTAAATTTAGAAATATAGCGAATAATTTCAGAGTCAATAGAATCATTATTGTACATCACAACATCACAACGTTCAGCAAACATTTTTAATGCCTGTTTATCATTGAGGGGTCCAATATACTTATAGTCAGCTAGCTGCATGGCCTTGCTATTTTCGTTTGAACTATACATACCAACATTAAAGCCCATCTTCTTTGCACGGACAAGAAGTTCTGGACTACTGATACTATCACCAAGAATGCCGATTGTTTGACCTGGATAAAGGACATTTGCATTTGCCAATTAATTCACTACTTTCATATTGTCATTACTTAACAAGCTGATTCTTATCATTTCGATAATAACATCTGCTCATTATACTATAAACCGATTATTCAACAAAAGTAACGCTTTGATCTTTGAGTGATGCGATTCTAGCAAGCGATTCAAGACGGATCCCAGTTTTTTCAATCATCGCATGTCCCTTTTGAAAGCTCTTCTCGATGACAATGCCAATCCCAGAAACAGAAACGTCCGCTAATTTAGCAATTTCCAGAAGTCCTTGAACTGCCTGTCCATTCGCCAAAAAGTCGTCAATAATTAAAATATGATCGTCAGCGTTTAAAAATCGTTTATCAATACTAATATTGTTGCTAACTTTTTTTGTGTATGAATAAACCTTAGCGGTATACAAATCATCCGTCAATGTAACACTTTTATGTTTACGTGCGAAAATCAATGGAACACCTAAGTGAATTGCAGTCGTAAGTGCAGGAGCGATCCCCGAGGACTCAACAGTGACTACTTTGGTTATTTTTTCATCCTTGAATAGGCGGGCAAACTCCTCACCAATTTGATCCATCAGCTTAGCATCAACTTGATGATTCAAAAAGTTATCAACTTTTAAAACATTCCCTGGTAATACGGTGCCGTCTTTCTTAATTTTCTCCTTAAGTAAATCCATTATATAAATTCCTTTCTAATCATCATACTGATATAACTTGTAATTTCGAATAATTGAAACCAATTTTTCTGTGTACGCTGGATCAGTTGCATAGCCATCCTTTTGAAGGGCATCGGCTGCTTGCAGATAATTTTGGGCCGCAAGCACATCATGATATTGTTGCGAGTTCCATTGCGTTCCTTGCGCAAGTAAGCGTGCATGATCAGTTAGCGAATCATCCCAACTATTATAAACCTGGAAGCGAGCTTTAACGGTTATATAACGACCATTTACGAATTCCTGTGTGTCAAGGTAAACTGAGTTGTTTGAACCGCTACGGGCTTTTACACCGAACAAATTGTAGTACTTACTTGCAAGTTGACTATCTCCCCAGTCAGACTCCAAAATTGCCTGGGCTAACGTAATACTCGGCAATATGTTATATTCTCCTTGCAATCTCTGTGCTTGTGGTGCCAACGTTCGAATGAATTTTCGGTGTTCAACTGCTAATTGATCCGTTGCATTTTCTACTTTTGTGGCATCCGAAACACTTTGAGATAGTACGCGAAATCCTATCGTAATCATTAATGCGAGACCAATGAGCACAATCATGACAACTAGATTTGATTTTTTGGCGCGTAATTTCCGCCTCTTTCTGTATTTAACCAATGTATCCTCAAACTTTCTGACTTTCAAAACTAATTTTAACTGCCCAGTTTAAAATTCAAGTGCAACACTAATCAACTAGACCTTTCAGACTAGACAT
>NZ_AZEY01000108.1:0-59848 GCF_001434255.1 Lentilactobacillus diolivorans DSM 14421
CAAATCCTTTCGGATTTGCTATATAAGCTGATATCAACCTCAGTTGACAAAGAGCCGTTAAAACGTGGACGAGCAAGCAGATCCCGGCCATATAAGCCCTCTAACTTGATATTCCAAGAACAGGAATATCAAGTTAGAGGGCTTATATTCTGGGATCTAACCGCTTGCTCGCCCACTCTGTCATCCCAGTAAATAGGTAACCCCGGTTGATTCAGGACCAATAAAGCTTGCCATTTCTGGATTTGTTGCGATCATTGAAATCGGAACAAATGGGAATTCATCGCTCAACATTTTGTATAAAAAAGTTGCGCGTTGTGAGCCACCAGAATGAAGAATGGCAAGTTTAACAATTCGTTCATGGTGCATCGTCCTTAACTGCTGATCCCAAAATTTGTTAACCAGCTCCTCTTTTCGCCCCCGAGTGACGAATGAGAATTCATTGTTAGTGAATTGAAGAATGTATTGGACGTTCATTTGACGCTCTAGCAATCCACGCAGTTTTCCGACAATTTGATGGTTAACTAATTGAAGATTGCACTGGACGGAAAAGTAGATTCGGGTGTTGTTGCGAATGTTTTCAAGATCAGATTGAATTTCATGTAATGGTTTTCCCGTTTGAATGTCTTTTGCGGCGGTGGTGACTTGGTAGGCTAGGCCAGCGGCAGTGACTTGGCTATTAAGCACGGTTACCCGACTATTTGTCTTTTTCGCAGCTTTAACAGCATTAGCGTAAGTATCAGTTAGTTTGTCGCTGAGATGGATTGATAGAATTTGACTACCATCCGCACCAAGTTCATCATATGTTTTAACAAGTTTGTCAACGCTAACTTGGCCAATGACGGGTTTCTTAGTAGATTGGTTATAAAGTTGCAGGAACTTCTCACTGCTAATCTTATTAACATAACCGTATAATTTGCCATCCACTAAAATTGGTGGGTTCATGACGTGGATATGATAATTGTGGATATCAGCTGGGGATAAATGAATGGCGGAGTCCGTTACAATTTTGATATTGCTCATAAAGTTCACCTCTTTGCGAATTTGATGTCATAGTAGTTATTGTACCGCAAAAAATCGATAGTTGATAAGGTTCGCAAAATAATACCAGGAAAGTCTAATTTTGGGCATAATTAGATAAAGCACACAAGCGGTTTTGAAATTATTTATATGGGCATAAGGTTCTCTAATATTTAATGAGTCATTAGTAAATATGAGTGAATCATTTATAATATAAGTCAGGCACTATTTCAAATGAAAGGACTCGGAAAGATTGAAAGGTAAATATAAGGTTTCTCAGTATATTGGTGTTCCACTTGAAACGGATGATTCTGGAAATTATCAAATTAAACAGGATGAACAAGGAAATTTTAAACTTCACAGTTGGCGAACGGGAAAACATACAAAAGGAAAATATCAGAAACTGGGACAGGTATTTATCACAGAGAATAACTTAATGGTCGCAATTGTTAAAACTATCCCGGTCGCATTTAAGGATCGTCACGAATACACGCCATTGCAACGGTTTACGAGCGAATTTGTTTCAAATAAGTTGTTGGATAAAGCCCAAGGGAAGCTATAAAAGTCGGTATGATAATTATTGTGGGAAAAGGTTAGGCAATTGAAGACTTTTTTGTTAAGCGACTGGGGCAATAATCATTTTGCTCAGTTCCTTTTGGATAGTCATAATTATTACTAAGTGGGAATGTAAAAAACACCTAACACGAGTTGTGTTAGGTGTTTTTGGCCGAAAAAAATTACTTTTTAAGTAACTTTTCAGCGTCTGCTTTAAGATCATCGGTTGACATGTCCATATATTTTTCCATGTCTTGACCAGTTTTCATGGTATCGTGATCGTTCTTTTCCATGTAATAATCCCAAAGAGCATCTCGTACTGGAAGTTTACTATCGCTCCAGTCGAAAGCCTCATTCATATGCTTATTCAATAATGGGGATTCTGCACCTGGTTCTTCATTAATATCTTCTGCCATAAGTAAAACTACCTCCTTTTTGTATCTATATCCATTATAGATCAAATTTGAAATATGCAACCATTTTTAACTCAATTCATGAAAGAATTTCATTTGGCAGGTCTGATTTTCACGATCCAATTGGTTTTAGGATCGGGTTGATTCAACCGATCAATATCTTTACCAATCTCCTTGTTACGGTCAATGACTTTTCCAGCAACGGGTGATTTAAGCGTCTCTACCGACTTGTCACCTTCAATGTCTAATAGGTCATCATCAACCTGAACATCGGTAAGCTGAGTTGGAAAATCCGCGAAAGTAATCTTGCCAATTTGCTGATAAACAGATTCGTCAATTCCCAATAAATAATTGGCATCTGGATCGACTGTGTACCAGATGCCATCTTTGACCTTGGCCTCAACTGGTGCAGCTGCTTTTTTACCAGTGAAAAAAATTTTGACTTTTTGCCAGAAAGAAATTTTTGCCATAATGACACCGCCTCGATATTATTTACTTCAAGTATAACGTATAATGGACAATAGAGTTTGAAAACGGTTTATTTTGCAACATTTGAAATGAAAAATAGTGGTTTATTGGAGGGATTTACCATGTACTTAATTGATATTTCTAGAAACGGACAACCAAGCTACGACGCTCGGGTCAATCAATCACTGGATAATTATTTTGTTAACGATTTAAAGTTACCCGGCCATGGATTCATGTTTTATATTAATAAACCATCTGTTATCATTGGGCGAAATCAGAATGCGTGGGCAGAAGTTGACATTGACTATTTGCATGAACACAAGATTGAACTAGTTCGGCGAACATCTGGTGGTGGCGCTGTTTATCATGACATGGGAAACTTTATTTTTGAAAATATTTTAACCGATAATGCTGACGACTTTGGTGATTACGCACACTTTGCAGAACCTGTCCTGAAAGCTCTCCGTAAGTTAGGCTTAGATGTCCAAATGAAAGAAAACAGCAGCGACTTGATTTTAAATGGCAAAAAGTGGTCAGGGATGACGATGTTTAAGAGTGGTCAGGGTTTGGCAGCCGGTGGCACGATTATGTACGATCTTAACATTGAGAATGCCAAGCGGAGTTTAACCGAGAATCAACTTGAGAAGCAAAAACGGTTGGGCGTGTTGTCAAAACGGAGTGAAATCGTCAATTTGAAGGACTATTTACCAGATGGGATGACAATGGCCGATCTTCGGGAGTACCTTTTAAAAGAGATTTTTCAAGTGAAGTCGTTAGATGACATTGAAACCTATCACATGACCGATGAGGACTGGCAGCGTGCGGATAAACGATTAGAAGAGACGTATGGCACTGATGCTTGGAACTTTGGTCATAATCCCGGATATTATGACTACGCGGATAAAGAGCTGTCAGCGGGGAAATTAGGGATAAATTGGACCATTGATGATGGTAAGGTTGAACATCTAAAGCTTAATCCCTTCTTTAAGCTTGATGGTGACGTGGATACCATTGAGGCTTATTTAACTGGTAAAAAGATAAGCGAACGAGTTGTAAAAAAAGCGGTTAAGAAGGGTCACTTTGCTAATATTGATCCTGATGAATTAGCCGATTTCTTGATCGAAAAATTAGATTAATTATTTAAAGAGTGGGGCAAAAAACGCTTTGCTTCCAGAGTAAGGGGCTTATCCAAATATTCCGATCCTGAATATTTGGATAAGCCCCTTACACGGCCGGAAGCTGTTTTTGAGGCCTGGTTTAGTGACTAATCATTATTTGTTATCAACTTTTTTGTGGCACTTGATTAGTGAATAAAATTAATAAACATCTTTGTTACTAGTGTTTAATTTGTTTGGTTAACAGTCTGACAATTAGGGATGTTAATCTGAATAAAAAGAAATCAAGTGAGAAGGCAAACCGGTCAAACCCTATTCCAGTTAGTAACCGGGTTCGCATTTTTGAGGATCAAGAAGTCATAATTTATAGTAGTTAATGGGGCGAATACAAACCGAAAAGTGATCGCAAACCAACCAACCTTAAACGAGTGAAAAGTTAGATCATACCAATTTTGATTTCGCATCAATCCGGTTCGACAGCCAAAGTAATTATCGGAACGCTAAATCTGTATTCACATTATTTTTTAAAAAACTGTTGACAAATTCTAATCAAGTACTCATAATACGAACTATCAATTTGAATAACACGTTCACGTTAATTCAATTACAGAGAAGTTATCCGTGGCTGAGAGGTAACGTTGGATTCGGCGAACGTTTTGTTCATGCTTTATTTTTAAGTTGGTGAGCTGAAAGGTTAGCCAGCTTCGGCGTTGGCCGTTAAAGCAATTAACGAGTGAACACAGAATCTGTGTTTATGAAGGTGGTACCGCGGCCGAATGTCGTCCTTTTGTCAATCTGACAGAAGGGCGTTTTTTATTTGCGATTTTTTGAACTATCCAGTTAATTGTTTTAACGACGATTCTTACATAAGAAAATGAGAAAGGAAGTTAGTATTATGAAATATACAGTGTTAGGTGCAGGTGCAATGGGATTGCGTTATGGTGTTTTACTTCAAGAAGCAGGTTACGATGTTGATTTCGTTGATACTTGGGACAAACAAGTTGAAACAATTCGCGCGCAAAAGGGGGTCTATGTATCCCGAGACGGTCAAAATAAACATCTTGTCCCGGTAAATATTTATTACCCCGAAGAGTATCAAGGCGATCCAGATGTGTTGATTGTCTTTACTAAGCAGTATCAACTCACAGATTTTCTGAAACGCTGTGAGCGATTCTTTAATGATAAGCAGTATGTTGTGACTTGTATGAATGGAATGGGCCATGTTGAAAAACTTAACCAATATTTCCCTAAAGAACGATTATTAGGTGGAACGGCATTAATTGGAACTGTCCTGAATAAAGCCGGCGATGTTGATTTTATTGGGCCTAAGGGTGCCGGCTCAATGAATATTGCCAATGAAACTGAAGAGCCCGACCAAATGACGCATCAGATTGTTGATGAATTTACTCAAGCTGGGTTAAATCCTAATTTGACGACTAATTTCTTAGGTACCTTAATGGCAAAAGTAATCTTTAATTCAGTTATCAATACCCTTTGCACAATGTTTAAGATCCGAATGGGTGAATATATTCAATCACCAGTTGCTAAAAAGCTGGGCGTTCAATTAATTGATGAAGCCTTCGACGTGTGCGAACGGGCCGGAATTACTTTATTAAACACCCGACAGGAGGAATGGGAGACCGTTTCCTATGTTAGCCGGGTTTCTAATCCACTTCATTTCCCATCTATGTATCAGGATATTTCCAAGAATCGCCAAACCGAGGTTGATTATATCAATGGTTACATCTATGAATTAGGATTGAAGCATCATTATGAAGCTAAAACCCATGATTTTTTGAGAAATCTAGTTCACCTTGCTGAATTTTCCGGGACGTTTGACGTTGATGGTTATATTCAATCAGTTCTTGAAAGTGATAAGAAAAATGTTCAGGCGACCCAACAAGCTGAAGCATAGTTGGGGATGACCCGATCACATATTAAGCTTAAATGGTTACTATTCAAGTTAAGCTTAAATTCTCGTTATTTTGACATTTTGATTTCAGAAAATTAGCATGGACTTAGATGGATTTATAATAATTAAGTTCTTCCTGCCCAAATTCAAATTGTTGAAAGAAGGGAAATCGTCTACCTCAATTTGAGGTAGCATTCATAAAATGGATAAAGAATTACTTGAAAAGTTGCCAATTAAACCAGTTATTGACTACCATTCCGTTGGTGGCGGTGATGTCAATCAAGCATATAAGTTAACAAGTGAGGACCACCAAAATTACTTTCTGCTGATGCATCAAAGTGATACCAAAGATTTCTATAAAGAAGAGATTGCCGGTCTCTACTTACTTGGTCAAACTGCTGAGACACCGAAAGTGTTAGCCAATGGCATGTGGAAAAATGATGCCTATCTGCTACTGAGCTATATTAATTCTCAATCATTTGGTGATCAGTACGCGCTTGGCCGGGTTGTTGCCAAAATCCATAAGCGGACCAGTGTGAATGGTAAATTCGGCTTTAACGCTGATGATCCGGAGGGCAAGTCTGATCAAGGAGGTGTTTGGTATCCTGATTGGGCCTCGTTCTTCATCAATGAGAAGTTGGAATATCGCAAACAGATTATCATCAAGCGTGGATTGTGGACAGGCGAGATGGATGCTATGTATCAGCGCGCATTAACTCGTTTTAAAGAATTGATGACAACTCATGATTCGAAGCCGTCACTGCTTCACGGTGACTTCTGGTCTGGCAATTTCATGTTTGACTCAAAAGGGAACCCGGTTATTATTGATCCCGCAACTTTTTACGGTGACCGTGAATTTGATATTGGTGTCACCCAGGTATTTGCTGGATTTGAACCGGAATTTTATCAAGGATATCAGGATGAATATCCATTTGATAAGGGATACGAAGATCGGCTGCCGTTCTATCAGTTATATTACTTGATGCTTCATCTAGGTAAATTTGGTATGACTTATCAAGGAAGCGTTATGCAGTTATTGAGGATGGTGTCATAGAACAAACTCATTAATGTTATAAGGGTGCAGGATATGGTCGAGCCGTTATTGGCTTCGATCACATCCTGCACCTTTATATGTTGAACTCCATTGAAATGTACTGAATGAGGATAATTGAGAATGAACTGGTTAACAATCGTCATTTGTCTGCTAAAATAGATATGAACAGCATCTGAAAACGCTTTCGATATAGGTAAACAAATGAAAGGATGATTCATAATGAATACACTAGATGCGATTGTTAATAGAAAATCAGTTCGCAGTTATACTGGGGAGCCGACTTCCAAGGACGAACTTGATACGGTTTTGAAGACAGCTTATGCGTCACCGGTTGCGATGGGAAAATATGGGGATGTTTCGCTAACAGTCATTTCGAACAAGGAACTTCTTCAAAAGTTGGATCAAAATGCTCAGCAAACATTTCACACTGATCGATCAATGCTCTATGGTGCACCAACGTTTATCATTGTTTCGGCTAAACTGGTTGGATCACCAGCCGATAATTCAGCTTATTCAAATGGCGCAACGATTGTTGAAAATATGAATCTTGGCGCAGTTGAATTGGGGTTAGGTGCCTGCCATATTTGGGGTGTCATTGCCGCTTTAAATCAGAACCAGGCATTGCTTAAAGAACTAAATATTCCAGAAGGCCAAACACCGGTTGCTGGAATGACCTTGGGTAAGACCACCGAAACTTATGATCCACGTAAGGTTGATACGAGTCGAATTCAGACTAATATGATTGATTAATCCATAAAAATTTGATGAGATGGTATTAAAAAATGCAAGTTGATTCATATGTTGAGATCAACTTGCATTTTTTGAAATTATCATAATTAAAGTTTGTTGCCTGGTAACTTAATTTCACGATTAAAACATTCCCCGTTCACAGAAAATTCAAAGTCTACTAATAAAATATAACACAACCGATTAATTTTTAGGGAGTGTTTGAATGAAATGGGTTGGAGCAAGATTTAAGGTTAAACCTATGTTGGGGTTATTCATTATCATAGTTGCGATTATCATTTCTACATACACCATAAGGCGAAATGAATCGCCTGCCCAAGCGATGCCGACCAGTGTAAGTGGGCAGCAACTCAATAAGAAAAGCGTGATAGTATTCACTATTGATACTAAAGGAAATCAAGCCGTTTTCGGATTTACAAAAGTGCCAGTAAAGCAAGCACCTGTTTTTTTAGTTGTTCAATACCGGGACAAAGTTTTTGGCGGGTTCAAAAATGGGCGCAAAATGATTTTTAATTTAACGAGTGAGGAACGTAAATTCAGTTCAGTGGATAGCAGCGGTACTCATGGCTTTATGTTTGGAGTAGTAGCGAAGGGGCAACCAACACCGTCATTTGGTCATTTAGAAAAACAATCAGCCAAGGCCATGAAGAAAGCTTCAATTATTAACTATGCTAATCATAGAGTGTGGTATACATTTGTACCAGATGAAAAAGACAACTTGGCTAATTTCACGGGTAAGTTGCAGCAATAGTTTTTTGTTGTTCGGAGAATGATGTATTTCAAGGAAGCTGGAGAGTGCTTCTCTGCTTCCTATTATTAGTCGTTATTTGTCGTAAAGATGATAATTGGAAGGCAACCAATAGTGATTAAGCTGTCTGGACTCTGGAAGTTAAATGATCTTCGTTACCATATTGAGTTTAATAAAAAATGATATTAAAAAAGCCAGCGAAAAATCGCTGGCTTTCGAGTTAATAACTATTTAATTAGTCGTCAACAACAGTAACGTTGGCAGCTTGTGGTCCACGGTCGCTGTCTTCAACGTCAAGGGTTACGTGTTGGCCTTCGTCTAATGACTTGAAGCCGTCTTTGTTGATAGCTGAGAAGTGAACGAATACGTCACCATCGTCAGTAGTAATGAAGCCATAACCTTTATCAGCGTTGAACCATTTAACAGTACCTTGTTTCATAATATATGAAACCTCCTTGCGCTTTTTGCGCATCATAAATTTTAATGCATCTAGTTGAACTGATTCCAAGGAAGTTATTTCATAAAACTATAAAACAAGTACCTTTGAAAATCGACTCCTGAAACACATTGACTATAATATACCAATATTCGGGTAACCTGTCAACGTATTTTGCTTGGATCAATTACTTAGCACCTACGGATTCCGTTGATTTGGTAGGAACCACTGCAATTTCATCTTTATTTAAGGTAACATTGAAGTCTTTAACGTCTGGGTTTTCAAGATAACTGTTTGTCAGTTTATCAGTGATTTCTTTGGTGATAACCCGATGCATTGGTCGCGCACCTAATTCTTTACTATAACCCATGTCGACCAATTTGCTTTTAGCATCAGCAGCAACTGTGAAGCTGATACCACGTGACTTGTCAACCAGTTTATTCAAATCCGTTAGCATGAGATCAAGAATCTTTAGCAGATCAGGCTTGGTTAATGAATTAAATTGGATGATATCATCAATTCGATTCAGAAATTCAAGCTTAAAGTAGGGCTTCAATCGATCAATGACGTTTTGTTTGTTATCGGTTTCGCCTTGGCCAGCATTACTTGTCATAATGATAACGGTATTGCTGAAGTCGACGGTACGACCTTGAGCATCTGACAATCGACCGTCATCCAGGATTTGAAGCAAAAGGTTTAAGACATCTGGATGGGCCTTTTCGATTTCATCAAGCAGAATCAAACTATATGGGTGGCGACGAACCTGTTCAGTTAATCGACCGCCTTCTTCGTAACCAACGTAGCCGGGTGCTGAACCAATCAGCTTGCTGGCACTAATCTTATCCATATATTCTGACATGTCATAACGAAACATTGCTTTGGTTGTGCCAAATAGTTCCTTTGCTAAGGCCTTGGCAGTTTGAGTCTTACCAACTCCGGTTGGGCCAACGAAGAGGAAGCTGCCAATTGGCCGGTTGCCTTCAGTGAAGCCGACCCGGCTACGTTTGATGGCGGCTGAAATGGCATCAATGGCGTTATCTTGACCAATAACGTTGTGTTTCATGTCCTTTTCGAGATTATTTAATTGACTGACATCATTTTTATCAACATCTGTAACCGGAACGCCAGTCATCCGTTCAACAACATTTTTAATTGTTTCCGTCGTAACTTTGGGAACTTCAACTTTTGTACCATTATCAATGGCCTTAATTTGACCATTAACTTTATCTAACTTGTCACGTAACTTGGCTGCTCGTTCAAAATCTTCTTTCTTAGAAGCCGCAATCTTTTGTTTGTTAAGTTCACTCGCTTCTTGCTGCAAGGCTGACTTATCTTTGGTAATTGATGAGCCCATTGCAACTTTTGCGCCGGCTTGGTCAATCAAATCAATCGCTTTGTCAGGGTTCATTCGATCCTGGATATAACGATTGCTGAATGTCACAGCAGCTTTCAATGCGTCGTTGGTATAGTGAACATTGTGGAACTTTTCGTATTTTGGTGCTAATCCTTTAATAATAGTCAGTGTATCGGCTTCACTTGGTTCATTAACCATGATTGGCTGGAACCGACGGGCAAGCGCCTGATCCTTTTCAATGTCACGGTATTCATTACTGGTTGTTGCACCAATCAGCTGGAAGTCACCACGAGCCAACTTGGGCTTGAGGATATTACCGGCATCCATCTTGTCGCCTTCGCCAGTGGAGCCGGCTCCAATGATTTGGTGAATTTCATCAATAAACAGGATGACATTCTTATTCTTTGAAACATCATCGATTAATTGCTTCATTCGTTCCTCAAATTGACCACGGATACCGGTTCCCTGAACAAGTGAAACGACGTCAATTGAAATGATCTGCTTGTTTAAAAGTTTCTCGGAAACATCACCATTAACGATCTTTTGGGCTAAGCCTTCAACAACCGCGGTTTTACCGACACCGGCTTCACCGATCAGTACTGGATTGTTCTTAGTCCGGCGGCTTAAAACTTCTTCCATTTGCTCAATTTCTTTATCACGGCCAATTACAGGATCAAGTTGGCCTTCTTTAGCCATTTTAGTTAAGTCGGTTCCGTATTGATCTAATAATGTCTGTTTGTTTTGAGGAGTGCGCTCTTGTGTTTGAACTGGAATTCGATGCATTTCTTGGTGACCGTTACCTGCTGGAAAATTCTGCTTGAAGAATGGGTCATTAAAAAGATCATCAAAACCAGCGTCAAAAATATCATTAGCCATATACAATTCCCCCATATTTGTCATTTTTTTGATTGTGCGTTCCAAGAAGGAGAATGTCTGTTCCCCTAATGGACAACTATATATTATCATGAATTAGTTATGATGGCAAGAATTTACTTTAAACTTTTAGTTGGCTAAATGCTGTCAAATGGGGATCTATAAAATTAATTATAAAAAAATAGTGGTAAAAAATAGCACTCTTTTATTAGAGTGCTAACGGTCATTGTTATCTTATTAATTTAAAGACTGCTTTTAAAGTTGTTTGCCAATCTGACAATCACTTAAAATTGGATGAGGCCGTGAAAAATGACATTTTACCCAGCATCCTTTGTGACGATCAAAATTATTACCAGGTGAAGATGTGGAAAAATAGGCAACTTCCGGCCATGTAATTGAATTATCCAAGTATTCAATCCCGCAATATCTCGTTGAAGTTTTTTCTTAGTAGAAAAAACGTGGACCAGCAAGCAGACTCCGGCCATATAAGCCCCCTAACTTAATATTCCAAAATCAGGAACATTCCGTTGAACTTGTTACTTAGTTAAAACGTGGACCAGCAAGCAGACTCCGGCCATATAAGCTCCCTAACCTTAATATTCCAAAATCAGGAATATTAAGGTTAGGGGGCTTATATTCTGGAGTCTAACCGCTTGCTGGTCCACTCTGGTTCATTTAATCTCAAAAGAAAAGTCAACTGCGTCCTTTAATGTATTATGGACGGTACAGAGGTGAAGCGTTTCTTCGATAAACTTTTGGTTTTCCTCAGGTGGCAGATTGGTTTCACAATCCAGTGTGACGTGAATTTTACTAACACGGGATGATTTATCAGGGAACCGTTCTGTTTCGCCGTCGACTTCAACATCGAATTTTTTAATCTTGATATTTGAACTGGGGCGATGGACAATTGAAGCTGCACTTGCCCCCAAACAAGCACCAACCGATCCAAGCAGATATTGAACCGGGTTTGGACCCGCATCGGTTCCACGAAAGATGGTCGGTTCGTCAGCGATAAATTGATGAACTCCGGCCGTATTAATTGTTTGTGAGCCAATGTTTCTTAAAGTTGTATGAACGTTGTATTTTGCCATTGTTTTTCTCCTTTATTCAAAACGTGTTACGATACAATATTAATGAAGGACTTAATGAGAACCCGTGGCGGCAGAACGCCCGGTTTTTCCAATAAACATTGAAATGAAGTGATTAGTTGAAAACATTAATTATGGTTTCACATCCCAATATTGAACAATCAGCCACCGAAGCCTTTTTTAAAACCAGTGCTGATTTTGTTGATGAGAGTACTTGGTATTCTTTGGATCATCTTTATTCTAAAGCAAAAATTGATCCTGATCGAGAACAACGATTTATCCAAAATTTTGACCGTATTATTTTTCAATTTCCACTCTATTGGTATTCTTCACCGGCTAGTCTCAAACAGTATATGGATGATGTTTTCACCCGCAAGTTCATCGTTGCAACCCAGTCTCTAAAAAACAAGGAATTGGGAATTGTGGTGACGACAGGAGATGCATTAACAGATTTTCAAGCGGGTGGCAGTGAGCGATATACAATGTCAGAGATTTTGCGGCCATTTGAAGCGTTTGCCAACAAAGCGGTGATGGTTTATTTAAAACCATTCGTGGTTGATCAATTTAACTATAAAGAGGTTACTGATAAACAACGGTTATTAGTGGCCTATTTACAGTATCTAAATGCACCGATGCCGTTAAGTTTGGAAAATCGGGAGAAGTGGCTATTAGCTCAACTAAAACAAAGCAAACTCGATACAGCACCTCAACAGCAGCAAATACTTGATTTAGTAATTGGGGCAATTGATGATCAACAGGATCAAATTGATGATTTAAAAATGAATATCAAGTTAATTCGAGATCAGGAGGAGTGATTGAAATGACAGATACCAATGAGTGGTTGATCAAACAATTAGGGCAGTTGGAAAATGAGGAGCAGTCATTTATCAAAAAATCACTTTATTTGGCAGCTCAAGATTTGGTAAGGGAGCAGGGGAAGCGAATCGAACAGGCACAGCAGGAAATCGATGGGCGAATTTGGAGTCCGGATAAATGGTAACTTATCAATGAATGAGGTGAGAACAAAATGATCCTTGACAATTATTAAAATAAGTTTAATAATGAAACTGTTTCATATGGAAACACGAAAGGAGATTGTTTTGAAGGACTCTCAATTGATTGATCGCCTTGTTAAACCATTTGAACGGGTGGCAAGTTTATACAACGAATTAGAGCAGACAACTGATGATTATGGGACGGGAATTCCATTATTTCCATCTGAAATCCATGCGATTGCAACAATTGAAATGTATCCCAATGTTGCTTTAACCGAATTAGCTGGATATTTGGGAATAACCAAAGGCACAGCAACAAAACTCATTCAAAAATTGGTTAAGAAGAAAATGGTTATTAAGGGATTTGCTGAAGGCTCGGAAAATCGAGTGGCAATTAATTTGACGGAGCAGGGTAAACGAGCTGCTGATAGTCATCATCAGTATGTGAATGCAATGAATCAACAGTTGATTACGATCTATCAAGGGGTGTCAGAAGAATCCCTTGCAGATTTGATATCGATTAGCGATCAAACAGAAAAATTTTTACGAAAACTAATTAAAGAACGACAGCGGCAATAGCCGTTTATTTTTTAAGAAACTGTTTCATCATGAAACAGTTTCCAGAGAAAACGAATATAAAGGAGTACAAATGAAAAATAATTTAAAACAAAAGCTAGGATTGCTTGCACTTATGTTAATTATGTTTGTTGTGACACTTGATACCACGATTACGAATATTGCGTTACCGAACATTACAGACTATTTTGGTACAAAGCTTACAGTTAGCAATTGGGTGAGCACAGTTTATGTGCTAATACTATCTGTTCTAATGATTCCCGCCGCGAAGCTGGGGGATCAGTTGGGTCGTAAAAAAGTGATATTAAGTGGATTAATTATTTTTGGCTTCGGATCATTTTTATGCAGTATATCGCAAGCAATTGAAATGTTAATAATTGCTCGCGGGTTACAAGGTGTTGGAGGTGCAATTACAACGCCAATTCTTATTCCACTGTGTGTATCACTATTTGGTCGCAACCAAGCCAACAAAGTTGTTGGTGAGATTGGTGCAGTTGCTGCTTTAGCGGCTGCAATAGGTCCTGCTGCCGGTGGCGTAATCATTCATTATTGGACTTGGCATGTTATCTTTTTAGTGAATATACCAATTACGATAGTTACGATGGTTCTTGTTATGATTTGTTTTGAGGAGTCCTATGACCCAACAATTTCTCAACGAATTGATTACATTGGAATTACCATGTTAAGTGTGGCACTGTTTTTAGTCACGTTTATTTTATTAAAAGGATATGACTATGGTTGGACGTCTCCACGCATTCTCTCATTATCAATTACTGCAATTATTATAATAATTATTTTTATTATCAGTGATATTAGAAAAAAAGAATCTTTATTGGAGTTTTCACTTTTTAAAAATTTAACTTTTACGGCATCCACGTTAATCTATTTTACATGTGGATTTTGTATTGTTTGTTCCAGCGTCGTTTTTAATTTCTTTCTTGAAAATATCCGTGGTTATTCGCCATTGCGTGCTGGATGCATTATTATGTTTAGCTCAATAATGGTAATGATTGCGATGCCGGTAGGGAATAAATTAGGACAGCAATTGAGTTTTCGTTGGCCACTTATGGCAGGTACCTTAATGATGGCAACCGGTTCGCTTTTGTTAACACAGCTGACTTATTATGTCACTATTTTTAATATGATATTTGCCATGTGTGTGTTGGGACTAGGATTTGGTCTTGGTAGCTTATCCTTGGTGTCAGCAGTTCAGTATATTCCTGAGGAAAAAGCAGGAATTGCTTCTGGAATGGTGAATGCAGCCAGGCAATTGGGAACTTGCCTTGGGATTGCACTTCTTGTCGGTATGTTAAATCACAATGTTGAAGTTGGAGTTCGAACGACCCGGAATGATGCCATCAGAATTTTCCAAACAAAAAGTTTTTCAAAGAATTTGAGGAAAACGGGATTGCGTGAAATGAATCATCAGTTCAGATATAGCGGAAATTCGAACATTGATCGTCGAATAGATGTCAGTAAACTGCGTAAGGCGGCTGGTTCGATTAATGGATTATCTCAGCCTTCAAGAAAGTCCGATCTTTATTTCCTTTATCAGATTAATGATAAGCTTCATAGAAAAAATGTTGAATTAAGAAATGGTAAAAATGCATTTGTTACGCGGATTTTACGAGTTGCTGATAATGCTGGACTGACTAGTGGTAATCCAAATAATGATTTTGACAAGATTGTGATTGAATCAGGGAAACTTCGACAGGGTGATTCGCGGTTGGTATTAGGGCAATCAAAATTAACGACCATGATTTCCTTGTTCGCACAGAAGCAGGCATTATCCCAAGCCCTTAATCAAATAAAGAAGGATAATGATTATCAATTAACCCATGCGTTTACAAAAACTTTTATTGTTAGTACAGTCTTTCTTACTATCATGGTTCCAGTATCATGGTGGACAGATCGAGATATTACAAAGAAAAAGGAGCAATATTGACTTAAAGTAGTATCAGCATCATAAAAAGTACCTGTCGCAAACTAAGACGAGTTTGCGACAGGTACTTTTTATGATGACCGATTTGTAAAATGAGATTATAATTCGTCGGCCGGTGCCCAATGGTTAATTGGACCAAATTTGTGACCCACTTGAATCTCGTTTTTAATCGCAATATCTACAAACTTCTTAGCAATTCGAGCAGCTTGTTCGATATCGGTTCCTTTGGCTAATTCAGCAGCAATACATGCTGAAAGACTATCCCCGGTTCCGTTTTTTCGATCCGTTGGGAAGAAGTCGCCGGTTAACCAAAAACTCTTACCGGATTCCAAAAGTACGTAATCGGAAACCTTTGTTTGACCAGGGTTGTGGTGACTGCCCTTTAAATAAATATTCTTAGCGCCAAGATCCTTTAATTTCTCGGCGGCTGTTTTCATGTCTTCATCAGTTTTGATTTCCATTTCAGCCAATTTTTGGGCTTCAAAAAAGTTGGGCGTAATCACGTAAGCCAATGGGATTAACTCGTCCCGCAACGTTTTATAAGCGCTTTGTTCAAGTAACATGTTACCGTGTTTAGTTGTGATCACGGGGTCAACAACAAGGGGACCAAAGTCGTATTTTTGATAATTTTTAATGACAGTTCGAATTAAATCCGAGTCTGATAACATCCCGGTTTTACTTGCTCGAATATGATAGTCATCGGCCAAATCTTTAAATTCTTGGTTAATAAATGATTCTGGTAAATTAACGGCATCGTGAATCCCGTAGCTGTTTCCAGCAACGCACGCCGTCATGACCGATGCACCATAAACATGTCGTCTGAAGAAAGTATGCAAATCTGCTTGCATCCCTGCGCTACCGTCACTATCTGAACCTGCAATTGTAAGAGCTTGTGGAAATTCGTTTGCCAAAATAATCACCTCAAAATGTATTTTTATACTATTAACTACTAAGAATAACACAAAATAAGGAAATTGTTAGAGAAAATCTAATTTTAAAAAAGGAGATTGATTTGCGTTTGAGTGGTAATCTGTATTATAATAGTTTAGTCTATTGGAATTTAGAAATGTAATAATAAATAAGGAGAGTCTTATTATGCGTATTTGTCATCCACACGGCGTACAAGGACGTCGTCCAGTTAACCGTAAGAACGATCTTAAGCGAAACAAAGAATTAGCAGATTTGCAACACTTCTTGAAGCAAAAGCCTGCTAAGTAATGCAAAATCCAACCGGAGCTAATCTGGTTGGATTTTTTTTATACCTAAGTATTAGGAAATTTTGACTGAATGAGCGTGGGTGGCGGCTTGGAGTGAGGCAAAAGGCAACTGCCATGCAGCCAAATTATCCCAATATTTAAACCTGGAATACCTCGTTTAACTTCTTACTTAGTTGAAATGCGGTCCAACAAATAAAACCCAGCTGTATAGCTCCTTAATTTAATATTCCAAGATCGGGAATAGCTCGTTGAACTTTTTATTTAGCTGAAACGTGGCCCAACAAGCAGGCCCCGGCCATATAAGCCCCCTAACTTAATATTCCAAAATCGGGAATATCCCGTTGAGCTTTTTATTTAGTGGAAACGTGGGCCAGCAAGCAGACTCCGGCCATATAAGCCTCCTAACTTAATATTCCAAGATCGGGAATATTAAGTTAGGAGGCTTATATTCTGGAGTCTAACCACTTGCTGGCCCACTCTGGTTACTTAGTTGCAACCTCCTCAAACCTTTCGACATCTTTTAATGTTCCGATGATCGTGATGACATCTCCCTGTTCGATCAAGGTTGCCTGATTGGGGATCGCCGCGCCCTCCGTATCTGCGTGTGAGATGGCAATAACCGAAATTCCGTATCGGTTGGTGAAGTTAAGATCTTTCAGTGTCCGGTTGAAGAATTTAGAATTGGTTAATTCAAATTCAACGATTGATAGTTGGCCATTTAATTTTAAATCGTTAAGGATTTTTGGCTCCATTACGTGTAATGCGATTCGCTGGCCCATATCGCGTTCTGGCTGAATAATCTCATCGGCACCCAACTTTTCTAGTACTTGGGCGTGACGGGCATTTTCGGCCTTACAAACGAGATGTTTGACGCCCAGGTCCTTGCAAATTAGGGTTGTCATAATGCTGGCTTCCAAATCGGTTCCAATTGTGACGAAGACATTGTCAAAATTACCAATTCCCAACTGTTGTAAGGCCAGTTCGTTTTGGGTGTCAGCGACGATTGCCTCGGTTGCAATATCACGAAAGGAATTTACCCGGGCTTCATTTTTATCTATGACCAAGACTTCCTGATCGTGTTCCAGTAGCGTGTTGACAACACTGCTACCGAAAAGGCCAAGGCCGATGACTGCATAGTTGCTTTTCATAAAAATCCTCCTTGTCATTTGTAATTGTTATATTGATGTGTTCAGCCGATTTAGCCGATCATAATATTTTCTTCTGGATACCTGAATGCGTCTTCGGGGCGTTTGGATGTCAGTAATGAGTACATGACTGTGAAGACACCAACCCGGCCCATAAACATCAACACGGCAAAGATCAATTTACCGATAATGGTGAGGTGTGGTGTTAGCCCCAATGTTAATCCGGTCGTTCCAAATGCCGAAACGACGTCGAACAGAATATATTCAATCCCGAAATGTTTTGGAATCGTTTCGGTAATCGTTAAAATCAGCGTCGCAATTGATAGCACTACAGCAACTAAGAAAACCAAGGTTAATGACCGCTGAACATTGTCATCTGAAAAGCGGCGGCCCCAAAAAGTTGCATCCCGTTTACCACGCAACGTTGCCCAAACTCGAATTAACAGGATGCCAACGGTTGTTGTCTTTAAACCACCTGCAGTAGATCCTGGTGTCCCACCGATTAACATGAGAATCATGGTGAAAAACATCCCACCCATTGATACCTTGGTCATGGGATAGCTGTAAAAACCAGCGGTTCTGGGCGTTACTGACATAAAATAGGTGTTCATTAGTCGCTGAAAAACAGTTAGGTGTGATTCATTACTGAAGTTACCCTCAGTGATTAAGAAGACAATAAAGCTGATGATAATCAGGCCCAAGTAAGTTGTGAGTGCTAATTTGGTATGTAGACTCAGATAATGATCCTTGCGATATAATAACAGGTCCTTCCACACTAAAAAGCCCAAGGATCCGGAAATAATCAAGCAGGTCAAGACGAATAAGAGGTAGGGGTCGTTTTGAAAGCGGACGAGACTATTATTAAACAAGTCAAACCCCGCATTACAGAACGCGCTGATCGAATGAAAAATGCTATACCCCAGTCCTTTGACAAAACCATAGCGTGGGTAAAAATCAATAAAGATGAGTCCGGTGCCAAGCAATTGAATCGACAGTGATAATTCAATTACCAGCATGACAATACTTCTGGTGTTGGCGAAGGATTGTAAATTCAATGATTGCTGTGTAAGCAGCTGGGTTGTTAAATCCATTTTGCGGCGCATGAAAACAAACAGTAGGACCGCAAAGGACATAAATCCCAAGCCACCAATTTCAACTAAAATTAAAATGACAATTTTGCCAAATAGGCTCCAGTGTAACGCCGTATTAACAACCGTCATTCCCGTGACACAAGTTGCCGAAGTTGCCGTAAAGAATGCGTTAATGTAACTAGTGGCGTGTCCGGCGGCGCTTGAGAACGGTAGTGAAAGCAAAATAGTTCCGATCAAAATAATGCTTAAAAAGCCCAATGTTAAAATTTGTGGTAGGGCAAGTCTTCCCCTTGAACGCATGAGATCTGCCACCTTTCGATAATATTCTATGTGTATTATCTCACATTTGCGGGTGATGTGTTGGATCGAGTGAATGCCTTTTTCTTAATCAGCCAGGGGAATCAGTGTAAGTGCGGTATAATATTGATGACTAATTTTGCAATGGAGGATTAAAATGTTAATAAAAAATGTCCATATTCAGAATGCCCAACCACAGACAGACGTTCGAATTGAAGACGGCAAGTTTGTTGAAATTGCGGCGGATCTTGAACCTAAAGATAATGAACGGGTGATTGACGCGACTGATAAATTGATGTTGCCGCCGTTCGTTGATCCACACGTTCATCTGGACGCAACCCAAACTGCCGGTGATCCGGAATGGAACCAGACCGGGACGTTGTTTGACGGTATTCGGATTTGGAGTGAACGCAAGAAAAAGCTCACAATCGATGATGTGAAATCACGGGCAAAAAAAGCGATTAAAATTCAAGTCTCAAATGGTATTCAATTTGTCCGGAGCCATGTTGATGTCACTGATCCCAACTTAACTGCCTTAAAAGCATTGATTGAAGTGCGTGATGAGATTAAGGATCAGGTTGAATTACAACTGGTTGCGTTCCCTCAAGAAGGTATTCTATCATTTCCGCACGGCAAAGAATTAATGACTGAAGCGGCTAAGCTTGGTGCAGATGTTATCGGTGGCATCCCTCACTTTGAATTTACTCGTGAGTATGCGGTTCAGTCGTTGCAATTCTTGATGAAATTAGCTGAGCAACAGAATAAATTGGTGGATGTTCACTGTGATGAAATTGATGACCCACAGTCTCGAAGCTTGGAAACATTAGCGACCCTGGCTTTAGAAAGTGGCATGGGAGATAAAGTCACTGCCAGTCACACGACAGCGATGGGATCGTACAATGATGCTTACACGTACAAGTTGTTTAGACTGTTAAAAATGTCGCGAATTAACTTTATTGCCAATCCACTGGTCAATACCAATCTGGGTGGCCGATTTGACACCTATCCCAAGCGACGCGGAATGACCCGGGTTAAGGAATTGGCCGCTGATGGGATTAACGTTGCCTTTGGTGAAGACGATATTAAGGATCCATGGTATCCAATGGGGAATGGTAACATGTTGGATCCGGTTGAAATGGGGATTCACGTTGGCCATTTGATGGGCTATGATGATATTCTAAATTCTTATCAATTTATTACCACAAATGGTGCCAAGGCGATGCACATTACTGATCACTATGGCATTAAGGTTGGCATGCCGGCTAATTGTATTATTATGAATAATGATAATTTCTATAACGCATTAAATGAACGTTCTGAAATCCTGTATTCAATCCATCAGGGTAAGATTTTGGTTGAAACTAAGCCTAAAGAAGTTACTAATCACTTTACATTCTAAAAAGATCAAAAAAGCACACTAAGATAAGTTTTGAATTTTAAATCAAAAATCAAAACAAATATTAGTGTGCTTTTTTGAACCGGGCATCCCGGGAATAAATGTTTTTTAAGTGGCGTTGTCCTGATCGTTAATGATACAAGCGATGTCTCATCACGTACCGAATCTGATATTAAAAGTTGAAGGCTACAGGACCAATTATCAACTAAGCGCCCTTGTGTGCCGGGTTTTTCTTAGGTTGCTTCTTTTTAGCCAGTGCGGCTTTGCGCTCTCGTGAACGTTCCTTTAAAATGTTCTTGAGCGTATTAATGTCTTCTTCGTGTTTAACTTTCCACTGCTTATAAGATGTATTAGTATCAGTATCAGTTGGTTTGAGCCCTGTATCCAACCAGAATAGCGATTCCGTTAAGCTCGGAAAATTATGCATCCAAAGTGTCTGCCCATTTTCTGAATCAAACGCAACGTACGAACGGGCATGGCGTTGCAAAAATGTATGTTTACGAATCTTGAATGCTTCCCGTTTTCGAGTTAGACGGTAATCGGGTAAAATATACTTACCTTGTCTTTTTAATCGTGGGAAACGTTCGTTTATTTGATCTGAACGGTCTTTGAGTAACGCCTTGGCTTCATCGACCGTGATCAATGTGGCATTAGTTTGGGTCATATGAATTTGCCCCCTTTATTATTCATTTTCGCATAGATTTATCTAATTGAAAAGTAGATAGAAAGATTATAATCAATTATTAACATTTTTTCTGAAAAATTATTCATTAGGAGCGAAGTTATGAAATACTACGCAGTTAAAAAAGGCCGAAAAACCGGAGTATTTACATCTTGGAACGAAACTGAAAAGTTAGTGAAAGGATATCCCGGAGCCAAATATAAAAGTTTTAAAAATCGAGAGGAAGCTGAAGACTTTATTGGTAAAGCTTCAGCCACGCAATTAGATTTAGGACCAATTAATTCTAAATCCAAGCCAAAAACTGCTTCTCGTAAGCATGAATCAGCTGAAAATTTTGACTTTTCTGATGTGATTACTGAAGAAGGGACAATCATTGTATACACAGATGGCGGTTCTCGTAATCATGGTAACCATTTAGGCGGTCATGTTAAGGCCAGTGACAAGGCGGCGTGGGCTTATTTGATACTAACTGAGACACAACAGGTTTCTAATTCCGGTGGTGAATTTGGCGCGACTAATAATCGAATGGAGATTATGGGATTGCTTCAGGCACTGAACTATTTGATAACGAATGATCTGGAAAAAGAAAAGGTTACGGTCATTACTGATTCAAAGTACGTGTTGGATGCCATTACGAAAGGGTGGCTAGCTGGTTGGAAACGCAAAGGTTGGAAACGTGGCAGTTCGTCTCAGCCGACTGAAAAGCAAACGCTCAAGAATCGAGAACTTTGGCAGCAAATTGACGCTAATTTAGGTAAATTTAGGCAGCTTAATTTTAAGTGGACAAAAGGCCATGCCAGTAATGAGGGTAATAACTTTGTCGATGAATTGCTAAATGAAACGATGGATCGAATGGGGAAAGCCGATTATCAAGCATCGCTGACACCTAAAATAGAGAAACGAACGATGATGCAACAGGCTAAATCAGCCAAAGCGCAGGATCCATCAGATTCCAAACCTTCAAGTAAGAGGATCGGGCAGACTCAGGGTAGTCCAGTTCATGAAAAAATGAGTGATAAAACTAAAAAATCCGTCCAAGATGTTAAGGCAGCCCTTCGGCAAATGGGATTATTTGACGACAAATAATCCGGATTGGGTGTGAAATGATTTCTGGGGAATGTGAATTAGGAGAAACGGTGAAAATGGTTATCCTGCTTAATTGAAGCATGTAACGGCTATAAAAAAATAAAAGAGTCTGGAACAATAGTCATTTATCCAGGTCCTTGTTTATAATAATCACGATTATTACCAAACGGAAACGTAGAAAGAAGGGCAACTTCTGGCAAATGCAGTTAGTTTGGAATTGACTTAACTGTGAATAATAGAATGAATGTTTACCAAAACGTGCAAAGGAGCCACAGCTTCCGGCCATATAAGCCCCTTAACACCATATTCCAAATTCAGGAATATGGTGTTAAGGGGCTTATATTCTGGAAGCTAACCGTGGCTCTTTGCACTCTCACTTATTTACATGATGATACCGCGTATCAACTTCCTTGCTCCAGAATCCGCCCGATAATTGGACAGGTTCCTGGACCATGATAAACGCATCCGGTGACAGCTCCGTAATTTGCTCCATTAAGCGCCGGTCGGCCTTTCTTGGGGCCAAAATACTGAGGACCAGCCGATCGCCATCCCGACCATAGGCCTTACTAACTGTGACACCATAACCCAGATTTCGTAAATTTTCGGCCAATTCCTCATTGTGAGCATGGATCGGATTCTTAGGATCCACTTGAACGGTAACTTGGAAATTGACATATCCTAACGCAATTTTATTCTCAATCACAATGCCAATATAAATCCCGACCCCAAAACCAATTGCATAAGCAGCAATGTTTAATGGACTATCAATATGCTGCAAAGCAATCGCCAGAGCCATAACATAAACAAATTCTTCAAAAACTGCAACGATTGGTGCCAAAAATTGGTGCCCTTTGACGACTAGCATCGTTCGAAAGGTATTGATGGAAATATAAAGCGCATTTAAAACAAAAATTGTAATGGCAAGTTGCATGTCGAATTTCCTCCCAAGTTTAATTTGTAAATAGTGTAGCACTTTTATGATCTAAAACTGTGAAAACATGTTCGAAACGGTTCATTTTGATTAATAGCTACTACTAACGTATCGCGGTATAACAGTCGTTTAAGCACTGTTAACATTGACAACAATCGCAATTAACGGTATTCTGAAATTTGAACCAAATATCATAGTAAGGGTTGCTGACCACATGACAAATATAAAATTAATTCCATATCTAACCTTTGAAAACACGAAAAGTGCCCTTGAATATTACAAGCGGGTATTTGGAGTTACGGATGTGAAGCGCCAAGCACCAACACAAAAACAAGCTGAAGAAATGTCACTTAATCCAGATGTTAATCTTGATAATTTAACGATGAATGCTAGTTTTAGAATCCTTGGGAAAGATGTTTATTGTGCTGACAGTTTCTTAGGAAAACCAGTTGTTTCGTCATTGATTTCATTGATGTTTGAGGTTGATTTACATGATTCTGACGCAGCGTCGGAACTGGAAAGCTTGTACAAACGAGTTGCTGATTCTGAAGAAGTGAAGGTTATTATCACGTTTGAAAAGAAATCAAATGGCAATAAATATGGTCAAGTTGTTGATAAATACGGCGTTACATGGATCTTTAATGCAGTGAAATAAGTGATAATACTGATTTCACTGTATCGTGAGCTTAAAAATCTACATAGTTTGACTAATTAGGCCATTGGAATTAATTAAAAGCGGAGTTGAAAGCAAATCAGTTGTTTTCAACTCCGTTTTGAATACATAATAATAACAAGAATATGGTTGGCTAAGCAGTTGAATGATTAAAGTTGGCAATCATATCAATATCTTATCGAAATTCAAGGACAGAAAGGGATGTGATTACCATGCCTGAATTTGATCACATTAAAGGATTCTTGTTTGACCTTAACGGAATTATTACCGACTCATGGCGCTATCACAGTAAATCATGGCGTGAGATTGCAACCAAATTGGGGATCTCGTGGTCAACTCATTTAGAGGAAGCCATTAAGGGACGGGATCGGATTGACTCTTTAAATGCGATTTTAAAAGCTGGTGGGTTGGAAAATCAATTTTCTGATCAGGAGAAAGAAGCATTGGCTGACGAAAAGAATGCGATTTACCAAACAATGTTAGATAAAATGAATCCAAATGATATTTTACCCGGCATTCTCGATTTTCTTGATGAATTAACCCGTAACCATTATCAAATGATCATTGCATCGGCCTCTGCAAATGCGCCCAAGGAAATTCAAAAGTTGGAACTGCAAACCTATTTTCCATTAATTGTTGATATTAACCAAATTAAGCATAATAAACCGGCACCGGATGTTTTTGCCAAAGCAGCTGAAATTCTGGGCTTGCAGCCAGATGAGTGTGTCGGAATTGATGATGGTATTGTTGGGGTTGAATCAATTAATGCAGCGAAAATCGTTTCAATTGGGGTTGGTGATCCACGGGTCTTACATGAAGCCGACATTCATTTCACGACAACGAAAGAATTGACGTTGCAAAATATTCGTCAGGCTTGGCCTAAGTGATTTTCAAGATATTGTTTTAAGACAACGGCTTGATTATTTTCTCGATCTTTAGCGCCAAACAATAAAATGACGTTGTCACTTTTTAATTTATCCGCTACCATTGAAATAAAGTCGCTGGTTTTGGGATTATCATTAAGCTCGGCTATGTATTTGGCCTTGAAATCGGGAAACTTTTCCGGATCATGAGAAAACCAGGAACGCAACTCTTTGCTTGGGGCAATTTCCTTTTCCCATTCATCCAATTTGGCGTTGACCTTGGAAATTCCGCGCGGCCATAGGCGATCTACCAATACCCGGTATCCTGACAAGTCTTGTGGTTTATCGTAAATGCGTTCTAGTTTTAATTCCATGAAAATTCCTCCTAATAATTAATTTAAGTATCTCTGAAAGGGGTTGAGAACAATTGAGACACTATGATCCATTTTATGCCAGTGCGCCAACTAATCAAATTGCAAAAGAAATGTTGGGGATGCTGCTTACATACGATTCACCCAAAGGGCTGGTTGGTGGCTGGATTGTCGAAACCGAAGCTTATATGGGGCAAAAAGATTCGGCTGCCCACGCGTTTGGTGGTCGACGAACTGCATCCAACGAACCACTATACGGCCCCCCAGGTACAGTTTACATCTATTCGATTCATGGGCGTTATCTTCTTGATGTCGCCGCTCAAGAAAAAGATGTGCCGCAGGGGGTTCTAATTCGTGCTGTTGAGCCAACCATTGGTCAAAAAATTATGCTGGCTAATCGTAAAAAGCATGGATTTGACTTAACAAATGGTCCGGGAAAATTAATGGAAGCTTTTGGGATTGCCGATAAAGAGATGAACTTTGAGATTTTTGGCGATCATTCAAAACTGGCGATTGATCAGCAACGCAAAAAAGCCCCTGCACAAATCGAAACATCTAATCGAATTGGGGTTGCAAACCAAGGAGATTGGGCAACACGCCCGCTCCGTTATTTTGTTAAAGGTAATCCTTATGTTTCGGGAATTAAAAAACGGGATGTTGATCAGGAAAACTTTGGCTGGACAGTTCCTGTCAAGAAAGATTAAGTGAAGTGGCATATCAAGACAAATGAGGTTAAGAAGCTGGGACAATCATCGCTTTTATCCAGCTTCTTTTTTGATTTTCGATGATAATAAACTTTAAATGGAAATTTCATATTTGTTTATCTGGCTGAAACGAAACGGCTAGTTATTCTGGTGAGCAATTTTTGCTGAAACCGCACTGGCAATCGCACCCACAATATCGTCAATAAACGTGTTTGAGGTGCCGTCTTTAGCTTCGTCCAACTGTTTCACAATTCCGGACTTGTCGCGATCGATATAGCCGTAATTAGTGACACCAATTGTGCCATAGATGTTGGCAATGTTTAACGCAATTCCTTCGTCGACGCCGAAAACGCCAGAGTCATTCATGATAATACTTTCAAGGGGTTCTTTTAATAATCCCTGAGTAGCCAGTCGGTCTAATTCAAGACCAACCATTGCGTTATTCAGAACTTCTCGCTTATGCAGGACATCTGTGGTGGCCTTGCGGGCTTCGTCCATTGTGATGTCGGGAATAAATTGTTGCTGCATCTTGAATGCTAATTTAGAAATATCTTCGGGTGTAACACCACGTTCTTCTAATGCACTAATGACAAAGTTATAGGCAGCAGTATCTGGAAACTTAAAGTTTTTATTGTTCATGACTGATTTTCCTTTCTTAATTGATAATGATTAATTAATTGGTTCTCCTACTTCAAGTGTAGCGATTTGGAAGTAGAATGGCCAAGTTTAAGGCTTCTTTAATCTAAGATTTTCTTGAGAGTGATGTGCAATTAACTTCCATTTTAGATTGTTACTTAGTAATAGGTGTCATGATAATAAAAGAGACCGAGGCAAATTCATTTATTTGTCTCGGCCTCTTTTATTATCATGACATTGCGATAACGTCCTAAGTGATTTAGACACCTGATTTTTAATGTTTAAGAATTATAGTAGATATTTTTTGTCGATATCGGGGTCTTGGGATGTTAGGATCTTTGGACCATCTTTAGTGATTGCCAAAGTATGCTCGTATTGAGCGGATGGGGTTCCATCTGCTGAAACATAGTAGGTCCAATCGTCAGCTTTATCATAGCGATCTTTAATTTCCCAAGTACCAGTGTTAACCATTGGCTCAATGGTGATAGTCATGCCTTCTTTAAGCCGGAGACCGTGACCAGGAACACCATATGCCGGAACGTTTGGCTCTTCATGAATTGATGGTTGAATACCATGACCAATGAGTTCACGGACATCGCCCATGTGATTTTCGTCTTCCACATAAGTTTGAATGGCGGCACCAATATCAC
Organism: Lentilactobacillus diolivorans DSM 14421; assembly: GCF_001434255.1. Classification (GTDB taxonomy): domain Bacteria; phylum Bacillota; class Bacilli; order Lactobacillales; family Lactobacillaceae; genus Lentilactobacillus; species Lentilactobacillus diolivorans. The sequence goes on from NZ_AZEY01000108.1 coordinate 27,036, forward strand.
CAAGACGATTACCGATGACAGCTTGGTCAATGCCTAAATAGAGGCCCTTGCGAGTGACATCCATTAACTTCTTGATTTCGGGTTTGACTTCGCCAACCGCGTAGGTCCAGCAAGAATCACTTTCGAAGCCATCCTTGTTAACACACATATCAACTTTAAGCACATCACCGTTTTGTAAGGCTAGTCCCTTACGAGGAATACCATGAGCGACTTCATCGTTGATGGAAATACAAGTCGCAAACTTGTAGCCGTCAAAGCCCATTTCTGAAGGATAAGCGTCATGATCCTTAATAAATTTACGAGCAAACATTTCGATGTCCCAAGTATCTAGACCAGGTTTGATGATTTTGCGGAGTGCCTTATGAACACCAGCCAAAACTGCACCAGACTCAGCCATTTTTTCAATTTCACGTGGTGATTTAATTGTAATCAATTATTTTTGCTCCCTTAAAAATATTTTTATTAATTCTAACACTTATTTATCATACTACTAATTTTTAGCATAAACGAAAAAGGCCTCGAGCAAAACGGCAGTTCTGTCTCAACCTTGATAACCAACATTAGCCCCAATTAGGGGGGGCAGCGAGCTGGATTCAGCACAAAAGGCTATTAGACCCAGCAATTTGACACAACAAATTCATGGATCACTTACGCTTCATCAATAATTCCCTTCTGGAGTGCCTCCAGAATTAACTTGACCTCGGTAATTTTTGAATCGACCAAGTATTCCATTGTTTCATTTTTATCCTTTTTAGCTGAACTCATTTGATCATTAAGAAACTTAAGCTGATCGTGCAAGTATTCGGTTAATTTCATATCAATCACCTCACAGGTCCTCTATAACTATATTATATATCATTACTGGCAAGTTGCCATTAATATCTACCCTGGCGACTAGTTTACATGCTTTATAGCCAAAATAGCAATTGATTTGTTTACACATTAGAATTATTCTAAAGTATGGAGGCGATTTGATATGGTAAATAATATTTGGTTACGTTGGTTCTTTGTTCTATTTTATATTGTCATGTTTGTGTTACTTTACCTTGGCAGCAGCATGATTGTCATGTACATGATGGTGATTGGGATGTTGGGGGAAGCGCTGGTCAGTTTACTGCAGTATTACGAAAAGAAATGACAAACCTGGCTGACGAATGAACTAAAGCGTTACATAATGAGTTTCGGTTGTTGCTTAAGCTTGTCGCTCGGAAATAAATTAGGCTAAAAGTTTAAGCAAACATCGAAAGTGACATACAATTAAGCTGTAAGTAATTCTTGGGGAAGAAGGGATGTTACATGGTAAAGGATAAAATAGATACTCCGGCACTTTACGTAAATCCAGACCGTAGTGTTGCCGTGATCGATTACAGCAAAAAATTTGTTAAAAATGCTTTTCAACTTGCTAATAGTGATGAGTTTCGCCAATTAGCAGCGTTATATTTGGACAATGACAGTTATCACAATACGCCTTCTGAATTTAGCCAAGTGTCAGTTGACGACTTTATGAATACGATGAAGGATATTTTAATAGACCGGATGGCTGATTTAAAGTATCCTGTTCGGGATATTTTAGATACGGTAAAAGATTTCTATGCCTTTTATCGATCATTGTTACGGGTTTCAACGATTAATATGCATCAAAATGATATTGTTGCCAATAACTTTATGAATATTGACAATCATTTTAATGAATTGGTTCTTGAGCTCTATCGTAACGTTGAGGAAAAATTGCAGGGACATGCCAATCATCTTTATCGACAGGTCAACGCGGGGACCAACGCTTGTATTTTGACGCAAACAATTAAATGGCCTGTTCCGGATATTTATGAAAAGTTGGCTGGCATTCAGTTTATTGATACATTAATGGTTCGGCCACCAATGATGGTGCATACTAAGAGCAATAAGCGTGAGGGAACCTTTAGTGAGACCCGGCAAAATCCAATTGATAATTTTACTGGTCATCGTGACAGCTGGTACTGTTACCCTGCCTGGGTCGGCGAAAGCTTAGCTTATATTTACTTTGACCGTGATTACTTTGCCAATGGGATCGCACTTGGCAATCTGTTTCATTTAGCAGATCGGCAAACGGTTCAGGGACGCAAACCGGACATTATTTTATTGTTTGGTTCCAAGGGAGCGGAATCTGATAACGACGATGGCTGTCACTATTATTATGATGACCAGAATCATATTTATGTTGGTCAAGTGCCTTATAATGACAAGACAACTTATTTTGGCTACATGAAGAAGATGGTATTAACGTTGCATAATCTTCACATGATTAACGTGCATAAGCTGCCAATTCATGGTTCTATGGTTAATATTACGTTCTCAAACGGTAAAACAAAATCGGTTGTCTTCTTTGGCGATAGTGGTGCCGGTAAATCTGAAGCAATTGAAGCACTTCAGGAGGTTGCCAACGACAAAATTATCAGTATTGAAACGATCTTTGATGACATGGGTAGTTTTACATTAACCAAAGATGGTAATGATATTTATGCGCAAGGAACGGAAACAGGTGCCTTTGTCCGTTTGGATGATCTGAGTTCGGAAGTTGCTTTCAGTAATATGGATTTGGGAATTTATATGAATCCGGAGTTATCTAATGCCCGATGCATTATTCCGGCTAACAGTTATGAGGAAATCATCAAGCATCATCCAGTTGACATGTGGCTTTATGCCAATAATTACGATTCAGATATTGGGGTTCACCGGTTTGAAGACGAAGATGCGGCCAAGGATGTCTTTGTTTCAGGTAAGCGAAAAGCACTGGGAACAACGGACGAAGTTGGCATGAGTACGACGTTCTTCGCTAACCCGTTTGGTCCGGTTCAACGGCAAAAGGATACGCAGCCAATCATTGATAAAGTCTTCCACACAATGTTTAAGAAGGGAACATTTGTCGGTGAAATCTATACCCACCTGGGTAATGACAAGAAGAAGTCGAGTTTAAACGAATCGGCGGAGAAGTTGTTGGAACTGATGATGAAGTAAAGAGTGCTCAAGCAAACGGTTAGCTCCCAGAATATAAGCCCCCAATTCCAATATCCCTGATTTTGGGATGTTGGAATTGGGGGCTTATATGGCCGGGAGCTGTTTGCTTGAGCACGTTTCGGCAAAATAACCAGTCCATTTAGCTTGGAAGCATCAAAGACCATTGGCTTATATGGCCGGAGACTGCTTGGCTCAGCACGTTTCGGCATGGCAGCCAGATTGGTTTTGGGGCATGGCCGTTAAGCCGCTTGTGCCAGTCCATTTGGTTTGGAAATATTACTATTTTAGGCTCAAGTGCTACTGACATCGAAACATTGAACTTGGGCAAAGTTTCAAGCTTATAATTGCAAAGGCTAGAGCAGCTTCCTGGCCATATAAAACAGGATCCAGTCAGAAACTGACAAAATCAGCTTCTGACTGGATCCTTGTTTTGTTACATTGATAGTTAACCGCTTTTTATCCCGCGCTGCTTGTATTCTGTAAGCTAATCGTTTGGTGAATCACGCGCATACTTTAGTAAAGCTACTAATGTCGTGCGTTTTCTGCTTGATCGATCTTTTGATATTCTTCGTCTTTTTTCTTCAATTGCTCATCTTTGGCCTTTAAGTCAAATACTCGCCAACAAACCAACGCAATTGTCCAAGTTAATGCAAATAAGCAAACCAATAAAATACCTAAAATATTGAAATTCAAAGCTTGGGCCCATTTGATGATGGTTGAATGCCAGTGTAATTCAGTCCCAAGTGCCTGTAAAACATCAACAATGCCAACAAAGAAGGCGGCAGTTACTGATAATCCGGTTAAAGCTAAATTATAGTAGACTTTTCGGAACGGGGATGAGAAGACCCAACTATAAGCAGTACTCATGAACAAACCATCGCTGGTATCCATTAAGCACATTCCAGCAGTAAATAAAATTGGAAATGAGAAAACAGCAAACCAAGGAACCCCTTTACTGGTTGCGACGGCCGAAGTGGCCAGAACCGCAATTTGAGTTGCGGTATCAAATCCCAGCCCAAACAGGAAACCAACACAAATGACCTGCCAGCTGTGATTGATTAAGTTTAGACTCTTTTTGAATATTCGAAAAATTCGGGTGTTCGTCGAAGCATTTGCCTGCTTAAAATCGCCGGAATTGATCTCCTTAAACGATTTCCAAATGCCAACTAGAATCAGTAGGTTGATTGATCCCAACAAGAGCAACATGAATCCGGCAAACAATGTACCAAAAACACCGCCGAGGTCCTGTAGTTTAGGTAATTGATTTTTTGACCATTCAACGAAGAAAATGGTAATCAACGCCATGATGACCACGACTAAAGAATGCCCCAGTGAGAAATAAAAACCAACGCCATGGGTGTTTTTGCCGTCATTAACAAGTTTCCTGGTCATGTTGTCAATTGCCGTAATATGGTCAACGTCAAAGGCGTGCTGCAGACCAAAAGTGAACGATAAGAAGGCCATCGCCAATAGTGATGGGTAACGGGTCAAGTACGATAAAACCAGCGCCCAGCCGGCGATAAATAATACTAAAATATAAGTTCCAAACTTAAGAATATCCGGCCGAAGCGCATAGTGATGTTGAAGATTAGCTTCCAAAATAATTACCTCCACAAATTTTTTAGTAACTTGTGGTTAACAATAACTAAGAGAAAAACCGACTGATTGATCTTATTCAGCATTGCGTTGTTGTATCACTCTTAGTTTTGATAATTAATATTCCCTTTAGCACAGACGTTACGATCACGTTTGGTTGAAAAGTTTATTAATTAACAAAGTCAGCCCTAAGAAACTTTGTTATTAAGCTATTGTTCATATCCTGACTTGATTTCGACTGACAGCCTACATCTTCCCAGTTACCCAGTGATTGTCGTAGCGTCATCCATCATGCAGTACAAGAGACTGTAAAGGATTTGAACCCTTTTCCGAACCAATAACCTTTTTACTTAACGGGGTGAGACTAACACAGGAATTTGTGACTATTTTATTGTGATAAAAGGCGCAATGAATACTATCCTAATGGTCTTTAAATCATCCTGTTACTGTGAGTAAGACTATTTTGTCTGTTTGATTGTGAAAATACGCTAAATTTAGCGTATTTTCGTAAAAGTTGGGTATAAAAATAGCACAAAACGAGAATAAAGTGGGCTCCGACAATTCAAATTAACTTTAAAAGATGGTGACAAAGTTGGAAAAATCAATTGAAACAAAAAAACGGGCAGTTGGCATTGTAGTTTTATCGGCATTATTGTATGCGTTTTATCCACCGGTTGCAAAAATACTATTACATCATTGTCCACCAATTATTTTAGTGGCGCTCCTTTATTTAGGAACCGGGATTGGCATGCTCATTATATTCCCTATTATTTCTTGGCTTTCTCCAAAGAAGCATCATGAGCAATCGATTCAGAAAAGCGATGGATTAACATTGGTGGGGGTCATTGTTGCAAACATTATTGCAGGAATTTTAATGAACTTGGGAATTGAATATTCGAGTGCTGCCAGTGCTTCATTACTTGGAAATTTTGAAGTTGTTGCCACAACCCTTTTAGCAGCAGCTTTATTTCATGAACCGGTTAGCAGGAAGCTATGGCTTGCAGTCGGCGTTGTTTTTGTGGCCAGCTGTTTATTGAGTATTCGCAATTTTGAAAAATTCACAATTTCATGGGGCGCAATTCTGGTTATTTTGGCAACTTTTTGCTGGGGGATGGAGAATAATTTTACGAAAGTATTGTCAAAACGTGATCCCCTCCAGGTTGTCATAGTTAAGGGGTTGGGAGTTGGTGTCGGAAGCCTGTTGATTTCGGTATTGAGCCATGAAAACTGGCCATCATTAAAAACAATACTCATTGCAGGGTTATTGGGGTTTGTTTCGTTTGGCCTCAGCATATTCTTCTATATTCTTGCACAACGCTATATTGGGGCTGCCAAGACTAGTGCTTACTATGCAATTGCACCATTTCTTTCAGTGATTTTAGCAATTGTCTTTTTAGGAGAAACAATTACTTTTCAATTTATCATTGCGTTAAGTCTCATGATTATTGGCAGTTATTTGGTCACTGTGGCCAATTGACCAAGCGAAAATTAAGTAGAACAACTCTGAATTGATTCAAAAATGGATTAAGTTGTCGCGGATAGACGACAACGAGGCAGGTATTTTTAATTCATCTGTAAAGAAGTAAACATAGTGAAATCTTGATAATTCAGCAATGTAATCGGTACCATTTTGACATTTGTTAATTTTTTGCTTTCACACTCAACATTCATGTCATTTTTAATGGTAATACTATGAAAATAGTCCTAAGCGACCATGCTAAAATAAAAGCGTTAATTGTGATTTAACAAACTAATCAAAGGTGGGTGACATGTATGCATGGTTTTATTGGTGAATTTTTTGGCACAATGATTCTCATTTTATTCGGTGCCGGTACAGGTGCTGGATTAAATTTGAAAAAAACATATGCCAAAGGGTCAGATTGGACGTTTGTGTGCCTCTCATGGGGTATCGCTGTTACTATGGGAGTTTACGTGGCAGGTTCTCTAGGGTCTGATGGTCATTTGAACCCAGCCGTTACAATTCCATTTGCAATTTTTGGATTCTTCCCATGGTCTGATGTGCTGCCATACTTGGCAGGTCAATTTTTAGGAGCGTTTGTTGGGGCCACAATTGTTGCGATTCAATTTGCTCCACATTTCAAACAAACGCCAGATGCGCAATCGGGTAATGTTGTTGGAATCTTTGCAACAATGCCGGCAATTAAAAATCCATTATTTAATTTCCTGTCAGAAATATTCGCAACGTTTGCTTTTATTTTTGTTCTTCTGAATCTCGGCAATTTTACTGTTGGTTTAAAACCATTTATTGTTGGAACTTTGATCTTCGTTGTCGGAACTGGTCTTGGAACGACCACCGGGTTTGCGATCAATCCAGCCCGGGACTGGGGACCACGGCTTGCTTATACGCTGCTGCCGATTCCAAATAAAACCAGTGCCCATTGGGAATATTCATGGGTCCCAATGTTTGGTCCACTAATTGGTGGTTCAATTGCTGCATGTTTGCAGTTCTTTATCAAATAAATTTTGTTTGATAATGATGAAGTCCTTACTTGAGGTTAATTATCCAAGAATAATCGCAAGGCTTTTTAACTAGATCCTTGGGGTAAAGAATTTAGTTTGACCATCGAGTTTAAACAAATCAAATGAAAAAGCACGTTGCATTGCGCCCGTTCTCAGACGTTGTGCGACGTGCTTTTTTGGTGGGGTAATTGTTACCGGATTTACCCGTTTTTGAGAAGATTTTCACCAGAGTGGGCCAGTGAGCGATTAGATCCCAGAATATAAGCCCCCTAACTTGATATTCCCGATTTTGGAATGTTAAGTTAGGGGGCTTATATGGCCGGGGTCTGCTTGCTGGCGCACGTTTTCACTCGGTAAATCAACAAATTATTACTGAGATAAAACGTGAAACAGAGAGGCAGCTCCCGGCCGTATAAGTGACTGATTCAAATATTCCAGAATCAGAATATTCGAATCAGTCACTTATACTCTGGGAGCTAAACGCCCTCTGTCTCACTCTACCTGAATATTCGCCGACTATTTCGATACTGCACATCCGGTTTTCCCTCCAAGAAGTTAGCGTATCTTGCCGCAGCGAAGAAATAATCCGATAGTCGGTTAATAAAGACTAGAACCTTTGAATTGATTTCAGCCTTTCCCTGCAATGTCACGATCCGACGCTCTGTTCGTCTTGTCACTGTTCGATCAACGTGCAATGCGGCTGCTGTTGCTGTTCCTCCTGGAAGGATAAATTTATCGACTTGGGGCACAACCTTGGTGTATTCGTCTATCCGGCTTTCCAGCCATTTTAAAGGATCTAAGTCTCTGCCAAAAATAAAGGGTCGTTTGGCATTGTCGCCAGGATTGGCAAGATCGTTTCCGGCATCAAAAAGTAGTTGTTGGATTTCTTCTAATTCTGGCTGCAATTTGGCCGTCTTTTCAGTAAGGGTTGTAATGGTGAAGCCGACCTGAGAGTTGAGTTCATCAACCGATCCATATGCCTCAACCCGATCATCATCTTTGCTCACGATGTGCTTGTTGATGATCCGTGTTTGGCCTTTATCACCAGTTTTAGTATATATTTTCACGAGTATGCCTCCGCCTTTCATTTTGAAATCATTTTAAATTCATTGTACAGAGATTGATTAGAACAAAACTATTAAAAAATGACGTGCGATTTCTTAGATGAAAAATCAATTGATTATTGACAAAAATTTGACGGTTAAAGCGTCTCAAAGTCAAAATTGTAGTATTAGAGGCGCATTATCTTGTGATTACGCATTGATATTGTCGAATCAGCACTAATTCCGGACGATCGTAGCCTGTATGCTAAGAACACCCAAGAGAACGAATCCCCGAGGTATCATAATTCCGCTTGTATTCTTACCAAGCGAGTTAAAAGTCGGTCGCCACAATTTTGCACGAATTAAGTAATGTATAAACAAAATTGTTGAATCCTTCACTAAGTATTGAAACCGGTGTCAATAATACGTTAATCTTTTTACTGGAGCTTGGCAGTGCTGTTTTAGCTGACGAGTAGCACAGGACATGTTCTGAATACATCCTTTTAGGCTTCTTAAATTTTTGAAATGAAGGTGTCACAATGACTCAATCACTTAGATTAAAGCGACTGACACTGGTCGCAGTTTTACTGGCGTTGTGTGTGGTGGGGGCTAATGTCAAGATCATGGGCTCGATTGCCTTTGATTCCGCGCCGGCTTTCCTGGGGGCAATTTTACTTGGTCCGATTGATGGTGCGTTTTTAGGCTTTTTTGGGCATATGGTTTCAGCTGCATTATCGGGATTTCCATTGACACTGCCGATTCATTTAGTGATTGCTGTAATGATGGCCATCTGCATGTTTGCCTTTGGTTGGATTCGGAAACGATTTGGCCGCAGTCGCTTGGCAACAATCGTTATTTCAGACATCGTCGGCTATTTGATTAATGTCCCCCTTGAGATTGCACCGTTGTACTTGATGATGAATGCTGCCATTTTTGCCTTTTTTATTCCGCTGACAATTGCGACTGTGCTTAATTTAGTTGTTTGTGAATTGGTTTATGCATTCTTGCCACAGTCGATTAAGACTAAGCCGTATTTAAGGAGTGAAATAAAATGAAAGTCATTCATGGTGGAAATCGTGAGGAAATTAGTCGAAAAACAGGCGTCGATGCTGATGAATTAATTGATTTTAGTGCCAACATTAATCCGCTTGGCCTATCTTCAAAGTTGGCACGAGTTATCCAACAAGCCATTCCGGACGTGATTTATTATCCTAATCCCAAGTATCCCGAATTGAAGCACGCCATCGCGAGCCATTATGAGGTGAATGATGATGACGTCTTTGTCGGCAACGGGGCAGTTCAAATGATTTTTGACACTGCAGTTGCCCTTAAATCTAAAACGGCTTTGGTTTTAGCTCCGACATTTGGCGAATATGAACGGTCATTGTCCCGGGCTGGTGCTAAAGTTGAGCATTACATCCTAAGCCCAATTAATAACTTTCAAGTCAATGTTGATCACTTACTGGACTACTTGATGGATCATCCCCAAATCGACTTGATTTGTCTGTGTAATCCTAATAATCCAACTGGGCAAGTTATCGCACCCGAAAAAGTGCAGCGGTTAGCAAAATATTGTCGAACTCATCAAATTTGGTTGATTTTGGATGAAGCATTTATGGATTTTGTTGCTGAAGATTCATTGAGTTATTTACATTTATTAGATCCAAGTGATCCGGTTATCATTATTCGTTCGGCAACTAAATTCTTTGCGATTCCGGGCTTACGGCTTGGATTTGCAATGACAAAAAATGAATCGTTAAAGCAGCAATTGAGTATGCAGTCCGAACCGTGGTCGGTCAATACACTTGCCCAAAAATTTGGTGAACATATGTATGAAGATCAGGCTTACATTGACCGAACTTATGACTGGTTGCAACAGGAAAAGGACTATCTATATCAACAACTACAGACGATTCCGTATTTAAGTGTTTATCCATCAAAAGTTAACTACTATTTATTAAAGAGTAAGGTGCCAAATTTGCGTGAGAAACTATGGCCGCTAAAAATTATGATTCGTGATTGTTCCGACTATTACGAATTAGGATCCAAATATTATCGCGTGGCTGTTCGATCACATCAGGAAAACGAACAGTTAATTGCGGCGCTGAAAAAGCTGACTGCCAATGTGTTGTAGGTTAAAGAGGTGTTTCGATGAAGAAAATTTTAATTGCAGGAGTTACCAGTGGCTCTGGCAAAACTAGTGTCACGCTGGGAATTCTTAAAGCGTTAAGTGATCGTTATCAAATTCAGGCTTACAAAGTGGGTCCCGATTACGTTGATACCAAATTTCATACAAGAATCACCGGTCGACAATCCCGAAACATTGACAGTTTTCTTGTCCCCGATACGAAAGCATTGGATTACCTATTCAGCCGCGGCACCGAAACCTTTGATTTAGGGATTGTTGAAGGTGTGATGGGGCTATACGACGGGCTCGGGACTGATAAGGACGCTCATTCAACAGCCAGTATTGCCAAAAAGCTGCATATTCCAGTCATTTTGGTCGTAAACGGTCGGGCAGCATCAACATCGGTCGCCGCCATTATCAAAGGGTTTACGGAATTTGATCCCAAAGTGCCGATTGTCGGTACGATTATCAATAACGTGATGAGTCGCAATCATTATCAACTCATTAAGGGAGCCATCGATCGTTACGTTGGCTTACCGGTGCTTGGGTATTTACCTTACCGTAAGGAAGTGGCTTTGCCATCGCGCCAATTAGGATTAGTTCCCGATAACGAACTGCCGGCTGTTGATCATAAAATTGAGTTGCTGGGCGAAATGGCAAAACAGGATATTGATCTCGCGAAGATCGTTAAAATGGCTGCTGACAACACCATTCCCGATCAACCGCCATTTAGTCCACAGCCGGTTCATTTAAAATTAGGGGTGGCGATGGATGACGCGTTTAGCTTTTATTATGAGGATAATTTGCACTTATTAAAGGCCGCTGGGGTTCAGCTCAGTTATTTTAGCCCAATTAAGGATCATGAATTGCCTGATGTTGACGCGCTTTATCTTGGCGGTGGTTATCCGGAAGAATTTGCCGATCAATTGGCTGCCAATACCGAAATGAAAGCCGCAATTCGGCGGTTTTCAGAGACCGGCAAGCCCATTTATGCCGAATGTGGTGGCTTGATGTATCTTGGTCGAACATTGACAACTCATGATAACCGTTATGAAATGGTTGGCATCTTTAACGGTGACAGTCAAATGACCCCTCGTTTAAAGAAGTTTGGTTATTGCCTGGCAATTCCTAATCAAGACGTTATTCTTGGCAGGCGGGGAGCAGAAATTGCCGGCCATGAATTTCATCATTCAATTTTTGTCCCACGGGACAACCAATTGAAGCCGGTTCTAACTTTGAAAAAAGTTCGGGATGGTAAAGTGGCTGATCAGTGGCAGGGAGGATATCAAGTGAAGCGAACCTTCGCAAGTTATCTCCATGTTCATTTTTATCAAAATCCAGCCTTATTTGATCAGTTGATGAAGAATTTAGGGGCGAATGCGTATGCAGTGGATTAGTATGATTGTCTGTGGCTTTGTTTTAGATCTACTACTTGGTGATCCTCCCCGCTGGCCTCATCCAGTCAAAGCCATCGGTCATCTGATTGCCTGGCTGACAAAGTGGTTTAACCATCCAGCTTATTCTGCTGTGCAACGGCGAGTTTTAGGTGCTGTCATGTGGCTGATAACGGTTGGCATCGCTTGGGGCATCGTTGCCGGTTTGATGTGGTTGACCAGTGGGATTGTTTGGCTGAATTTTGTCATTGGAACTTACTTTTGTTACACCTGTTTATCAATTAAGGGATTGGCAATTGCAAGCAATGGTATCATCAAGAGTTTACGCCACCAAGATCTGTCTGAAGCCCGGAAACAAGTTGGGATGATTGTTGGTCGGGATACTGAACAATTATCTGGTGAGTCGGTTTGTAAAGCCACGATTGAAACAGTTGCAGAGAACACCAGTGATGGTGTGATCGCACCGCTGATGTATCTGATGATTGGTGGGCCGGCATTGGGAATGGCCTATAAGGCAGTCAATACTCTGGATTCAATGGTGGGATATAAAAATGAGCAATATGGCGACATTGGATTGGTTCCTGCAAAACTGGACGATCTTTTTAATTATATTCCAGCTCGGTTAACATGGGCCTTTCTCATGCTGGCAACTGTTCTACTGGGGTATGACGTTCGTGACGCATTTGAAATTGGGACCCGTGATCGTGAAAATCATCGAAGTCCCAACAGTGGTTTTTCGGAATCGGTCGTTGCCGGCGCCCTTAACTTACGACTGGGTGGCCCTCATTACTACTTTGGTGAGCTGGTAACCAAACCCTTTATTGGTAATCAAAATGCGAATGCAGCCACCACCGTTGATATTCAAAAGACAATCAAAATGCTTTATTTGACATCTGTAATTGGACTCATTATTTTTGCAGCGTGCCGAGGAACAATCATGATTATAGGAGGCTTTGGCTAATGGCCGATGAACATTACATTACAATTCCAAATAAGATTACAGATAAAAGCTTTGAAATGATTCAGGATGAAATCGATCAAATTGATCCAAATTTTCAATTTAATTCTCCAATTGAAGAAGCCATTATTAAACGGGCAATTCATACAACGGCGGACTTTGATTACTTAAAGAATTTAAAATTTCATGGGGATGCCATTGAAAAAATTGCCCATGTCATGATGAACCACGGCACGATTATTACGGATACAACAATGGCGCTGGCAGGTATTAATAAGCGTAAATTGGATGCGATTGGCTGTCACTATCACTGTTATATTCGGGATCCGGAAACCTTTGCCTTGGCCAAGGAGCAACAAATAACCCGTTCAATGGCTGCCATCGAGATTGCTGCCAAAGTACCAACCGAAAAGGTCTTTGTAATCGGCAATGCCCCAACGGCGTTATACAAAATTCTGGAAATGGTTAAAGAAAATCGATTGGATCCGGAAGCAGTGATTGGAGTGCCAGTGGGCTTTGTTGAAGCGGCCGAAAGTAAACAGGCATTGTATGAGAGTGACATTCCGGCCATTGTGGCTTTGGGCCGCAAGGGCGGCAGCAATTTGGCCGCGGCACTGACCAATGCCATTTTATATAACTTGAACATAGCAGAGTAAGGCGGTGCAGAAACGTGTCAGAAGATGATTATGTTTATTATAACGGTCGAAAGTTGCGCAAAGGTTATACAACCGGGACAACGGCAACGGCCGCATCAGTTGCGGCAACTAAGGCAATTTTAAATCAGGAGCTTCAAACTGATGTTTCGGTTCATGCGGCCAATGGTCAAAAGGTTCAGTTTGAAATTCATAACTGTTCGTTTGATGACCAGAAAGCCAGCGTCGCGATTACAAAAGATGGTGGCGATGATCAGGATGCAACTGATGGGATGCTGATTTATTCAACCGTCCAATTAAGAAATGATAATCAAATCACTTTGGATGGCGGTAAGGGAATCGGTCGGGTAACTGAGGAAGGGTTAGCCAATCAACCAGGGATGGCCGCGATTAATCCAACGCCACGGAAGATGATTAAGCAAAGCGTTCGCCGGGTTTTAGGGCCGGATAAGGGTGCTGATATTGTGATTTCGGCACCTGAGGGTGAAAAAGTCGCTAAATTAACTTATAACCCCAAGCTAGGCATTGTTGGCGGTATTTCAATTTTAGGAACTAGTGGCATCGTGACGCCGATGTCCGAAGAGAGTTGGAAGCATTCCATTTCAATTGAGATGAATATTCACCGGAAACGTGGTGACGAGTCGATCGTGTTAACCCCCGGTGATATGGGTGAAGATTTTGCTAAAAATGAACTTCAGATTCCAGTTGCCAAACAGGTTCAAATGAGTAATTTTGTCGGTTATGTGTTAAAAGAAGTTCAACGATTAGGATTTCATAAAGTGTTGATTGTTGGCGACATGGGCAAACTGATTAAAGTATCTGGTGGTATTTTCTCAACTCATAGTAAGGATGCCGATGCGAGAGCTGAGATTATGGTTGCCAATCTGGCGTTAATGGGTGCGCCAACCGATCTGTTGAAGAAGGTTTATAACTGCTTGACCACCATTTCAATGATTAAGTTGATTAATGAAGCCGGCTACCAAAAGGTTTATCAAATAATTGCCGACAAGATCAAGTTGCGATCGGAGAAGTTGCTTGCTCATCGAAAGCCCACGGTTGAGATCGATGCGGTTGTCTTTTCCAGTAAGGTTGGTTTATTAGCGGCCACCCAGCCGATTAAAGAAATTGAGGCGCAATGGCAATGATAACTGTTTTGGGAATTGGACCGGGAAGTGATGATTTAATGCTGAGCGGTTATCAACGATATCTCGATCAAGCTGATTTGGTCATTGGCTCAAAGCGACAACTTGGGTTATTTGAAATTGACGATTCAAAGCAAAAACTGTTACCTAAATTGAGTCGACTTCGGGAATTTCTGCAGGCCAACCTGAATCGCCGGATTGTGCTTTTGGCATCCGGAGATCCGCTGCTCTATGGCATTGGTAACTGGGCAATCACCAACTTTGGCAGCGAACATGTCAAAGTGGTCCCTGGTATCAGCTCGATTCAATATTTGTTTAATCAATTGGGCCTGTCAATGAACGATACCTACTTAACCAGTAGTCATGGCCGGCAACCCGATTTTGATTTTTTGCTGGCTCACCAAACAGTTGGGATGGTGACTGATCAAGTGATTGGGCCTTATCAGATTGCTCAAGAAATCAAGAAGCGTGGTCAGCACCGCCGAATCTATGTCGGAGAATTGTTGAGCTATCCAGAAGAAAAGATTAGTACCTACACAGAAGCAACGGTGGAAAACCGAGACTATCAAATGAATGCGGTGATTATTACAAATGCGTGATGAAGACTTTTTACGAACAAAAGTGCCAATGACTAAGTCAGAAGTTCGGGCGATTAGTTTAGATAAATTAAATTTGCAGGGGAAAAATTCCTTGCTGGACGTCGGGGCAGGAACCGGCAGCGTGAGTTTACAAGCTGCCCTTGAGTTCCCTGACTTACAGGTCATATCGATTGAACAAAAGGATGCTGCCATTGACATCATGACTCAGAACATGGTGCATTTTCACACCGGCAATATTAATTTATTGAAAGGGACGGCTCCAGAAGACATTCCAGACCACTTATATGACGCAATTTTTGTTGGTGGTAGTGGTGCCAATCTGGATGCCATTATTGATTTTTCACTGGCTCATTTAAACGCAAGCGGTTCGCTGGTTTTAAATTTTATCTTGAATGAGAATGCCATGACGGCTTATCAATATTTGGCAGCTAAGTCGATCACAAATTTAGAAATGATTCAAGTGGCTGTTTCCAAATGGCACGGACTGGGTAAGGGACATTATTTTAAGCCTCAAAACCCAACGATGATTATTAGCTGTCAAAAAAACTAAAGGAGAAATAATATGACAATTGTAAGTTTTGTAGGTGCTGGACCTGGCGATAAAGACCTCATTACATTAAAAGGGTACCGCCGGTTAGCTGATGCTGATGTGGTAATTTATGCGGGTTCACTGGTTAATCCGGAATTATTGGACTATTGCAAAGCTGGCGCCAAGTTATCCGATAGTAAGGGAATGACTCTTGGCCAGATCATTGACGAGATGGCTGAATCGACTAAAGCCAATAAAAAGGTCGTTCGGCTTCAAACCGGTGATTTTTCAATTTATGGATCGATCCGTGAACAGATTGAAGAGTTAAAGAAACGGTCAATTGACTACGAATGCATCCCAGGTGTGAGTTCGTTTTTGGGTGCTGCTTCGCAAATGGGCGTGGAGTATACCGTTCCTGAAGTTGCGCAGAGTGTCATTATTACCCGAATGGCTGGCCGGACCCCGGTTCCTGACAGTGAATCCTTAAGATCACTAGCTGCTCACAAAACGTCAATGGTGATTTTTCTTTCGGTTCAAGGAATTCGCAAAGTGGTCCGTGAATTAATCGCCGGTGGGTACACCGATGAAACACCTGCTGCCGTTATTTACAAAGCAACCTGGCCTGATGAAAAGATGGTTAAAGGAACCTTGGGCGACATTGCCGATAAAGTGAAGAAGGCTGGTATTTCTCGGACAGCGCTCATCATGGTGGGTGAATTCTTGGGTGATGAATATACCTATTCCAAGTTGTATGATGCCAGCTTTACCCACACGTATCGCAAAGGCGTTAAAAATGCCAAATAGTTCAGCCAATCAGGTTTCAGTAATTGCGCTCACACAAATTGGCGCAGCGTTAGCTCGGAAAATCCAGGGTCAATTACCGATTAGTCAACTGGTCCTGCCTGAAAAATATGCCGTTGATGGTGAGCAAAGTTTCGGTCGTTGCCAATTTAAAGCAACTTGTCAAATGTTATTCAAAACGTCAGATGTTGTGATTTGTATTATGGCAACTGGGATTGTTGTTCGGACGATTGCACCGATTATCAAAGATAAAACTGTCGATCCGGCCGTTTTGGTCATTGATGAACGGGCAAATCATGTGATCAGTTTATTATCTGGTCACGTTGGTGGCGCTAATGCTTGGACCAACCGAATTGCGAAATTGGTTAAAGCCGATCCGGTAATTACGACTGCCACCGATACCGAACATGTTCAAGCGTTAGATACACTCGCCCAACGGTTTGATGGCTGGTATCCGGATTTTAAATATGCGACCAAATTAATTAATGGCCGGTTAGCTGCTGGTGATCGGGTTAATATTTATATCGATTCGGATTTTCGCGGTATTGTGACTGACTTAACGGGATTCACCGAAATTAATGAGGTTGCGGATGACCGATTCGACGTACCACTGGTGATTATTTCAGATAAAACCGGATATCCCAAACGTCAAAACAGCATTCAGGTTATCCCCAGAGTTAACGTACTTGGCGTTGGCTGTCGTAAAGGAATTCCTTATGACGCCATGCAGGCGGCGTTTGTGGCATTTTGCCAACAACACGGGCTCACTTGGCGGTCATTTTATCAAGTGGGTTCGATTACTAAAAAGCAACATGAAAATGCCATCCATTATTTGGCTGCCACTTTGAATATTCCGGTTAAATTTTATTCAGCTGATAACTTACAAACGGTAGCTGACCATTATTCGCAATCCGCTTTTGTAAAGAAAACGGTTGGTGTCGGTAACGTTGCCAACACGGCTGCTGAGCTTGCTTCCGGCAGCCGGACGTTCACTGATCGATTTGCAACCGATGAAGTGACGTTGGCGGCTAGTCGAAAAAAATTGAAAGTAGATGATTCTTAAATGTTATACATTGTTGGATTAGGTCCCGGTTCAAAAGATATGATGACCCAGGAAGCTCTGGATGTGATCAAGAAGGTACCAACCATTGTTGGCTACATTACCTATATTCATTTAATTCCGGATTTATTAGAAGGAAAAGAAATTGTCACTACCGGGATGCGTGGTGAGGTTGAACGGTCACAGAAGGCCATTGAAATTGCGGCCAGTGGCAAGGATGTCGCAATCATTTCCAGTGGTGATGCCGGTATCTATGGTATGGCTGGATTAGTTCTTGAAATGGCTTCTAAGATGGAACAACACATTGACGTGCGGGTGGTTCCCGGCGTTACCGCCAGCATTGGGGCTGCCGCTGCTTTGGGGGCACCATTAATGAATGATTTCTGCCACATTAGTTTGAGTGATTTGATGACGCCGTGGGACGTGATCAAGCAACGGGTTGATGCCGCAGCCAAAGCAGATTTTGTAATTTGTCTGTATAACCCACGTAGTAAGGGGCGGCCGCATAATTTGCGCGAAGCTTTAGATATTATTTTGAAATATAAATCCGATCAAACAGTAGTTGGGATTGGCAAAAATGTGGGTCGTTCCCATGAAATCGAAAAAATTACGACCATCAAAGATTTGGATGAAACAGAAATTAACATGACGACTATCGTGATTGTTGGTAATAAAAATACTTACGTTGCGGACGGCCGAATGATTACGCCAAGAGGGTATACATTATGATCTTGTTATTGGGAGGAACCAGTGAAAGTTTAGAAATTGCCGATTATCTGAACAGTTACGACCTTCCATTTATCCTTTCGGTCACAACAGATTACGGTGCCGATTTGGCGCATCAACACGCGAAATATGTATCGGAAGGGCCTCTCTTACCAGATCAATTTCATGATTTCTTTAAGAAATATCAAATCGATTTAATTATTGATGCCACCCATCCCTTTGCCCGGATGATTTCAACTCATATTATCCAAGCCGCTCAGGAACAAATGATCCGCTATATTCGGTTTGAGCGACCGGATAGTTTACCGAAAAGTCCATATCTTGAGTTAATGCCTGACTTGGATCATGTGGTTGATTATCTTAAGAAAAGAACGGGGATCGTTTATTTATCGACTGGGAGCAAGACGGCACCGGAATATGCGGCTAGGTTGGGTGTTGAACGGCTCCATGTTCGAGTATTACCCACAACGCGGGTCATGACGTTATTGACCAAGGCTGGTTTTGAAGCTAATCAGATTGATGCCATTCAAGGGCCATTTTCAACCGCCCTAAATGTTGAATTGATTAAGCGAACGAACGCTGTGGCAGTTGTGACCAAGGAAAGTGGGCGCGCTGGTGGTGTTCAGGAAAAGATTGCCGCCAGTCAACAATTAAAGATTCCCTGCCTTGTGATTAAACGACCGGCAATTGCCTATCCTGAGGTAGTTTCAACGATTAAGGAATTGGATCATCAGCTTGAAATAAATTGGAGGTAGCAAAATGAGTGGATTTGTATCGTTAGTCGGTGCCGGACCCGGCAATCCAGAATTATTAACGTTGCTTGGAAAGCGTCGTCTGCAGGAAGCCGATGTTGTGGTTTATGATCGGTTGGTTAATCCAGCATTGTTATCGCCTTTGATGGCTGAAAAAATTGATGTTGGTAAATTACCACATCATCATAAATTTAGCCAATATCAAATTAATGATTTATTGGTTAAGCTTGCCCGGGAAGGTAAACGGGTCGTCCGTCTAAAGGCCGGTGATCCTTATGTTTTCGGCCGGGGTGGCGAGGAAAGCCAATATCTTCGAGAACGAAACGTTGCGTTTGAAGTGGTTCCCGGCATTACCAGTGCAATTGCCGGATTAGGGGCAGCGGGAATTCCGATTACCCATCGGGATTTTGCTTCAAGCTTCCACATTATTACGGGTCATCATAAAGCGGCTGGCAAGGAATTAGATTGGCGAAACATTGCTCACCAGGAAGGAACAATTGTCTTTTTGATGGGGATGGAAGAGTTGGGACGAATTACCCAGCATCTGATTGAAAACGGGAAGTCGCCCCAAACGCCAGTGGCTGTTATTCAATGGGCTACGCATTGGAAACAACGGGCAGTTAAATCTGATCTGGCCAACATTAGCCAAGTGGTGACTGAAAACAAAATGAGTTCGCCGGCACTGATTGTGGTTGGCGATGTGGTTGGCCTGATGGATGAACTTTATCCGCATCTACCCCTTCAAGGCCTGCATTTACTGGTTCCGTTTAAGGAGCCGTCACAACTATTTGCCAAATTACAAGATCAAGGGGCTGCCGTAAATTTCTTTGATCGTCGTTTAAAGATGCCATTGAAGTTTGATTTACCAGATATTTCTCATGGTGGCACACTTGTCGTAACGGATTTTGCTGCCTTTCATTTCTTCCAACAAACATTATTAGCAAGTGGTTTTGATCATCGGGCATTGTTGTACTGGCAGATTCTGACAACTAATCATATGGTGGATCGAAAACTGCGGGATGCCGGTATTATTTCTGACGGTAATTTTGATATGGAAAATTCACAATATCGAGATCCTGTCATTGTTTTGGGGGAACAACAAACGTTATCCCATTTACCGGGGCATTATTCCGAGAAAATTGCAACATACCAAGCTAAGCCAGTTGCTCAACAGATTGACCTGACGAATTTTCATGCTGTCATTTTTCCCAGTTCCGCTTCTGCAAGCGATTTAGTTGAAGGGTGTGATGCTGATCAGCGACAACGGTTGGTATTGATGCCATGTTTTGCGATGGGGACAATGGTTGCCGAGGAATGTCATCGATTAGGATTAGAAAATGTGATTGCTGTTGAACCAACGTTTGATGCCGTTGTTAATGCAGTTGAAAGGAAGTTTCAAAATGAATCGAGTCGCAGTACTAGTCGTCAGTTTCGGGACAACATATCCCCAAACCCGGCAAAAGACAATTGAAGCAACTGAAAATGCTTTTAGAACGGCATTTCCAAACACTAAAGTATTCCGGGCCTTCACGTCTAACGTTGTCATTTCACGGATTAAGGCTCACGAAGGCCTTCAAATTGATACGCCGGAAGAAGCCTTGGATCGAATTAAAGATGAAGGCTTTGAAACGGTTTATGTTCAGTCGCTCCATATGATTCCGGGAATCGAATATCATCGTCTGCTGCAGCAAGTTACGAAAGTTAGGGATCGATTTAGCAAAGTAGTTGTTGGTAAGCCAATGTTGGTTTCATATATCGATTACGTAAAAGTTATTAATTTTCTAAGAGGGGTTGGCGGTACGTTGGCCGATAACGAAGCTGTTCTATTTATGGGACATGGTACTTCCGATCGGGCGTTTACCGCGTACGCTTGTTTGGATCACATGCTAATGGGGAGTCAACACTATTTAGGAGCAGTTGAGAGTTATCCGGATATTCAATTCGAAATTAACCGTTTAAAAAAAGATGGGATTACTCGAGTTCGCCTGCAACCGTTTATGCTGGTTGCCGGCAATCACGCACATCAAGATATGGCATCTGACAAGCCGACTTCTTGGAAACGTTTATTGGAAGCCAGTGGCATTCAAGTTGATGCCCAGCTTAAGGGGATGGGTGAGTACCCATTTATCCAGCAACAATTTATTGAACATCTTAAGAAGCAATTGAAGGAAGTGAAGTAACCTTATGGCAACATTTTTTGGGATTGGTGTTGGTCCCGGTGATAGTGAGCTGATGACCGTCAAGGCAGTCCACACGATTGAACATCTGGATATTCTTTATACACCTAAGGCACACAAATCTGGAACCAGCGTTGCCGAGCAGATTGCGGCACCTTATTTTCCGGAGAGCTTGATGATTAAACGGCGTCATTTCCCAATGACCAATGATTGGGAAGAAAAGCGGAAAAGTTGGCAAGTGATTACAGACGAAATTGTAGCAGATGTTAAAGCGGGCAAGAATGTTGGCTTTGTGACACTGGGTGATCCATCGGTTTACAGCACATATAGTTATTTACTTGATTTGATTGATGATCAAGTTGCGGTTGAAACTATTGCCGGAATTTCATCGTTCTCACAAATTGCCGCTGAAGTTTCCATTCCACTAACGTTGGATGATGAATTATTAGAAATTATTCCTGCAACAGCAGATGAGCAGCAGATTGCCAAGGCAATTGACGTTAACGATAATATTGTGATTATGAAGATTTCGACCAATTTGCCCAAGATCTACCAGCTACTAAAGAAACGAAACTTGTTGACCAAAGCGTTGGTCATTTCAAATGCGTCGATGGAAAAGCAAAAAACGTTCCGGCTGTCGGAAATTAACCCGGAGGATAAGCTGCCTTATTTTTCGACAGTGTTGGTGAAAAAGAGTGCGGACGGAAGCGTTTAGATCCCAGAATATAAGCAAATCATTTAAATATTCCTGGTTCTGGAATGTTTAAATGATTTGCTTATATGGCCGGGATCTGCTTCCGGGAGCACGTTTCGGCAAAGTAGCCAGTCATATTCCGGTTCTGAATATTAGGTTTAGGTAGCTTATATGGCCGGGATCTGCTCGCTGGCGCACGTTTTGGCAAAGTAGCCGGTAAAATATTCCTGATCTTGGAATGTTTGAATTAATCACTTATATGGCCGGGATCTGCTTCCGGGAGCACGTTTCGGCAAAGTAACCAGTCATATTCCGGTTCTGAATATTAGGCTTAGGTAGCTTAGTTCGGAGATCTATTTTCGAAAACACGCGTTTCAATAGGGAAAGCATTAGGGTTACAAAAGAACATCAGTCAAAAAAACTGATGTCTCAAATTAAAGGAGGAACTTCTTTATGAAGGATTACATCAAAAGACATATTCCCATGACTAGCCTGGTTTTAGGGACAATTGGGTTATTATATGGGGCACTATACCCAACGACCGCCCATGCGATGCATATCATGGAAGGGATGTTGCCGCCAGTTTGGTGTATTTTCTGGTTTGCTGTCAGCGCACCATTCTTCATTTACGGTTTGTACCGGATGCGGAAAATCGTTGATTCAACTCAGCAAAATGCCAAAATTATGTTGGCACTTTGTGGTGCGTTTGTGTTTGTTCTTTCATCACTTAAAATGCCATCCGTTACCGGGTCTTGTTCACATCCAACCGGAGTTGGTCTTGGAACGGTGATGTTTGGTCCCGGTGTGATGTCGGTTCTGGGCGTGATTGTGTTATTATTTCAAGCTTTGTTACTTGCTCATGGTGGTTTAACGACCCTTGGGGCAAATTGTTTTTCAATGACCATTGTTGGGCCATTTGTTGGATTTGGTGTTTGGAAATTGTGTCGGGCATTTAAGGTTAACCGGTCCGTCTCATTGTTCTTATGTGCCATGTTGGCTGACTGGTCAACCTATGTCACGACGTCATTCCAATTAGCGATTGTTTTCCCAGATCCAAGTTCAGGAGTTGTTGGGGCTGCAATTAAGTTCTTGGGGATTTATGCCATTACGCAAATTCCATTGGCGATTGCTGAAGGGTTCCTAACCGTAATTGTTTATAACTTAGTCATTAGCAACAACTTGTGGAAGGAGACCGCTTTACAATGAAAAAGTCGAAAACCAAGCAAAACATCATTTTATTAGTATTAGTTATTATTTTGGTCATTTCACCATTTTTCATTGTTAAAAATGGGACTTTTTCTGGGAGTGATGATGAAGGAACCGAACAAATCAAAAAGAATGATCCTTCCTATAAAGTCTGGGCCCATCCGCTTTGGACGCCGCCCTCGGGTGAGGTTGAGAGTCTATTATTTACAGTTCAAGGAAGTCTTGGGACTGGCATTATTGCCTACGTAATTGGCAATGCTCGTGGTAAGAAGAAGGAACGCGAACGACAGCTTCGTGAACACGCTGAAGATGTTTCAACAACTCAGGGTCACTGAAATCAGGTGGAAAGATGTTATCAATTGATAAGTATGCCTATTCAAATCGAATTTTAACATGGCGGCCGCAAATTAAAGGGCTGATTTGGTTACTGGGAATTATTTTGGCGTTTCAACCCATTCTTTGGATTAAAGGGGTTTTGATTATTGTTGCCGTTGGTCATACCTTGTATGCTGCGCACCTTTCCGTCCACCAGTATTTAAAGTGGTTTTATGCAATTCTACCTTTTATCCTATTAAGTATTATTGGGATTGTTTTTACAATGTCGGCTAATAAGCAGATTATTTATTATCCCATCCGATTATTTGGTTATTACTTCGGTGTTTCAAAAACGATGTTGCCGGTGGGCTTACATTTAGGTGTTCAGGTTTTTGCGGCGGTTGTTTGTACGTATTGGTTTGCCTTGACGACACCGTTTCAACAGATCATTATTACGTTGAAATCGTGTCACCTGCCAAACCTGATGATTGAAGAAATTATGCTGATGTACCGGTTCATATTTATCTTTATTGAAGCATTTGAACAAATCTATCGTGCACAAAAATTACGGTTTGGGTACAAAAATTTCAGATTATCACTGCACTCATCCGCAATTTTAGCGAAAATGCTTTTTGAACAGGTGATGGTTAACTATGAGCATATGGTTCATGCGTTAGACGCTAAATTATATGACGGCGAGTTTAAGGTATAAGGAAACGGGTGTGCCGATGATTGAATTAAAGCATTTAAATTTTTCATACGAGAAAAACAAACCAATTTTAAAGGATGTTTCGTTAAATCTGGGTGAACCAGGGGAAGACGTTGTTGGGATTATTGGCCCAAATGGTTCGGGTAAATCAACGCTCTTTTTAAACCTCGTTGGCATGTTAAAGCCGACTTCCGGTAAAATTGTCGTGGATGGTCAGCCCTTGAAATATCATAAAAAGGCTTTGAATCAATTACGGCAAAAAATCGGGATTGTTTTCCAAAATTCCGACCAACAAATCTTCTATTCAATCGTTAAAGATGATATTGCGTTTGCATTGCATAATTTGGGACTACCCGAAGATGAAATTAAAAATCGGGTTGATCGTGTGCTCGAAGAATTAGATATCGTTAGTCTCAAGAATAAACCCATTCAATATTTGAGTGGTGGTCAAAAAAAACGGATTGCCATTGCCGGTATTTTGGTTTTGCGCTCGGAATGGCTGTTGCTTGATGAACCAACCGCCGGCTTGGATCCTGATGGGACTAAGCGAATGATTTCATTAATTAAGCAGCTGATTGGTCGCGGACAAAAGATTATTATTTCCAGTCATGATATGGATTTTATGTATGAGGTTTGTGACCATTTTTATATCTTGCGGGATGGTCAAATTGTAAAATCCGGCCGTAAACAGGATGTCTTTTTGGATGATCAATTGTTAGAATCAAGTAAACTAACGCAACCCTGGTTAGTCCGGCTGCATGATAAGTTACATTTACCGTTGTACAATACGGCGGCTGAACTATTTGCCGATCAACACTTAGCGGCCGAAATTGCCAATCTGAAAAAGGATAAGGAGTAGCGTTATGAAAACGAAGTCGATCATGTTTCAAGGAACTGCATCCGATGCGGGAAAAAGTTGGGTGGCAGCCGGGCTCTGCCGAATTTTGAAAAATCGTGGGCTTCGAGTTGCTCCTTTCAAGTCGCAAAACATGGCCCTGAACTCATTCATTACTAAAAAGGGTGACGAGATGGGGCGAGCACAGGTCTTTCAAGCTGAAGCCGCGGGGGTTGATCCGGATGTTCGGATGAACCCATTACTACTCAAACCGTCTACAGATCAAGATTCACAGGTCGTCTTTATGGGTAAGGTATTAGCGAATATGAGTGCAGCTGAATATTATGATTACAAACCGCAATTGAGAAGCAAGGTTCTTCAAGCCTATCGTTCCCTGGCAGCTGAAAATGATGTCATGGTCTTGGAAGGGGCGGGTTCCCCAGCTGAAATTAATTTGAATGACCGCGATATCGTCAATATGGGAATGGCTGAAATGGCGGATGCACCGGTTATTCTGGTGGCTGATATCGATAAAGGTGGGGTCTTTGCGTCAATTTACGGCACAATCAAGCTTATGCCGCCAGCTGATCAAAAACGAATCAAGGGCATTATTATTAATAAGTTTCGTGGAGATCAGTCACTGTTGGCGTCTGGTAATCAAATGATTGAAAAATTGACCGGTGTTCCGGTTATTGGGGTCTTGCCAATGACCAGCATTGATTTGGATGATGAAGATAGCGTCGTGCTTTCAAGTAAGTCGCAAGTTAAGAATCAAACCAAAGCACTTGATATTGCGGTTATCGCGTTACCCAAGATTTCTAATTTTACTGATTTTCACAGTTTGGAGATTCAATCAGATGTTTCCGTCCGTTATGTTGTTAAACCAGAAGAAATTGGACGGCCAGATGTGCTGATTCTTCCGGGAAGTAAAAATACCAATGAAGATATGGCTTATTTAAAGAATCGGGGATTTGTCAAACCCATTCGGGCACTTCATGAACAGGGAACTCAGGTGGTTGGTATCTGCGGCGGCTACCAGCTGCTTGGAAATCACATGGTAGACCCTTATCACGTGGAGTCTGATTTGAAATCACAGACCGGGCTTGGATTATTAGATGCTCAAACTGTATTTAGTAAAGAAAAAGTAACTACCCAAGCGACCGCCAGGCATGGTAATTATGAGCTTCATGGATATGAGATCCATATGGGAGAAACAACGTTGGGACCCAATGTTGAGCCGTTTTCGACGATTACGTCTAATAACGGTCAGGCCACTGTCAGGTCTGATGGTGCAGTTAGTGCTGACGGGAGTGTTTGGGGGACTTATTTGCATGGACTTTTTGATAATGAGAATTGGACCCGAAATTTCTTAAATCAGCTTCGTGAACGAAAGGGACTCAAAGCATTGGCAGATTCAGATAACACCATTGCCAAGTATAAGGAACGTCAATATGAAAAATTGGCAAATGTATTTGAGGATAATGTGGATATGAAGAAAATTGATGCCATTCTTAAAGGAAGCGTGACGATTCATGGATAATCCATATCCGGTTAATTTGGACCTAACTAAAAAAACAGTTGCGGTTATTGGTGGCGGCAAAGTGGCGGCCAGAAAGATTAAGACTCTGGTTAATGCCAAGGCCCATGTCACCGTAATTAGTCCCGCACTTGACCCGAAAATTGATCAGACAACGATTACTTGGATAAGAAAAGCGTACGCTGCTGGAGATATTCGGGATATGGATGTCATTATTGCCTGCACAAATAATCCGGCGGTTAATCAACAGGTTACCGACGATGCCAGTCATTTTCAGTGGGTCAATAATACCAGTGATAAAACGCAATCAGATTTTTATAATGTGGCTCAAATTGAAACCGATCAACTATTATTAACTGTTTCAACCAAGGGGCATTCACCAGCGACCGCTAAACATATTAAGAAGGAATTATTAACTTGGTTGAAAAGCCAAAAATGGTTTGGGGAGGGCCGATAATTATGTTTATCATATATGTAAGTTTGAATTATCAGAAACTACCAATTGATATTCGGGAAAAGTTCGTCTTGTCAAAAGATGAACTGGTTCAGGCAAATCGCTTGTTGAACGAAGAAAAGAGTATCTTGGAAAACGTGATTTTATCAACCTGTAACCGGACTGATGTTTATGCCGTCGTTGATCAAATTCATACCGGCCGGTATTATATCAAACGATTTTTAGCAAACTGGTTTCATATGGACTTAGACCAAATTAACCGTTGGGTCGAAATTGGCACTAAAGAAGCTGCTGTTACCCATTTGATGCGTGTTTCGACAGGCCTCGAATCATTAATTGTCGGTGAGCCTCAAATCTTAGGCCAGGTTAAAGATGCGTTCTTTCTTGCCCGTGACAACCAAACAACGGGGGCCATTTTAGACCATTTGTTTAAACAGGCGATTACATTTTCTAAGAAGATGCATACCGATTATCGAGTTAGTGAACTTGCCCAAACTTCCGGTCAAGTTGGATTACATCAGATTAAACAGACCTTGGGAAGTGTTGACGGGAAGCGATTGGCCATCGTTGGACTCGGAGAAGTCGGTGATCATGTCTTAAAAAATGCCAGTACGATGGGATTTGGTCAAATTTTGATTCTTAATCATCATGATTCGAAGGCTATCGAACAAGCCGGCCAGTATCCTGAAATGATTGATGCCCGACCTTGGCGGCAGTTATTGGCGACCCTCAAGCAATCTGACGCAGTGGTCATGGCAACTTCTTCAAAGCAGGCGTTGTTAAGTGGTGACGCAATTGCCAACACATCTGCTTTAAAGATTATCATTGATCTAGGTGTTCCTAGAAATGTTACCAAGGCTGGATTGCCTGATCATGTCAGTTATTACGATATTGATCATATTACCGGGATTATTACAGAAAACAAGATTGAGAAGCAACAGATGCTTAATAAGATTGCGGATCAGGTTCCAGCTGCCGTCCAAGACTTTTTCGTTTGGCAAAAGCAGCTTCATGTTGTCCCGGTTATTCGTCAATTGCGAGAATCTTCACTAAATGTTGAAAAAGTGGTTTATGATAGTTTATTGAGGAAACTTCCTGATTTGGATGCCCATCAGCGAAAAGTGATTAGCAAGCATATGAAGAGCATTATTAATCAGATGATCAAGGGTCCCATCAAGGAGATTAAGGAGTTATCAGTTCAAGATGGGGCCAATGCTGATCTCAGATTTTTCTGTGATATTTTTGGACTATCGTTCGATGAGATTATCAGCCAACAAAGATCATCAAAAAAAGAGAAATCTAAGCAATCGCAAGATGCCACTAGAGAGGTGCAAAAAGTTTATGAAAAGTGAATTTACGGTTGGAACCCGAAAGAGTCAACTGGCAATGGTGCAGACCAAATTAGTTGTCGAGGCTTTACAGCAACATTTTCCAGAT
This sequence comes from Lentilactobacillus diolivorans DSM 14421, assembly GCF_001434255.1. Taxonomy (GTDB): domain Bacteria; phylum Bacillota; class Bacilli; order Lactobacillales; family Lactobacillaceae; genus Lentilactobacillus; species Lentilactobacillus diolivorans. The sequence continues at coordinate 55,256 of NZ_AZEY01000108.1, forward strand.
GTTAAATTTGTGATCAAGAAGATTACGACCCAAGGTGATCGAAACCTGAAGGATAGTTTGCAAAAGATCGGTGGCAAGGGTGTTTTTGTGAAAGAAATTGAGCATCAACTGGAAGATCAATCAATTGATTTCGCGGTTCATAGTCTCAAAGATGTGATGCCTAATTTGCCGGATGATTTAACAATTGGCTGTATTCCAAAACGTAATTCACCTTTTGATTGCCTAATCACGCCGAAGCCGATTAAAGCAATTACGGATTTGCCTCAAGGTGCCAGAATCGGCACAAATAGTCTTCGTCGCCAGGGACAATTATTACATCAACGACCAGATCTGGAAATCATTCCAATTCGGGGTAACGTTGAAACCAGGATTAAGAAGATTGCCAGCGAACATTTAGATGGTGTCGTACTTGCCGAGGCTGGATTGAATCGGCTGGGAGTTGACCTCGCCGGACTTTATCGATTAACCCTTGAAGGGGTCATCTTACCGGCGACCGGGCAAGGGGCAATTGCCATTGAATGTCGTAAAAATGATCCAGATACTCTGCAGCTATTAAGCATGATTGCAGATGAGCCAACGCGGCAAAGTGTGTTGGTTGAACGATCGTTTTTACGACGATTAGGTGGTAGTTGTAATTATCCAATTGGTGCTTATGCCTACCATGATGGTAACCAGATTCAGTTTAAAGGCTTGGTTGCGTCAGCTGATGGTAAACACTTATTTGCCAAGCACCAAGCGGGTCAGCCGGATGAAACTTTGGGCACCAAAGTGGCTGATTTGCTTATCAGCGAAGGTGCGTTGGACTTGATTCAATAATTTTAGATACTAAAAATTAGGAAAGAAGATATTTTATAATGGTAACTTTTGATCGTCATCGTCGTTTACGTTCCAGTGTTGCAATGAGAGATTTGGTTAGAGAAAATCATCTGGATAAAGATGATTTGATTATGCCGGTTTTTGTTGACGCAACTATCAAAGATCGTGAAGAAATTAAATCAATGCCGGGTGTCTTTCGGTACTCGTTAGACTCAATTCTTGACGAAATTAAAACAATTGTGGATCTTGGGGTGAAATCAATTATTATTTTTGGCATCCCGGATCATAAAGATGATGTTGGTTCCGGTGCTTGGGAGGATGATGGAATTGTCCAACAGGCAATTCGCAAGATTAAAAAGGCTTATCCCGACTTAATCGTGATTGCAGATACCTGCATGTGTGAATATACGTCAACTGGCCACTGCGGGATTGTTAAGGATCATAAAGTCTTAAATGACGAATCTTTAGTTTATCTTACGGATACGGCGGTCAGCCAGGTAAAGGCCGGCGCCGACATTATTGCACCATCCAATGCAATGGACGGATTTGTTGCTGCAATTCGTGAAGGCTTGGACAAGAATGGATTTAAAGAAACACCGATCATGTCATATTCCGTCAAATATGCCTCAAGTTTCTACGGTCCATTTCGGGATGCAGCTGACGGTGCGCCTAAATTTGGTGATCGGAAGGGTTACCAAATGGATCCGGCTAATCGTCTTGAAGCCCTTCGTGAAGTTGCCAGTGATGAAAAGGAAGGTGCCGATTTTGTAATGGTTAAACCTGCAATGGCCTTCCTGGATGTGATGCGTGATGTCCGCGACCGGACTAATTTACCATTAGTGGCCTACAATGTTTCCGGTGAATATGCAATGATTAAAGCAGCTGCCCAAAACGGTTGGATTAATGAAGACCAGATCGTTAAAGAAACTTTGGTTGGTATGAAGCGCGCTGGTGCTGATCTCATCATTACTTATTTTGCCAAGGATGCAGCTAAACGAATGAACGAACAAAGGTGGTAATCAAATCGTGTTAAATTTCGAAAAGTCTAAGCAAGCGTTTAAAGAATCAAGCCAATATATGCCGGGTGGTGTTAATAGTCCCGTTCGAGCATTTAAGAATGTTGGTGGCGACCCACTTTTTATTGAAAAAGGGGCTGGCTCACATATTTTTGACATTGACGGTAATGAGTATATTGACTACGTGTTATCATGGGGTCCGTTAATTTTAGGCCACGCCGATCCGAAAGTTGTTAAAGATTTACAGGATGCTACCACCCGTGGAACCAGTTATGGTGCACCAACTTTATTGGAGACAGAACTTGCTAAGAAAATCCATGAAATCGTGCCATCAGTTGAAATGATGCGAATGGTTTCATCTGGTACCGAAGCAACTATGAGTGCTATTCGTCTTGCTCGTGGTTATACACACCGAGATAAAATTGTTAAGTTTGTTGGTAACTATCATGGCCATAGTGATTCTCTGCTTGTTGATGCCGGTTCAGGTGTTGCAACGTTTAATGTTCATGATGCTCCGGGTGTTCCAAAGGACTTGGCTTACGATACATTAACGGTTGCCTACAATGATGTTGCCGGCATTAAGAACGTCTTCAAAGCTCATGGAGATGAAATTGCTTGTGTCATTGTTGAACCAATTGCCGGTAACATGGGAGTTATTCCGGGAACAAAGGAATTTCTGCAAACGCTGCGTGACTTAACCACTGAATCGCATTCACTATTGATTTTTGATGAAGTCATGTCGGGCTTTCGGGCTGCTTATCATGGCGCGCAGGATCTTTATCAGATTAAGCCGGATTTAACCACGCTCGGTAAAGTTGTTGGTGGCGGTTTACCGGTTGGTGTCTTTGGTGGTCGTCGCGATATTATGGAATACATTACGCCGGACGGCCCGGTTTACCATGCCGGAACTTTATCTGGAAATCCATTAGCGATGACTGGTGGGTTGAGTACCCTTGAACAATTGAATGATGATTTGTACAAGCAAATGTTTGCTCGGACTGATGAATTGACCCGGGGGATTAAGCAGGCAGCTGATGATCACCACGTTCCTGTTACGGTTCACCATGTCGGAACAATGTGGAGTTACTTCTTTAACAAAGGCCCTGTCAATAATTTTGCTGATGTTCAAAAGAGTGATGTTGATTACTTCGCAAAATTCTTTAAAGCGCTATTGCAACACGGCGTTTATACGGCACCGTCTCAATTTGAAACCAACTTTATGTCCAGTAAGCATACAAAAGAAGATATTCAAAAGACAATTGCGGCTTTTAACGCAGCTTTTGATGATGTTTCTGAGGGATAATAGATGAAAAATACACAATTTCGCGATCTTTCGCTCATCCCGTTAAGTAATGATGACTTATTGGTGATTGCCTGCGACTGCAGCGCCGGAATTGGGGAGAAACAAGCGGACATGGTGGCGGTTGATACGGCTATTATGGCCGCTTATTCTTTGCGGGTCCCATTGATGGAGTTGATTAGTTTTGGTGCTCAACCAATTGCTGTGGTTGATACGATTGGAAATGAAATGGTCCCAACTGGACAACGAGCAATCAAAGGTATTAAAAGTGAACTGGCTAAAGCCTCACTTTCTGGGCTTCCCCTTAACGGTAGTACTGAGGATAACATGGTCACAAAAACAACTTCTGTTGGGGTAACGGTGATTGGCCGGATTGCTAAAAAGAATTTGCCCAGCATCAATAGTGACGATTTGACCATCTTTCAGTTAGGAATCCCATATGTTGGTGAAACAGTTAAGCAACATTTAAACGATATTTTTTCGTATGACATTGTTCGGCAGATTAAACGTGATCCAGCTGTTATTGATATGCTGCCGGTGGGGTCAAAGGGCATTCAATACGAGGCAGATCAGATGGCGGCTACTCACGGGTTGGCCCTTAAGAAACCGACTCAATGGGATGATGTCAAAATGAAACAGTCGGCTGGTCCAGCGACGGTTTTATTAGCCGGCGTCGAAACATCACAGGCTGATAACTTCCAGAAGCGATTTCAAGGACTTAAGCCAATTGCACTTTTAGTAAAGGAGGATGAAAAATGACTGCCAAAATCATGTTAGTTACTGGTGGGGCAAAGAGTGGTAAATCAGTCTTTGCGGAACAGCAGTTAGCGAATGATCAACGAATTTGCTACATTGCCACGGGAGTCATGACTGCTCCGGATCAGGAAATGCAATTGCGGATTAAACATCATCAGGCACGACGACCGGCCACATGGACAACCGAAGAACGGTATGAAAATTTGGCACAATTCGTGGTCGACCACCGATTCGATGGCTACCTGTTGGATGATGCCACAATGGTTGTGACAAATTTATTTTATGAAATGATGAGAACGTTGGCAGTAAACGATGCGGGATCAATTGATGAAGCCGTGGAAAAGTTGGATAAGAATGCAATTGACCAGGTTCAAAATGAAATTTTTAGTGAGTGGCAGGCGTTATTAACAGCTGTTAAAGAAACGGATCAGCGAATGGTTATCGTCACGAACGAAACGGGTCTGGGAATTGTCCCGGCAAATAAGCAAACCCGAATTCTAAGAGATATCTATGGGCAGGTAAACCAGTTAATAGCCAAGGCGGCTAATAAGGTCTATCTGGTGGTGAGTGGTATTCCGGTGAAAATTAAATAGAGTGTTCAAAGAAGCGGTTAGATTCCAGAATGTAAGGCCCCTAGACCTAATATTCTGGTTCTGAATATTAGGTCTAGGGGCCTTACATGGCCGGAATCTGCTTCTTTGAACA
>NZ_AZEY01000108.1:59858-146866 GCF_001434255.1 Lentilactobacillus diolivorans DSM 14421
AATAAACAGCAGCCCGGTTCTGAATATTAGGTCTAGGGGCCTTACATGGCCGGAATCTGCTTCTTTGAACACGTTTCGGAACGAAAAAAAGGCAATAAACAGCAGCCCGGTTCTGAATATTAGGTCTAGGGGCCTTACATGGTCGGGATCTGCTTCTTTGAACACGTTTCGGAACGAAAAAAAGGCAATAAACAGCAGCCCGGTTCTGAATATTAGGTCTAGGGGCCTTACATGGTCGGGATCTGCTTCTTTGAACACGTTTCGGAACGAAAAAAAGGCCGCGGAAAAGCATCCGTTTTAAATATTAGGTTTAGCGGCCTTACATGGCCTTCTTTGAACACGTTTCGGAAGGAAGCATCATTTGCTTTTCGCACAAAAATACAAGTATAGGAAAGAAGAAGTGATATGGGACAAGCGATGATCTTGTTTGCACAGTTCTTTACCAGAATTTCAATTCCAGTTGAAATTCCTGACGTTACAAATAAATTTAAGGGTAATATTCAGTATTTTACATTATTTGGTTTTCTAATTGGTGCCTTGGAGGCAGGCTTTTTTTGGTTGATGAGTCTCGTCTTTCCAGTTTGGTTTGCCTGGGTGGCATTCTGGATTTTTGATGGCATTTTAACTGGTGGCTTCCATTTAGATGCATTAGCGGATACGGCTGATGGCCTTTTTTCATCCCGGAAACCAGAGCGAATGCATGAAATTATGAAAGACAGCCGACTGGGGACCATGGGCAGTTTGGCATTACTTTATTTCTATATGATCGTAATTGGCGTGGGATTAGTGGTTGCCAATCGACTGTCGTTATGGCAGATGGCCGGATTGGTTGCTGTTTCGACAATGATGGCTAAAGCCGGTATTGCACTATTATTTTATAAGATGCTTTATGCCGGCACTGGGTTGGCAAGCATCTGGACTGGGGTTTCAACTTGGCGAATCATTGTTGCTCAACTCTTCTCAATCATTGTGATTGGTGGTTTGTTACGGATTCCGGGCTTAATTAGTTATGTTATGGTGTTAATTTTCGTTTATTTTTATCGACGACATATTATTCATATTCTGGGTGGCCTGAGCGGTGATCCAATTGGTGCTTGTGGCGTTTTATCACAGGCGGTCTTTTTATTGGTTTACGCGGGTTTAACTAAGGTGATCTTATGAAATTGTTAGTGATGCGACATGGTGAAACAACTTTTAATCATCAAAGGAAGTTTTATGGTAAAACCGACGTCTCACTAGATGAAACGGGTGTGAAACAAGCTGAAATTGTTTCAAAAAAGTTGAAAAATGAGTCATTGGACGCAATTATTCGCAGTAATATGCGTCGAACAGCCGAAACATCCAAGCCAATTATCGCTGATCATCCAAATGCTGATTTATACGTTGATTCGGGTTTTGATGAGATGTCGTTTGGTGATTGGGAAGGGATGGACGCAAATCAAATTGAGGCGGCTGATCCCCAAAATTGGCAGCGGTGGCTTGATCAACCGTTTAAAGTAGCTCCGGGAAATGGTGAGTCCTATGAAACTTTCAAAGTTCGGGTGACGCAGGCAATGACAAAATATTACCAGAAATTATCACCTGCCAGCACAACGCTATTGATTGCCCATTTGGGAACATTAAGGACGTTGTATCATTCATGGTTTCCGAGTGAAGATTATTGGCAAACAAAATTTGAAGCCGGTTGTTATTCGGTCTTTGATTTGTCGGCAGACGGTATTGAACTGTTGGCGTTAAATGTTTAACTGGGGGGATTTGGAAATGGCTTTCTTAATTACGTATCCTGAGCAAAAAGTAAATTCAAAATTGCAGGATCGTCTGCAATCAGTCGGAGCGACAATATACTGTCCGATGAGGCTGCTTAGACCCGTTTCGGTATCCAATGCCGATAAAAAGTTGATTGCTGATAGTGAGTATTTGGTGATTACAAGTCCATTTTCATTAAGCGTTTATTTGACCAAATTTAGTCAAATTAGTCCATCTGCAACTGTTATTGCGCTGAGCCAAAAGATGAAATCACGACTTAATGAGGCCGGTATCTCTAAGGTTCGTTTGCCTGAACAGGAGAATCAACGCAGCCTTGTTAAGCTGTTAAGAGACTTATCAGATAAAAAAGTCATTTGGCTGAATGGCAATTTAATGCTAGCCCACTCATTGATACCTGATTCAGTGAAAACAGTTCAAATCTATGAAAATACTTGGAACAAACATTTAGAACAAGTCGCAATTACCAAGATAAGGTCGCACCAAATCAACCGGATTTTGGTGACGAGTCCTTCAAGTTATCAACGGATTAAGGTCATTCAGCAACAAATCCCCCAATGTTTTTCAGATGTCAGCTACTATGTTTTAGGACCAAGTACTGGTGAAACAATTCAGCGGGATGGTCAACGAGTTGTCGCACCAATAAATGCCATTGATGTTTTAAATCAAATGTTGAATCGAATGGTTACCGATGAGCTAAGTGCTCGGGTTAACTAATTAAATAAAGCGTCCGTGCTGATTGACATTATTTAATCACAGAATTTCTTTAAAGATAAAATAAGACTATTTTGTTTTTGCTTGGGGGTGGGTGCCATATTTAATTGGCGAATGGCTGTTGAATCGATATGTTCAGCCGAGAAGTCATTTGGTGTTGCACCAAAACAGGCAGCTCTTGACCATATAAAGTAAATTAGCCCAACTTCCAAATCGGGTTGAATTTACTACCGCGTCTAAACGTGCTAAAGAGATAGCTCCCGGCCATATGAAGCAAATCATTGTAACCTTCCAAATCGGGTTGGCCTTGTTACCGAGTCTAAACGTGCTAAAAAAGACAGCTCCCGGCCATATAAGCAAATAATTGTAGCTTTCCAAATCGGGTTGGCCTTGTTACCGAGTCTAAACGTGCTAAAAGAGACAGCTCCTGGCCATATAAACAAAACAACCGTAACTTCCTAAACCCTGGAAGTTACGGTTGTTTTGTTTATATTCTGGGAGCTAAGCGTCTTTTTTAGCACTCTCTACAAATTATCATACGAAGTAAACACCCACTGCACTACCGACAAACCGTTGGTACTGATTGAACTTGCCGGAGCTGTTGGTTGCTTGCAATCCACCGTGTAGATCCAGCCACGATTCCCGGCTGAATCAGCCAAACCACCGATATTATTGATATAAGGATAACCGTTGACTGGTTGAGAGAAATAGTTAATATGATTCTTCTTGAAGTACCGGGTCGAAACATCAAAGATTGTATCGTTCTCATGCCATGAAAGATCTCGCCGAATGGTATAAACTTTTTGAATATCAGAATTGTGGTGTCGATATTCAGATGGGGTTAAACCCGTTCGATGTTTAAAAATTTTAGTGAAGTAGCTGGTCTGTGAAAACCCGATTTGATTGGAAACATGACAAATTGGTAACTGGGTTAACGCCAGCTTTTCACACGCAATAGCAATTTTTTGATTATTAATATAGTCGATGAAGTTAACATCGAGGACTTTTTTGAAAATTCGACTCAGATAAGATGGTGATAAGAAAACTTCTTGGGCAACTTCATCCAGTGAAATTGTTTGACGAATATTTTTACCAATATATTGAATGGCAGCTGAAAGACTCTTATGCATATCGTCTTCACTGGTTGTGAGGCTCTCATCGGCTGCCTTTGAGTCATTGATTGAATCGTGATGATTTAAACTAATCTTTTTTTCTAACGGATCATGCCCTGACGATGAAGCCTTCAACAGGGTACCGAGATATCTGATTTGAGAAAGTTGGTCGGAAGCCAAAGCATCCCAAACCGCAACTTTCATGTTTAAATCAGGGTCAATAACCTCGTTAACAATATTTTCAAGATAACTTCGTGATAAATAAATCCGTTGCTGTGACACGTTTACCGAGTTACAAATCACGCACCCCCAAAATCCGTGATTAATTGTAACTGGGAAAATTGAATAAATCTCTAGAGAACTAAGATCAAGATTTTGTTGAATTTCAGCAGGATCTGAATAAATATGGCCATCTTTTAATAAGTTGCCATCAAGTGTGTAAAACACAGTTTGAATTTGAGTAATTCGTGAAAAAGAATCGATTGCTTCTGCAAGCGTACCGTAATCCTTTTGTTCTAGTGGATAAGTGAGCATTAATAGTACCTCCCCGTACGATTCAAAAAAATCGGCATCACCAACTATATCTGAAAACGCTCCCACCAACACCACCAATTTTATGATAAAAAAGTCACGAATTCAAGCTAAACTTGCCTATTTTTTGGTATTATTTTGTGTTTTTGTCATATTTTGTGAAAGCGTTCTCAGATATTGTGATTGCCTATCTTAACTTCATCAAGATAGGATAATGAAATTCGCTTATACTGAAAGTGTTTTCAAAGACGATTAAAACAGACTTGTGACTTCCATCACTTGGCTGGGGATTAAGTGGCTTTGAAAGCAACTAGACTTCAAAACACTTAGGAGGAAACACACATGGATAACGAACAAGAAGCTTTAGGTTTGATTGAAACAGAAGGTCTTGTCGCAAACATTGAAGCAGCCGATGCAATGGTTAAAGCTGCTAATGTTCATTTAATTGGACAAGAAAAAATTGGCCACGGCTTAGTTACGGTTATGGTTCGTGGTGATGTTGGTGCTGTTAAGGCCGCTGTTGACGCAGGTGTATCTGCTGCTGAAAACATTGGTGACGTTGTTTCTAACTACGTAATTCCTCGTCCACATACTGATGTTGAGGGAATTCTTCCAAATCCAAAAGATTTAGGTCAAGACGCTAACAACTAATCATTTCTTCTTGTGAAAGTAGGAAACTATGACAGTTGATAAAAACGTATTAGTGCAAAGAGTGGTTAATGAGTTACTAAAGAGAGGCATCACCATTAACCCAGAGAATCAACCAAAGTCTTCGGGAGGATTTCATATGAATGATTTTTTAAATTCAACTAGTGTCGTTCCTGAGTTCGTTGGGACTCGAAAGATCGGAGACACGATTGGAATGTGTATTCCTAGTGTCGATGGGATGTTACTTGATAAATTACATTTAACAAAACGCTACTCCGTACTTGGCGTCTTAAGTGCTCGTTCCGGTGCCGGTCCACATATCATGGCAATGGATGAAGCCGTTAAGACAACGAATACTGAAGTCGTTGATATCGAGCTTCCACGTGACACAAAGGGCGGCGCTGGCCACGGTTCCTTAATTATAATTGGTGGTTATGACCCATCAGATGTTCGCCAGGCGATTCAAGTTGCTTTAGATAATTTAAGCCGGACTTTTGGCGATGTTTACAATACACCTGCCGGCCATTTGGAATTACAGTTTACGGCTCGAGCTGCCGGTGCTTGTCATTTAGCATTTGGCGCTCCGGTTGGTAAAGCTTATGGTCTAATTTGTGGTGCACCAGCCGGAATTGGTGTTGTAATGGCTGATACCGCAATTAAAACTGCTGGTGTTAATGTATTATCGTTCGCATCTCCAGGCCATGGAACCAGCTTTTCAAACGAAGGGATGGTTCATATTAGTGGTGATTCAGGAGCTGTCCGTCAAGCCGTTATGGCTGGCCGAGAAGTCGGTCTTAAGTTGCTTAGTCAATTAGGTGGAACACCTAAAAATGATTTTCCATCATATATTAAGTAACCGGGAGGAGGAACATAATTGAAACGTCAAAAGAGATTTGAAAAACTAGAGAAACGTCCAGTTCATTTGGATGGATTCGTTAAAGAATGGGATGACGAAGGATTAGTTGCCATGGAAGGCAAAAACGATCCCAAGCCAAGCGTTAAGGTTGAAAACGGAGTTGTTACCGAATTAGATGGTAAGAAGAAAGCTGACTTCGATTTAATCGATAAATATATTGCTGAATATGGTTTCAACATTGATAAAGCTGAGGAAGTTATGGCAATGGATTCAACTAAGATTGCTAAGATGTTAGTTGATCCAAACGTTCCCCGTTCGGAAATTGTTAAATTAACAACTGCAATGACCCCAGCTAAGGCAGAAGAGGTTATTAGTAAATTAAACTTTGGTGAAATGATTATGGCTGTTCAAAAGATGCGGCCACGTCGAACACCAGCCACCCAATGTCATATTACCAACACTCGGGATAATCCGGTTGAAATTGCCGCTGATGCTGCTGAAGCTTCACTACGTGGATTTCCTGAACAAGAAACCACGACTGCGATTGCTCGGTACGCACCTTTAAATGCGATTTCAATTATGGTTGGTTCACAAACTGGTCGTCCAGGTGTTATCACCCAGTGTTCAGTTGAGGAATCAGAGGAATTATCATTAGGGATGCGTGGCTTTACGGCCTATGCTGAAACCATTTCAGTTTATGGGACCGATCGAGTATTTACTGATGGTGATGATACACCATGGTCCAAAGGATTCTTAGCTTCCTGTTATGCATCTCGAGGATTAAAGATGCGATTTACTTCAGGTGCCGGTTCAGAAGTTATGATGGGCTACACGGAAGGTAAATCAATGCTTTATCTTGAAGCACGATGCATTTTCATTACCAAAGGTTCAGGTGTTCAAGGCCTTCAAAATGGTGGTGTTAGTTGTATCGGTATCCCAGGTGCCGTACCAAGTGGTTTGCGTGAAGTTCTTGGCGAAAACCTCTTGTGCATGATGATCGATGTAGAATGTGCATCCGGTTGTGACCAAGCCTTCTCACATTCCGATATTCGTCGGACTGAACGAATGATTGGTCAATTCATTGCCGGTACTGATTACATCTCATCAGGATACGCTGCCGAAGAGAACCGTGATAACACATTTGCCGGTTCAAATATGGATGTTCTTGATTACGATGATTATTGCTCAATGGAACGAGACCTTTCAATTAACGGTGGGATTGTGCCAATCCACGAAGAAGACGCCATTAAGATTCGTAACAAAGGTGCTAAAGCAATCCAAGCAGTATTTGATGGCTTAGGCTTACCTAAGATTACGGATGAAGAAGTTGAAGCTGCAACTTATGGCAGTAACTCAGATGACATGCCAAAACGTGACATGGTTCAAGATATGAAGGCTGCTCAAGATTTGATGGATCGTGGGACCACGATTTCAGACGTTATCAAAGCCTTATATGACCATGACTTTAAGGATGTTGCTGAAGCTGTTCTTAAGTTGGCCCAACAAAAAGTTTGTGGGGATTATCTACAAACATCAGCAATCTTTGACGGCGATTGGAATTGCATCTCAGCAGTTAATGATACTAATGATTACATGGGTCCAGGAACAGGTTACCGTTTGTGGGAAGACAAGCCGCAATGGGATAAGATCAAAGATATTCCATGGGCAATGGATCCACAACATATGGACTTCTAATAGACTGAAAGGAGGTAAGTTCTGTGAGCCAAGAAATTGATGAAACACTATTAAGAAATATCATTAAAAACGTTATTGGGGAAATGAAGGATACTGATACGCCAATTTCATTTGGTAAGAAGGATTCTTCTGCAAACCACGAATCTAATCAACTTGCATTGCATGGAGACAGCTGGTTTAAGTCGGGTGACGATCCGGTTTCAAATTCATCATCTGCGACCGCAACAGCAAGTGCACCCAGCCAGTCCACATCAGGAAATGGTGATATTAAGAGCCTTGATTGGTTCAAGCATGTTGGGGTTGCAAAACCAGGATTATCAAAAGATGAAGTTGTTATTGGGGTTGCACCTGCATTTGCTGAAGTGCTAACTAAGACAATGACTAAAATCCCTCATAAAGATGTCTTACGTCAAATTATTGCCGGAATTGAAGAGGAAGGTCTAAAAGCCCGGGTTGTTAAAGTTTACCGGACATCAGATGTTTCATTTATTGCTGATGAGGTTGATAAACTTTCAGGTTCCGGAATCGCAGTTGCTGTTCAATCAAAGGGAACTGCTATTATTCACCAAAAGGATCAGGAACCTCTAAATAACTTGGAATTGTTCCCACAGGCACCAGTGATTGATTTGCCAACTTATCGGGCAATCGGTAAGAACGCAGCTCAATATGCCAAGGGATTATCTCCAGACCCGGTTCCAACAGTTAATGATCAAATGGCTCGTGTTCAATACACCGCCTTATCATCATTGATGCATATTGCTGAAACCAAACGGGTGGTTGTTGGTAAGCCTGCCGAAGAAATTCAAGTAACCTTTAATTGAGGAGGATATGATTTATGAGCGAAGTTGATGAATTAGTTTCTAAAATTCTGAGTCAACTAAATAATGGTGATAGCTCACAGTCAACCGGAACAACCACTGCTTCATCGGTAACACCGACAAGTAGTCCTGCAAATTCCGGTAAGACGTTTGATAAGGGCGATTATCCACTATTCAGAAAGCACCCAGATGATGTTAAAACGCCAACGGGCAAAGCAGTAAGTGATATTACACTTGATAACGTTGTTAGCGGCAAGGTTGATTCTAAAGATTTACGAATTACCGCAAATACTTTGAGACGCCAAGGCGAAATTGCTGCCAGTGCCGGCCGTCCAGCTATTCAACGAAACTTTCAACGAGCCGCTGAACTAACTAAGATTCCGGATGACAAAGTGCTATCTTTCTATAATGCATTGCGACCATTCCGATCAAGTAAACAGGACTTACTGGATATTGCTAAGCAACTCCGTGACACCTATCACGCACCAGTTTGTGCAAATTGGTTTGAAGAAGCTGCCGGTAATTACGAAATCAGCAAGAAGTTGAAGGGTGATAACTAGTTAGGAGTTTTTAATATGAAACGTGTAATTGGCGTTGATATTGGTAATTCCTCAACTGAAGTTGCATTAGCTGATGTCTCGGATACTGGCGAAGTCAATTTCATTGGTTCTGGAATTGCGGAAACAACGGGAATCAAAGGAACCAAGCAAAATTTGATTGGAGTCAGAAATGCTATCAATTCAGTTTTGCGGAAAACAAACACCGAAATTTCTGATGTTGACTTGATCAGAATTAACGAAGCAACGCCGGTAATTGGTGATGTTGCAATGGAAACAATTACCGAAACCGTCATTACCGAGTCAACGATGATTGGTCATAATCCAGGAACCCCTGGTGGCATTGGAACAGGTTCTGGTTACACAATTGAATTATTAAAACTACTTCAGCAAACTGACAAGCAGCGGCCATACATTGTGATTATTCCAAAGGAAGTTGATTTTGCGGATGCAGCACATCTGATCAATGCTTACGTTGCTGCAGGATATCAAATTACTGCGGCAATTCTGCAAAGTGACGATGGGGTCCTGATTGATAATCGACTCAAACACCGAATTCCAATTGTGGATGAAGTCAGCAGAATTGACAAAGTACCGTTAAACATGTTGGCAGCCGTTGAAGTTGCTGATCAAGGCAAAGTCATTTCTCAATTGTCAAACCCTTATGGAATTGCAACGTTATTCCATCTGACGTCTGAAGAAACAAAGAACATTGTGCCGGTTGCCCGGGCGTTAATTGGGAACCGTTCAGCGGTTGTTATCAAAACGCCTAAAGGTGATGTGAAGGCACGGGTTATCCCGGCTGGATCAATTACGATTCAGGGTGACAAGGGCCGGTCCAACGTGAATGTTGCGGCTGGCGCCAATGCGATCATGAAAAAGGTTAATGAATTCAATAATATTGATGACATTACCGGGGAATCCGGTACAAACGTTGGCGGGATGCTTGAAAAAGTTCGTCAGACAATGGCCGACCTCACTGATAAGCAGAATAAAGATATTGCCATTCAAGATTTGTTAGCTGTTAATACTTCGGTTCCTGTCAAAGTTAAAGGTGGTCTGGCCGGCGAGTTCTCAATGGAACAAGCGGTTGGAATTGCGGCGATGGTCAAATCAGATCATCTGCAAATGCAATTGATTGCTAATTTAATTCAAGATCAGATGCATGTACCGGTTGAAATTGGTGGTGCTGAAGCTGAATCGGCTATTCTTGGCGCGCTTACGACACCTGGAACAACTAAGCCATTAGCAATTCTTGATCTTGGAGCTGGTTCAACTGATGCTTCGATCATCAATAAAAAGGATGAACGAGTTGCCATTCATTTGGCCGGTGCTGGTGATATGGTCACGATGATCATTAATTCAGAACTTGGTTTGGATGATATTTATCTGGCAGAGGATATTAAACGATATCCACTGGCTAAAGTTGAGAATTTGTTCCAACTTCGTCATGAAGATGGTTCTGTTCAATTCTTTGAAAAACCATTGCCGGCTAAATTATTTGCTCGGGTAGTTGTCATCAAGCCAGACGGTTATGAGCCAATTCCAGGCAACCTTGGTATTGAGAAGGTTAAGATTGTTCGCCAAACTGCTAAGAAGCGGGTCTTTGTGACTAACGCTACCAGGGCGCTGCAACATGTCAGCCCAACTGGCAACATTCGTGACATTCCATTTGTTGTCATTGTTGGTGGTTCGGCTTTGGACTTCGAAATTCCACAACTGGTAACTGATGAGTTGTCACATTACAACTTGGTTGCTGGTCGAGGAAATATTCGAGCTATCGAAGGACCACGGAATGCGGTTGCAACTGGATTAATTCTTTCGTACGCGAATGAGGTAAGGGGGTAGCTCATGGCAATTCAAAATGATCGGCCTGCAATTTTTATTGCAATTCCGAAAAATTTAAATGGTCAGCTTCCCACAAACTTATCGCCAATGTTAAACGGCATTGAAGAAGAGCAAATTCCAGTTGAATTAATTACATTGGATTTTGATACAGCCGTTAAAAGAGCTTATCAGGCTTCGGTTGCATCACGACTATCAGTTGGAATCTCGTTTGATGATCAGCACATTATTGTGCATTACAAAAATTTACCAGCTGATCAGCCGCTCTTCCAAGTTGCAATTGACAACCCAACCAACATTCGCAAAATTGGTGCGAATGCAGCACGGTTAGTTAAAGGAGTGCCATTTAAGAGTTAAAGATAGGTGATGTTTATGGAACAATCAATTGGATATCTTGAAATATCCGGCCTCGCGGGTGCCATCGTTGCTGCCGATAAGATGTTGAAGACAGCTGCCGTTCGGCTTCATGGAATTGAAGAAGCAAAAGGTAGCGGTTGGATGACTGTTTCGATTGTTGGCGATGTTGCTGCTGTTGAAGCCGCTGTTGAAGAAGGTAAGGCGGCTCTTGGCGATCGGGTCATTAGCTCCGATGTCATTGCCCGCCCTGCAGAAGGAATTAGTGGTTTAGGCAAGACTGATGTGATGAAGGGCAAACACCCAAAAGATGATGGCCCGGATGATCCGCAAAGCCCAACGGACGGTGGTAAGGGCCCAGATACTCCGAGCGCGCCATCTGCTGGGAACGGCGGCTCATCAGCTAAACATGAACTGTCAATTTCCCAGAAAAAAGAACTGGCGGTCAAAAAGGATAATCGACCGGCTGTTCAGAAGGACACTGTTACTGAAAAGCCAGAGGATCAGGTTGTCACTTGTAATCTCTGTGGTGATCCAAGGTGTCCGCGTAAAATCGGTGAACCGCATAAGAAATGTATTCATTATGAAGAACTAGAGAAGAAAAAAGCCAAAAAAGGTAAAGACGCTAAATAATAGGAGGAATTCTCATGAATAACGCATTAGGTATGATCGAAACCAAAGGACTTGTAGCATCAATTGAAGCAGCAGATGCAATGGTAAAAGCAGCTAACGTTGTCTTGGTTGGCCAAGAAAAGATCGGTAGTGGATTGGTAACAGTTATGGTCCGTGGTGATGTTGGTGCCGTTAAGGCTTCAGTAGACGCCGGTGTTTCAGCAGCAGAAAATGTTGGTGAAGTGATGACATCGTATGTAATCCCTCGTCCACATTCAGAAGTTGAAGGAATTTTACCGGACAAGAAATAGAGTGTGATAGAAGGCGCCCAGCTCCCAGAATATAAGTGAATCATTCAAACATTCCCGATTCTGGAATGTTTGAATGATTCGCTTATATGGCAGGGAGCTGCCTTCTAGCACACGTTTCGGCTAGGTAAAAAGCGAAATCATTAAACTTCCAATCATGGCGCATTTGAATGATTCGCTTATATGGCAGGGAGTTGCTTCCGGGAACACGTTTCGGCCAGGTAAAAAGCGAGATCATCAAACTTCCAATCATGGCGCATTTGAATGATTCGCTTATATGGCAGGGAGTTGCTTCCGGGAACACGTTTCGGCTAGGTAAAAAGCGAAATTATCAAACTTCCAATTATGGCGCATTTGAATGATTCGCTTATATGGCAGGGAGTTGCTTCCGGGAACACGTTTCGGCTAGATAAAAAGCGAAATCATCAAACATTCCCGAGCTGTGTGGATGTTTAAATAATTAACCTAATCCCTAGCTGAACAAAGATAATAGTCGTGATCAGGAAAGTATTTGAGGTCAGAGCTATCTCAAAGTGCTTAAATGATATTTCGCCTCACAGATAAACTAAGTAAAAGGCGGTTATTGATTTATGGAAATTAACGAAGAAAAATTGCGTCTGATCATTCGGCAAGTGATTCATGAAATGGCTGATCCATACCGAGTACCGATTGGTGTTTCAAATCACCATATTCATTTGACTAAACATGATTTTCAGACATTATTTCCCGGCCAGACAATGAAAGTTCGGGCTCAGTTAAAACAACCGGGCGAGTTTGCAAGTGAACAAACAGCAACCGTCATTGGGCCGTTGGGAACGGTTCAACATGTTCGAATCTTAGGACCTTACCGATCCCATTCACAAGTTGAAATTGCCCGTTCCGAGGCGATTGCAATTGGGGTGGACGCACCGATCCGTCTCTCAGGACATTTGGATAATACCCCGTCTGTTCAGTTACAAACTAAAGATGGTACTGTGACCGTTCAAGGAGTGATTGTTGCCAAACGGCATATTCACATGAGTTTAGACGATGCTAAGCGATTTGGTGTTGCCGCTGGTGATGAAGTATCGGTTGACGTTCTTTCAAATGATCGTCGGACGACTTTCCACAACGTTGTTTGCCGGCCAAGAAAAGATTTTGTTTTGGAAATGCATATTGATACCGATGAGGCTAATGCAGCCAACGTTAACAATGATACGGTTGGTCATATTATCGTTGAAAAAGACAAGTGATGATTTTTTGAATGAAGGTTGGTGGGCAACGTGGATCAGATTATTGAACAAGTTATGGCAAAAATCAGGCAACGCGAACACCAATCTTACGAAGTTGATTATCGATTAAAGGGTTTGCCACCTGATGAAGAAGTTTATACGGATCACGCCAACGTTGTCATAAACGACGTTGCGATCGGATTAGTAGCGGACTTGTATCGGGCTGACACATCGAATCCATGGGTTCAGTGGATCCTTCAGGGAATTAGCTTTCAGGTTAATTTTACTTTTCAGATTAGCAAACAAATGATTAATTTTATTCCCAGGAAGATGCTACTGAACTGGCCCATTGAATTTGTAGTCGATGCTCGTCATCCAGTGTTTGGATTTTTTGGGAAATCAGTCAGCCGCTCCGATCTGGCCGCTTTGCCGGATCAATCAGTTGTTGTTTTAACACCAACACAGCGGCTCACAGCAGAAGCTGAGGAAATATGCCAATATAAGCAGATAATTAAAAAGATTAGGACTGATGAAGATTGTATATGGCAAAAGTAATCGGAAGTGTCGTTTCCACCCAGAAGGACCCTTCACTGATTGGCCGAAAGCTGATGATTGTGCAGCCCATTGACTCTGACGGTAAACCGGTTCGCAGCGAAGAGGTCGCCGCTGATACAGTGGGTGCCGGAATTGGTGAGTTTGTCCTACTGGTCCGTGGTGCAGGTGCACGAAAGGCCACTTCGAAATACGACGTAAAGAATGATGTTAACGACTGTTCAATTGTCGGAATCATCGATTCATTTGACAAGTAAGGAGAAGGGATAGTTTATGGCTATTTACACTAAAGGTGGCGATAAAGGGTCGACAAGCTTATTTGACGGTAAGCGAGTTCGTAAGGATTCTTTACAAGTTGAGACATACGGAACCTTTGATGAACTAAATGCAAATATTAGTTTAGCTGATAAATTCTGTATTAGTAAACGCAATAAGCAAATTTTGCAGCAGGTTGAATACCGGATGTTTTATCTTCAAGGAGAAATTGCTACCCATGATCCAGAAAAGTTCCGCGCTCAAAGTAATATCATTTCGGACGAGGATGTTCATTTTCTAGAGTCGGTCATTGATGATTACACAGCGAAACTACCTAAAGTAACAAGTTTTATTTTGCCGGGGTCCAGCTTGGCAGGTGCACAGTTGCATGTTTGCCGGACTGTTTGCCGACGGGCTGAGCGATTGTTGGTTGCATTCATGGCAGACAATGAGGTTCGACCCGAGTTAGAGAGATATGTTAACCGGCTATCGGACTTTATGTACATTATGGCCCGCTCCGAAGATCATGAAGACTATCTGAATAAGGTTGTCAGTGAAGTTGTGCGTCGCTATAAAAAAGCAATGGAAGGTAAGCAATAATGGACATGGATAAAGAACAAATTAATCAAGTTATTCGCGAAGTTTTAGCAAATAATTCAGACGATCAATTGTTTGAACGACACAAGATGGAAAGAGTCATTGATGCAGCAGTAGCAAAGGCTGATGAATTAAATGTTGGCGTTACCATTTGCATTATGGATATTACCAATACCGTTCAGATGTTGTATCACATGCGCAATGCAAATTTGGTAAGTTCAACTCTGGCCCCTAAAAAGGCTTGGTCAGCGATTGCTATGAAAGAACCCACAAAAGATATCAGTAAAGATATTCAACCTGGTGGGCCATTGTATCAAATGGAAACGATGCTAGACGGAAAGTTGGTATCGTTCCCTGGTGGAATTCCACTGAAACACGATGATGGCAAAATCTTTGGTGCCATTGGTTGTAGCGGTGGTTTGATTGAACAGGATCAAGCTATTTGCGAAGCAGCTGTTCGCGAATTTATGAAGGAGCGAAACTAGAATATGCAAGAACAAAACATTGAAGAAGCCATCAGAAGAATTTTACAAGAAGAACTTACTAACGACGCTCATAGTGACTCCGATGTTTCACATTCTGCCGGAGCATTAGGTAACGGCATCTTTGAAACCGTTGACGAAGCAATTGCTGCGGCTAAGCAGGCTGAAGAAGTTTATGTTGATAAACCAATGGCCTTTCGAAAAAAGGTTATTAAAGCCATCAAAGACGGTTTTGGTCCTCACATTGACGAAATTGCCAAGGCTATTTATGACGAGACTGGTATGGGAACCGTTGACGCCAAGGTTGTTAAATTGAAGAATGCCTTGTACAACACACCAGGACCGGAAGTCTTGGAACCGGATGTTGAAACTGGCGATGGCGGCATGGTGATGTACGAGTACACACCATTCGGCGTTATCGGTGCGGTTGGCCCAAGTACCAATCCTGCCGAAACGGTGATCAACAATGCCATCATGATGTTGTCGGGCGGCAATACGATGTATTTTGGTGCTCATCCGGGTGCCAAGAACATTACCCGCTGGATGATTGAGCATTTAAATGAATACGTTTATAAAGCGACCGGCATTCGTAATCTGGTTGTTTCAATTGCAACGCCTTCAATTGAATCTGTTCAGCAAATGATGCACCATCCAGATGTTGATATGTTATCAATTACTGGTGGCCCAGCAGTTGTTCATCAAGCAATGATCAGTGGTAAAAAGGCGGTTGGTGCCGGAGCTGGAAATCCACCTGCGATGGTCGATGCAACAGCCAATATTGATTTGGCAGCTCATGATATTATCAAATCTTGTGGGTTTGACAATAATATTCTATGTACTGCCGAAAAAGAAGTCATTGTTGATCAAACTGTTAAGGATGCATTGATTGCTAAGATGCAGGAAAAGGGTGCGTTTCTCATTAAGGATCCGGCAGTCGTTGACAAGATTGCTAAAATGACGATTGGCGATAATGGTGCGCCAAGTCGGAAATTTGTTGGGAAAGACGCTACTTACATTTTGGATGAAGCTGGTGTTAAGTATACCGGCAAGCCAACAGTTGTTATTTTTGAAGCTAAAAAGGATCATCCATTAGTCACGACAGAAATGCTTATGCCATTATTACCAATTGTTTCCTGCCCAGACTTTGAGAGTATCCTCAAAACAGCCGTTGAAGTAGAAGGTGGTAATCACCATACTGCTTCGATTCATTCTGAAAGTATCCGTCACATTAATCGAGCAGGTCATCGAATGAATACATCAATCTTTGTTGTTAATGGACCAACGTTTGTTGCAACGGGGGTTGGTGATAACGGTTATTGGAGCGGTGCTGCAGCCCTGACGATTGCAACACCAACCGGTGAAGGAACAACGACTACCAAAACATTTACGCGTCGTCGCCGTTTCAATTCACCAGAAGGATTTTCATTACGTTCATGGGAGGTTTAATTTATGGAAGAAATTCG
This sequence comes from Lentilactobacillus diolivorans DSM 14421, assembly GCF_001434255.1. Classification (GTDB taxonomy): domain Bacteria; phylum Bacillota; class Bacilli; order Lactobacillales; family Lactobacillaceae; genus Lentilactobacillus; species Lentilactobacillus diolivorans. Next base: position 76,233 of record NZ_AZEY01000108.1, read on the forward strand.
AATTCCAACCAAAGTCTTTTCAGGAAATGATAGCTTGGACTGGCTGGAAAAATTGTCAAACAAGAAAATTCTGTTGGTATGTGATTCGTTTCTACCTAATACACCAACATTTGACACAATTAAAAGCAAGGTTGAAGGAAATAACGAGGTTACGATTTTCTCCGATGTCAAACCAGACCCACCGCTGCATAACATTATGCTGGGGGTTGAACAATTTAGTAAGGTTAAGCCCAATGTCATGATTGGTATTGGTGGTGGTTCGGCAATTGATACCGGTAAAGCGATTCGGTTCTTTGGCGAGAAAATTGAAAAGTATGATATTGAACAATTTATTGCCATCCCAACAACGAGTGGAACAGGTTCCGAAGTTACTAATACCAGTGTTGTTTCCGATCCTGAAAAGCATCAGAAGTTCCCAATCATGGAAGACTATTTAACACCGGATATTGCTTTACTGGATCCTCGATTGGTTATGACGGCACCTAAGAGTGTTACTGCATTCTCAGGCTTGGACGTTTTAACCCATTCACTGGAATCATTGGTTGCCAAAGATGCCAACACGATCACTGAAGCATTATCAGAAAAAGGCATTGATGTCATGACCCATCTGTTGGTTGAATGTTATAAGCATGGTGACAATGAAGATGCAAGAAAGGTCGTTCACGAAGCGTCATGTGCAGCCGGAATTGCCTTCAATAACGCTGGTTTAGGAATTTGTCATTCACTAGCTCACCAATTAGGTGCCAACTTTCATGTTCCTCATGGCTTAGCTTGTGCCATGTTATTGCCACACGTTGTTTTATACAACGCTGAACATGACAAGACAGCCATGCATAAATATGCCCAGGCTTTCAAAAAGACGGGCTTTGTTGCTCAGGGAATGGGAGATCAAATTGCCGTTCGTCGTTTAGCGGGTAAGATCAAGCAAATGATGATCGCAATGGATTGTCCATTAACCCTGAAAGCATTTGGAATTGATCCGGCAACTGCTGAATCAAAGACGGAAACAGTTATTGCAGATGCAAAGAAGGATGGGACATTCCCAGGAAATCCTGTTGTGCCGTCAGATGATGACTTGCGCAACATTTACAAGAAAGTAATCCGTTAACGACAGGAGTTTTTCTATGGCTGAAAAAATACTTGCTATCAATGCCGGCAGTTCCTCTTTGAAATTTAAGCTCTATCTAATGCCTGCCGAACAGGTCTTGGTTAGTGGCTTGGTGGATCGAATCGGCCATGATGATGCAATCTTTACTTATCATCTCAACGGCGACAAACATGAAACCGTTCAGGCAATTGCTGATCATTTACAAGCCGTTAAATTGGTCATTGAGGCTTTGTTGAATAGTGGTTTAATTCAAGACAAGGCTGAAATTGTCGGTGTTGGTCACCGAGTATCTCATGGTGGCAGCACCTACACCAAATCTGTGGAAATTAACGCAGATGTGATGAAACAAATTGATAGATTATCGGTTCTTTCACCATTGCATAATCCCGTTAATCTCGTGGGGATCAAGGCGTTTGAAACACTATTGCCTGATGCTCGCGAAGTTGCGGTATTTGATACCTCGTTTCATAGTACAATGCCCGCAAGTGCTTATACGTACGCCTTACCTCATGAATTGGTTGAAAAATATGGTATTCGGCGCTATGGATTCCATGGCCAATCGCATGAGTATGTATATAGTGAAGCTTTGCGCCGATTTGGTGAAACGCAGACTAGTCAGATGATTTCCTGTCATTTGGGAAATGGTGCCAGTGTGTGTGCCATTAAAAATGGTGAATCGGTAAATACGTCGATGGGGTTCACACCCTTGGCTGGGTTAGTGATGGGAACACGTTCCGGTGATATTGATCCGGGAATTGTGCCTTTCATTGAAAAGGAAGAACACTTAAGTGCCGAAGATGTCCGAAAATTACTGAATAGTGATTCAGGACTCCAGGGGATTTCTGGTCTTTCAAATGATGTTCGGGATATTTTGGAAGCTGAAAAGCAGGGTAACCAGCGGGCAAAATTAGCGTTGGCGGTCTATGTTCATCAGATTCTGGAATATATTGGGGCTTACACGACGGATCTTGGTGGTTTAAAGACGTTGGTCTTCACCGCCGGAGTTGGTGAGCATTCTGCTCCAATTCGTGAACGGATTTGCAGCCGGTTAGGTTATTTGGGTGTTAAGATTGACAGTGAGAAGAATCATCGAAATGACTTTGAAATTCAAGCGGATGATAGCCAAGTAAAGGTTTTGGTGATTCCGACTGATGAAGAATTAGTTATTTCAAGGGAAACAGTAAAAGTGCTTGATTCTTAAAAAATCATAGATGGAGGCTTGTAACATGGCAAGAAATATTGAACGTTCCATTCAAGAGTATGTTCCTGGTAAGCAGGTGACCCTTGCTCATATTGTTGCCAATCCAACGGCCGATATTTACGAAAAGTTAGGAATCCAGGCGCATAAGAACGCGTTAGGCATCTTAACAATTACGCCGAGTGAAGCGTCGATTATCGCCGGTGATATTTGTACGAAATCAAGTAATGTCACGTTGGGATTCATCGACAGATTTAGTGGCTCGGTGGTCATTGTAGGGGAAGTGTCGGAGGTGGAATCAGCCTTAAAGCAGGTAGTGGAAAAGTTGCATGATCTGCTGGGGTTTGATATTCCGAAGATTACAAGAACCTAGTGTTTCAGCAAGCGGTTAGCTCCCAGAATATAAGCCTCTTAACCGAATATTCTGGTTTTGAATATTTGGTTAAGAGGCTTATATGGCCGGGAGCTGCTTGCTGAAACACGTCTCGGCTCGGTAGCCATAAGGAAAAACAATTGTAATTGTTTAACGCGTTTTGATTCATTGGATTTTAGTCGCGTGGATATAAATGGGAGCTGTTCACATGCAATTAGATCGAATTCTAAATTCATATCAGCTTACCCGGAATTTTAAATTAAAGAATCGCATCGTATTGGCGCCCCTGAACATTCAGTCGGCGCTATTTGATGGTAAAGTTAGTTTAAATGATCTGGATTTTCACAGTAAGCGTTCTAAAGATGTTGGCATGGACGTTGTGGGGTCGGCCTATGTCTCTGAATCAGGCAATACAGCATTTGGGTCAATTAGTGCTGCTAAAGATGAGGATATTCCTGGTTTAAGAAGACTTTCTGAAACGATTCATCAAAATGGCTGTAAAGCAATTTTACAATTAGTTCATGCGGGTCGAATGACCAATCAGTTTGTGACAAAAGGCCACCCGGTTGTCGGCCCCAGTCCGATTAAGGCCGAACATGGGGTAGTGGACACACCAACTGAATTAACAAATGATATCATTAAGCAAGTTATTGACGATTTTGTTAGTGCAACCAATCGTGCTATTCAGGCTGGTTTTGATGGGGTGGAGCTGCATGGGGCTAATACATTTTTGCTTCAGCAATTTATGTCGCCATGTTCAAATCAACGTCATGATCAATTTGGCGGTTCAATCATGAATCGGGTTAAGTTTCCGTTGCTGGTGGCGCATGAAGTTGCTCGAGCTGCTCACACAGAAACGTTTCATCCATTTGTTGTTGGTTATCGATTGTCACCTGAAGAAGTTGAAACAGGTGGGTTGACGTTTACCGATAATTTGGTTTTAATGTCGTTGTTAAAACAAGTTGGCATTGATTATCTAGGGTTATCGTTGCGTCGGTATAATCAACACTCGGTAACCAATCAACAACTTGGCCGTTTTTCGGTTGCAGAAGTTGTTCGTCAGGTTGTTGGTGAGCTACCCATGATTGTGAGCGGTCAGTTAAATGATCCTGCTCATTTACGGGAAGCTGGAGGCGACTTGTTTGCAGTTGGTAAGCAATTGTTTGTCAAGCCTGACTGGGCTAAGACATTAAATAAAGGTTATTCAGAAGCTGAGTTGTTTAAGTTGATGAAATTACCGTATTCGGGCTAAATAAACACTCACTGGTAGTCAATTAATCGAATGGGGGTTACACCAATGGATTCTGACAAGCGAATTTTAGACATCGATCAAGGCGTCAACTTCCGGGACCTTGGTGGCTATCAAGCTGCTGGTGGGCGAACGACTTGTTGGAAAAAATTGATTAGGGCGGGGGCACTTTCAAATCTAACCCCGCCAGATCAGCAACTGTTGACTGATTATGGGATTTCAACGGTGATTGATTTGCGTTCTCCTTATGAACTAAAGCAGTATCCAGATAAGGTGCCATTCAGTTGTAAATATATTCACTTGCCAATTTTTAATGATGATGAGACAGAAAGTCAAACCAATAACCAGGAACTTCAAAAGGCATACTCTGCGGATCCGCGAAGTGGTTATCTACGGATGTTGTATGTTTATCGGCGAATGATTGTCGATCCACAGCCTCAAGCTGCCTATCGACATTTCTTTGATTACTTGCTGGTTCATGGGGCTGATGAGACAATCTTATTTCACTGTTCTGCTGGTAAAGACCGAACGGGTATCCTGGCGGTACTGTTGCTTGATGCCCTGGGTGTTGATAGTCAAACAGTTCGAAGAGATTATTTGATGACGAACCCAGCCTCGATTCGTCGGATTGATTTGAGAATTCAAAATGCCAAACAATCACGAAAGGGGCCGGCTTTTGTCAGTTCAGTTCATGATCTATCGACCGTCAGTGACGATTACTTTGATCAAGCGATGATCATTGTTAATGAGGTGTACGGTGGTGTTCGAGCCTATTTAAGGGATGTCGTTGGCATTGATAAAGACATGATGGCTGAATTGAGACAAATTTATACTGAATAGCGTGAAGAAAAAGTGCTTCTACCCTCGAAACAATTATCTGGGTTTAAAGCACTTTTTGTGTTTAATTGGCTTATTCATTTGTTAACGAAAGTGTCCGAGTGACACTAGTCACCGCTCTCAACATCCCCGAGGTAGAAGAAACGGTGTCCACCAACATTATAATTAGTCCATCTGGCTGAGAAGAAATCCTCGCCGGAATGCCAAGTCTTACCAATCGTTGTCAGCTGATGGATTGTCAGCCGATAATTAGTCTTGGAAACCTTTTTTCAGCTAAGCCCTTTACCGGTGTTCGGTAATAGAGATAGTAATGTTTTCCCTTAACTAAAAACCGATTGACCTTTATTGACCGGGTCGGCTTGATTTTGAACAATGGATTATCAACCGCCGGTCCACCATTGCCCGGCTTGCCATAGCTCATGTTATTTTGAATGCGATAATGCTTTAGCCGTGATTGGCTGTAATATTGCAGGTAGCCGTCCATGGTTACGACAAAGATCGGTTTGTAGTGTTCGGAGCCATTATTGGCATATTGTCCAAGTTGTAAGAATTGGCTACGCATGGGCAATTTAAGCGAATACGGTTTGAAGTATGTTGTATTGTAGTTGCGAATGTAAACCCCATTCTTTGGTTGATAAATTCGCTGTTGTTTAGCGTAACTGATCTGACCTAGAGAAAAGACGGCCTGGCTGCGCTGACTGCCCGCTGTTGAGCCAGTAGTCCCCAGAACTTTTAAGATGGTTCCCTTAGGCGTTATAATCCGGTGCCCTTTCTTGCCGTTAACTTTGGTGTATTGACCAGTGAAAGTCGGCTTCTTAACTTTAACATATTGAATATTCTCATTATTACCTAAATCGGTACTGGCATTAGCTGCAATTGTACTGCTGGTGAAAAGTGCAATCCCAATAGCAAATGATAACGTTATTTTCTTTAGCATTGGTTAAATCCCTCCTGGCGATTGTTTAACACTTAGTATTATAGTCGTTTACCCGTGGTGATTCTATTGGTTTGAATGTTGGCAATAGTGTTGGTTCGTTTGAATTCGTGAGATTTGCAAAGCAGCTGAATAATAACATTTGACTGAAAATGGATAAAGCAAAATGCGATTGTTAAAAAAGAAACCAGTCGGATGCCTTCTATAAAAAATCATTATAAGGTGTGAATAACCATTGAATAATAGAGATGCCATCAAGCTCAATTTGGCTTACTGGCAAGGCTGGCTGTCGACAATTAACGGTGTAGACCCATCCTTGGTGATTGACCGCGGAGTTGCGCAACCCGCCGATTTCATCGATATACGGATAACCATTAATGGTCTGGGCGGAAAAAGGGATGCGGTTGTCCTTGAAAAATTGGGATGAAACGTCGAGAATCGTTTGTTTATTACCCCAATCCAAATTGCGTTTTATCGTATAACTTTTCTTGATATTGGCGTTTTGCCGTTTATATTGAGTTGGCGTGACGCTGGTCCGAGCCTTGAAGAGTTTTGAGAAATAGCTGGTTTGGTTGAAACCAACCTGATGGGCAATTTGACGAATCGTATTGGTGGTGAAAATCAGTTGATCGCAAGCAAGTGCCATTTTTTGATTATTAATATAATCAACAAAATTGATTTTAAATGTTTTCTTGAATAATCGGCTCAGATAGGCGGGTGACAAGAATACATGTTGCGCAACTTCAGTTAAGGTGAGTGGTTTTTGACTGTTTTTGTCGATATACTGGATGGCGGCCCTTAAGCTGTGAGTCGCTTCGTAATCACCAAAATTTGGTTTTGCCGGGGAAATCACTGTTTTATCAGTGGTTAGCGATGTCGAAATGGGATCTGTTGTCCTAACCAGGTTATTGATGAAGTTGATTTGGGACAGCTGGTGGTTGTCGAGTGGATTTAAAACAGTAATGTGGCCGTGTCGTTTAGTGATAATAGCGTCGTTTAGTGTTTTTTCAAGATAACTTTGAGCCAAAAATACCCGCCGCTGTGAAGTATGAGTTGTGTCACAAATTAGGTATCCCCAAAACTTGTGATCAATGATTACGGGAAAAAGCGACTGCCGCCCTTGTGAATCAACCTGAAGTGCGTGCTTGATTGCTACAGGATCGGTCTGAATTTCTTCAGATTTTAACAGATGATTATCGAAAGTATAAAAGTAGGTTTGAATTTGAGTCATTTCTGAAAACAAATGAAGTGCTTCAGCTAACTGAGAATAATCTTGGGGTTCCAATGGATATGTGGGCATTATCATTCCTCCATTGTCCGAATTCGGTTTTGTTACATAAAGGTTATTTTAGGCGGAATGAAAGAATTCGGCAAGGATGAAAAGCTGCAGAATAATAGATTAGTTTCAGGTTGTAACCTTTGAATATTACCCTAAATTATTCGGCTCTTCGTCTGCAGAGCGGGACAAAAGGCGTTTTCGCTCGGTAACAATCGTGTTTACACGAACAGAGGCTAGGATAAATGACTATTGTCCCAGCCTCATGATGAAAGGGAATTCTTCATGTTAAAGCTAACTTCATTCTCGGAAGTAACCCCCCGAAGTAAAACCTATGGCTTGTCTGTGATCGCTTCAATGAACAACAAGTTTGTAGCTCTTGTAACTGCTAAAAGTGAGCCAATGTATGAACTTATTTTAGGACAATTAACTTAAAAATTAATTGATTCAAAAATTACTATTAATTGGGAATTAGTGGTGTGTTTATTACTTCTCCACGCTATTTAAAGATAAGTTAGTGGCAGATTGGTTTAGTAGGATACTCAGTAGTCAGATGGTCACAATTAAATTCTACCAAAATCAGAATTTCTATTTTGTATTAAAACAATGTCCTCTTTTAAGATTGGTTAAGAGGTAACCAATTATCGAGATAAATTCGTATTTAATAAAATCAATGAATTACTTATAACCCATGTGCTTAGTGGAATTATAAGGAACTACTAAGTTGGGGTATGTTGACGAATGTCAGACTAAGTGATACTTTGAAACGGTCGACGATATAACTAATGTGCATTAGAATCTATACCCACAAAGGAAATTATATGTTTAAGTCAAAAAAATCATTTGCTTTATTAGCAGTTACTTTAACGTTAGGGGCTTCAGTAATTGCTCCAACAATTTCAGCTTCTGCAGATTCGGTTGCCAGCGACAGTTCTAAATCTCAGTTGAGTAGCAATTTGCAGTCTTCAGCTAACCTTCAGAATAATATTGGAGGCAGCGATACGACAAATGATTCGCAGTTATCAGCTGCACAGCAACAACAACTACAACAAGAAATAGCCAAGCAAACGATAACTACGACGGATAGTAATGGAAATACTGTTGAATCCATTAGTGATTCTGATATGTTAAATGCTGTTTATCAAGTTGATCCTAAGCTTGCAAACGAAGTAGCGCTTACTATGGGTCCGCCCGCTAATGGAACCAAGGGAACCTCGAAAATTATTTGGCATGGAAAGGCCCGGCACGGAAATGTCGACATTTATATAAGCGCTGGAATGCTTAACTTTGCTAAAAAGGTTGGCATTAATATTGCCCTAACAGGGTTACTGGCGCCATTAGCTGCCATTCCTGGTGCTGGCGCTGCTGCCGCGGTTCTCTTGGTTAAGCAAGTGTTATCAGGTTGGGTTGTTCACGAAAATCATTTTAGTGATGGACGTGTTTTACACTTTGAAGGTTTTAATTATAAAGGTTGGGATAGACAATAAAACGAAATAATTGGTTATACACTTTAGATATTTTGGGTGTCTTAATTGCGTATTTTTTTGCTAATTTTTTGAATTACCCATTAGATAAAAGGTTATTATTTTTTTTGTTAGCCGGTGTATCTTTAATAATCTCAATACATTTTATGACGTATTTGTTTATTAGAGACCGGGAGCAACAAGTTGATTCAAAATTAGGTCGGCAAGTAGCATTTGCCTGTGATATTTTATTCACGTTTGTTTTATTTTCATTTCAATCAATAGAACTTCAAGGCTACTTACGAGTTATATGGACGATTAGTTATCTTGTTTGTATGAGTAGTTTTTTTATAGCTATTTATTTTTGTGTGTATTGGATCACGAATGGACTTGAACACTATTTTCGAAAAAAGTGATTTGGTAAGAGCTTAACAAGTCAGTGAGAGAAAAAATATTTAGTCAATAAGCTTAAGTTCAAACAAGTTTGTGGCGGATTTTGACTTTTTTACAATAAGATTACTGAAACAGTCTCTCCCATTTATGGTTATGCGCGTGTCTCTACAACTGGCCAAGATTTAAAATCCCAAATAGAACAATTAGAAAGTGCCGGGGTGGCCCGGCAAAATATTTACGCGGAAAAATTCACGGGGACTAAAACTAATCTGCCCGATTTTGATCAAGTGTTTAACAAATTACAAAGGGGGTGATACCTTAACAGTGGAACGAGGTCAATATTTGAGACACATTTTGTGAAAGATTCTTTTGAACCGAGACTAGTTCCGTGGTCCAACTTGGTGCATTGCATTGCTAATTAAAATAAGTGGGACTTGTGCCGGCTTCATCTCCATTACAATGGGGATAGATTGGGCATTGATAACTTTGCCGCTACTTTCCACAGGATGTTCCATTGACCCAAAATCGATTCTGTTAATCACAATTTTCTCGATATTTAACAGCCCGATTTTGATCTGGAAATAATCAGTTTGGGGTGTACCATTGATTCTAAAACGACATCTTATTCAAAATATCCGTTACAATGGAAGTTAACAAAGCAACCAATTTATCTTTATTCTGGAGGCTCATTTTATGAAAAAGCAACTATTAAAAATCCTTCTGTCCGGGTTAGTATTCTGTGGAATATTCACTATTGCTTCAGTTGCGCAAGCAAAGAAACCTTACAGTTGGTCGGTAATGGACGGTCCATTAATGTACTATACCAAGCCAAATGCCAAAGGGGATATTTGGAATTATAGTCATACCAAAAAATTGCATAACGTTAAAAACTATCGTTATACCAGTTGGCTCGTTACTAATGCTTTCACCAAGACTATTAAGGGTAAAAGAGCAATTTACTATCGAATCTATTCTGCCAATAAGAAGGTTAAAGGGCTTGTTTGGAGTGGCTACCTGACAAAGGCGATTGCCACGCCATTAGATAAAATAACCAGCAATCGGCAGTATTTAAACTACATTAATTCCAATTCTAGTCAACGTTTAACCAAGGCTTTAATTAAGTTATTTCCAAATAGTCCCATTGATATCAGCTTATCTCGTTCAATTGAGAATATTACTGCAACTGTACCTATCCAAAATCGTAATTTCACCGATTTTGTTGCAATTAGTGATCTCAAAGATCCTAATAATCCCAATCGTCATCAAGATGGAAGTATCGATAGTTATCTCTACTATAGTTATGGTCAAGCAATTACACCACGGGTTAAACGGGTCGCTGAGATTCTTAATGCCAATGGTTATAGTGCCAGCAAACGAGCTTCGATGGGTAACTATTCAATTGGGGTCGATGTTGTAGATGGTGCTCTTTATGGAACGGCGACTAATTCGCCATATCCGCAGCATGATGACCAGACAACCCGGTTGATTTACCAAATATATCTTGCTAAAAGCAAAGCTTAAAAACCAGATTTGGCCAGCAAGCGGTTAGATCCCAGAATATAAGCCTCCTAACTTGATATTCCCGATTTTTTGGAATATTAAGTTAGGAGGCTTATCTTATATGGCCGGAAATGTCTGTTTTTGTGTTTAATAACAGTTTTGGTAGAACTAAATAACCGGTAGTTACCAGTTACTTAATTGTTTCATGAGTGATTGCCTCAATATCGTTCTTAGCAATCTGATCGAGATGTTGATTAATCTTTTTAAAATCATGTTTATTGGTAATGAAGCCCATTTCAACGAGGCTGTAGTCAATACCACGGCGACGTAATACGTTGCAGTTACGCAAATTAGTTCGATAACTATAACCATGGTAAGCAGGGTTAAGACCAACGTATTTTTTGATGACGTGGGCCAATCGCCGATCACGTTTTGTAGGGATCGGTCGATGAATAATGACGTGGCCGCCATGAGCATAAGTACCGCCACCAGCGTCTAAATGAAACATAATGACAGTTGTTTTCTTGTTAATCTTATACGAGCCCTTGTGGAAAACCAAAGTGTCTCGGACAATATCGTGTTTGGGATTGTAAAAAGTGACCCGACTATTCTTGACTTCTTTAGCGTATTTCCGTAGTTTAGGTAAAAATTTTGCCCGTAAAAAATGGGCTTCGGTGGTTCCGTTACCATGAGCACCGGGATCACCAGCACCATGACCCATAACCAGTAAGTAGTGGTGCTTGGGCTTAACGGACTTGGTAATGTTGGGCTCGGGCTTTTGAGATGCAAAGATGGTTTGCTTATATGTCAAACCAGTAATTAAGATTGCCGATAACGTGAGACAGGTGATGACAACGATTCTTAACTTTTTCATAGAATTCTCCTCTGAATTAATGATATGTTATTAATTATACCGCTATCCATTATTTGTGATGCGATGTTTTCTGGAATTGACATCATACTCACTAGTTTAAGACTAATTTTGTTCTGATTGTGGTTCCAAAATTTTTTTGTAATTAGTATTGCAGTATTAGTATATAAAGAATATACTAAACAAACCAATTCGAAAAGGAGAAAAAATAATGGATAATACTAATTCAATGAAAGAATTTGGAAGACAAAGAATGACCCGAGTTCAAAGGATCGTTCTCTCACTAGCTTTAATTGGTGCCTTTTTGGGGGTTCTTGATACTTCAATTGTGTTTACAGGAACTGTTAAGATGGCTGATCAGCTTCATTTAAACGCCAGCGCTCTGTCTTGGGTTCAAGTTTCTTATGCATTAACTTATGCAGGATTTATGTTGATTGGTGGTAAGTTGGGAGATATCTATGGTCGAAAATCGCTGTTTATTTCAAGTTTGATGATCTTTGGAATCGGTAGTTTGGCTGTTGGCGCAGCCACTAACGCTGTGATGATGATCAGTTTTCGAGCATTTCAAGGAATTGGGGCAGCAATTCTGGCACCAAATTGTTTAGCACTTCTAACTGATACGTTTGAGGGTCAGGCAAGACAAAAGGCAATTGGGTACTATGCGTCGGTTATTGGCGCAGGTGCAGCGATTGGGCTTGTCATTGGCGGCTTTTTCGCGACATTTGCATCTTGGCGAGTTGGTTTTTATATGAATGGACCCATTGCCTTTATCATGGTGATCATTGCCGCAAAAGTCCTAGCTAAATCAGAGACCCAAAATGGAAAAATTGATTGGGTCGGGACGATTCTGTCCATCCTTGCCATGACGTCGATTTCTTATGGCCTTGATGGCAGTCCATGGCCGATACCGACATTGATTTTGTCACTGTTTCTTTGGATTGGATTCATTATTAGCCAAGGAAAAGTGGCCCGACCCACGATGCCCCTTGAAATCTTTAAGGACCGGGAAAGATTGGCATCTTATGTTAGCTCACTTTTGTTTAGCTCAGCCGGGATTGGGTTTTGGTTTTATACACCGCAGCTTTTACAGGGGACCCTTGGACTTAGCCCGTTTGTTACTGCTCTTGGCATGGTACCGATGGCCGTTCTGCTCTTTATTGCCGCTGTTCGGGCGAGAAATTTGATTGCTCGCTGGGGAAATTCACGAGTAATGGTGATTGGTTTTGTGATTGTTTTGTTGTCAATGATAGAGTTATCGGTTGTTGCCCATTCAGCCAACTATGTGCTTCTACTAATTGGAACATTGGGCTATGCGATTGGTTTTGCACTCGCTTTTGCAACACTTGCGACTTCCGGATTAGCCAGGGTTCGCCATGAAGTGTCAGGAGCAGCATCCGGTGTTTACAATACGGCGCGGCAATTTGGCGGTGCCTTGGGGCTGGCAATCTTTGCTGCTTTTACGGCAAATATAACGAAAATATCAGCTGTCTTTAGTCAGTCCATGTTAATTGGCGTAGGGTTAACGTTTGTGGGGTTGCTGTTAGTGTTAACCCTGATTGTGCCATTGGAAAGGAAATAATTTTAACGATAGATTTGGTATAATAGCCTATACTTAAAGAAATAATTGGAGGCCTATGATGTCCTTTTCTATCGCGTTTTCACAAGCTCTTGAAATGACGGCTTATGTTGGTATCAAGTCTCAAGAAGAGCAGTATGATTATTTATCAATTCAAAAAATATCTGAAAAGCTTAACATCCCGATTCCAAGCATTAAAAAGATTTCGTCGTTGCTTACTAAAAACGGCATTTTAAGATCCAAAACCGGGATTTATGGTGGTTTACGATTGGCCAAACAACCTAAAGAGATTACGGTTTATGATGTCTTGATGGCAATTGAAGGCACCGGCCAGTTGTTTGAGGTTCATAAAGATTTTGATACCAGTGCTTTTGTGCATCAAGATCGGGTGAACCGATGGCTTGAAAATAGCTCAAAAGTGTTAAACCAGGCTGAAGAAGCGATGCTGACGGTTTTAAAAAAGACGAGCCTTGAAGATATTGGTGACATGTCAGAATAGAATTTTGCGAAAATAGAGTGAGACATAAAAAGGTGGTTAACTTCCAGAGTACAACTGGATTATCCGAATATGCTCCGGGTAGAATAGTGGGATAATTCGGTTGTACGGCAGGAAGTTGCCTTTTATCTCACGTTTCCGCACGGTAATAATCATGACTACACAAATAGGGACTGGGAAAAATTACCCTTGTCCCAGCCTCCCGTTTTGTGTAAATGTGATTATTATTCGAGCAAAAGCATGAGGTAAAAAACAGCTTCCAGCCGTGTAAGGCAGTTATCCAAATAATTAAGTTCAGAATATCTCGGTGGACTTGTTACTTAGTTAAAGAGTGGACCAGCAAGCAGACCCCGGCCATATAAGCCCCCTAACTTAATATTCCAAAATCAGGGATATTAAGTTGAACTTGTTACTTGGTTGAAACGTGGACCAGCAAGCAGGCCCCGGCCATATAAGCCCCTTAACTTAATATCCTAAAATCAGGGATATCAAGTTGAACTTGTTACTTGGTTGAAACGTGGACCAGCAAGCAGGCCCCGGCCATATAAGCCCCCTAACTTAATATTCCAAAATCAGGAATATCTCGTTGAACTTTTTACTTGGTTGAAACGTGGACCAGCAAGCAGACTCCGGCCATATAAGCCCCCTAACCTTAATATTCCAGAATCGGGAACATTAAGGTTAGGGGGCTTATATTCTGGAGTCTAAACGCTTGCTGGTCCACTCTGTTTTTAGCCTGATTAAATTGTTGGTACATGTCACGATTCAACAAAGAATACGATTAGTACTGTTTTAAATAATCCATGAATTCCTTCACGTTGGTTCCCTTGATCGCGGAAACAGTGAAAACTTTTTTAACACCGGCTTCAAGTAACCGTTTCTTGACTAAGTCGATTTGTTGTTGCGTCGCTAAATCAATTTTGGTGACGACACCAATGGATTCCTGCGTAAACATGGTACTAAATCCAGCTGGCAGGACGATTCGCGGGTCAACGGCACTTTGCATTAAAACGACCAGCTTGGCACCGGTGGAAGTTGTTCTCAACCCTGAGTACAATTCCCGATGCTCAACGTATTCACCAGGGGTATCAATGATATTATCGTAAAATTCAATGGCTTGAGTTTTGTTGTAGCGGATGTGCATATCGCCCATTCTTTGAATGAGGGTGGTTTTACCACAACCAATCGCGCCAACGAACATCGCTTTTTTCATGAGTGATCACTCTTTATAACCGTCAACTGAGAAGTACCAGTGAACAGTTTCACCTTTCTTTAGCCGCTTAAGACCAGCTGATTTGTCAACGAATTTATGGTTAACAGAATACATCCAACCACTGCCGGGGCGGACATCGTTCTCTCTTAACCCATTAATTGAACTGACATAAATATCAGGTGTACTGGTGTAAACGAGCTTTAAATGGGTGGCTTTCAAGACGGAAAATGCGGTTGATTTCTTAGTGATGGGCATTTTGCCAGTGTAGAACGTTTTTTTATATCCGGACACTTTTAAATAGACAGTAGCGTGATGTTGGTCAGACTTTCTTGCAACCACCACCCGTTTCTTTTCAGCGGTTCGCTTTTTAGCAGGCGTGTTTTTCTTCGCTGTTGATTGACGAGCCAATCGCGTTGAAGTGGAGGTGCCTTTTTTGGAAGCAGCCGTTGACCGGTTAGTTGGCTTAGTACCAGAATGACCTTTGGCAGCTTGGTGGGACGTTGTGGTCGAATGAGTCGTTGCCTTTGAACTCGGCTTGTTTTTTCTTGCTTGCTGGTGTTTTTGACCTTGCTTAGCTGCCTGCTTTTTGGATTGGCTGGCAGTCTGCTTGGATTTATCCGACGACTTCTTAGCCGATTTCGTTGAGGTGGGCTGTTTTTGACTGGCAGATTTTTTGGAAGCGGATTGACTCTTTTGCGTCGCAACTGGTGTTGAATGGTTGGACATGACTTGACGAACACCGAATGCCAGACCAAACACGAGGGCGACGCCAATTAAAATACCGACAATTTTTTTCATTTTGAAAGTTCCTAACTATTAGTTCAATGTGTAAACAGAATGCTTCTTTTGAGCCTGTTGGTAAGCAGCCGTTGCTAAATTAACTTGGCCGACACCTAAGAGTTGTGAGTAAGCACCCTTGATCGAACCGGTTTTATTAACGTAACCGAGCATGGCACGCAATGAAGAGGCGGCTTGATTAGCTTTCGTACTGTTGTTAACAAATTTTAGTGTATTCAAGTTGGTTGAAAAGGCAATGACAACTTCAGCGGTTGAGTTGGCATTTGGTGTATTCTTGCCTTGGAAGGTATAACCGTATGAACCAGAAGGATAGACGGCATTCTTTAAGTAGGTTTGGCCCTTGGTGATGGCACCGGTAACGGCACTGCTGTTGGTTTTACCGCGAGTTAACCCGATAACGGCCATTGAAGTCGTATCGCTGTCAACCGTGGCAAGGTTATTACTGTAGCCCCAGCCGTTGTTGCTTTGTTGGGTCTTCACAATGGCATTGCTTAAGCTGGCTTTTGTAAACTTGGCATTGGCTGGCCGTTTAAATGACGAACTAGCCGATAATGCAATTAAAGACTGGCTTTGAACGTTAACCGTTTGTTTGGTCATTGATTGACGGTAAAGTTGGGAAACCAAATTCATAGATTTTTTTGCCCCAGCTGGTTTGAAGTTGGTTGGATTGAGGCCAACTGCTTTCAAGCCCATAATGGCAGTTGCCAAATCAGCAGCGGTACTCTTTGAGTTAACGACCAAATTTTTAGCGACTAAATTTTTCTGGTTTTTGGTAAATTTGTACCCGTGACCCTTTAAACCAACTAAAAGATCGGAGTAACCAGCTGCGGCACCAGTTGTTTTATAAGCCTTCTTGCTGAAAATATAAGCCGTTTTGCCAGAAAGGCCAGTTCGATTCTTAGCCATCATTTTTTTGGCGTAAGTGTAAAGCGCCTTATTTTTACTCTTTTGGTAACTGGTTGAAGCAGTTTTGACAGCTGCTTGAGAAGTAATAGCAGGAGCCATAGCACCAAATGTTAACAGACTTGCAACGGATAACACTAATAATTTGGTTTTCTTCATGAATAATCACACTTTCAAATTTATTTAGATAGTAACTGATACTTCTGAACTAAACGATTAAATAATAGTTCCCATGGTTTGTACAAAAAGGTTAATAACAAAACGTTGGCTCCGGCATGGAGAGCATCAAACGGTACGCTGGCACCGAATGCTAAAATGAAACTTTTTAAATTGAGCGGATTAATATAGGCTAATGCGTACCAAAGATCCATAATCCAACCGAATAAGAAGCCCCAAACGCCGCCAAAAATAACGACCAAGAGCAGACTTTTCTTAATCCTGGTTTTGCCTAAAAGACCAGCCGTTAATCCCATTAACCCCCAAGCAAGCATTTGCCATGGTGTCCATGGCCCCTGGCCTAAGAACATGTTTGAGACTAAAGCGGTTGTTGATCCGGTGATAAAACCTAATTCGGGTCCCAAGCTGATGCCACCGATAATGATGATAAAGCTGGCAGCTTGAACGCTTGGAATAGCAGCGAGTGGTACCCGACCGGCAACCGCCAACGCAATTAAAATTGCAATGAACATTAATGTTTTGGTTCTGATTGGCTCACGTTCAAAGCGCCAATATGCTGGCAGGATACTACATAGTAAACACATAAAACTAAATAGCAGATAATGTTTTCCTCGTAATAGAAGTAGCAACACTAAAAAGGTCATCATTAACAGAACAGCGATTAGCAGCCGATGAACATAGGTTAGATCAAGAAGTTTTTTCAAGCATGACTCACCCCCTTTCAAGTCACTTCCAAAGCTAATTGATATTAATTGGTTAACCCCTAACCATTCGAAGCGTTGTTAAGTTCAATGTCCCTTGCCAGCATTGCCTCTGGAACTTGATTTCTGACCAAGCGATTAATTGATGTTGTAAAGAAGAAATTATGGGTAAAAAAATTTCTTGTTGGTAAATACGTATTAATGTGGCCGTCGAACATGAAGGCACAGTGATCGGCAAATGTGGCGCAAAAGCCCATATCGTGGCTTGCCATAATAATGGTTGTCCCGGCTTGTTGCACCTGCTTTAAAATATTGCCAACAAAATTTTTAGTAAATGGATCCAATCCCTTGGTGGGTTCATCCAAAATAAGAAGGGTTGGTTTTGCTAATAAAGCAATTGCCAAGCCAAGGAGTTGTTGTTGACCGCCACTGATATCGAATGGATTATGTTTGAGAATCGACTGGAGTTTCAGCTGGTCAACAATCGCGTTAATCCGTGATTGGGGATGATCTAAAGCTAATTCCCTGGCTTGGATAGTTAGTTGCTCATAGACACTTCCGCTTCGAAATTGAAGAGTTGGGGTTTGCGATAGAAAGGAAAGGGATTTGATTCGTTGTGGCGTAGGAATCTTCCAAACAACCTTTTGATTAAAATAAACCTTCCCGTGTTGCGGTGTTCGCAATCCAGTTAATAAATTTAACAGCGTCGATTTGCCAGCCCCATTTTTACCGATAATTGCCAGCCAATCTCCTTGATGGACATTTAAATCCAAGTGGTCAACAACATTTTTTTGCCGGTCAAATGAAAACTGAATATTCTTAGCTTTTAAAATGACATTGGCAGGTCGCTGAATTGGTGATTGGGTTAAGGCTGTTGTTGGCTTGAAGTGAATCCGATCCTTGCGAATTGCCCGTTGTCCCGCGGCCACTGAAATTGGTAGGTCGTCGAGATGACGCTTACCAGCCAGAAAGACTTGTGAGACGGGAGGAATAAAGTATCCCAGCCGCTCATCGTTACCCATTAGCTTGATTCCCTCAGTCGGTGGGCCGTCAAACGTAATTGTTTGATGTTGAATCAAGAGCATCCGGTTAGCTAGTGAAAGCGCGATGCTTAAATGATGTTCGCTGAGGATGATGGTAATTCCCAGTTCCTCATGGACGCGGCGGAGTACTTCAAAGAAATGCTGAGTGGTGAGCGGATCCAATTGAGAAGTTGGCTCATCCAATAAGATAATTTTAGGTCGAAGAATGAGGACGGATGCCAAGTTGGCCAGTTGCAGTTGACCACCGGAGAGTTCACTGATTTGGCGGTCCAGCAATTGATCAAGTCCTAAGTAATTACTTAGTTCAGCGATTCGGCGTTCAATTTCATTACTGGGGCAGCCAACGTTTTCTAATGGGAAAGCCAGTTCTTCGATAACTGTCGACATGATCGGCTGGGTTTGCGGATTTTGAGCAACGTATCCCACGGTTTGGGCGCTGTCGAGTTGGGAAAGGGTTTTGATGGGCTTACCGTTAATTAAGACGTCACCGGTCGTTTCCCCAGCTGGAATGAGTTCTTTTTTCAGGTGGTTGAGCAGGGTGGTTTTGCCGCTTCCAGTATCGCCGGCAATGACAATAAAGTCGCCATGATTAACGGTAAGGTTGATATCTTTTAAAACTGGCTGTTGTTGGGCTGGATAAGTGAACGTTAAATCTTGAATTTGAATTAATTGGTCCATAAATGGTAGACCCCCTCAGCGATTAATGGCATTAACGTAAAGCTACCCAATAGAACCATTGGATAAAGGTCGCCAGTGAAAAGGATGGTGTTGAAATCGGCAACCGAATTCGTCCAACCCATTGCGTTGATCCTTACAAACAATAATAACGCAAAAGCAGCCGTGGTAACCATCAGAAAGAACCAGTCGGTTGGGTTAAAACGATAGGAACGGTAATGAGTTCGCTTGGCGGCCCCGAAGCCACGGGCATCCATCAGATTGGCAGTCTCCATCGCGGATGATAGGGAATCTTCAAGCAAAATTTGAAACAGACTTAATATTTTTTTTAGCCGGGTTGGTAATGATCCAGTTGTGGTATCGAGATTTCGAGTCTTTTGTAAAAGTAACAGCTGACCAAATCGTTTGATTAAATCTCTGACTAGATTAAACGAAATTGTGACCAGTAGTGCGAGCTTTGGTGTTATTGGCGCAAAAACATAAATTAATTTATTGGCGGTTAAAATGGTGTTTAACAAGGCAAACGTCATTAACATCTCGGTCAACATGATTCCCATCGTGATGCCGTAGAGGAGCGCCGGATAGGATAACTTAAATGTGAAAAAGCCGGTTGACACTTTCCATAGAAAGGGTGAAAACTTTTGATTAAGTAAGACGTTAAAAAAGACAATCATGAAAAATAAGACGCCGTTGAATTTGAGCTGTTGCCAAGCAGCGTGTCTGCCAAGATAGAAAACATTGATGATCATCAAAGAAACAATTCCTGTCAACGCCACGGCAACGTGATTGAACAGCATTGTCAGAACAATTAATTCACCAAAAAAGATGGTGGCAATGATGGGATGCAGTTGAAAAAAGAAAGTCATTTTGATTGGTATTTGGCGCATGGCAGAAACCTCTTTCACAGTCTAGTAAACCCTTACAATTATAACATCAAATGGGTTGGAATAAATGGCTTTATGGTGTGCGGTTCGCCTGTTATGTTGGAAACAGCGATGAATGAGCAAAATGAGGTTTTTAATTTCTTTTGTTAATACTAAAAAACGTGGCACGAAAAGTAACTTTTAGTGAATCAGTCCTTTTTCGTGTCACGTTAATACAATTAGTGATTAAATTAGCAGATTGTAGCGGTTATTGTGTTGCTATTGTGATTGTCACCGAATGAAAAATATGTGCCAGTGGATAAATGCCGACTATTTAAACCGATTAGCCAAATATTCAGGATCAGAATATGCTTTGATGGACTGGCTAAATAGCCGAAACGTGTGACAGCAAGCAGACCCCGGCCATATAAGGCCCTTAATCAAATATTCAGATTCAGAATATGCTTTGCTGGGACTGGCTAAATAGCCGAAACGTGTGACAAAAAACAGCTTCCGGCCATATAAGGACTCTAATCCCAATATTCAAACCCGGAATATTGAAATTAGAGTCCTTATATTCTGGAAGCTAACCGTTTTTTGTCACACTCTTACCAAATTTTAACCCGCTCTTCCGGCTTCAAGTACATGCCATCACCAGGTTGAACTTCAAACGTGGCATAGAAGTCGTCCAGATTCTTGACCTGCACATTTGCCCGCAATTCAGCTGGCGCGTGGACATCAATATTTAGTAGTAATTGCTTATATTCCTTAGTTGCTTTCATCCGCCAAACTTTTGCCCAGTTGATGAAGAAATCATATAAGTTGTAGTTACCCTCGTTTTTAGCGGCTTCGTTGGCACAACTGAGACCACCAGCATCGGCAATGTTTTCGGAAACGGTTAACTTACCGTTAACTTTGCCGCCAGCAAATGGAATCCCATTAAATTCGTTAATCATTTTATCAGCCAACTTACTAAAGTATTCATGGTCTTCTTTGGTCCACCAGTTGTTTAAATTCCCTAGTTCATCAAACAGGGAACCGTTGTTGTCAAAGGCATGGGAAATTTCATGTGCGATCACGGCACCAATCCCACCATAATTTTGACTGGACGTTTGTTTTAGGCTGTAGAAGGGTGCCTGCAAAATGGCAGCTGGAAAGACAATAATGTTTTTAAATGGCTCATAATAGGCATTCACCGTGCTGGCACTCATTTCCCAACGAGTTCGGTCAACCGGCTTACCGAGTTTGGCAAAGTTATCTGCCAAAGCAATTCGGCCAAATTTTGACGCGTTTTCAAACAACGTACCGCCTTGATCTTCTGGCGTTACCTGATATTTATATTCAATTTCGTCAATGTGATCGGGGTAACCGACTTGAAGTTCCAATTTATCAAGCTTTAAAATCGCTTTTTCACGAGTCGCTTTGCCCAACCAGGTATTATTTTTCAACCGGTTTTCATAAACGCTAATCATATTCCGAACCATGTGTTCAACGTCAGCCTTGGCTTTTGGCCCGAAATACTTTTTGGCATAATAATCACCAATGGTTTGACCAAAGATTCCTGACGCCAAGTAGAAAGCCGATTTCTTTTGTGGGGTTGCCGACTTTTTGCCGGACAAAGCCCGACCAAAAGTCGAACCGGTTTGTCGGAATTCTTCGGACAGGTAACTGGATGATGAGTAAATTGTATTAACCAGGATCCAGTTCTTCATGTCGCTGAAAGTATCCTCGTTAACGATTGAGTCAAGCGCTTCATAGTACTTAGGCTCCGTGACGATCACCTGTTCCGGTACTTTATCGAAGATTTCCTTCGCCAACTTAGTAATATCCAAATGACTGCTGGATTTAGCGAAATCACTGAATTTCTGTGGGTTGTACATTTTACTGTAATCGGCATTTTCTTCAGATGACTTAACGTGGGGTGCGATTAAGGCATCGAATTTCTTTGCCGACTCGACAATTTGGTCGGCCTCGTTGCTGCTATAATCGGCCAAGACTAATAGTTGGCTGAGGGTCTTGGTTAAAATTGGCATTAATTGTTTGTAAGCTGGATTATTATTTTCGTAGTAGGTCCGATCTGGCAGAAATAGGCGTGGCACACCGGCAAATAAAGCGTTGATTTGGGTATTCTTCATGTCGGGACCAACGTCAAATCCAAACGGCAAATTAAACCCTTCTTTGACCCAGTCGCCGATTTGGGCGTTTAAATCATCAAAACTGGTGATGTTTTCAATCTTTTCCAAGTATGGTTTTAACGGTTCAGCTCCGTCAGCATCCCGTTTCTTGAAGTTTTGAGCCAGTTCATAAAATTTTAAAAATTCGGAGAAAGGTGCCTCGTAACTGTTTTTGTTGCCTTTTAGGATCTCGTCCAAATCGCCCATTAATAGTTTATCAATGTTGTCATTGAGATCCATAAAGCCACCGGTTGATGAATGATCAGCCGGAATTTTAGCAGTCTTTTCCCAACGGCCGTTGACGGCTTGATAAAGGTCATCTTTCAATAGAGATTTATCAATCGAATCACTGGTTGGCTGGTCTGATTGACCACCTTCAGCATTATTGGCTGCGACTAATAGATTTTTCAAACAAATTCCTCCTTCTGCGATATGTGGATCATTTGGTTTGAAACTAGAGTACGCTGTTCCGAAACGTTTCTCAACCAAATGTCACAATTCCTATAAAATTAATTATACGCTAATTATGAGAGAATGATTAGAGCACGAATGTGGAAAACCATAGTTTTTGGAAAGGTTTCGCTATACTTTGATTAGGTTGATTTAACCGGGTTTTGAGTTTTCAAAAACTCATTATCAAAAAGTTTATAATAAACCATTGTGAAAAGATAGCTAAATTTATCCTGGCTATCAAAAACTAAGGAGTCACTCATGATTATTGGATATGCACGGGTTTCAAAAGATGATCAGAATCTCAATCGCCAAATCGATCAATTAACGGCTTATGGTGCCGAAAAAATCATTCAAGAAAAATTTACCGGGACCCGGCAAAAAAGACCGGGAATTATCCAGCTTTTCCAGACCATTTGGGCTCATGATGTCGTGGTCGTTGAAAGCATTTCCCGCTTGGGCCGAAATACGTTGGATATTTTAAATTTGATTACTGCTGCACCAAAAACAAATTAAGTTTGTTTCTTTAAAGGAGCAGATGGACACCGAGACACCAACTGGTCGAGCCATGTTGCAAATGATGAGTGTGATTTCAGAACTGGAGCGGAATTTATTAGCCGATCGGGTTAAAGAAGGAATTGCGGCCAGTCGTCGACGTGGCGTAACAGTTGGCCGTCCACAAATCGCCCAAGAAAAGTTGGATATTGCCATTCGGATGTATCAAAGTGGTGACTATTCAGTTAAAGAGATTTTAACCACTAACCCAATTTTCTCTGGAACTTTTTACCGCGAAGTGAATCGGTTGAAACTAAAAAAGCTCAAACGAAAAAACGAACAACCTCACTAATTTAAGTGCTGGTTATTCGCCTTTCTACCGCTACTTTTCGTTTGGATGTTCCATTGACCCCTTGTTGCTTACTAACAATTTCTTTTTGAAAAATAGTCCTTGTTCGTAGATAAATATAATGAAAATTAAAAACGTAATTATTATTCCGTATATGAGTAAGGCTGACCCCCATGGAGCAACCTTACTCATAATGGGCCCGCTTGGAACTAAATCTATCCATGAATGGATCAAAACACTTAACCATATATCTTTTGAAATAATTCTGACAGCTACTAATATTAGTCCCATTGCAATAGCAAATATTACTTGCTGCAATGTGCCTTCTAGTGGTTGCCCTCCCCAGAAGAAATTTGACAAATGCCAAAAGCCAAAAAGCAATGAAGAGATGATGCCTGAATAGGTCAGGGGTAAATTACTTTTACTCAATATATTAAGTATTGCTTGAAAAAACATTCCTCTGAAAAGAAATTCCTCGAGCAGTGCTGACGATACAGCAATTAACAGAATTACTAAGAAATTAGCTGAGTTTATTACAATGTGTATGTGGGTATAAATACCATTGAATGCAACAAAAATAAATAAAATTAGCAGTGCTGAAAGTGTAACTGCCCATCTAAGTTCTATCTTTTGTCTAATCTTTAACTTTGTGGTTTTAAAAATAAGATAGTACATAACTAGGAAAATAATGACCATTACACAATGAATTATTGCTAATTGAATAGTTAGCATCACATTTCCCGCTCTTAGGGCTGCACTGATCCAGAAAATACTAAATGATAAAAATGCAACAAACAACTGCTTGAATCCTTTGTTTATTCTTGATCTTCCCATAATGTATTGTCCTCTGTAGGAGTCTTATTTAAACGTGCGATTTTCCAAGCATAGCATCGGGTTGATCTTGTAACTTCAATACTGGGTTGTTGTTCATAATGATTATCTCCTCTTTTTTATATTGCTGTTACCAACAATTAATGTAATCAGTTTAATGAATAAAGTCTTTCGGAATACCTTATATCATTAGATACACATTAATTACTAAAAGCAACCAATGCTTGATTACGATTGTTACTTTACATCAGATAGATAGCTTCTTAAATACAGATAACCTGAACGGTATGATTATTACCATGAATGGTTAAATTCAAACATAAGCAGTGGTTGGGCAAAGTGTAAGAAGATGATTCAAATTACCAATCACAGCTAATTTTTGGCCTTTCATTACTTTACTAATTTAAATGATTAGTATTTGTTTTATAATGCTTTGTGTTTCTACCTTAAATAACGATTGGAGATATACGAATGGAAGAAAAGACTATACTACTGAATAATAAAAATAGTTCTCAACTAATTCAGATGAATAAATTATTGTTTGTTACAACGTCAATTCATGATCACTATCTAGACTTTATTACAAAAGATGAAACCTTGATTTCACAAGGAACTTTAAGGGAACTTGAAAATAAGTATTCTGAGCTTATTCGTTGTCATCGCCATATATTAGTAAATATCAATGCTATTAAAAGTATCGATAAAAAATATCATCGAATTTATTTCTGGGAGAGTCAAAATATTCATTGTAACATCTCGAGACGACAATATATAAAAGTTTACTCTGCTTGGGAAAGACACGTACAAATGACTTTTTAACTCATTGCCATTTAAAGCGCAGAATCAACCGCTCACGAAATATCTAATGCATTATACTCATACCGGTATATAATAACTACCAAAAGTATAAAGAAGGATTTAGCTCATGAGCGTGTCCAAGTATCTGCTTAACAAGATTTTTGGTAATAGTTCTTTGTCTAAAGATCAGTATGACGTTGCTGATTATCATCTACAGACTCTACTTATAAATTTAAAGAAGTGTTTTATAGTTTATGTGATAGCTATTGTCGTTCATTCATTTTTACTTACCCTATATGTCCACGCCGTTTTTGTAGTCTTCCGTAAGTATGCGGGTGGTTGGCATGCGGAAACGTCTAGGAATTGTACAGTAGTATCAGCACTTTTCTTTATACTTTTACCTAATTTTTTGTACAATTATGTTGCCAACATTAATATTGAGCTCATTATCGTGTTTCAAGTAATAGTATTAGTGATCGCAGCTAGATATTCACCTGCAGATACTGAGAAAAATCCTTTATTCAGTAAAAGTCGAAGGAAGACAATGAAAGTAAGGGCAATTATATTTGTTCTGTTGTTAACACTTTTGTGTTTGCTGTTTTCTTCACTTGTACTGCGTGTTGCAATTTTAATTGGAGAACTTTCAGAATCTGTATTAATTACTCCGGCATTCTATAAATTGTTGGGAAGGAGTTATCGAAATTATGAAAAGTATGAAGTTAAAGAACCTAATTAGAAAATTTATTTTAAATACTGATTTTAGTTGCTTCCTATTCCTTTATGAGCCTACAAATCCCGACTTGAAAAAACATGTTAGGAGATCAGAATGATTAATAATATTCATGTAGATATAGAAGCTTTTTTTCAAATAGTTTTCTTAATTGTTGTTTATTACCAGGTTAGTAACATTCGACCCCGCTTTTTTTTCTATCGCAATTCTATTCTTGGTAACGGTGTTGGGAAACGTTATTTTTAAGAATGCCTTCTTTATATTTGTATTGCTGGCATTTTATTGGATTGGTCTCAAGAATGATCTGACAAAAAAAGATCCCTAGCTTTTTTTTATGCCGTCTATAGCCTTTCGTTTTTTAGCTTCATTGGTAATATATTTATTTCAATTAATCATCATTTTTTTCAAGGGAATTTGCTTTCGACTTTACTAGCTAGTTTTCTACCAATTCTGTTAAATTATGTAATACTGAAGATATTTCACCCTAATTTCCAATTTCTAAAAGGCAACTATACATTTGGATTGGATCATTTGCTGATTTTTATTAACAGTTTCCTTTTTAGTCTTTGTTCATTACAATTCATCGGGTATTTTTATGAGGCTCATTATTCCAGCCTAGATTCTTAGGATATTTTCTCACATTTGGATTCATCGTTCTTCAGATATCTTTACTGATGTATTTAAGTCTCAAAATTCAGCTAATTCAACATACCCAGATTGAAAGTCTACGTGAAGAGCAGTTAAAACAGCTATCTCAATATACTAATCAGATTGAAGGGCTGTACAATGATATTCGTGGAATTCGACATGACCATATCAATGTTATAAAGACCTTACAAAACAGTATAGAAGAACGAAATTTAAAAGGTATTGAAGAAACATTTAACTCTGTAATCAAGAATTTTGGTGCTTCTTTGCAGGGAGAAAAATTTGCTATTACTTATCTTGATAAAGTGAAGATTAGCGCTGTTAAAAGCCTATTAGCATCAAAATTGATTCAAGCTCAAACGGCGGGGATTCAGATAAATGTTGAAATTGATCAACCAGTTACAACTTGTTACATCAATCTGTTAGACTATATTCGTATTTTATCTGTATTTCTCGATAATGCCATTGATGCCTCAAAACAGGCAGCTAATCCTATTTTGTCGATTGCCTTAATTGTAGATAAGCCTAATCACGAAGAGATATTGGTAGTTAAAAATAATTGTAAAGAGACTACTATTGACAAACGAAAGATATTTGAACTAGGGTACTCATCTAAAGGTAAGGGGCGGGGAATTGGTCTTGCAACGGTAAAAGGGTTATTAATTAAGCACCCTAATATAAATCTAGAGACGGAGTTTAAAAACCACTTTTTCACGCAGACGCTTGTCTTACAGGAGGAACCTTAAATGAATATCTTTATTTTAGAAGATAATGTTATTCAACAGCAATATCTTCAGCATTTGGTTGAAAATTATATTCTCAAGGCAGGTTATAAATACAGTGAGAATGTAATAATTACAACTTCGCGACCTGCAGAATTACTCACTAAAGTTACTGAGCATGTAAATTCAAATGTTTATTTTTTAGATATACAAATAAAAGATGATCATAGAGCTGGATTGAAACTTGCGAAAAATATACGGGCTTTAGACCCATTTGGTTGGATAGTTTTTGTTACTACACACTCTGAGTTTCTTCCAATCACTTATCAATATAAGTTAACTGCGCTGGATTTTATTGAAAAAGATCTTGGCGAGCAAGACTTTGGTGTCAGAGTTAACGAATGCCTAGATATCGCGTATTCTAAGGAAAAAATTTCGAAATCAGATGACATATTCGTATTCGACAATCAACACTCAAGATTTCAGATTCCATTTGCTGACATTTTATATTTTGAGACAACTGAACTCACACATAAAATTCGACTTGTGACACTGACAAAACATAGTGAATTTTATGCAAATCTTAATGACATCGAACGGATGGATGATCGCTTATTTAAGTGTCATAAATCTTATGTAGTAAATATTAATAATATACGTCGTGTAGATAAAAAAATAAAAACAATTTTTTTCGATCATGATTCTGAAAGCTGCTTGGTATCTCGTAATAAGTTGAAGCCGCTTCTGAAATTATTATCATATAATTAAATCGTTTTATGTACCTGTTTTAAGTGGTTTCGCTGAGTGCTAAGGGCAGTTTAAAAATGTTTTTTACAAATGACTCCTTTCCATACTTCCGTGCTTGGGCTAATTTTTTCAAGTAATAGTATTTTTAGACGCAAACTTTCAAATTAGTTGTGGCTAAACATGCCACGCTTAATAAATTTCAATTTGGTATTTTGCTCCTCAACCGATCCGTTAGAATACTCTCGAAAAATAATTGCATTCTGAATTGCTGTGGCTGGATGTTCCATTGCACTCTAAATCCACTACCACCTTTTTTCACAAGAAAAGCCCCACAATCACTAGACTTACTTGTCTAACAATTGTGGGACACTTCAAGATCCCTGTTGTTGGGTTATGCTCTATTTACTTGAATATTAAAATCAAAATCATCATTATTTTAATGCTTTTAACCTATCCAAGACCTGTTACCGAAATGACCACAGTTTTTCCAAGTGGTTAAATCAACCGGAGACGGCAATTCCCCAGCAGCCAAGCAGGCCGATTTTGAATGCCAACTGCGCTTGAAGACGTTGGCCGCCATGCGTGAAATCGATCAACCTACCGCTTTATTAGCTGATTTACTGACCGATCGGTATATTCGCCACTTAACCATTCCACAAACGGTGGCTGATTTATCTACCAAGTACCATCAGGGTTATCTCGCCGGACTGTTAACCGATATCAAAACCGGGCCTTATTAATCTTTGCCTATGCCTGCCCGCGTGACTTGTCGGTTAACATGTTGCGATTACGGCTGTTTAAAATAGCTGGGAAAGTCGTCCGCAGCGGGCGCAAAATCCAGCTGAAATTAAGCACCCATCATGTTTATCGAAACCTGTTTTACCAATTGCTAGCCCAGATTCAAGCTCTGGGTTACTCATAATAGCGTATTGAGGGCTGAGCTAACTTAAAAAATTGATTCCTTTAACACCAAGGGAAAAGTGCACCCAAAATTTAGAAAAGCCACGTTAAGTTATCCCCCAGAATGGCCGAAGTGTCGCTAAAGTGATCATTAAGGTCAAAGATAGCCAATCCTTTTAACGAAACCGTTAAAAGGATTGGCTATTTTGAAGCTATGAATAATTCGGGGTTTATTATAAACTTTTTGATAATGAGTTTTTGAAAACTCAAAACCCGGTTAAATCAACCTAATCAAAGTATAGCGAAACCTTTCCAAAAACTATTGTCTAGTGGTGTCATAACCTGAAATAATGATTCTTTCAATTAGTCTATAACCCGGCTTAAGGTATATGCTTTTTCACAAATTTCATAGACCAAATCATATTCATGATCAATTAACGGTTGGTATTTATGGGTTGATTTTATCATTCGGTGTTTAAAAACCGGATAGGGTAGAATCCAGCCAACGAGCCCAACTGTCCCTAAAACAACCATCCCAATTGTGTATCCGGCGTCATTGGCAAAAACTGATCCGGCTACAAAAGCAGTCCCGATAAGGCCAATGATACTTGCAACAATTGTGGGTGAAAGTGTTTTTAATCTTTCAAGTTTTTCAATATTTGCCATCTTTGACTCAAATTTACGCTGAAGCCGTTTTAATTCAGTCTGATTAATCAGCTTTCGATCACGTTTCATTTTTAGTAGTGTCTTGTCATGATGTTCTTTACCAGCACTTTTTCGTTCAATCTGCCACCCAAAATTAGGGTAAGCGTCGGAGTAAATATCAACATATTTTTTATCAATTAGGATGTCACGGTGTTCATAGCCGATAAAATGTTTACTCATCATTAGTCTCGCCAATCTGTATAGGATTTACAACCTATAAAAAATAGGTTGCAGCTTGTAGTTCCATATTACCGGAAAGAATTTGATTTGTTGTTTGAAAAATGTTAATTATTAAAGAAGGTGTCTTTATTAGAAACTAATGATCCGAGTTATTGTCGGGCAGCCAAACGGTAAATTTGCTGCCGTGGCCGACCTGGCTTTCAACACTAATCGTGCCGTTCATTAATCTAACAATTCGATTAACGAGCGCTAATCCTAATCCATTTCCACTTTGAGAATGTGAGGTATCCCCCTGATAAAATTTATCGAAGATTCGGTTGATTGTGTCTTGATCCATTCCCTCACCAGTATCGGCTATCGAAACTTCAATCCCGTCAGCTACGATTTTAGCTTTAATTGAGACACTTTGACCTGCCAAAGTGAATTTAAAAGCATTGCTCAACAGATTCTGCCAAACAATGTTCATCATCTCGGTATCTGCTGTCACCTGCAGATTATCTGGAATATCAACTTTGAGTGAAATCTGGCCGGCTTCCCATATGGATTCAAACGTCAATGTTGTCTCAACGAGTTGACGACTGACGTTATAAGTTGACATTGTTGGATGAATTGCTTGATTTTCAATTTTGTTTAACTTTAGAACATTAGTGATTAAGGTGGCCATTTTGTCAGTTTCATCAATAATTATTTGGATATATTGATCAGTCTGCGGATGGGAGTTGTTTGAATTGTTTTGAAGCGCATTTGCGTAGCTTTTGATAACGGCCAGCGGAGCTTTAAATTCATGAGAAACGTTTGCAATAAAGTCGTTCTTTAAGGTTTCGGTGGATCCTAGTTCGGCTACCATTGTATTGAAATCTTCAAACAAATTATCAATCTCAGTGGGATTTTTAGATGAATGAATTGGTTGTAAATAAATTGAAAAATCACCCTTGGTAACTGATTTGGCAGCTTTGCTTAATCGAGCAAGCGGAACATCAAATGAAATGTGTTTTTGATAAGCAATGATTCCGATAAAGATTGCTGACACTACAATCCAGTATAAAACGTACCATTTAAGGTAGCTGCTGCCAATATTACGGGAATTGTTTCCATATAAGAATATTGGTAATGTTGCGAAGAAAACAAAAATGACGAAGGTACCCAAATATCCAGCAATTGAAATGTTTCGCTGCTTTCTCATTTTAAGACCACCTTATATCCTAATCCGTGGACAGTTACAATTTTGAATGCATCAAAAGTTGCAAACTTAGTTCTAATCTTTATGATATACACATCCACAGCTCGTAAACTAGTTGTGCTGTCAATTCCCCAAAACTCGTCTAATAATTGTGATCGCGAGAACGTTTTATTTGGGTAAGAGAGCAGTTTGAATAGAATATTAAATTCACGAACAGTCATTGGAATATCTTGTTGGCCAATAACAACACTCATTGAATCCGCATTCATTACCAGATTATCAATGCTTAGCTGGCGATCATTAGCAATATTTGCTCGCTTTAACAGGGCAGTCACCCGCATTAGCAGTTCTTCCATGTCAATTGGTTTGACCATGTAATCGTCAATCCCAGATTCATAGCCACGTCGTTTGGATTGAATGTCGTCGCGCGCGGTGACAAACAGAATTGGGATTCCTGGATTGATTTCACGGACATTTTTGGCAAACTCAAATCCATCAATGTTTGGCATCATGATATCTGAGATAATGAGATCGAACAATTGGTTATACATCTTGTCATAAGCGTCTTGCACACTTAAGACCCCTTGAGCTGATTGACCGTGGTTATTCAAATAGATGCAACCGATTTGGTTGAACTGAGGATCGTCCTCGACAACTAAAATATTCGCCATATATAAATCAAACTCCCTTACTGTAAGAATTGATACCATTATGGGCCTATTGTTCGATCTAACACAATGGATTTATTGATGTTGTTTACCAATTAACATTTCTCAAACATTTTATAAACAACGGCTTAACACTTCTTTTGTAAAGTTAGTGCAATCTCAAACAACGAGCTAACTGACAAATTTAAAGGAGTGCAAATTATGACAATGACAACTATTGACGCAACCTACCAAGATATTTTTAAAACAGTTAATGGAAAAGTTTATCTTGCAGCACTTACTAAGGTTGATAAACTAACTTCCGGTCAATCTTTTTTATATGGTAAGCAGGGTGCTCACAGTATGGTAATTGATATTCGACTAACGGAACCCATTGATCAATCAATTCTTCAGCAAGCTTTAAATCACGCGCTTAAGCGTTACCCGTATTTAACCAGTAAGATGGTTCTAAAAAACAGCAGCTATTTTTTAGCCTATAACAAGCTGCCAATGGTGGTTACTCAAACTGAAGAATTGCGGCGACTGGGCGGTCCGGAGACCAATTTTCATTTGGTCGATGTCACCTTTGATCAGCAACGTTTATTTGTTTCATACCATCATGCTTTGGCGGACGGCCGTGGCATCATGCCGTTTGTTAACACGTTATTGTATGATTATTTTTCTATTAAGAATCAGCAGTTTCCAGAAATTCCAGGTATTAATTTAGATGACGATCCGATGGAACCAGATGAAATTGGTGAACCATTTGAATATTTACCACCAGTGAACGCCAATTCTGCTGACATTCCGGAAATTGATCATCATGGTCATCAATTGATTGAGACGAAATATCATTTGAATGATCGAAGCTATCGTCATGAACTGGTTATTGATCAGGCTAGTTTTATGAAATATGCCAAGGCACACGATGCGACACCGGCCATTGCCGTTTCAATTATGGTTAGTCAGGCTATTCAACAAATCTACCCCGATATTTCCGATCCAATTGTCACCAATATGGCAAGCGATTTACGATCCGGCATTATGAATGAGCATACTTTTCGAAATTGCGTGGGAAGTGTGGCATTGCCAATTAATACTGAGGTTTTGACCGATGACCAATTTACAGAAGCAGCAACCCATTTTCGAAGCTTAATTAGGGCACATAAGGCGCAGAAAAGTTTAAGAGTTGAAGCTAACAAGATGGCCTGTTTATTTAAGCATTTAGATAATTTATCAACGTTTACTGAAAAACAAAAGATGATGGCGTTTATTGATCATGTTTTACTTAATACATTTGTGCTTAGCTATTCAGGCCAAACTAAACTAGGAAAATATGAGTCGTATATTGATGAAATGCACACTTATATGAGTGGCACAAACGGACTATCAATCGAGATGTTGGCGACAAACGGTAAAATCTTCGTAGACATGTCGCAGAGCTTTAATAGTGATGTGTATGCAGTGACGCTTGCCAAAATTCTGAGAAGAAATGGGATTAAATATCAGTTAGGGGAGCCGACGTATTTTAAAACACCAGTTGATGAATTGGCTAAGGGTGACCGTTAATTTCGACTCTGATGTCGTAAATTGGTCGAAAAGTAAACATGATTGACACTACATGAGCTTCCCTGTGCTATCTTTAAAGTGATAGGCAAGGAGGTTTTTATTTTGGATGATAAAAAAATATTTGATCGTGAAAAATCATTTCGCTATAACGGTGATGATAAATTTAAACTAAGTAAACGGCCGACCGCTGCAACTGATGAAGATTTAAGCAAGACGGATATCAAAGCAAGAATTGAAAGTAATATTAGTACTTTGCAGGATTTGCAGGGTAAATTGTATGCCCAGAACCGCTTTGGGATGTTGATCGTTTTTCAAGGGATGGATGGTTCCGGTAAGGACAGTATGATCCGCCACATTTTGAGTGGGGTCAATCCCCAAGGATGTGAAGTCACTAGTTTTAAGGTGCCAACGTCAATTGAATTGAACCATGATTATCTTTGGCGGATTCGGCGCCACATGCCAGCTCGGGGAATGATTGGTATTTTTAATCGGTCATATTATGAAGATGTCTTGGTTAGCAAGGTTCACCCGCAGCTGATTTTGAACGCGCATATTGGTGACTATTCAAAGTTGGACCAGGTAAACGATGATTTCTTCGCAGATCGGTACAAGGATATCAATTTTTTGGAAGATTATATGCAAAGAAATGGATTTATGGTCTTGAAATTCTTCTTGCATATGTCGAAGGATGAGCAGAAGAATCGGTTCAAGCGGCGGATTGAAATGCCGGATCACAATTGGAAGTTCTCGGCAGCTGACATTAAGGAGCGTCAGTACTGGGATGATTATCAAGCAGCTTACGAAAAGGCAATTAAGAATACAGCATCAAAGCAAAATCCATGGTATGTGATTCCATCAGATGATAAGTGGTATTCAAGATTATGTGTCTCGGATATTATTGATCGAAGAATGAAGGAATTACCGTTGAAGTACCCGGATCTGGATGACGCAAGCAAGGCGCAGCTTGAAAATGCGTTGGATGAGTTGGAGAAGAATTAGAGAGCGCAAAAAGCCGCGGTTAGCGCCCAGAATATAAGAGACTTGGGTCCATATTCCTGGTTCTGGAATATGGACCCAAGTCTCTTATATGGCCGGGCGCTGCGGCTTTTTGCGCGTTTTAGCAAAGTAACACTGGTGATTCGCAAAAAGAAATATAAATTTCAATCCCATATATGGCCGGAAGCCGCGGCTTTTTTGCGCGTTTTAGCAAAGCAGAAATGGTGATTCACAAAAAGAAATATAAATCTCAATCCCATATATGGCCGGAAGTTGCGTTTCTTTTGCGCGTTTTAGCAAAGTAGCAATGGTGCTTAACCCCGTCAAGCCGATTTTGCAATCCCACGTGTTTTGTCATACGCTAGTCATACCTAGATTTACCGTAGGGTAGGGAAGGTGTCTTAGTGAAAAGTTCTTGGATAAGAACGTTGTATATGTATGTCGCCTGTCTAATCTGTTTAGTGATTATCTTAATTACCAGCTGGGTGTTTCTAGACAACATTGCTGAACTGATCTGGCCGGATAATAACGGGTTGGCGTATGTTTATCAAGAGATGTTCTCTAGTGGGATCATGTTAATTGCGTCAATTGGTTTGTTTATCTTTCACTGGAAACATGCCAAAGATTAATTAGTGGCAGAAAGCTTAAACGAAATTCAAATTAGAAGGCATCAAGTCCTGTTAATTAACAGTATTTGGTGTTTTTAGTCTGTTTAGATAAGAAAAAACACCTACCCCCGATTAGATAGATGCCATGGAATAATTTTCAATTGTTAACTAACTTCACCAGCAAAACTTGGTGCAAAGTATGGTGAAATTGTTTGTGTTTGAACTGTCTTACCAGGTTCCGGTGCATTTACGTATTGGTTGTTGCCAATATAAATAGCACTGTGATAAACGCCACCCTTGCTTCCCCAGAACAAGAGATCACCTGGTTGGGCGTCTGAAACTGACTCGTAAGTCGTTGCTTCAGCTTGAGCTTCGGCAGTTCGTGGTAGTGAAACGCCATTTTGCTTATAGACGTATTGAACTAACCCAGAGCAATCAAATCCTTTGGTGGTTGTGCCACCCCATTGATAAGGGATACTTTGAGTCGTCAGTTGTTGCGCTAAACCGACAACACCAGTGGTATTGGCAGTGGTGCCGGCAGTCTTAATTGAGCTGGTAAATGTTGACTTGGTAGCTGCCTTTTTAACAGACTTCGTACTGCTCTGATTTTTATTTTTGGTGCTTGGACTAACATATGTACTGGTTGTTTGTTTCTTGACCCCAGTATAAGTTTTCCCTGTTGTGTATTTTTTAGCTTTGGTGCTTGATGAAGAAGTTAAACTTGTCTTGCTTGGAACTGTTAATTGTGACCCCGTTACAATTGTATTGATATCCTTTAGATGATTTGCTTTGGCAAGTGTGCTAACAGTCGTATGGTACTTGGTGGCGATTCGATAAAGCGTATCACCAGACTTGACAGTTACTTTGGTATCAGCACTCGCGGCAACTTGGCTTAATGTAAAAATGCTAGCCATTGAAAACAAACCGACAGCGACTTGTTTCTTTATCTTCATTAAAAATCATCTCCCCAAACTCGTTATATTATTAAGAAATTCTTAAGACACCTATACCATACCATGTTTTTTGCTTTGGTTTGTAACAAGCTCGTTACATTTTTGACTTTCCAATTATATTAGTGATTTGAGCCGCAAATATTGACATATCAGCGCTTAGGGTTATTAAATCAATAATGTTAAACTTGCTGAGAAGTCTTTTGAAACATTTTTGTAACATTTAATGATTGAAATAGGTGATGAAATAACTTATTTTGGGTCAAAGTGCAGAAAAACACGAAATCGTTTTCACAAAGAATGTTGAATAAATGTTGTAATGTCAACGCTTTCAATTGCTTTTTCACTTGCACGATTAGAAATTCTGTTTAAAATGAAAATTGACAAGTGGAATAAAGATCTCATTTACAAAAAACGAGCTCAACAAGTCCAATTCGTCAATGTGAAATAAAGAAAGGAAGTTTTTGAAATGACTGCTACTAAAGAACAATGGAAAGTTGCATTAAATTCAAAGGAAGCCTTTCACGACTTTATTACAAACTATTTTATGGCTCACAAAGAGTTAAAGGGAAACTATGATAACCAATATTACTTTGAAAACTATGCTGTAAGTTTGGATAGTAAAAAGGGATTGGTTGTCACTCTGACAACAGGTTCATATACCGGAACCGGTTTTCCAATCAAGGATGTGGAACACATCTCGATTGAAGACTTTCGCCAGTTGCTTTTAAATAAGAAGTTCGCTGATAAGAATGTGACGTTGCCACAGGTCTTTAATATTGCCGCTTATATGATCGCTTAGTGATGAACATGAAAATAACACCAGCTTCCGAAAATTACTTTTTCAGCAGCTGGTGTTATTTTTTGTCTAGATTTCGTTTCTTTAATGCCTGATTAATTCGCCTAATTTTTGTGTTGATGGTTAGGTAAATGATGACCCATGCCAGTCCATAGACAATCACGAATTCTAATAGGTAGCTCATCCAGAATTGTGGCATTTGCCATTGATCCAACCAGCCGTTATATGCCATCATTGCTGAAACTAAGGTAAACGTAATGATTAAATGGCCGATTAGCACAACTAAATAGGATAACGACTCAATTTCAAATATTTGACTGAGTAAGCCAATCAGGCCGCTCATCAGCATGACACTTAGAATGTTTTTAACTGTTGGCGGTGTTGATTGATAGCCACTCGCAATGATTAGCAGGTACAGAGTCGAGCCAATTGTCACGCCACGAACAAAATATCGCATATTTTTCATTAATAATTTCATTGTTAATCTCGCTTTCACAAACCAAGTCGATGTTCCAATTCATTTAAATATTTTCGACTGATATCGGTTTTGACGTTACCGGTTAGAATTGCGGTCATTCCGCCAGTAAAACTATCTTCCAATGATAAGAGGTGATCCAGGTTAATGACCGCATGTTTTGAAATTTGAATGAAGTTGGGATTCTTGAGCCGGTCCGAAAATGCGTAAAGTCGGCCTTTAGTGGGAATGACCTGCTCCGTTGTGTAAATTAATAATTCGGTTCCCGAAATATCGATTAGGATAATGTCTTGGGGTTTGACCAATAAGACGTGATCCGCTGATTTTATCGGAATAAGTGTTGGCGGGTTCGCATGATAATTTTTTAGATAACCAATGATGCTGTCCACTTCCGCCGATTGATGGTTGGCTGAAATTGTGGCATTGATTTCGCCATCATTAAGCTGTTCATTTTTGTGAAAGTGAATTTCCATACGGTTTGCCAACCTCTCCGAGAATATGTGTAAAGTTACTTATATTCTATCATTCAAAGTCAGTTACTTTGTTTCTTTTTTGACTTCTAATTAATTCGGTTAGTAAAAGTACCAACATCCCAATTATGAAGGCAGCGATTAATAGTTCGATGGTTTGATTTCCAGTTAAGAGATGCTGCCACGCTATTTTAACGCCCATTATTTTTTCAAAGTGACCTTGTTGCCCGTGAAATGCATTGGTGAGAGGGTCATTCATAAAGATTTGGCGATAAAGCGCGGCGACGTAAGATCCTGGAGTAAATTTGATGAGTAATTGGGCGAAATAGGGTAGGCCGCCGATTGGAATGTAAGTGCCAACCAGAAAACCACTTGCGGCACCTAAAATTGATTCGATGGTTCCTAGTGAGTCAAATCGGCTGATAAATTGGACAAAGAGCATATTAATGACAACTGATAAAAGTGCACTTAAAAATGCCAACCCCAATACGGCGGGAGTTTTTGACCAGGGGATGACTAAATTATCGGTAGCAGCAAAGTATCCCAGCATGATGGCCAACATGATAAGCTGCATGAGGAAGCCAATAATGGCGGCACTTAGCATGTAACTGACTTTCATTTTGAATCTGGAGATGTCAGTTAAGTAAAAATCTTTGATTACCCCGCGTTCTTTATCTCTAACCAGTTGGCCAAGTGATGAAAGGGTCGTCGTGATAGCAGTAACGGATAAGGTACCGCCGATCAACCAAAAGTCTAGTAGCTGACGGGAGTTGGGGACCTGCTGCCAGCTGGAAATCATTGTCTCCTTTAAAAAAATAACGTAGAGGACAAAGGAAATCATCGCGCCAAGTAGTGAGAAGAAAACGCCGGTGTGGTTACGGAAATATAATAGTAGGTTTCGTTTTGTTAATGCGAACATGTTAACGCATCTCCCTTCCGGTTAATTTCAGAAAGGCATCGTCGATTGTGCCGTTCTGGTAGTCAAAAGTAACAATATACTGTCGGTATTTTTCCAATAAATTCAAAGCAGCTTGTGTATCTGCGGGTAAACAAATTACCTTTTGATTATCTTGAGTATGGGGAATTCTTTCTGGAATCAGTTTCATTAACTGTTGGGCATCGTTGGTGATAATCGTTAGCCGGTTGGTTGCGTAATCGTTTTTAATTTTTGCTGCCGAACCGCTGGCAATGACTTTGCCGTGATCAATGATGTAAACCTCATCGGCGTTGTCGGCTTCCTCGAGGTAGTGGGTGGTCAAAATAATGGTTAAACGGGTGTCATGTTGCAGTGAATGAAGCAGATTCCAGATTGCGGAGCGGGTTTGAATGTCTAAACCGGTTGTCGGTTCATCCAGGAAAAGGACATCGGGTTGGTTGATTAAAGCCCTGGCAATATCGACCCGGCGACGTTGCCCACCTGAGAGACTGCTATATTTTTGATTGATAAAGTCGTTCAGGCCAACCTTTTCAATTAATGCGTCGATCTCGTGAACAGCCTGCTGATAAAATCGGCTACGGATCATTATATTTTCTTTGACGGTTAGCTGATCATCAAGGATGCTTTGCTGAAATACCATGCTGATTTTAGTGTCAGAAGTCATTTGAATTGTTCCGGCAGTTGGGGTTAATAAGCCGGTTAACATCGACATTGTAGTTGTTTTTCCCGCACCGTTTGGACCAAGTAGGGCGGTTAAGCTACCTCGTTCAACTGCTAAATCGATATGGTTAACGGCAACTTTGCTTTGGTAAGCTTTAGTGAGGCCGGTTGCTTGAATAATCATGGTGCTCATCTCCTTTATTGATTGTATCCTAGCATGGTCCAATCGATTTGAGGTTGAAATATCGATGAGTGGTTGAATAATGAATACAAGGGGTAAAATGAGACAGGTGAAATTTAGAGCTATCTTGATATATGGATAGCTGATTGTTAGCAACAGAAAAGACGTATAAATCCAGGTGAAAATGATCCTGGATTTATACGTCTTAGATACTTGGTGGGCTAAGGGTGGGACGAAAGGCGGTTACGCGGCAGAAAGTTGCCTTTTGGCGCACGTTTTCCACTCGGTAATAATCGTGATTACACAAAGGGACTGAAATAAAATTACTGTTGTGCCAGCCCCAACTCCTATGCTTTTTGGGCAATCACAATAAACCGATCCTCGTTAGTAGTTATTGATTTTTGTGTGTCAATAATTTGCTGTAAA
This sequence comes from Lentilactobacillus diolivorans DSM 14421, assembly GCF_001434255.1. Lineage (GTDB taxonomy): Bacteria > Bacillota > Bacilli > Lactobacillales > Lactobacillaceae > Lentilactobacillus > Lentilactobacillus diolivorans. The sequence goes on from NZ_AZEY01000108.1 coordinate 115,507, forward strand.
GCTAAGAGTTGTGGCAAACATTTATCAACTGAAAAGTTGGGAAATTCCCAGGGAATGATTGAAGCATAATAGACAATTGCACCAACATCAAAGAATGTCATTTTTGGGAAAGCTTGCTTGTCCAACCGAATCTTTAACCCCGCTTTCTGACATGCATTGATTGTTTGAAGCAAGGTATTTTTTGGGAAAGCTGGCACATAATTTGGATTTAGAAACTGTGATAGTGAGAAATTGTTGGTGGCACCGACTTGTTGAGTGATGAATAGACCAGTTGAATTGAGTTTATTGGCAACTGATTTTGCGTTAAAAGCATTATGACTATTCGTAATGATATCGACTGATTGATTGTGAACTGGCAGCATATCCGCTTGTTTAACAGGATAAACAGTCACTCCAATCGGTTCGAATTTTTTGCGCAATAGATCAATATTTGGCTGCCATGCCTCCGTTACAGCTGTCTGATGAGCAGGATGATGAAATGACGACAGCAGCTCACCGCCGCCAGTCCCCATATCCAAAAGCATTTTGTTGGGTGTTAGCGACTGTAAAACCAGCTGTCGATAGTCCCAAGGCAGCTTTTCATTATTCCAACGTCGCTTAAGGTGGGAGAAGTCCCAACCGCGAATGCCGATTCTTTCTTCATGTTTCCAAAATCTTTTTAATTGCTTTTCGTTCATGATAACTATGCCTCCAAATTGATAGAATTTATTTTGGATGATTGGCACAGTTGACTCTGCCATTCGCTCGACACATTGGCAGAAGCGATTACTGTGCCGAGCACTTCACTAGTTTAAGATGATTTACCATTTGGCATTTTCCCTTCCATTTAAAATAATTATAGTTTAACACGTTAAATTTCATTTTTTTCAGTAAAATGGTAAACTATCTGTGTAGTGAACGTTAGTTCGTATTGAAAGACATTACGAAAAAGAAGGTGTCAATTTGAGACAAGAATCGCTATTTGCCGGGAATCAGCAGGCTAATCAGCCGTTAGCTAGTCGGGTGCGGCCCAAAACGCTCTCGGAATTTGCTGGGCAACAACAGCTGCTCGGCAAGGGAAAAGTGCTTCGCGAAATCATTGAAAGCGACCAGTTACCCTCAATTATTTTTTGGGGGCCGCCCGGTGTTGGGAAAACGACTTTAGCAGAAATCATTGCCCGTAAAACCCAGGCTAAGTTTGTGACCTTTAGTGCGGTAACCAGCGGGATCAAAGATATTCGCAATTTGATGAAAGATGCTGAGGCCAACCGGGATATGGGCGGTAAAACAATTGTCTTTGTTGACGAGATTCACCGATTTAATAAAGCCCAACAAGATGCCTTTTTACCGTTTGTTGAGCGGGGAAGCATCACATTAATTGGCGCGACTACTGAGAATCCCTCGTTTGAAATTAATTCAGCACTGTTATCGCGGTGCAAAGTCTTTGTGCTTCACCCATTAACTACCGATGACATTATTCAATTGATTCATAACGCGCTTAAAAATCCAGACGGGTTTAAACAAACCATCGAAATCGATGATGAGGCGATTCACCAAATTGCGGAATTTGCGAATGGGGATGCCCGAGTTGCCTTAAATACACTTGAAATGGCGGTTAACAATAGTCCAAAAGCCGGCGATAAAACAAAGGTTTCAACTGACGATCTTCATCAATTAATGGCCACTAAGTCTTTCTTATATGATAAGAATGGTGAAGAACACTATAATCTGATTTCGGCACTGCATAAATCAATGCGTAATAGTGACGCAGATGCCGCTACCTATTGGCTGTCACGGATGCTAAGCGGCGGTGAAGATCCGTTGTATATTGCCCGGCGGTTGGTTCGGTTTGCCAGTGAAGATATTGGACTTGCAGATACCAATGCCCTTAATGTGGCAATCAACGTTTTTCAAGCTTGCCAGTTTATTGGCATGCCGGAATGTAATGTTCATTTAACTGAAGCGGTAATTTATTTGTCACTTGCCCCCAAGTCAAATGCCGTTTATAAGGCCACTTTAAAGGCTGAAGCTGATGTGAAGCATTCAATTAACGAGCCGGTACCGTTGCAGCTACGGAATGCCCCTACCAAATTAATGTCTGAGTTGGGCTATGGTAAGGGGTATCAATATGCGCACGAATCCAAAGCTAAGCTGACGACGATGCAAACAATGCCGGATTCGCTAATTGGCCAAGTTTACTATGAACCAACGGAACAGGGTAACGAGAGTCGGTTTAAAAAGCGATTGGCGCAAATTAAGCAGTGGGAACAAATGCATCGCGAATAGTTGGTTGTGAGCCGAAGGTCCTTTTCGTTTACTCTCATTTGGATGACGATTATAATATTAGGAAAAAAGGGGAATTATTTAACATGGAACTGACACAAACTGATTTTGATATTTTAAATGCCATTCAATCTGGCCGAGTAGGGGCTGGGACGCCGGTCAACCACTTTGTTGATTACTGTGACAATGCGATCGGCGGGAATCCGCGACCGTTGATTGAAGCTGGCTATATTAAGAGTGACGGTGACTCCGTTAATGGGTTAACCGACAAGGGATTGGCTGCTTGGAAAGACTTTAAAGACAAGCATCCCCAAGATGATTAGAATGAGAATTTTATAATAATTAATAAACAGAGTGGACCAGCAAGCGGTTAGGCCCCAGAATATAAGCCCCCTAACTTGATATTCCTGATTTTGGAATATTAAGTTAGGGGGCTTATATGGCCGGGGCCTGCTTGCTGGTCCACGTTTCAACCAAGTAAAAAGTTCAACGAGATATTCTGAGCCTGAATATTTGGATAATTCGGTTATGCGGTAGGAAGTTGTCTTTTGGCGTACGTTTTCACTTGGTAATAATCATGATGACACAAAACGGGACTGGACAAAAATAATTTTGTCCAGTCCCGTTTTGTGCTCGTTATTAGAATATGAAATTCACAGAAAATTCATACTTTTTTCAATAAATGGTGATCGAAAAAATTAAGCATAACCGATTACCTTTTTTATGATAGTAATTATGGCCCCTGTTTAATTAATTTATAACATAAAAGGGCTTTTCCATAAATGTTTTGGCTACAAAAATATAAAACGTGTCATTTTAATGACAATTTTTACATTTTTTTCTGATGTATTCGAACTGAATTGACATACTATGTTGCGCGCATCAATAATTGCACATGTGAACCTTAGAGGGGCATTAAGATTGATCGTTAATCGAAAGCAATTATTGAAGGGATGAGAAAAAGATGCAAAGAGAAAACTTCTTGAAGCGAATTTACACTGTTCTAATGACGATGATATTAGCATTTCAACTAATTACACCATTTTTTCAAGTAACAGCATACGGGGCAGATACGACAGATATTAGCACTGTTTTACCGGATTCTGCCAACCATAGCATTATTGATAATGCGGATGTTTCATTTACTGATCAGAACAATCAGCCGTCGAATTCAAATCAGATTACGCCTGATACTAATATTTCGTTACATTATGATTGGTCAATTCCAAATAAGCTAAAGAATAACTACCAATTGAAGAGTGGTGATTATTATACTTTTCAGCTGCCTAAGAATATTACATACAGCGCAAGAACTGGTCAACTTGGGGATTATGGAACTTATAGTATCACAGCAGATGGTAAAGTGACGTTCACGTTTAATAGTAATGTTGAAAATCACGATACGATTAGCGGTGAATTTACGTACACCCAGAAAATAGATTCTAAAACAACCGCTGGCAGCCAAACAATTGATATTCCGACGACAGATGGGGTTAAAACGACCAGCATTATTGTTAATCCGACGGGTGGAAACGATATCGCTAAAACGGGGACGGTGTCCAAGGATAATAAACAAATTACTTGGGATGTCTTAGTTAACACTGATACAAATGCATTGAAGGATGCACAAATAAAGGACCCGATGCCTAAGGGGACTACTTTGGACAAAACAGTGGTTTATCCGGTATCAGTTAACTTAAAAGGTGCCGTTATCTCCACTGGGGATCCTTTGATTGCTGGCACTGATTATACGGTTGACAAAGATGGCACGGTGCAGCTAATTGGCAAATATGCTGAAACAAATCAAGCTTTTAAGATCGAATACACAACGGATATTGATAGTAGTGCCGTTCCAGATGCTGGTGGACCGGTTAAATTTGATAATACAGCAACTCTTAGCAATAATGGACAGGATTATTCCGCCAATGCTTCAGTAACCGTCAATTATGGGAAATTCTTAGAGAAAAAATTTGATGGTCAAGATAATAATGGTAGTCAAAAATATAATTGGCATGTTAATTATAACTTTGGTGAGAAATCACTTTCGACTAACACTCAATTAACGGATACATTGTCTAAAGGCCAAGTGTTTAGTGGTGATCCTAAATTAACTTATGAAGATGGGACAACGGTTACTGACGATCAATATAAAATCACCTACAATGATGATAAAACTCAGATGATTATTACATTTCCAAAAGGGCTTGATCGAGGCGTAAAAGTTGCCTATCAGTCTCAGTTGACGGGTCCAAATGATGATCAGGATACAATTAGCAATACTGCTTCCAGCAACGGCCAAACTGTGTCTGCCGGTGATCAACAAGTTAACCAACAAGGATTGTCAAAATCAATTGCGAGCGTTGATTACAATGCCAAAACGGTTCAGTGGCACTTAGATATTAATATGGCTCGCCAAGACATGTCAGATTGGTCCATGACTGATTCGGTTCCAGATGGATTGACCGTTGATACCAAGTCGTTTGGATTAACCGATAAAGACACAGGAAAGGAATTGGTTAATGGCACAGATTATCAGGTGGTGCCAACATCTACCGGTTTTAAAGTAACATTGTTGGGTAATTTGAAAAAACACGCTAAAGATTGGCTTGTTTTAGCTTACAAGACGAGTTTTGATACGTCTAAATTGGCACATTCTTTGAAATGGACCAATCAAGCAAAGGCAACTTGGACGGACTAATCAGGTTCACCCCATACCAATAATGCGCAAGCTGATTTTACACCTAAGGTTGAATTTCCAAATGATGGTAGTAAATCAGGCAGCTATAATCCAGTCGATAAGACCATTACTTGGACGGTTGTTGCCAATTATAATCAACGAACATTAAAAGATGCCCAAATTGTTGATAATATTCAAGGTGATCAAGATTATGTTGCTAAGAGTGCAAAATTAACTGAGGCAACGATCAATTCGGATGGTTCCTATAAACCAGGAGCTGAAGTTGATAATGCTAATATCGGTTATGATTCTCAAAACCAACGATTAACGGCCAAATTACCGGATAATAGCACTAAAGCATATGTATTAACCTATCAAACAAGTTTAGCTGGTAAAGTAATTGATCAAGAAACTTACAACAACACAGCAACGTATCAAAACAACGATCAAAGTAGTCAACTAACAGCAGCAGTAACAGTGCCTAATAGTGGTAATCTGGCTGAAAAGAGTGGGCAACAAGATCCAACAGATGCATCATATGCGTTGTGGAATATTTGGGTTAATAAGGAACAGTCCAGTTTAAAAGATGTGACCGTTAATGATACGCCATCAGATAATCAAATTATTGATCCCTCAACGATTATCATTTATCCAACCAAGGTTGCTCAAAATGGCAGTTTCACTGAAGATACTGCCAATCCTTTAAAGGCCGGCTCCGATTATAACGTTGATTTGACGACGGACAATGCTGGCAAACAGGCATTAAAAATTGATTTTAAGAATCCGATTACCTCTGCTTATGCCATTCACTATAAGGCGCTCATTAATTCATCTTTGGCAAATGATACTTTAACGAATGCAGTTACTGTAACTGGAAACGGTGAAAAAACCGTAACTCAGAGTAAAACGACACAAACTAAAGTTGTTAATAGCGGTGGATCAGCAACTGGCAAAAATTCAAATTTGACGATTACTAAAGTTGATCAATCGACTAAAAGTTCCATTTCGGGGGTTAGCTTTGAATTATATGCCGATAATAATGGACAAAAAGGACAATTGTTAAGAAGCGGAACGACCGATAAAGACGGTAAACTTAATTGGCAAAATTTAAAATCTGGCGACTATTTGCTCTTTGAAACCAAGGCAGCCGATGGCTATGTTATTCCAACTGAATACGCTCAAGGTAAAAAAGTCACCATTACCAGCAGTCAAGATAATACTAATACCATCAATGATACTGTTCCAAATGAGAAAGGGAGCGTCACTGTTACTAAAACGGATTTTGACACCAATCAGCCTTTGCAAGGAGCTGTATTCTCACTATACCAAGAAAACGGGACGTTAATTAAGTCAGGTTTAACGACTAATCAAGATGGTCAAGTGACATATACTGGTTTAAATGCCGGTAGTTATTATTTAGTTGAGACTGACGCTCCAGATGGGTACAACTTTGATAAGAATAAAACATACGCATTCGCGATTGATGGCAGCCATATTAATCAAACAGTTGCTGTTACCAATTCGGAAAAAGCTGGGGCAGTTACGTTAACCAAAGTTGATCGTGATGATGGACAAAAGCTAGCTAGCGCAACCTTCTCATTGTTCCAAAAAGATGGGACATTAATTAAAGCCGGTCTGGTAACGGATAGTTTGGGTAGGATTTCGTATGACAATTTAAAGCCCGGCGATTACTATTTTGTTGAAACACAGGCACCAGTTGGTTATCAATTGGATAACCATCAGTATTCATTTACCGTTGCAGTTGGTCAACAAACTCAATCAGTATCTGTCACTGCGACTGATGAAAAGACACCAGGATCAGTTCAATTAATCAAGCAAGACACCAATACCGGTAAAGCGCTTGGTGATGCAACGTTTGATCTATATCAACAACAAAATTCAGTTGCTAAATTGGTTCAATCTAATTTGAAAACGGATAGTAACGGTCAAATAACAGTTAGTGGTCTCCAACCTGGTGATTACTATTTTGTTGAGACCCAAGCACCAGCTGGTTATCAATTAAACAAAGATCAGCAGTATCCTTTTAAAATCATATTTAATCAAACGACGGCTGCCAAAGTTACCGTTAACGATAGCGAAGCCACTGGTTCAGTTGTTTTAACAAAGACTGATCAGCAAACCAAGCAAAAGTTGGCTAATGCTGAATTTGATTTATACAGTCAGGATGGCTCGATTGTTAAACAAGGCTTGATAACAAATGCCAATGGTCAATTAACGGTTAGTGATTTAGCACCGGGAGACTACTATTTTGTTGAAACCAAAGCACCAGATGGCTATCAACTCGATAAAGATCAACAATATCCAGTTACAGTCGAGTTTAATCAGCAGGCTCCTGCAGCTGTTAATGTGACCGATAGTCAAACACCTGGATCTGTTCAACTGACCAAAGTTGATAAACAGACTAATCAGGCTTTATCAGGGGCAAGCTTTGCTTTATATAAGCAAGATGGCACCTTGGTTAAAAATGATTTGGTAACGAATAATCAAGGACAAATTCTTTACGACAACTTAATGCCGGGCAGTTATTACTTTGTTGAAACCAAAGCACCTGCTGGATATCAATTAAACAATCGCCAGTTATCGTTTACTATCAAAATTGGTTCCCAAACTGAACCAGTGACATTAACCGCTAGTGATGAGGAAACGCCTGGATCTGTTAAACTAATCAAAACTGATCAAAGCACTCATCAACCATTGTCCGGAGCCGTTTTCGATCTTTATCGACGTCAAGGACCTGTTTCAACAGTTATTAAGACAGGCCTAATAACTGATTCAAATGGTCTGATTACAGTTGATAATTTGCAACCTGGTGACTACTATTTCGTTGAAACTAAAGCGCCAATGGGTTATCAGTTGAATAATGATGTTCAGTATCCAGTTACGGTTGCAATTGCTCAAAGCCAAGCTAGTACGGTTACAGTTCAAAATAAACCAACCAATTCGACGCCAACAAAACCGGTTTGTCCAGTAACACCTCAGACGGTTTATCCGTTAAATCCCGGTTGCGGTCAATCAACATCTGGCTCGACTTGCGGATCAACAGTTAACACGAATCAGAGTAGTGCTAACAATGGTGGTAATAGTGTGGGTACCGTTATCAACAATCGAAATGGTGACAACTCAATGTCTTCTGGTGATTCAGCAACTAAATCCGCAAGCAGCAGTAGTCAAAATCAGGTACCAGCAATAGCGGGAAATTCAAGCCAATCTGCGGCTGGTTCCCCATCAACGGATGGCGCGACTAATCAAACACCAACACGGACTTCTAGTGTTTTACCACAAACGGGCGAATCTCCCAATTATTTGATGCTGATTGGCTTTGTTTTACTCCTTGCTTGTGGGACATTTGTTTTGAGACGGTTTAAAAACAGATGACGCCTCGTAAATGGGCAACAATTTGCATGAGTACTTTGGGCGTGTTGGGATTCTTACTGGTGATTAATGAACCGTTAAAGAGCCTGTTGATTACCAGAATGGGTCGGATAGATATCGCACAAACAATCCATTTCAGGGGTAACCATAGCAAAAAAATGGTTCGAATTTTGATTTTTCGAGTGTTAAACCGGTTAATTGGGAGAATACACTTAAAGCTTGGCAGTCAAATACGGCTGGAATTGGGGAAATTGCCATTCCGTCGGTGCGATTGAAATTGCCAATATATGACGGTCTAAATAATGAAAATCTTCTTAAGGGCGCTGGCACAATGCGAGCAAATGAGCAGATGGGCGGAGGAAATTATGCACTTGCGGGTCACCACATGGCAGATCCTCAAATATTATTTTCGCCTTTGGCCCGTGTCCAACGGGGACAGCGTGTTTACTTGACGAACAACAAATGCGTTTACGTTTATCAGGTTCAGTCAAAAAAGGTAATCAGTAAGTATCAGGTTGGGTATCTTAAAGCAATGCCGCATAAAAGAAACCTCACGTTAATGACTTGTTTGACAGCCAGTATTGGTGAATCAAAGCGAATTTTGGTTAAAGGAAATTTTGTTTATCAGACTAAGTTTAGTCATCGATGGTTTGATTTATTCCGATGAACTCTAAACCTATCAGATCAGAATTAGAAAATAAATAAGCCGAAAACTTCTTAAGTTTGAGTCCAATCAACGTAGGCGTTTAACTTACAGGATTGGAATTAAGGAGTTTTCGACTTATTTTATTTGGTGATCATGAAGTTTATTAGATTGTTCCAACTAGTTACTGATCGCTATTTCGTATAGTCAATTGACTTGGTTTCCTTGGTTGTCAGCAGTGCGATCAATGAAACGGTCGACATGATGGCAAGATAAATTCCAACGGCATGAATGCCCCATTTATCAACAAGAAATGACGCGATAGTTGGCGCAAATGCCGCACCAACAATGGCGGACATGTTATAAGCGATACCGGCACCGGAGTAACGGGTACTGGTTGGAAATAGTTCTGGCAGCAATGCGCCGATGGGTCCGTAGATAACCCCCATTGTTAGGAAGCCAACGAATAGGAAGAACAGGCTTCCAAGTAAGTTGTGTTGCCCTTGGAAGAAGAACGGAAAGATCGTGGCGAAAACAATGATTAGGATCGTCCCGGTAATGAGTACTTTTTTACGGCCAACTTTATCAGCTAAGATTGATGAGTAAAGAATCATTGCTGCAAAGACAACGATGGCTGCCATTAGGAGTAACAACCATTCTTTGTTATTAAATCCAAGTGCGGTTGTTGCGTAACTTAATGACCAGGTTGATAGTAGGAAAAAGAACGTGTAGGAAACGCCCATGGTTAAAGTACCTTGGAGTACTTGACGCCAGCTCTTCCGGAAAACTTCAACGAGGGGTGCTTTTTCAACGGTATTCTTCTGTTGAGCTAATCGGAATAATGGTGTTTCCTGCATCTTTCGACGAACCCAGAGGCCAACGATAACCAAAACGGCTGAGGCAAGGAATGGAACTCGCCAACCAAATGAAGCCATTTGAGCTGGCGTTAACATTGATTCTAAGATAAAGAACAAACCATTGCTCAAAAAGAAGCCGATTGGCGCACCAAGTTCTGGGAAGGCACCGTATAGGGCCCGTTTGCCCTTTGGCGCGTTTTCAGTGGCAACCAGAACAGCGCCGGACCATTCGCCGCCTAGTCCAATTCCTTGAATGAACCGGGCTAAACAAAGGAGCAGGATAGCGGTGATCCCAAGGGTCTTGTAACCAGGTAAAACTCCGATTAAAACGGTGGAAACCCCCATTAGCAATAAGGACACAACAAGCGCGCGTTTTCGGCCAAGTTTATCACCGAAGTGACCAAATAGCAGTGAGCCAAGTGGCCGGGCAATGAAGGCAACCCCGAAGGTTAATAGGCTTAGTATCATGGCGATGGTAGGTGTGACAGATGGGAAAAAGACGTTGGGAAAGTATGTAGCTGCGGCGGTACCGTAAGCGTAGAAATCAAAGAATTCAATGGCTGTCCCAATCATTGAGGCCAAAATAACAGTTTTAACGGGGTCTCGTTGAAGGGTAGCGGTGGATTTGGCTGTGGGACTGTATGTTTGTGGTGTTTCTTCCATGTAGGTCAGCTCTCTTTCGTAGAGTGGGGCAGAGGGCGGTTAGCTCCCAGAGTGTAGGCGAATGATTCGAATATTCCGGTTTTGGAATGTTTGAATCATTTGCCTACACGGCCGGGAGCTGCCTTCTCTGTCCCACGTTTTCATCTAAGTAATAAGCAACAATAATTTCACTCGGCGGCAATTCAAAATCAATCATAATAAACTGCCAAAAACGGGGTAACTAATCAATCATATAAATAATAGCAATATCAATTTTCCAAAAATCACCACCTTTCAAGCTAGTTGAGGATAAAAAAAGCCAAGAACTGAATTGACAGTTCTTGGCTTAAAAAACCAATCCTGCCCGCGTCTTGCGGGCATGCAAAAGTGTGCCCGCGGTCTAAATAATGACGACGACGCGGACAATAATGGTATTTGCGTTAAAAGTAGTATTGGTTTTCATAATTAAGTCCCTCTTTTTCTAAGTTGATGGTATCTTATCAGATGTCAGATGAAAAGTAAATAAGAAAATTAAAATAGAGTGTGAAAACGAGCGCTTAGATCTCAGAATATCGCCTGCTTAACCCCATATTCCAGGTTTTGGAATATGGGGTTAAGCAGGCGATATGGCCGAGATCTGCTCGTTTTCACACGTTTTGGCGAAGCAGCCAAAACAAAACCGTTCCAGGTTTTGGAATATAGAGTTAAGCAGGCTATATGGCCGAGATCTGCTCGTTTTCACACGTTTTGGTGAAGTAGCCAAAACAAACCGTTCCAGGTTTTAGAATATAGAGTTAAGCAGGCTATATGGCCGAGATCTGCTCGTTTTCACACGTTTCCTGGTTTAATAACAATTGTTTGAGTAATCATTTTCAGAATTTTTGCAGGACATTTTCCTAAGAAACGGTTTATTTTAAACACCCGAGTGATTATACTCATTATCAAATAGAGATTAAGAGAGGGCGAAACAATGAGTCAACAAATCCCATTTCAGCAAGTAGATGTTTTTACCCAAAAACCATTCAAGGGGAATCCCGTTGCGGTTATTTTAGACGGTAATGGATTGCGTGATCGTGAAATGCAAACCATTGCCAACTGGACTCACCTGTCAGAGACAACCTTTGTCTGTCGGCCAACAAATCCAGAAGCTGATTATCGTTTACGAATTTTCACGCCTGCCAGCGAGTTGCCTTTTGCCGGACACCCAACGATTGGCTCAGCTGAGGCAGTGCTAAAACACGGCATTCGACAGAAACATGCTAATTACTTGGTTCAAGAGTGTGGGGAAGGATTAATTAAAATATATTTGGATGGTAATCAACGGTTTTTAACGATGCCCACCCCAAAAATCGACACAATTTCTGAGAAACAACTGAGTGGTTTAGCTGACTCGTTGGGGATTCCCACCAGCCACATTAGGATTAATGCCATTGTTGATGTTGGCGCGACCTGGTTCACGCTACAGCTGACCGATGCCAGTGAGGTATTGCGACTTAAGGTCGATAATTCAAAACTAAAGCCACTCATTCCAGCGGGAGTAACCGGCGTGACGGTCTTCGGGCTGACATCCGATTCTGAACCAACCGATATGGAAGTCCGATCATTTGCGCCGACTGAAGGCGTTGATGAAGATCCGGTTTGTGGAAGCGGAAATGGTTGCGTGGCAATTCTGGTTAAACGCCATCATCTTTTGAACCGGGCAACTTATCTTGCGAATCAAGGCGCGTGTCTGGGACGTGACGGCCGCATTGAAATCCGCTTTTCTGCCGATGGTCAGGTATTAGTTGGCGGTCATGCGGTGACTTGTATCCAAGGAAATTTAACGATCTGAATATCAGTTATACTAGTCCTATAAAACTAAATTGGGGCGGATATTAGATGTTATTTGGAATAGTCATTTTGATCGCGTTATTTGGGGCGTTGGTGCGCACTGTTTTTGGTTTTGGCGAAGCTTTGGTGACAATGCCATTACTGGCTTTGGTGTCATTTGATTTGAAGACGTCGGTGGCTTTAATTGGTGCCTTGGGATTAATTGTTGCACTACCCGGGGCAATTCGTTATCGAGTTCATATTAATTTTGCCGTTGTTAGGCGACTGGTAACCGGATCCATTCTGGGAGTTCCGGTGGGGATTTTACTAATTAAATTTGTTGACGCAACCTTGATTATGCGAATCCTAGCTGTCTTTTTAGTTGTTTACGGCAGCTATTGTTTGATTCGAATCTATCGGCATCAAAAGAGTCAGCCTCGGTTTCAGGCAAATGGTTGGGATTACTTGGCTGGTCTGATTTCTGGAATCATGGGCAGTGCCTATAATAGCCATGGGGTGCCGATTGTTGTGTATGGTACATTGAAAAAATGGCATGTCCTGGAACTTCGTGGCATTTTGCAGGCCCATTTTCTATGTGTTGGCATCATCGTCGTTGCCAGTCAAGCAATTGCTGGTTTTTGGAGCTTGGAAGTGTGGGAACTGTTATTATGGATTGTGCCACTTTTGCTAATTGTGATTCCGACTGGTAACTGGTTGGTGGATCATATTGATCCAAATCAGATGGTGAAATACATTTATGGGCTGTTAATTATTTTTGGAATTATGCTGTTTTTGAAAGCATAGTTTAATCATTAAAATGAAAGGGCGACCCACAGTGAGCCATTGTTGGCTCGGCGTGGGTCGCCCTTTTTTAAGTTTTGTGAGGTCGATTAACTTGCTTTTTCGTTTTTTCTTTCAGTCTTATGGTAATAAGTCATCAAGGCATCAATTCGTAGTTTGTCTTCAATAGCCAAGTCAAATTCTGCATCAGCATCAAACGGGTTTCGATCCGCTGCTCGTTTCACTTCCAAGTATCGTTTGCGGTTTGCTGCTGGATAATTCGGTGCAAATAACCCGTTTTCACGTTCAGTATCAGTGGTTCCGACAAGGTGAATCCTAGTTTTGCTTTGAATCATCGCAATGCCTCCATTTCAAAATATGAGTGTGATAAACGATAATAACAATTGTTTCAGAATTCGTTGGCTCAACACATATCAATGAAACTTCACGTTAATTAACAAACTAATTTAACGTGAACACATATATTATAAAATTTTGGCTTAAAAAACAAGTCTGAAGGCGTTTCTTTTAGATTAAATTTTGGTAAAGAAAAGTAGGAAAAGCTTTTTGCTTTTTTATCCAGTTAATTAACGTTGACAACAAATGGCGTCCAGATTAGAATTTGATTAATAACCAATGTAACATTTCAATGTTATTTTCTGAAAAATATTGAAAGAATCGAGGGGACATTTGCGTGAATGACGAATTAACTGTATCCAGTGCTATGAAAGAAACGCTACCAACAGTATTTGGTTATATAGGAATTGCGATGGCATTTGGAATTGTCGGTAGATCGGCCGGCTTAAGCCCGATGTTATGCTTATTGATGTCAATGATTACATATGGTGGAGCGTCTCAGTTTGTGGCCATTAGTATGCTTTCAGCTCACAGTCCGCTACTGTCCATTATTTTTTCGGTGTTTTTAGTGAATTCAAGAATGATTCTGATGACGACTACCTTAGCGCCATATTTTAAACGAGACAGTTTATTAAAAAATATTTTGATTGGTGGTATTGTGACAGATGAAAGCTTTGCGTTAGGAATGAATAAATTAAATTATACAAATAAAACGTTGAATTTTTCCTGGTTTAACACCGTTAACTTGATGGCATATGCGGCTTGGAATATTGCAACCCTCGCCGGTGCATTACTAGGCAATGTAATTGGCGATCCAGATAAATATGGATTGGATTTTGCAATTGTCGCAATGTTTATTGGACTTGCTTATTTACAACTTATCAGTGATCGTTCAATTGCATTTAGTTTACAATTGATTGTGGTAGGTGTTGTGCTAATTCTAGTGTTTGTTGGCCTGATATTCATTCCAAGCAACATGCTGATTTTAATGGTTACGTTGATAGCTTGCTTTTTTGGGGTGGTGATGAAACATGCCTTCTTTTAATTTTGTTCTTCTAACCATTATTGGAAGCGGTTTGCTTACTTGGTTAGGACGAGTTTCGCCTTTCCTTATCCTGAAAAGATTCAATTTGTCACCCCGAGTTATTGAATTTCTTGGATTTGTGCCGATTGTGATCATGTCTGCGTTATGGTTTGAAAACTTGTTTATTCAACATCTGGGGCATTTGCCCTCAATTAATTGGCCTAATCTAATTGCTTCCGTGCCCACGTTAATCAGTGCAGTTGTGTCGAAAAATCTATTAATAATTGTTATTGTTGGGGTCGTTTCATTAGCTATATTGCGATTGGGGTTTGGAATGTGAGAATAAAACGGGATGGAAAACGGTTAATTTGCGACATAATAAGTAGACTGTGTGCTATCTCACTCACTGTTATCCCTCATCTTTTCTTTTGCAGTGATTGAATTAGTTTTATCAGTTTGGCAACCTTGTCTTTTAGTGGTAAAGTGCCATCCAAAATCAAATCGGCATTTTCTGAGACATAACGTTGATTTTCGACAAAGTAGGGACGGGCACTGTTTAAATATTGTTGAGCCCAACTGATAATTTCTGCTGTTGATTTATGGGTGTCGTCACGAATGATTTGGCGGGCAAATGCGATGTCCAAGGGAATTTGAAGGTAAATAACTTTGTCAATGTATGGGCGTAAAGTTTTGTGCCGATAACCGAATGGGAAATCAACAAGTACCAATGGCGTGGTGCCATAAACTGATAAAAAATCAGTCATCATCGTGCTAATATCGTATTGATTAATCGCGTCTTTTAAGGGAACATTGATATCTGGTGTGGTTGAGAGTTGATCAATATCATAGTCGTCGAACGAAATAACCCGGCTGCTTGGATATATTTGATTAAGTTGATTAATGAGTGTGGTTTTACCGCTGGCGGTGACACCACTAATTACGATGACATTACTTTTCGTTAGAAGCCATCTTCTTCCATTCTTTTTTTAAGATGCCATACTTAATTGAGTCATAGTACTGACCTTGCCAATATCGGACCTGGCGAATTTGGCCCTCCAATTTCATTCCGATTCGATCTCCAAGTGCCATCATTCGTTTGTTGCCTGACCAAGTGGTGAATCCAATGTGTGGTAACTGTGTGACATCCGTGAATAGATGATCTATCCAAAGTTTCAGAGCAGTTGATCCAATATGATTTCCCCAAGCCTCATCCGGGTAGATGGTGATACCAATATCCAACCAGCGTTTTAAATTACCGTCATCAAAGTAGGCAAATAGTGCACCGACAAGTTGCTGATCAAGGGTGATGACCCAGCGGTAGTCGTTATTTAGCCAGTCGCTGGGACCAATGTTTGTCAAAAAATCAATCTTGGTTGGCAGTTGATCATGAAAATAAGGACCGTTCCATTTTGTCCATTCAGCATTAGGATTACTGAAGGCAAGCTGCCAAAATGCTTTTAGCTCATCCGGCCTGAGTGGACGAATTTTAATCCGATTGTTAGTCACGAAAGATCATCTCTTTACAATAGTTTTGATTATTGAAATGATAGCATAATTTGAGCAATTGATTTGAACGTTGTGAATTTTACATGGTGGAGGTGACATCGTGCTTAAATTAGTTAAAATGACAGCCGAGATGTTCAAAAAGTATCAAGCAACGGCCGTTAAAGCTTATGCGGCCGAAAAGGTCAAAGCTGGGACTTGGCAAAAAGACGAGGCCCTTCAAAGGTCTCAATTAGCCTTTCAATCGCTGCTTCCGGACGGCTTTTCGAGCAAAAATAATTACTTTTATATGATTCAAAATAATACGCAACCGGTTGGGATGGTTTGGCTGGCTCAATATCATGAGAACTCCGATAAGGCCTTTATTTATGACATTCAAATCTACCCAGATTTTCAAAATCAGGGGTTCGGGACTCAGGCACTAAAGCTGATCGCCACTCAAGCAAAAGCACTGGGGTTCAAATCAATGGGGTTACATGTTTTCGGTCATAATAAACGGGCAATTCATGTTTACGAAAAAAGTGGCTTTCAACCAACGGATATTTCGATGGAAAAAGACTTGTGAATTTTCTAGCGCAAAACGGCCACTTCCTAACATGAAAGGAAGTGGCCGTTTATATTATTTAAGATTGTACTTCACTTTGACGCGGAATACCAAACTAGCCTTTGCGACCCTCTTGGAATGATTCCCAGCCTTCACTGGCAATAAAGTAAACCAAGATTAGTGCGGCGACTGAATCTGCCCACCACCAGTTAAATAGTGCTGTCAGCAAAGCACCAACTAAAACCGTTGCGGCCATGTAAGCGCAGGTGATGTTACACATACCGTCTTCTACCAACGCATCTGAATGAAGTGCTTTACCCAGTGACCGTTTCTTGAGAGTTAGGATTGGCATCAGGATAACTGAAGCAATCGCAATTGAGATTCCGGGAATACTGGTGTCAGCTGCTTGGTGATTTAAGAGATTGTAAAGTGAAACGCCGATGACATAGACTGATAATAAGAGCAGAACACTGCCAACGATGAGGGAAGACTTCCGCTCAGCTTGTTCAATTTCTGATCTGGGAGCACCGTTAGCTTCCTTGCGAAGGCGCCAAATGAGGGTACTGCCCGAAATAATTTCTAAAAAACTGTCTAAACCAAAGGCAATCAAGAGAATGGATCCAGCTTGAAGGCCTGAACTGAAACCAACTAAAAATTCGAAAGCCATCCACCCGGTTGAAAAATATTCTGTGTGGAGACTCCGACTAACTAATGAACTTGTGGTTGCGTGACTTTGCATGTGGTTTGGTCCTTTCGAAATAGCAAATTTAATATGATATTTATCTCATATGATGATTTTAACATATGATACTAATTTGTCTACTGTTTTTAACCCATGTTTAAGCTCAGCAAAAGAGCCTGGGGAAAATGATTCTTACCCCAAGCTCGCCACCATTAATCTGTTAAAAAATAGTTATTTTTATCAATCAAATTGTAATATCAAATATTGAAGCTAAATTAGCAAACAGCCAACTTATTTACCCAAAATCTGATCAATTTTGGCGAGTTCTTCATCAGAAAAGTCCAAATGATCCAATGCTTTAACGTTATCATCCAATTGGTCAGGGCGACTGGCACCAATTAAAACGGAAGCAATTTCCGGTTCACGTAAATTCCAAGCTAATGCCATTTCGGCTAATGATTGGCCACGACTTTTTGCAACTTGGTTTAATTGCTTAACTGTACTAATTGTTGCTTCAACTTGATCTTCATGTAAAAATGGACTGGTTGATTTATGAGCCCGTGAATCAGCAGGAATGCCATTTAAATATCGATCTGTCAAGAGTCCTTGAGCAAGGGAACTGAAGCTGACAGCAGCCTTACCTTCTGCTTTGAGGACTGGGAATAAGTCGCTTTCAATATGGCGGTCAAACATATTGTAACGAGGTTGATGGATCACAAACGGTGTATGCAGCTCATTGAATATTTTGGTGATTTCACGTGTTTGGGCACCGCTATAATTTGAAATCCCAACGTACAGGGCTTTTCCCTCGCGAACTAATTGATCAAGTGCTAATGCTGTTTCCTCGAACGGCGTATCTGGATCAGGACGGTGGCTGTAAAAAATATCAAAGTAGTCCAGACCAGTCCGCTTTAAACTTTGATTGGCGCTTGCAATGATATCCTTGCGTGATCCCCATTCACCATAAGGGCCGTCCCACATGCGATAACCGGCTTTGCTGGCGATGATCATTTCATCACGGTAGGGCTTCATATCTTCTGCCATAATGTGGCCAAAGTTCTCCTCGGCACTTCCGGGAATGGGGCCATAATTATTTGCTAAATCAAAATAGGTGATTCCGAGGTCAAATGCGCGATGAATAATTGCCTTTTGATTCTCATATGAATCAACGCTCCCAAAATTATGCCAGAGGCCTAAACTCAAAGCAGAAAGTTTGAGACCGCTTTTACCAACTCGCTTGTAAACCATTTTGTCATAGCGTTGTTCGTTTGCTTGATACATGTTTTTTCCTCCTCATTCGGTACAGTGCTTTCAGAACTGGTTTGAGTATAACATCTCACTCACATTTAGTAAATTTTAGTAAATGATAATTTGTTGGAATGCATTCTTAATCTTTAAAAATATTTGTCAGCCGGTCAATGGAACAGGTAAAATAACTACGTGGACTTTATTTAGATACAAGGGGGATTTTCATATCAAAAAAATAACTTGTGCCGAAACGTACGCAATTCATGAAAGCTATGTGTTTCCAAGGGACCTCAATAATGGCCAAATCCAATTTGGCGGCCGAACGCTGGAAATATTGGATGCCAATGCGGGAATCGCTGGTGTTAAATTTGCCCCGAGCAATTTATCGTTTGTAACAGCTGGCTATGATCACGTTCAGTTCTTATCACCACTTAAACAAAATGAAATTGTTAAGTGTACTTCCTATGTCACTGGTGCAAATCGACGAGCAATTGAAGTCTTTACCAAGTTTGAGAAGCAAGACAAACTAACTCGTGAAATTACGCCGGCTTTTATCGCCTTTTGTAGTTTAATTGTTACTAATCCGCTAAATGAAATTGATTTTCCGGAACTTGTTGCTGAAACTACCGAAGAGAAGTATCTTGTTGCAACTTATTCGGAACGTTTGAAGAAGCGTCAAGCAGAGCTGCAAGTTAATAAATCAATTCTTGCTCATTTGGAAAAGCATTAAATTTTTTCAAGCAAAATGAAAGCGTTACCTGTGGTGATTTGCGGAGAAAATGCTAAACTTTAAGTGGATACAAATATTATGGAGGTGTTTAATAATGTATGACACAATTTTAGTTCCAGTTGATGGCAGTGAAAATTCACAACGAGCCGTTCAAGAAGCAGCAGTTCTTGCTAAAAAATTCGGATCAACTTTGCAGATCGTTTCAGTTGCGAGTGATCAGCGCTATGTTCAGTATGGTGTCACTTTGGGGCAGGATGTGATGGAATCATTTAGAGACCGTGGCGAGGAGATCCTGGATGATGCTCAGGATGAAGCTGAAAAAGCGGGAGTTAAAGCTGAAATTCATTTTGTCGTTGGGATTCCTAAGATTCAAATTGCCAAGGTTTTACCCGAGAAGTATGGGGCATCATTGATCGTGATGGGTAAATCCGGGGTTAACGGTCTTTCCAGAGCTATCTTGGGATCGACCACTGCTTACGTTGTTAGACACTCAACAGTTAATGTTATGGTAGTTGATTATCCCAAAGATGATTAAGGTAGATGATCATCTTTAGGTTAGCCATTGATTATCCTCGAATTGAATACGTCCAATGTGCAGAGCGGGACAAAAGGCGCTTAACTTCCAGGGTGTAATCGGATAATTCGGTTACGCGGCCGGAAGTTAAGCGCCTTTTGTCCCGCGTTTTTGCTTGGTAATAATTGTATTGACACTAACAGAGATTGGGGAAAATGACTATTGTCCCAACCCCTTTTTTGCATAATCACGATTATTATCAAGTGAAAATGTGGGCAGAAAGTTAACTACCTTTCTTCCTAGTCTGATCTTTTATGCCATTATTGAACCAGTAACTGTAAATTTATAATGCGTTTTTATTCGAAATTGAGAAAAATGACGTCATTTCGTTACTTTCTCTAATCTAATTCGTTGTACAGAGTGAAAGGGGGTTGTCATGAGACTTGATGGGTACGAAAAAATACTTAAACAGATATCAACTGAATTAGTTAATTATTTGGTTCAGCAGGGCGCCAACCGTGAAGTTGCTCAAGACGTTGTTCAGGACGTTTTCGTTAAAGTTCTTGAAATGGATTTAATTTTGCCACCGAATAAAATTAGGCCTTATATGTACCAAATGGCAAAAAGGAAGTACATTGACTACTATCGACGAAAAAAGCGATTTTATCAGATCTTAGAACGCTATTTAATTCCACAAGTTAAAGAGAATCAACCTCCAGTTCTGCCTCCTTCTGACGAGAGGATTGGTAGCCTGCTGAATCAATTATCTGATCGAGATAAACAGATTTTGAAGATGAAATACTTAGATCAGTATTCGGTGAAACAAATTGCCGAAGTCATGGGGAAGAGTCAGGCGGCAGTTAAGATGATTCTTTATCGGATTAAACACAGGTTAAGAAAGGTATTAGGTGATAAACGAAATGGACGACAATAAGAAATTTGAAAGATTGGCGTTACGAGTTAAACTAAAACGGTGGTTAATGACTATTCTTTTGATAGTTGTGATGGTACCAGTTATGGCGGGAATTGGATATAAAGTTACACAGAATTTATCGAGTACGCAGACTGAAAAATTAATGACTCAATTTACGATTAGGCAAGAAGTCATGGCTCCCAATATTCAATCCAGTGATTTGTACATTAGCAATAGTGGCTTGGGCGGTGGCGAAGTTTCCAGCCATGAATACAAAGATATTGACGGTTATCATATTCCGTGGGGAAGCGCGAATGGCACATATAATTGGCTATATAGTGAAATCAATAATGATAATCTTGTGGATACGACCCGAACGGCTGCTTACAATCGGGTGACACAGGAGAAGATTCCAATGTTTTACAATAATCAGGTCACAAATCCGGCTATAAAGAAGGCTAACGAGTTAGCCGCTGTTTCCAGCATGCACAACTATGTTGCTGAAGTTGCGGTCAGCTTTGATCAACCGATGACTTATCAACAAATTTTAGCTAAATTACCGAAGAATATTCGGGCTAACTGGTTCTGGATTGGTGTTGGTGGTCAAGCGGATCCAACACTTCAAGATAATAATTTGATGGGCATTCGATCAGTTGGCGGTAAAATTACCGATTTAAGTTATCACAGTTTTTGGAAGACCTTAAAAGCTGCAAAAAAGGGAAATTTAGGTCAATTCAATCAATTTTCACTTAGTAAATACGCAACTCAGTATGCTAAAAAATACTCATCTTTAAGGCAAGCCAAATTTGCCGGCGTCATTTTGACGGGTAAAAGTGAAAGTTTCAAGGCGCTGAGAAATCGTTCTTGGATCAGTGAGAGTTCAGTTGGGGCAACGATTAAACGGGTACCTTATATTGAACCGAAGTATTGATTATTCCATATTGTATTAGTTAGTAGGCCAAGTTCCTAAAACTAAAGGATAAAACAGATGAAATTTGTGTTTGGCTGTTTTATCCTCTTTTTATGCTTAAAATCTGGCCTTGAATTAAGCCTTGAGTTGGGATTAATCATAGACATATAAATGAACTAAACGGCCTTGGCTCAAAGATATTTCTGAAGAGCCTAAAAAAATATCACTCTTTCTGTTTACAAATGTAAACTTTGGGGTTATTCTATTAATTGAGGTTACAGACGTAAACTTAGCAGGCAGAATATACAGGCCAAGTTAATTAAATACTTAGCCATTTAGTTGAAAGTAAGAGACACAAGATAACGTAAAGGAGTGGTCAAATAATGATGCAGATGGTAACGCTGGGAGTGGCAATTCTTTTAATCGCCTTTATTATTTGGTGGTTTTTCGGCAAACATGAGGAACAAACCGAAGATGCTCAAATTGCCAACAATCAACAAGAGACGACCGTTGTGGTTGATGGTGGCTATTCACCAAGTACCTTGGTTTTAAAAAAAGGTGTGCCAGCCAAAATTAATTTTCAAATGAATGATTCAACGGCTTGTCTATCACACGTTGTTTTTGAAAAGTTAGGGATTGATAAGGATTTGACGAAGCAAAAGATGACTCAAATTGAAATTCCAACTGACAGAGCCGAGGAATTTGACTTTGCATGTGGGATGAATATGTTCCACGGTAAAGTCATTGTTAAAAACTAATTAAAGAAAGCGGGAAATTAAAATGAATTTAAAAAATTTTTTTAACGGTAAAAGCAACCAGAATACTAATGGTGAACAGCTTATTAAGATTGATGTTAATCGGGGATACGAACCCAGTGAAGTAACCATTAAACAGGGTGTTCCAGCCAAACTTGTTTTTCATCGAACCAATGATGCAATGTGTTTGTCGAAAGTGCAATCACAAGATTTGGCGTTTGATGAAGCCTTACCGCTGAATCAAGATGTTGAAATTCCGATTAATACTGATCAATCCGGTGAGTTTAATTTCGCTTGTGGGATGAACATGTTTCATGGAAAGGTGGTTATCAACTGATGAAATTGTCGAATATGTGGAAGTTCTGGATTTCCTTGATCTTAGCGATTCCAATGCTTCTTCAAATGATCATGATGCCGTTTCATTGGATGATGCCTGCTTATAATTGGGTGGCCTTTATTACCACAACGATCATTATGTTGGTTGCCGCAGCACCTTATTGGAAGAGTGCTTGGGCAGCCTTTAAGCATCATAACGCAAACATGAATACGTTGGTTGCGGTTGGAACGTCGGTGGCCTACTTTTACTCATTGTTTGCGATGGTTACCGGACGGGAAGTTTATTTTGAAAGTGCTGCTTTGGTAACGGTTTTCGTTCTTCTGGGCGACGCGTTGGAAGAACGAATGCACAACAGCGCTTCAAATGCCTTGGGGAAACTTTTAAATTTGCAAGTTAAGGAAGCGGAGGTTTTATCTGACGGTCAATACATTAAAGTACCACTTGAGAAGGTGCAGGTTGGCGACTTGATTCGGGTTCGGCCGGGTGAAAAGGTGCCGGTTGACGGTGTCGTAACCGAAGGCGCCACCAACATTAACGAGTCAATGGTAACTGGCGAGAGTATGCCCGTGACTAAAAAAGCTGGTGATGCCGTTATCGGTTCGACGATTAACGCTGACGGGATGATTATTTTCCGCGCTACTAAAGTTGGTAAAGATACGGCGTTGGCACAAATCGTTGAATTGGTTAAAAAGGCTCAAACCAGTCATGCACCGATTCAAAACCTGACTGATAAACTTTCCGGTATTTTTGTACCAGCTGTGCTGATTGCAGCTATTTCAACCTATGTCATTTGGTTTGTCTTTCTCGGGGCACCGGCGGTTCAAGCGATGCTATTCGCTGTGTCAGTCATTGTGATCGCTTGTCCATGTGCGTTAGGGCTGGCAACCCCCACTGCTTTAATGGTGGGTACCGGCCGATCGGCTAAAATGGGCGTTTTAATCAAAAATGGCCAGGCGCTTGAAGAAGTTAACATGGTTAAAACAGTGGTTTTTGATAAAACGGGGACAATCACGGCTGGTAAACCGGTTGTTACCGATGTTATTGGCGATCAAACAAAAGTCCTTCAAGTTGCTGCAAGTTTGGAAGAATCTTCAGAACACCCGTTAGCCAATGCTGTAATGGCTAAAGTGAGTGATGCAAAGGTGGCATATCCAAAAGCCCGGGATTTTAAAAATATTGAGGGTAAAGGGGTCAAAGCCGTTGTTAATGGCGAAAAAGCCTCTATTGGTAGTGACAAATTACTTGAAGACTATCAAATATCGAATCAGATGAAAACAAAAATGGCGCAGTTGCAAAATGATGCTAAAACCGTTGTGCTGGTCGGTTTGTCAGGAAAAATCATTGGCTTGGTTGCCATCCAAGATACGCCTAAGAAGACCGCTGCCAAAGCAATCGCCGAGTTACGATCACGTGGGCTTAAAACGGTGATGTTGACTGGTGATAATCAACGGGTCGCTCAGGCAATTGGCAAGCAGGTTGGCATTGATCAAGTAATTGCTGGCGTTTTACCGAATGAAAAAGCTGACCATGTCAAAGCCTTGCAGCAGTCTGGTAAAGTTGCCTTTGTAGGTGATGGTATCAATGACGCACCAGCCTTAACAGTCGCCGATGTTGGGATTGCCATGGGTTCCGGGACTGACATTGCGATTGAATCCGGAGAAATTATCTTAATTCAAAATGATCTTTTAGGTGTCGTTCGGGCACTTGATATTTCTAAAAAGACATTTAACCGAATTAAGCTGAATCTCTTTTGGGCATTTATTTACAATTTGATTGGGATTCCAATTTCAGCGGGAATCTTAGTTGGCATTGGCTTACAATTAAGTCCTGAATTAGCTGGATTGGCAATGGCTTTCTCATCAGTTTCGGTTGTGACGTCGTCATTGATGTTAAATAAGACTAAAATTGCTGGCGACCATGATGCACAGCAGGTAGCAGCCTAAACCCGATTAGCTGATTTTAACTGATGATTTCTAGTAAAATGTAATTTGATAAAGTGATCAAATAGAAATTGGTCATTAATTCAACTCATAAAAAATGCTTTAACCTGATTGCTGTTTGCAAAGCGGTTAAAGCATTTTTTGTCGTCTATTCTTCGTCAATATGGTCAATCATTTGATTGAATATTTGAACAATATGGCGATCTGTCAGTTGATAATGAATCTGTTTACCAATACGGGTGCCACTGACGAGTCGATTATCTTTTAAAACTCGGAGTTGGTGAGAAATACTTGATTGGCTCATTCCGAGAATAGCAACGATTTCGTTAACGCTTAATGATGTTTCGGCTAGCGCCAGCAGAATTCGGGCACGGGTTGGATCGGCAATTATTTTAAAGACGTTGGTCACTGTGTCGACTTTGTCAGCTAATGGAATACCGTTATTTTTCATTTTTGCGTAGGTTTGTTTATGATCTTGCTCGGTCAAATTGTTGCCCCCCATAGATACTGCTGTTTTTTTAACTGTATGGATTATTGGAAAAAATGTCAAGCCGACGGATAGTTACTTGTTAAGATTGGTCTCGTATGATATCATACTCATATGAATGGATACTCATATGAAAAGGTAAGCATATAAAATGCAATCAACTTGATTAGCCAAATACGAGGAGGAGCTGGCATGAGAATCAAAAGAGTGGCAACTAAGCTGTATGGATTAGGATTAATTCTTTATTTAATTGGGTTGGCAATTAATTTTGCAAAGGGTGGAACACTGGCGGTTAATCTTCTGTATTTGGCAGCAACGCTTTTTTCGGGCTACCATATTATCTGGGAAGGCTTTGAAAAAACCATTGTTGATACCAGGAAGGCTCGTCGGTTTATGCCAAACATTCATTTGTTGATGTCGTTAGGTGCACTTGGTGCGATTATTATTGGCAACTATGAGGAAGCGGCATTACTTATTTTGATTTTCGCTGGCGCCCATTTTCTAGAGGGGTATGCTGAAGGGAAAAGCAAGCGAGAGATTAAGACGCTGTTGGAAATGACACCAGTTAAAGCCAAACGGATTGATGCTTTTGGCAATATTCGTGAGATTGTCATTGATGAGGTTAAACTTGGTGATCATTTACAAGTTCAAAATGGTGACCAAATTCCCATTGACGGTGAAATTGTTGATGGTCAAAGTGATATTAATGAAGCCACGATCAATGGTGAGAGTATGCCGCGGGAAAAGGGGCCGGGAGATCCGGTATTTGCTGGAACAGTCAATGGCAGTCGCCCGTTTGTTATGGAAGCAACTAAAACAAAAGATGACACGGTATTGGCTAGAATCCTGCAGTTGGTCGAACAGTCGCAAAATGATTTGAGTAAAACGGCAACAAAGATCAAACGGTTAGAACCGAAATATGTCATTGCCGTTTTAAGTTTAGTACCACTGTTCTTCTTATTTGGATATCTTATTGCAGACTGGGGGATGAGTGTTAGTCTTTATCGAAGTATTGTGTTCCTTATTTCGGCTTCTCCCTGTGCTTTTGCTGCCGCGGCAATTCCTGCCACACTATCCGCTATTTCCAATTTAGCCAGAAGGGGTGTCCTGTTTAAGGGTGGTTCGTACCTGGCTAATCTTGCTGAATTAGAGACGGTGGCGTTCGATAAAACAGGGACTTTAACCAATGGGACCCCACAAGTTACTCATTTTTATTTGGTAGATGAAAGTCAAAAAGACGATGTCATTAATGTTATCTATGCCATTGAAAGCCAGATCAATCATCCCTTAGCCATGGCGATTACCAATTATTTAAGACCGACCGAGAAGTGGCAGCTTTCAGTTAACAACGAGGTTGGTAAGGGCGCAACAGCAACCTATTTGGAAGATGACTATTCAATTAAAAAGCCAACTTTGTTTAAGCAGGTTCCTGAAGCAATCAAAATAAAACAGTTAGCGCTGGCTAATCAAGGCAGAACGGTTGTCTATCTTGCTAAAAACAATGTTGTTATTGGTTTGATTGCGTTAATGGACACGCCCAGTAAAAACGCGAAGGCGACGATTCAATTTTTAAAGGACCAGCGAATTCATACCGTGATGATCACCGGAGATTCCAGACAAACTGGTGAAGCGATTGGCAATGAATTAGGAATCGACGAAGTGATCACGAATGTGCTGCCTGAAGAAAAAGTTGACGTGATTCGCCAGCAGAAAGCCGCCGGGAAAATGACCGGAATGGTTGGGGATGGTGTGAATGACGCGCCGGCTTTGGTTACGGCCGATGTTGGTGTCGCAATGGGTGGTGGCACTGACGTGGCTATTGATGTTGCCGATGTTGTTTTGATGGAAAATGAGTTGTCAAAATTTACAGAGTCATATCAAATGGCGAAACGGTTAAACCGAATTGTTTGGCAGAATATTATTTTTGCAATATTAGTGGTTATTAGCCTGATTGGTCTAAACTTTTTTGGACTGATGACGATTGGCTTAGGCGTTTTTATGCATGAAGGAAGTACATTGCTCGTTATTTTGAATGGTCTGCGTCTGTTAAAAACGAAACGGATTGTGAACGACGAGCATCATGGTCCTCGCAGCAAAGTTGGTATTGTCAATATTGCCGAGTAATTGGGAACAATTAGAATCGAACTGTCGAAAATCAAAAGAACAATTGACTAAATGTGCAAAAATGAATGAGAGTGGGACGAAAGGCGGTTAACTTCCAGAGCATAATCGGATTATCCGAATATTCCGGGCTTGAATGTTTGGATAATTCGGTTAGGCGGCAGGAAGTTGCCTTTTGGCGCACGTTTTCACTTGGTAATAATCGTGATTACACAAAACGGGACTGGGACAAAATTACTTTCGTCCCAGCCCCATTTATTTAATAAATCCTCATTACAAGATGAACTAGCAGGTTGAATGGAATTGTACAATCCATTTGCGATTTGATCTTGAATTTTTTAGAGGGGATTCGACTTGATGGTTGTTTTTAAAACGATTTTGGCAACTCCGGTTGAGATAATGACCCCCAACCCCAGCGGAATTAAAGCAGAATAATTTAAATGACTGACTTCAATGATCATAAATAAAGCCATTAATGGTGCTTGTTGCGAGGCAGCTAGTAAACTACAGCCTCCTAGTACTGAAAATTGCCAGACCGGGATAGTGGTTATTGGAGCGACAATCATCCCGGCAATTGTTCCAATGACTGCGCCGATCGCAATTGAAGGTGTTAAAGTACCGCCAGCAGCCCCTGAGCGGATTGTCAAGACCGTTACCAGTCCTTTGATCAAACCACTTAAAAGTAATAATAAAATGAAGTGGTTACTCGTTGTGCTGATTGCCATTTGAGCGAGTGGTCGACCATTTCCCATAATTTGTGGAAATTGCGTGAGTGTGACACCGGTTATCAGCGCCATCAATGGCAGCTGCCATAAAATATGATTACTTTTGGTCTGATGCTTTTCTGCCCACGTGAATGCTTTTCTGAATAGGCCACCGGCAATCCCACATAGAGCTGCGATGACGATGACAAAAGGTAGAAAAGTTGCGTCAAAGTTTGTGTGACCAACTAAATAATAGGGTTCAACGCCCCTGACACTTGAACTCACCAACATGGCGATGATTGACATGCTGAGGCTGACACCAACTGTTCGAAAACTGATCTTTTTTAGCAGGATTTCGATACAAAAGAACATCCCGGTAATTGGTGCGTTATAAACGCCGGCAAATCCAGCACCAGCAGCAGCGGCCATTAAAAGTTTAACATCATCTTTAGATAAAACGGCCAGGTGATATTTAAGCAATAGATCGTTCCATTTTTGGGCGATCATTGCCCCAGCCTCTCGTGGCGCCAACTCGCGACCAACCGAGCCACCGGTTCCCACGTAAAAGATTTGGGTGATGACGTGAATCGCTGTTTGGATTGCCGGCATGTTTTGACCACTCAAGCCGGTTTTAATGGTAACGGGAGGTTTCACTTTGGTTCTTAAAATCCACCAAATAATGGCTGAAATAATCCCACCAGCGAAAACGGCCCATAACCGGGTACCGGGGGCAACATCAATGCCCATCGGA
The DNA here is from genome assembly GCF_001434255.1 of Lentilactobacillus diolivorans DSM 14421. GTDB lineage: Bacteria > Bacillota > Bacilli > Lactobacillales > Lactobacillaceae > Lentilactobacillus > Lentilactobacillus diolivorans. The sequence continues at coordinate 144,090 of NZ_AZEY01000108.1, forward strand.
TAACGGGCGGTTTCTTCAAAGTGTAGAAAAAGATGCTCAACAAAATTTAGTAATAATCCTAAAAATAGTGAGCTCAGCCCAACGATCAATCCAAGAACAATGCTTGAAATTATTAAAATAATGGTTTCTTTTTTTCTCATAAAAATAATATACCACGTTTTGACTAGCATGTGAGAAGAAGCGATAACCTCGGAAGGTTAGAAGAATTAGTACTGCAGGTTTTCTTTTGAGTCGTCTGGTAGCTTTACAGAAAATGCTGATGATTGACAACGCCACAAATATAAATGATTTAAGGATTCCACCAGTAAATCATTTAGAACGATTGAGTGGTGAACAAAAAGGACAGTTTAGCATCAAGATTAATGATCAATATCGAATCTGCTTTTAGGTTGAAAGCTCAAACGATTTCACGCATGTAGAAATTGTTGATTACCATTGAAGATAGGAGAAATTGATATGAATGAAATTCCAACACCCAAAATTAGTGAAATTTTAGAGAAAGAATTTATGAAACCATTGAATCTTTCAGCCTATGCGCTTGCAAAGCAGATTAAAGTTTCGACATTAAGAGTCCAAGATATTTTGCATAGTCGATGTAAGATAACAGTAGATACATCAGTTAGACTGGGCAGAATATTTGGTGTATCTGATCGGTACTTTTTAAATTTACAAAATGACATTGATTTACGTAAGGCCGAGAAAAGCAATGGTGACGAGTATCGTTTAATAAAGAGATACCAGCTAAATTAACAAAGCTTTTATCAAAGGGGCATCATATTGAAATGTATGCTAAGTGGTTTTTGGCTCATTGTAAAAGGTTAAATCCTTCATAAGGTTAACAAATTATTAAGATGGTCATCCTGACGGAACATTGTTTGTATTTTGAGAGCCAAGAACTACAGTGGAGATGAATCAAAAATAAAGTTTGTAAGAAAATTATCGATATGAAACTATCAAAAACAGGAATTGTTTTGTTGTCTAGCTTAGTTTTAAGTGGACTAGGGATGGTTACGCTTGATAATCCAACAGTTAAGGCCAATGTAACGCCGACCGTTGTTACAACGACTAATGATTCTAACGATACTACAGGTACAGATCCGCAAATAGATCAACAGGGGATTGTCCCAGTTGCTAACGAGGATAACAATACGTTGCAGCAAGTTGCTAACAATAACAATGTTGATTTGAGTACTTTGGAATCACTTAATGGTAACGTTGATCCTAATCAGCCACTACCTGATGGGACGCCAATTTATCTACCACAGAACCAAATTGCAAGTGCTAATTCTTTGGATGCAGAAGATGCCACTTCTGCCAAATCAGGATTATCAGAAGCACAATGGGAAGAATTCTATGAAAGTTATAGTAAGGCTAATCGAGACGCTAAGATTTGGATTGCTAAGCACGAATCTGGTTTCAGTTATTCAGCTAGAAATGGTCAATACATTGGTCGCTTCCAATTAACCTCATCGTATTTAAATGGTGATTATAGTGTGGAGAATCAAGAGCGTACAGCTGATAAATATGTAAGTAATCGGTACGGTTCTTGGACGGCTGCTAAAGCACATTGGGAAGCATATGGTTGGTACTGATTAGATTAGAGGGTGGTCTAAATGAAACTAAAGAATATTGTATTAGCTGGAATAGCAGTTTTATCACTAGTGACATTAGCAGCACCAACGGTTTACGCAAGGCGAGACAGCCATAATGTTCAAACAGATCATAATGACATGATTCGCAGTTCACAATTAGCCAAAGAAGGATATGTATTTCGCTTGGATGGAATGGATGAAGCGGATGGTGGTTTGTGGAGCCAACCATTTGGACAAAACAAACGTGATTTAACAAGTATCAAAACCATTCACAAAATAATTAAAAATCACGTGAATTTTAAAATTTACCGAGTTTGGCATTATAAAAATGGCATGCAATATAAAGTTACTTCAAGGTCTGGTCAATATCGTGGTTGGATTGATGACCACTTTATCTACAACAAATACAGTCTTGATAAGCAATTGCAACCAATTATCTATCAAGAACGAAAGGTTGTTGGGAGTATCAACACTAAGTATCCTTTTACAACGAATTATCAGGCAGCTGATCTAAAAGCTTATCGTAATGACTTAACTAAAGCCGGCGAAGAGGCTAATCAACTTACTGGCAATAAGAAACCGATTGCTTTGAAGTCAGTGCGACAAGTTAAGGGATATATTAAACACCACAATGATAATTTAATACCAACTTTATTGTGGCAAAGAGTAAAATAATCTTGCTCGATTTTTAGATATGATGTTCAAGTATCCGTGCAAAACAGTCTAAACTTTGTGGTCAGAGTGAGACAAAAGGCGGTTAACTTCCAGAGTACAACTGGATTATCCGAATATTCCGGGCTTGAATATTGGGATAATTCGGTTGTACGGCAGGAAGTTGCCTTTTATCTCACGTTTCGACTCGGTAATAATCGTGATTACACAAATAGGGGCTGGGACAAAATTACTTTTGCCCCAGCCCCACCACTTTTTCTATGTTGAGTACTCACAAATAAGGGAACCTTTAGTCGATGAACTTTTTTGACTTTGGCAAATAAGGTCTGACTTTTATCTGAATCAAAAGCTCTTATTATGTGGGTGGGTTGCTTTAGCTAGATAGGAATTATGTGTCGTGATGTAATGAAGATACAAAAAGAAGGCCTTGCTTTGATTTCTTTTACGTATTCGTTAATTAACGCGTTGTGCTAGTTATGAAACATTCAAGCATAGCGGCCAAGTTTCAAGCCG
>NZ_AZEY01000018.1 GCF_001434255.1 Lentilactobacillus diolivorans DSM 14421
AACGCGTTGTGCTAGTTGTGCCATATTCTTAACAATTAAATCTTTTATAGAACTTTAAATACCACAAAGCCCCGCATTTGCGGTAACTTCTTAGGTGACAAAACCAGAAAGAAGGAACTGCTATGCGAGGCCTCCTCAAAGTTATCGTAAAAACTGATGCAATTCAAGCTAAATTTCAACATTTTATCGAAATTATTGAACCGATTTATCAAACCATTGATCCGGCAATTCGCTTTCGTCGGAATCACCAGCAGTTAAAAGCCGATGATGTCGTTATTTTGGCTTGTATGTTAATGCGGATTGAAGAGCGTGACGGTTCCGAAAACCATTATCACCAAAAATTGGTTAGCTGGGGAATCACCGTTCCGGAACGATCCCGATATAATCGACGATGCCGGGATCTGAATCAGATCATCCAATTTATTCGCGGGTCTTTATTGGATCAGTGGGTGCCACCCATGACTTATGAAATCGTTGACAGCGCGCCAATTACTTTGGCCTCAGCCCGCCGGAGTAATCGGGCTAAAGTTTTAAGTGAGGTCGCTAATAAGGGTTATAACGTGACGAAACAGACGTATTATTACGGGTTTAAACTACATGCCGTTATGGCCAATCAAGGCTATTTTTTGGCTTGGGAGTTGACCCCGGCTTCAATGGATGATCGAAAAGTCGCTGAAGAACTCCTATTAACTCGGCCTACTCGGCAAGTCTTAGCAGATGGTGGCTATTTAAGTCAGCCCCTCAAGGATCATTTAGTAACCACCTTTGGGATTCATCTCTGGACGCCTTTGCGGAAGAACATGGCTGCCGATTCAACCGTTGACATTGCCTTCCTCAAAAATCAACGGCGGCACATTGAAACCAGTTTCAATAATTTGGATCTGGTCGGTCATTTTGAACACCCGGGAATTCGGACCATGTCCGGCCTAAAAAATCGGTTAGAAGCGCTTTTACTCTGGCATACGATTCGAGTTCACGAACAACTCGCCGCCGGAAAAAGCGGCTTGAAACTTGGCCGCTATGCTTGAATGTTTCATAACTAGCACAACGCGTTA